>MWFC01000041.1 GCA_002071415.1 Bacteroidetes bacterium ADurb.Bin012
TAAGTACACAGACATGAGTTAATGTTCAGCATGTTAGGCTGAACCAAACTCGCAGGAGAAACTCGCTTCCCCAAAAGCGGTATAACTTGGGTAGGATTTATAGGAGAAAAATAGAAAAAATCAGTGAATTTTACGTCGACAATGAACAACCAGCAGTGTTTATTATGCCGATGATGGTTATGGAAATGTTTCAGCGACGGACATTTCTTTTTCTAAGTTATCATCCTCTATGCCAACGAGGAATTTCAAATAAGGACAAAGAGGTCCTCTCAAACTCATATTTCCCGATGATTGATGATAGGGGATGAGGAGCTAATGATGCCTTTTTTTATGTTGCTCTTCATACGTTGTTTCTATCGGCTTTTCCCCCCGATAATTATTCTTGCACCTGGTTATGAAGCAATTGGTTTTCGACCATTAGCTATAAGTTTTTTTTATGTTAATAAGAATCTTCAAGCATGATAAATCATAGGTCATCTTGATGTATCCATAATCAGTATCAGAATCTTTCTGGATGACTTTTATTTCTTCATCCACTATTTCATTGAATCCACTTTCCATTTTTTCTTTTCTCACAGCAAGTTTGGTTTCAATTGGCAGGATCAACCCTGCTCAGGGAGGCTGTTTTTTTATGATTTTAGACTTCTTCTTTATTGTGAATTTTTTTGGGTATTAAAGTTCAGATTTCTATCCATGCTTTTATCCAATATTCAGGGAGCAAATCCAAATAAGGAAGATTAGTGATAATAAAAATTCCAAAGAATCGGATATATGAAGGTGTGGGGCTATAAAATATGGTTATCTTTGAGTAAAAATTTAAAAATGATAAGTGATGCAGTGTCCATGTGAAGGGGAAGATGGGGCGATACTTCCTGCCTATTCCTTATTTCACAATCACCAAATATTAATTTTTTCTTTCTCTTCTGACTCTGGTTTCTATTTTCCCCATTCATCAAAATCCCCTATACCTCATAGCCCTTAACGTGTATCTCGCATAGGGTCATCATTTTGCTTTACGCGGCCCAAAAATTAGATTGCGAAAAATGTCAGTTGCCTTTTCATCCTTTAGAATGCCTTTATTGACGGCTTTTATTTCTTCAATTGTATAAAATGCATTCGGATTAAACCTATTGATAATATCCACCACCTGAGGTATTTCTTTCCGCTTGATGATGGTGAGGATAATCTTTACGTTTCCATATCGGCCTTCGGCATCCCAGAAAGTAAGGCCATAACCCCGTTCACTCAGGTATGTGATTAGGTCAGTAGTATCATATCTGGGAATAATTCTGATAAGTGCTGTACCAAGCGAGATACGTTCTTCGAGCAATATGCCGATATAGTTACCTGTGGCAAATCCTGCTCCATAAGCCAAGTAGCATACTATATTATCGAGGTGTTTAAAGATTTGTGAAATGGCCAGCACCCAGATAATGACTTCGAAAAATCCTATAAAAGGTGCAATGGTTTTATACCCTTTCGAAATCAGGATCAAACGAAGGGTTCCAATACTTTGATCGCAAATTCTGGCAAAGAAAATAAGGAAAGGGATAATAGCATAAGTATAAAATCCAGGATGAGCTTCAAACCATTCTATCATCGTTAATCAATTTTAAAGGTGAATAATTTTGAATTCGGTTCGGCGGTTATTGGCCCTACCTTCGGGTGTATCGTTGGTATCCACTGGTTTAGTTTCTCCATATCCCTTATAGGTCAAGCGCAGTGGATCGATGTTTTTACTGATTAGGTAGCTGTAAACTGCCCGAGCTCGTTTCAGCGAAAGTTCCATATTATAGTCGTCGTTGCCTTGGCTATCGGTATGTCCGGCGATTTCGATTTGCAGGTTAGGGTTTTGCATCAGGAGAGCGGCCAGGCGGTCGAGTTCGGCTCGTGATTCGGGCATAAGTTCGTAACTATCCGTAGCAAAAAAGACATTACGAAGTACGACCGATTCGCCAATTTTCATAGCCTGCATAGGAACATCTTTCAAGAAAGGATGGTCATAATCGTGGTTGCCTTCGAGGTCGAAGTGGTCGGAATAAAATAAATAGTCGGGATGAGATACATTGAGGGCATAACGTCTGCCTGAGGGCAAAGCCACCAAAAAACTACCATCTACTGGGTCGCTTTCACTTTGAATAATGGTTTGTCCTGTAGCCAGATCAATGAGTTCGAATTTGGCGGCGAGTTTTTTACCATCGGCTTCGTCGAATACAGTGCCTTTTAAATAGGTAATGATTCGAGGGCGAAGCTCGGGAGGAATTTCGAAAGAATATAAATCGAGTTTGCCATAGCCGCCGGGACGATCTGTGGCAAAATAGCCCAATTTCCCATCGGCAGAAACCATCAGGCTATTTTCATCATGGTAGGTATTGATGGGGTATCCCATATTTATGGGTGTCAACCATTGTCCGCTGCTGTCTTTTCTGCTGACGAAAATATCCAATCCTCCCATTCCTGGCCAGCCATCCGACGAAAAATAGAGTGTTTGCCCGTCGGGATGGATGAAAACGCTTTCCTCTAATCCCGGGCTATTGATGCAATCGGGTAACTTTTCGGGCTCGCTCCATGAACCATCATCTTGTAGAATGGTTTGATAGATATCTTGATGATAAGAATTTTGCTTATCGTAAAAGCCTCTAATAAAGAAGAGGGTTCTTCCATCGCTCGAAAAAGAAGGCTGGGTTTCCCATTTAGAAGTATTTACCGGGAAGCCAATGTTTTTAGGCCTACCCCAATGTTGACCCATTTTGCGGGAAATAAATAGATCACAGCTTCCATAACCTTCTCTACCTTCACCATATCCGAATTGATTGCTGCATGCAGTGAATATCAGAAAATTACCATCGGGAGAGAGGGTAGGGGCACCTTCATTGTACCGTGTATTGATGGGGAAACCAATATTTTCGGCTTTACTCCAATTGCCATTCTGTTTTCTACTGATGAAGAAATCTTCCTGTTCGCGGCCTTCTATATCAGGATCAGGAAGGCGACGCGTAAAAAGCAAGATCTGGTTGTCGATTGTCAAGCAGGGGAAATACTCGGAATATTCGCTATTGACAGCAGGTCCCAAATTATGAGGTTCGAAAGGAACTGGATGCTGTATGGCTTGAAGAGCAAATTCGCAGGAAGCCAGCTTTACACGTGCCGATTCTTCTTTTGTTCTTGAAATAGGTTGAGCATTCAAAAAATCGCTTAAATGTCGAGAAGCTTCTTTGTACAATCCAGTGTTTAACTCGAGTGAACCTAAAAAATAGAGTGCTTCTGGGTAAAAACGCCGCCCTTTTATTAAAATCGTTTGATAAATTTTAATAGCTTCGTCAATTTTGTTTTGATCGACCAAAACTTCGGCCAAAACCATCCATGCTTCGCTAAAACCTTCATCTGCAGAGACTGCTTTTCGTAATTCCCTTTCGGCACATTTGTAATCGCGATGATCCAAACATTCCGTGGCTTTATAATAAGCTTTTTCGGCTCTGGATGAAGCAGTCGAGAGCTGACTTCGTTGTGCCTTCATATCCCAACAGTTCGAAATCAGGATGATGATAAGAATAATATGATAATATCGAACAAAAGACATTCAATAAAATTTAGTATTTGGATAAGGTACGAAAATACAACTTTATTACGAATGTTTCAGAATCTTATCGGCAAGCCTTTTAGAATCGAGCCCATCGAAGTTGCCCGAGCTCATTAGTAGCAAATTCGAATTCTTCCATGACAGGGTTTCGAGAAAGGCTAATAATGCGTCAATGTCATTGAAGACCTGTAATGAATCGTCATCGAATGATTTTTTTATTTCGTCGGCAAACAGGGGTGGGAGGTTTTTCAACTGCAAGGAATGAGGATTAAAATAGATTATTCTTTTATGAGCCATTTCCATGCTTCCCTTATACTGAGGAAGAAAATCTTTGTTGAGGCTGCTAAAGGTATGCAATTCAAGACAAGCCACGAGATTTCGTTCGGGGTACTGGCCAACAAGGGCTTCTATTGTGGCTTTAACTTTGGAAGGTGAATGTGCAAAGTCGCGATAAACTGCTGTAAGTTCGTTTTGGGCTATCAGTTCCAGACGGTTTGATGCACCACGAAAACTTGTCATGGCTTTCATGAAAGTGAGAGTATCGATTCCTATTAATTGGCAAACCTTCATAGCCCCACTCAAATTCAAAAGATTATGTTTCCCGAATATTTGCAAGGGGAACCATTCGTCGATGGCTTTTATCAAGGTTGTATGGTCTTGAATCTTAAATTCTGGGAAAGAATAGGAAATTTTTTGGATGTTATTGGGAGCATTCGAGGCAATTCGTCTAACCGATTCATCTTCTTTGCAATACACAAGAGCGCCAGCAGGTTCGATTAAAGAAACGAAGATTTCGAATTGTTTTCTATAAATTTCGAATGAAGGGAACACATTGAAATGATCCCATGCTATTCCACTCAGCAATGCAATATGAGGATGATAGAGATGAAATTTGGGGCGTGGGTCAATAGGTGAAGTAAGATATTCATCTCCTTCAATCACCATAAAATGAGCATTATGGCTTAGTTTTACCATTACATCGAAACCTTCGAGGCGAGCTCCAACCATATAATCGGTATCTATGCCCGCTTGTCGGAAAGCATGCAAGACCATGGCAGTAATGGTGGTTTTGCCATGGCTTCCCCCTATCACTATTCTCATTTTATCTTTCGATTGCTCATAAAGATATTCGGGATAGGAATAGATTTTCAATCCAAGTTCTTTTGCCCTGAGCAATTCTGGATTGTCGGCCTTGGCATGCATTCCAAGGATAACTGCATCAATATTGGGATCGAGTTTCTCTGGAAACCATCCTTCTCTTTCAGGGAGTAAACCTTTTCGGGCAAGACGTGAACGTGAAGGTTCGAAAATTACATCATCGCTGCCTGTTATTGTGTATCCTTTTTCAGCAAGAGCCAAAGCCAGATTGTGCATGGCACTGCCTCCAATTGCAATGAAATGTAGCCAAATGTTCATTCAAGATTTCTTTCGGTAAATTAAAACTACGAAATTAGAAATTAAACTCGCTTATTTCTCCTGTTTATCATTCTATACTTGATGAAATGAAGGAATTCAATAATTTTGATACGAAATCTTATGTTTAATTATGAAATTACTAAATGCCGCGGTAAAGTCACTAAATGAATGGACTTGGTTCAAAGTAAAATATAAGTACCAACAAGATGGCGGTTTGATAATTTCTTTTATAAAAATTTTAATAAAACTTATACAAGCCATGGAGAGAAATGTATCTTTGCATAACCAAAATCAAATATTAATTTTTCCCTTCGCAAGAAAATAATGAATTGGGGAATGAGGTTACAGAAGAGCAGAATACGGAGTGCGGAGAGAGCTCATTTCTTCAAAGAAAATGAAAATCCAAAAAGGAGTTTTATACGATGTTGTATGAACCAGTTCAGTATTTTTTCAATGGAAGATAGAATAATTCAAGCATGTATGACTAAATTCATAATATCAATCAAAACTTACCATTAACCCTTAAATCCTTATGACTATGAAAAAGTTAGTTTCTGTTTTTTGTGCAATTACGTTTGCTGCATTTTTATTCAATGGTTGCGATGATGATTCCGATTATAGTATCGGAGGATCACCTTCTGAACTAGGGAATAAAGGTGTAATAATAACATCTTCATCCCAGCCGATTGCTGGCATTTCTGGATTTTCGGCCACCGTTACTTCAGTCGAAGATGGAGTATCAGTATTCGAGGGTCATGCTGTAATTACCAACAATGCCCTTAAACAAATCTTGTCAAATGTTCCTGGCCTTAATATCAGTGAAGACAATGTGAGTGTGAGTGGAGTAAAAGTTAAATTTACCGATAAAGGGATAGAAAACAAGTATCCTTTTTATCAAGGGATACTCGTAAAATTCAATGCAAAGGTAGGTGATACCTATCCCGTCAAAGATTCGGATACAGAACGCAAGGTGATTTATAAATCCACTACCGATGACTTCGATTATGCTTTTTACAAAATCAAGGTAATTGAGGTTGAACACGAAATTAATTTCCATGGCTTGAAGAAAATTAATTATTGGGTAAATCATAAATTCGGACTCGTAAAGGTGCAGTTTGAATTAGATAATGGTGAAACCATCGCTATGCCTTTTTATTCTGGGTCGTTGAAATGATTTATCAGTTTGCTTAAAATTTGTTTGGATTAACCTAACATGAACCAGTCAAAAACAGGGATTTTTGTTTTGCCATACACCTGTAAGTCTGTTGGATATGCCCTAATTGCAGTCGGAATTATTTGGTGGGTGATTTGTCAACATTTTGGTATAACGATAAGAATCCCTGTTTTTGCTCTGATTTCATCTTTTGTATCGGTGAAGGTTTTTTCGATTGTTCAGACCAATATTGTGGACGAAATCGCATTGATTTTGATGCTTGCAGGCTGTTTCCTTGCCGTTTTCAGCAAGGAAAGGTTAGAAAGTGAAATGGTGAACAATATCAGATACCGTTCAATCTTTCTGGCTTTATTGATCAATCAACTCATACTGCTTTTCTCGACGCTCTTCTTTTATGGAAGTGCGTTTATAGTCGTTGTATTGGCCAATATTGTCTTGGTGTCCATTATCTATCTGATAATATTGAGAATAGAATTACAGAAAATACGGCATTCAGACACCACAATCGAGAATCATTGAAATCTTTGCTGTTAATCTTATTTTGACCATTTTTTGCAATACAACCAACAATTGACAACTAACAACTAATAACTGACAACGAACAAGCTCCAATCGCCATTCACCAATCAACATCCACTAATCACTAATCACCAACCTCCGTTCTCCCTTCTTCCGTTTTAAACTTTATGAACTTTTAACTTACCAATCACCATATACCATCCACCATTTTTATCCATCTGTGTATAGATTAAAAATAATCATGTATATTTGCACCGCTATTGGTGCCCTAAGGGCTTAATAGGGAATCCGGTGACCTGCAAAGGAAGTCCGGAACAGTACCCGCTGCTGTAGTCCCGAAAATAAAAGTCTCCGAAACCTGCGCCACTGTTGGAAAATGCCAAGCATGAGTACGATGGGAAGGCCTCGGAGAGGGGAAAGTCAGAAGACCTGCCAAAAGCAACTGCTACAATCAAGGCTTTCGGGTTAAAAGCTTGGGAAATTCCTGAATATAGCAAATTTTCCAGCGTTTTATCAATCCGGGTTTTGAGGTAGAAAATGTTCATTCATTGAGTTACCTAAAATCTATCATTATGCTCAATAAATACCTTCCTTACGTTTATCTTTTCAAATTTCCAAAGATAAAGCTAGGTCAATTTTGGCAAAACTTCCTTAATTCTCCCATCGATTCGATTAATGGAGAAGTTTTTAAAACCTCATCCCTTTATCACGATTATGAGGATATTCTAACCATGCGACCATCAAGAAAGTGGGCAAAATCCTATGCAATCCTACTTATGAGTTTGAAGAAACTATTCACTTTTGAACTTTAATATTTTATATCATTCCTGTTCAATTTCGATATGGTCTTATTATTTTCCCGATGATATTCATCATGAGTACAGGGCTTTGTCAAAATAGCTCTCCAAATTTTTCTGCATATAGTGATTCTTCACATATTTACCCGCTCATTCACAGTAACCTGTACCCAGATACCATCAAACTGAAAAGCATCACGGTTTCGGCCAAATACCCTGATGTCAGTTATTTCTCGGCTTACAGGATTCCTAAGATCGAAATGGAAGTCCACGAGGAAAGAACTTTGGGTGAAATACTTCAACGAGTTGCCCCTATTTATTTGAAAGATTATGGACCTGGTAATACATCAACTATCACACTACGTGGTACCAATGCAGCTCAAACGCAGATTTACTGGAATGGGATTCCCATCAATGCGGCCGGAACCGGCCAAACCGATTTTTCTACAATCCCGGTGATGAGTGAAGACGAAATTTTGCTTTTACCAGGCTTGGTTTCTTTAGAAAAAGGAAGTGGCGGACTGGGTGGAAGCATAGAAATCAACAATAATCCCAGCTGGAACGACAATAACCGTTATGAAGCTAAAATAGAAACAGGGAGTTTTGGTTATCAAAGCTATGGGGGCAAGGCAGCAATAAAGCACAAAAACCTTCAGACGAAGTTTTATACGAGGTATCAGTCGGCTGATAATGATTTCGAATACATTAACAATATGCTGGCAGAACCCAAAAAAGAGAAAAGACTTGGGGCAAGTAATCATCAATGGCTGGTTGGAGAAGATTTCTATTTAAATGCAGATAGTTTGAATGCCATTGAAATTCACCTTTTTACACAATCATTAAATAGAGATATTCCCTCGCCCATTTCGACGGTCCAATTACCTGAAAATGAACAGATGAAATTGGATGATGCCCGAATTATGGCATCCTGGCGTCATCAGAGCAAGAATCAAATTCGTCTTGGCTTGAAATCGGCCTGGACTTATAATTTTATGAATTACCAGAACAAATTAGCCGCAATCAATTCTACTTATACTATGCATCAGGGATTTTTAATAATAAATGCATCCAAATATTGGGAAAACAACACACACCTCGAATCAGAAATCCGGTTTCAGTCGCAAATGGCTCGTACTGCAAACTATGCCGATAATATCACTCGAAATATCTCTTCTCTATGGATAAAGCTAAATCATCATCTTGGCTCTTTTGCTAATCTTTATGCAGGTATGAGGAAAGAAATCGCAGAATCAACTTCGACGCCATTACTGCCTGTTATTGGGACAGAATTATTCCCTATGGCTACGAAAAATCTTGCCTTTTACCTCGCTTATGCTAAAAATTCGAGAATTCCAGCCTTGAATGATTTGTATTGGGTTCCGGGAGGCAATCCTAATTTAAAACCCGAAATCAGCCATCATCTCGAATCGGGTTTGCGTTTCCGACAAAATTTACTCAATCGAATTTCTATCGGTTTACAGGCAAATGCCTATTCGTCCCGAATAAAAGATTGGATAGCATGGATGCCCGATAGTGTAATGATTTCAATTTGGGAACCCATCAATTTGAAACATGTAAAAGCCAGCGGTATCGAAATTTTAATAGACATAGGCTGTACATGGAGCAAAACCTCGTTGAATAGCAGACTTTCCTATGCTTTCAATATTACCAACGAAAACGAAGATGACCCTCAGGGGAGACTTCAATTACCATATACACCACAACATATTGGAAACTTTTCTTTCTATCTCGTTCATCGAAGTTTCAGCTTTATGTATTCGATGAATTACACAGGTAAACGTTTTACGAATTACGATGAGAGCCATTTTCTGAAACCATATCTGCTTCAAGATACTGGCTTAGATTATATATTTTCCATAAAAAAACTTGAAATTAAACTAACATTAAAAATTAATAATTTATTTAATATCCAATGGGAGAATATTGCCTATCAACCCATGCCAGGCCGATATTTTCATCTTGGATTTACTTTTTTATTAAACCCTTAAAAATTAAAAACCATGCTTTACAAAAAATTCTTTTACTTTTTTTGTTTTTCCCTTGTCATGTTCATTTCAGCATGCAGCAATGAGCCCGAGAATCCAGAAAATACTTCCGAAAATAATTTTTCCGGACGTAGAGGCTTTTTTATCATTAATGAAGGGCTTTTCCAGCAAGGAAATGCAAGTATCGATTTTTATGATTTGGACACAAAAGAAGTTATTCATGACGTATTTTTCACTGCCAATCAGCGACCATTGGGTGATGTGGCACAAAGCCTGAACAAAGTGGGAAATAAAATATGGATTGTGGTGAATAATTCCGGCAAAATCGAAATCGTAAAGTCGAAAAATTTCGAATCGATAATGACACTAACTGGTTTCGCATCACCTCGTTATCTTTTATTTCACAAAAATGGCAAGGCCTATCTCAGTGATCTCTACAAGGAATCTCTTTATGTAATCGATACCTTGACGGGACAAACAATCAAGGAAATATCCACCGGAAAATCCTGTGAATATCTCATCGAAGCTGGTAGTCATATTTTTGCACTCAACTGGTCATCATTGAATGATAGCCTCAACAATACGCTTACTATTATAGATGGCTTGGCCGATAGTGTGGTAAAATCGGTTATCCTTACCAAGGAGCCCAATAGTGCTGCCATCGATAAAAATGGCCACATCTGGATTTTATGCAGTGGAGGATTTTTTTTCGAAGAAACTCCGGCACTATATTGTATGAATCCTCAGGGTGAAATTCTGAAAAAATTTGAATTTTCGGGTAATCAGACCTATCCTACTCGTTTGTGCATTAACCCAAGCCATGATACTTTATTTTATTTGAACAAAGATGTGTACCGTATGGGAATTATGGAGAATGATCTTCCGCAATTACCATTCATTCAATCTAATAACAAGAATTTCTACGGTTTGAATGCAGGAAACTTCATTTTACTGTCCGATCCTTTGGATTATCAACAAAACGGCAATGTTTACGTTTATTCGAGAAAGGGACAACTTTTATCCACTTTTCAAGCTGGTATGGTTCCTTCAGGTTTTCAATGGAATGAATAACTTTGCAAAAAATAAAATTTAGATCTATGAGTGATAAAGTCTCTTTGAACTGGATGGAAGACTTAGCCTTCGAAGCCAATGTAAACGGGCATAAAATCATTATGGATGCAGTAGAAAGCGCAGGGGGACGTAATCGTGGACCCCGCCCTAAACCCCTTGTTCTGGCGGCTCTGGCAGGATGTACCGCCATGGACGTAATTCCAATTTTGCGCAAAATGCAGGTAATTCCTGAAGGATTTGGAATCGAAGTAGAGGCAGAAACTACTGAAGAACACCCAAAAGTATATCATACCATCAAATTGATTTACATATTCAAAGGTCAAAATTTGCCCATCGATAAACTCCAGAAAGCCATCGACCTTTCGCAAGAACGCTGTTGTGGCGTTTCAGCCATGCTCAGAAAAGCTGCCCACATTTCCTACGAAATGCGTATAGAAAATTAAGCCATAAAGAAAACAATTTTTCTTTGCTTTGTTTTGCTAAGACGTAATAAACATTACAGGAAAGGATATGAATCAATAAATTTCCTATTTCATGATTACCTTATCTTGTATAAAAATTATTTATTCATTTGAAAAAACCTAAGTCAATAAAATTTTTATTTATGTTTAAAAAATAAAATTTGCAAAGATTTGTGAAGAATTAATGTTTGAGTTTTTGATAATTTTTCGTTCAGTAACTGGTAGCCTGAACAATACAAAGGTAGAACCAAAAAAAATGAAAAAATTTGGATTGTTAATTTTTGTTATCTTGATAGGTATTTCTTTTAAGGCAGTGTCAGAAGATAACGCCGACAGTACAAGGTCGTGGAAATTAAATGGCAACAGCACACTCACCTTTAATCAATTGCATTTCAGTAATTGGGCTGAAGGAGGTGAAAGCAGTTTGAGCGGTTCGGGATGGCTCAATGTAAAAGTTGGACATTATTGGAAAAAATTAAATTCGGAGCGAAATTTAATATTGGGATTGGGTGTGCTTCGTACACAAGAAAGAGACCTCAGAAAAACCGAAGATAAGATAGACTATACTAGCATCTTCGGATACAAAGCATTCAAGAATTGGAATTACACCTCTTTAATAAATTTCAAGAGCCAGTTTACCAATGGATATCGTTATCCCGACGATTCGACTTTGATTTCTACTTTCATGGCACCTGGTTATCTTACCCTATCTTTGGGAATGCAGTACAAACCATCCGATAATTTCACCATCTTTATTTCTCCAGCATCTGGCCGATTTACTTTCGTGCTCAATGAACAACTCGCCAATAAAGGTTCATTTGGAGTAAAACCTGCTGTCTATTCCAACGATTCCCTTCATACTTTATTAACAACAGGTAAAAAAATCAAACCTGAATTTGGCATAAATGTAAACGCCCAACTCAAACGTGAAATTTTTACGAATGTTTCGATCGAAAGCCGGCTAATTCTTTATAATAATTATCTCGATGAGGACATTCATAACAGATGGAATATCGATGTTAATTGGGATGCACTTATTAATTTTCATATCAATAAATTTTTAAGCTCAAGTTTAAGGCTTAACTTGCTTTACGATCATAATATCAAAATAAAACAATATGCCGAAGTGGATGGTCACCAAGTAGTAATAGGAGAAGGACCACGCCTGCAATTCAAAGAAAGTTTCGGCATTGGATTGAATTATAAATTCTAAGATTTTCCGAATAGAAATTCAGCTAAAAAATTCTTTCGTTCCATTCATTAAAATTGATATCCAAGGACGAGCGTAATTCCAACTTCGGTGAGATGTTGCTGATATTTTTCATGTTCGAATGGAATGATGGCGTGTCGCTGAACAAATGGAATCAGCTTTAATGTAAATCTTTCTATATTATATTGACCACCTACTCCCAGGTAAACCCCTATTCCAGACTGTTTATGTGTAGATTGAATGTTGGAATGATATATTTCTAAATCCATTAAAATTCCACCATTAAGGTAAAAATTTCTTGAAAAGCTGAAATTTCCCAAAATTGGCAATGAAACCAATTGAATTGTCTTCTCTGATGGAACAAGACCTAAACCAGGTGCAGGTATGATTTTAATTTTATTTTCAGAATAGCCAATACCTGTTTCAAAAGAAAAGTGATTCGAAATATTTCTCACATATTTAACCCCGAGCACAAATGCACCTTTACCATCGAAACTACCACTTCCATCTAAATTTGCATTCGATACCAAACTGTTGGCCATTAAACCAAAATGAATGCCTAATTCATTGTTTTTTTGAGCATTAAGCTGAATAACATAAAAAAACAAAATCAAGAAAAAAAAGAATTTCCTAAAATTTCTCATCAATCAAGACAAATTAAATTTGTAAGCAAACGAAAGATGATAAACAAGTTTTAAAAAATCCACGTTCTAAAAAGGAAAACATTTTACATTGCGGTCGCCAGCTTCGCTGGCGCCCGCAACCCCCCTTTCGGATTAGCTAAAAGTTTTAGTTCATGTTGATGAAACAATCGCCTATCATACGTGTTGAAACTACAAGCAAAGCATGCGAATAAGCCATCAAAAATGCTAGTCTCCCTCCCGGCATAGGCACAAAGTGTTTTCTCTTGAACAGAAACTTCTGCTGAATTTCATGAGTAGAATTTTTATCCATACATTGCATTTTGGTGAAACTTTGAATTATCTATTCAAACGCTAAGCCTATGGCTTTAGTATATCTTCCTTAAAAAGAATTTATTCGAAGAACTATACGCACGTCAAACATCATCATGAGCATCGCATTCATAATTTTCCCGGATTTAACGGATGATCTCATTTTTGAAGGGAAGCCTATTTTTGAATAAAACCTTAGAAAGAGATGTGAATGCTTACAAAAAGACAAATGGAGAAACCACCTTAAAGATTTCCTTCCCGTATCTAATCATATTCAAGTTCAAGATGAGGCTATACAAGGGGAAAGATGGATGAAACCCCCAAAATAGTTCATAAACTAATCCAACAACCTCACTGCTCCTAATATAGAGCATTACAGATTAAAGTTTAACCCAACAGGATTCTCTTTCCCCTTTATTTATAAACGCTGGATGATATGAGATTTAAAAGCAATGTGGATTCCTCACATGCTGAGTTGAATGTCATTTTCTTTGGCAATCTTACGAAGATTGATCAAGGCATAACGCATTCGTCCCAGGGCAGTATTAATACTTACTTTTGTTATTTCGGCGATTTCTTTGAAGCTTAAATCTTCGTAAAGTCGCATCTCTACTACTCTGCGCTGTTCTTCGGGAAGATATTTCAGCATTCTTTTTACATCGGTAAGGATTTGCTCATAGATGATAGCATCTTCCACCGATCGGTCCTGCAAAGGCAAGGTACTGAAAATATCCATTCCCTCTCCAGGTTCGGCTATGGGGAATTTTTTCTGACGGCGGAAATAATCGATCATCAGATTATGTGCAATGCGCATCACCCATTGAATAAACTTGCCTTCCTCCTTGTAAGCACCCGACCGAATGGTATTGATAACTTTCAGAAAGGTATCCTGTACGATATCATCGGCAAGATGACGATTCTTAACAACATTTAACACATATGAAGTAACCTTTTCCTGATGTCTGAGGATTAAATGTTCAAGGCTATCCGAATCGCCCGACCGGTAGTTCTTGATAAGTTCCTGGTCGGAAAGTGCTGTGTAATTCATAACGCTGCGCTTCTAAAGGGTTCGTGGTTTCAATAAGTGTAGAAGTTCAGCGATAGGCAGCCTCCGTTTTTAATTCAACAATCAAATTCTTTCTTTATGACACTTTCAATCAATGGTGCAAATTTATATCATTTTTTAAAAAAAGCAATCTTTTTTCAAATTTTTACTGCTTTTATAGTTTCTTTACCTCAAAAAGGGGGTTAATTACCAGTAATAAAATAAATTATAATCCTTTCATCTTTTTTGGAAAGAGGGTTCTAAGGAGCATCCCCTATGAATTAGTATTAATTTTGCACATTTAATTTGTTACATGGATGATACCTGCTTCCCATATTCAAGACCTTGATTATCATCAATATATATTAATAAAAGGAGCAAGGCAGCATAATCTGAAAAACTTCGATTTAGCCATTCCAAAGGATAAATTAGTAGTGATTACGGGGCTTTCAGGCTCGGGTAAATCATCTCTGGCTTTCGATACCCTTTTTGCTGAAGGCCAGCGACGCTATATAGAAAGCCTTAGCGCCTATGCACGTCAGTTCATTGGTCGGATGAGCAAGCCCGATGTAGATTTTATTCATGGAATTGCGCCAGCCATTGCCATCGAACAAAAGGCAAACACCCGTAATCCACGCAGTACTGTAGGTACCTCCTCAGAAATCTACGAATATTTGAAGCTCCTTTTCGCTCGCATTGGGAAAACTTATTCACCCATTTCAGGGAACATCGTTAAACGTAATACTCCCACCGATGTTACCGACTTTATTGCCAAACTACCTCAAGGTTCACGCAGCATACTACTTTCGCCAATCCATCAGAATTCTGGCGAAAACCTCTCTTCACGCTTGAATATCTTTCTCCAGCAAGGTTTTACCCGAGTCTCGATAAACGGAAATATTTTCCACATCGAAGAAATCCTTTCTTCGCAGAATATCATCGATTCCAACGCCGAAATACAATTGGTTATTGATCGTTTTACAGGAGGAGACATCGACGAAGAATTCGTTTCGAGGATAGCCGATTCAGTAGAAATAGCATTTTACGAAGGCATGGGTACTTGCATGGTCGATTATTGGCAAAACGGCGAACTTCACAGGCAAATCTTTTCCAATCGTTTTGAAGCCGATGGAATTGCCTTCGAAGAGCCAAGCGTCAATCTATTCACATTCAACAATCCTTATGGTGCATGTAAAACCTGCGAGGGCTTCGGTTCAGTCATAGGTATCGATGAAGATCTAGTCATCCCCGACAAGAGTTTATCGGTTTATGAAGAATGTGTGGCTCCATGGAAGGGAGAAAAAATGGGAGAATGGCGTTGGCAGTTCATCCAGGCAGCGCGTTCACGTGGTTTCCCCATTCATAAGCCCTATGATGAATTGAACGAAGAACAAAAACAACTTCTCTGGAAAGGCGATAGGGGAATATTAGGCATAAATGATTTCTTCGAAATGGTACAGGAAAATCTTTACAAGATTCAATACCGTGTTCTCCTTTCTCGTTTTAGAGGAAAAACCGTTTGTCCCGATTGCAAGGGCACAAGATTAAGAAAAGAGGCCACTTATGTACAAGTGGGAGGTTATGCTATTACCGATTTGATCTTGAAGCCGATCAAGCAATTGCAGGAAGTTTTCGAACAGCTCACACTGAGCGATTCCGATTTTCTTGCTGCCAGAAGGTTAATTATCGAAATTGATGCCCGCTTGAAAGTTTTAAACGATGTAGGACTTGGATATCTTACCCTCAATCGTAATTCCAATACCCTAAGCGGCGGAGAATCTCAGCGATTGAATCTGGCTACGGCCATAGGTTCGAATCTTACTGGTTCTATGTATATTCTCGACGAACCCAGCATCGGCCTTCATGCACGTGATACACAACGTCTCATTCAGGTACTCTGCAATCTTCGAAACATTGGCAATACCGTCATCGTGGTAGAACACGACGAAGAAATCATCAAGGCTTCCGACCAAATCATCGACATTGGGCCCGAAGCTGGAGTTTATGGAGGAGAGTTGATGTTTCAGGGCTCGTATCAGGAAATGATAAAATATGGAAATTCGCTCACAGCAAAATATCTGAGCGGGCAAATGGGAATCCCCATTCCGAAACACAGACGCCATTGGAATAACTATATCGAGATCATTGGAGCAAGTGAAAATAACTTAAAAAACATCGACGTAAAATTCCCCTTAAATGTATTGACGGTAATTACAGGGGTAAGTGGTTCGGGCAAGACTACTCTGGTAAAACAAATTCTTTACCCCGCCCTGCGGAAGCTCTATCAGGGATATGCAGAAAAAACCGGCAGATATCTCAAATTATCGGGCGATTATAAAATGATTCGAAATACTGAACAGGTTGATCAAAATCCATTGGGAAGATCTTCACGTTCGAACGCAGCCACCTATTCGGGCGCCTACGATGATATTCGAACCCTCTTTAGTACACAGCCTCTGTCAAGAGTTAGAGGCTACAAACCTGGCTATTTCAGCTTCAATATAGAAGGCGGGCGCTGCGAAGAATGCCAAGGCGAAGGCAGAATTAAAATCGAAATGCAATTTATGGCTGACCTTTGGCTGGTTTGCGATAGTTGTAAAGGACAAAGATTCAAGGAGGAAGTGCTCGAGATTAAGGTGAATGGCCTTAATATCAATGAAGTTTTGAATTTGAGCATTGACGAAGCAGTTCGATTTTTCCAACATCCATCCATCTCCTCCGATATTGCAAGAAAAATCATAGCAAAACTCAAACCCCTGATGGATGTGGGCCTGGGTTATCTCCATCTTGGACAATCGACAGGCACACTATCGGGAGGTGAGGCACAGCGATTGAAATTGGCTTCTTTTATTTCAAACATTCAAAATGAAAGGCCAACACTTTTTATTTTCGATGAACCAACTACCGGATTACATTTTCACGACATCAGCCGGTTACTGGCTGCTTTCGAGGCTTTGCTGAACAATGGCCATACATTAATTGTTGTCGAACATAATCCGGAAATTATCAAATCGGCAGATTGGGTCATCGATCTTGGCCCTGAAGGAGGCGATGAGGGTGGATATCTTGTCTTTGAGGGAACACCCGAAGACTTGATAAAACATCCTACTTCTTATACTGCTCAATTCCTTAGGAAAAAATTAGAAGAAAAAAACTAAAAATGGCCTTTCAATTTATTACGATATCTGTCAAGGGAATGACGTGTGCATCATGTGTAGCCACCATCGAAAAACAAATCAAGAAAATTGAGGGAGTACAAGAAGTGAGCGCCAATCTGGCACTCGAAAATGTGAGCATTAGCTACGACCCCGATAAAACCAGCCCTGCCGAGTTTGTTGAAAAAATCCTGAAGGCTGGATATCAAACTCCTCTCTCTTCGAGCCAGAGTGCAAATTCATCCTCAGTAACTTTCGAAGAAATGAATGTGAGTAAATTACGCCAGGTATGGATTGCAGCCCTACCTATCCTAATATTCGGAATATTTTTCAATAATTTTCGTCCTGGACAATTTCTCTCCTTCTTTATTACCGTTTATCTGATGGTTTTCCCTGCCCGATATATTTACAAAAAGGCATGGAGACAACTGAAATCTCTTACTCCGGCTATGGAATCTCTGGTAGCCATAAGCACTTTAGCCGCACTCATCTTCTCAGCAGTTATTCTATGGATTCCTGCGATGCATGGTGGCCATCTTTGGTTCGAAACTCCAGCTATGATTATAGCTTTCGTAATGACAGGAAAATTTCTCGAAGAAAGGGCTAAACGACAAAGTGCAGCTTCACTTCAGAAACTCAAAGAAATTCAACCCAATAAGGCGAGAGTAATTCGAAACGGTCAGGAAATAGAAATAGAGGTAGCCAGTGCGATGACAAATGATAGAGTTTTAGTGAAGGCCTACGAAATGATTCCTGTCGACGGGAAAATTCTCATAGGAAGCTCACACATAGATGAAAGTTCGATTACCGGCGAGTCAATGCCAAGATTCAAGACCAAAGGAGATGAGGTTTATGCCGGAACAAGATGCCTGGAAGGAGCATTGACGTTGTTGGTTACTCGTAGCCCTTCTGAGACTGTTTTAGCGAATGTTATTGCAGCCGTAACACGTGCGCTCTCGACAAAAGCACCCGCTCAACGCCTTGCCGACCGTATTGCAGGAGTTTTCGTGCCCGTTGCCCTTTTGATTTCTTTGATAAGTTTTGCTGCTTGGATGTTTTTTCAAAAAGAGGGACAATTCGCCATGGCCCTCACGGCTATGGTAAATGTGTTGATAATTGCCTGTCCATGTGCTCTGGGATTGGCCACGCCAACTGCTCTCGTAGCCGCCATTGGCAAAGCTGCTCTCAATGGGATTCTCTTCAAAGACGGAAAAACTATCGAAAAAACCGCTACTACAAGCCTCGTAGCTTTCGATAAAACCGGAACGCTTACATTGGGGAGACCCGTAATAAAAGATCATTATCTCGATTCGTCGAATCATCCTGACCTTTTACAATGGATTGCAGTTTTTTGTGCTATGGAAAAAGCTAGCCATCATCCCCTTTCCAATTATTTAGTCTCCTATCTTCAAAATATATTTCCTTCTTTCAACCTGCCTTTTATCGAACAACAAGTCGAGGTGATCCCTGGGAAAGGGGTTATCTACAAGAATCACGGCCAGATATTCAGATTAGGCAGTTTGCAATGGATGCGGAGCGAAGGAACAGATATTTCCCAAGATATGCAAATAATACTCGAAGAATGGCAAAATCACGCTTTTGCCCTCGTAATCTTTGCTATCGAACATAAAGCTATCATGGCTCTTGCAGCCGGTGATGCTCTCAGAACCGACGCAGCAGATTGTGTGAAATTATTGAAAAAACAAGGAATACGATCTATTATGCTTACCGGCGACCATAAAACTTCAGCTAAAATCATTGCCGAGCAAGTCGGTATACCAACCTTCTATGCTGAACTTCTACCCGATGATAAACGAAAAATTATCGACGATTATATGAAAAAGGGTGAAACCGTGCTGATGATTGGTGATGGCATCAATGATGCAGAAGCCATGGCTAGTGCCCAAATCAGTGCAACGTTAGGGAATAGTACCTCACTCGCCCTCGACCTTGCAGGAATTACACTTACCCATAGAAAACTCCTTCACCTACCTGCTGCCATTCAACTCTCTCGAACAACGCGGAGAATAATCCGCCAGAATTTAATGTGGGCATTCCTCTATAACGTTTTATGTATCCCCATAGCCGCAGGATTGCTATATCCCTTCACCGGTGAGCTCCTTAACCCTATGATTGCCGCTGCAGCGATGTCGGTGAGCTCAGTGCTGGTTGTATCCAATAGTTTAAGAATCAAAAAAATAAAACTTGCAATATGAAGACGCTAAGATTTAAAACCAATCTTCATTGTCAGCATTGCATACAAAAGATTACACCTCTTTTGAATGCCGAAGAAGATATAGCTTCATGGCATGTCGATCTCGAAACCTCCGATAAGGTCTTGACTGTAAAAGGTGATATCAACCCCGAAAAAATCATCAGTGAATTGGAGAAGATAGGATATAGAGCCCAGCTCATAAATGAATGACCTTTGTTTCTAATAAAGGATTCGAGATCGTATAGAATGTACGGTTAAAGTATTTACCAGAATTGGTTTTGGAAATACTGACAATGCAGATTCGAGGCCAAAATGAACTCTTTAACCTCTGGCGGGAACAACTTTATACTCAGGAGTAATTAATAAATGAGATAGGGGTTTCAGTGCTTGTACCATTTTATGCTCTTGTTCCAGTACACGCGCACGATATTCGTTCTGAGGCTCTTTGCCTCTCACCATTTGGGCCTTTTTCGTTTCGTGATAGGTAAGTTCGATAAAAATATTCAAGTCGGTTCCTTCTGTCTTTATTGCATAAAGCCCGTCAATAATCAGCGCATCAATATTTTCGAAATCTGTAATCAATTGATCGACCTGTTCGGTAACTAAATCAACGCATGGCATATTAGCAACCTTACCTTGTCGGAATTCATCGATATTTCGGTAAATATTGTTCCAGTCGTATTCGTTATATCCCACAACGGTTTCTATTCCGTGTTGTATTCTCCATTCCTTACGTTCTAAGGGATGAATACGATAATAGTTGTCGCTATGCATTACCTTGGTAAGAATGCCATTCGTCCTGAGTGCTTTTGCCAGAACATGCGAAATCTCCGATTTTCCACTTCCCGATTCTCCACTAATGGCAATTATCATCTTGGACTTACGAATCTCGAGGACTTTGTTCAATATACTTGCTGCAGCTTCACGGTGTTTATCGGTGATCAATAATACATCTCCCAACATATTTTCAAAATTTTACGAAACAAAAATATAGAACTTGTCCCTATTGCACAATTATCGAAATGGAAACAAGTTACAGAGAAATTCCATCAATATTACTTTAATATAGAAGATGAAAAATTATCTGTCCACTTGAATTGATTTCGAGAGTTGGTGCAGGAACTTTGATGATATTCAAGGTTTCGAAAAAAATCCTTAAAAACCTTGATTTGGTTTTTATTCGGCTGAAATCGATATCGGGAGAAATAAAATACCTTCGGTAGCGCTCTATATCGCTTCTATCGTGCAATATTCCATTCTCATCCGTCCATATATTGTTATAACCGCCATACATATTGGCAGCTCCATAGCCCATGGCTAAATTCAGCCATTCAGGTTGCCCTAAGGATAGCCCAAACGAAGAGGGATTCATGCTCAGCCAAACGGTCAATGCATTATAATCTTTGAACAAGCGTTCTGGAAGTGTTTTTCCATAAAGATCACGGGCTCTTTGAGAGAGTTCACCCTGTGGGTAATCGGGAAAATGATGGATGATTTTGAGCCGCATGCGTTGCTCATTCCATAACAATTCCTGTGAAGTCATCAAAGCTGAGCCCACAAAATTTGCTGCGACATCGCTCCACGATGCCCCCCATTTTGCCGAAAAACCATCGAATACTTCAATGGTATTCTGAAGCATAAATGCGGTAATTCCTGCATATATTGCAGCAGGCTTCGGTTTCATTCCCGCCCAGCGGAAAATATACTGAAGATAATATGCCTCTAAGTAAGGTGTAACCACATGACCCGCCTTATCTACCTGAAGCCATTCCCCAGAATCATCGAAAAAATGAAACGATGACCGAGGATAATCCTCATACCATAAATAATTTAAACCGACAAGCGTCACCCCATACATCAAAGACCCTCCTCCAACAATATATCTCATCCGTTGAGGGCTATATTCGATAGCTGACTCCCACCATCGCAATGTTTTAAGCGTGTCGGCTGCGATAATGGAATCCTGAGAATCATATAAAGATTCTTCCAAGGCGAGTGGGAATAAAAAAACAGGAAAATAGACCAAGGTTACGGTGAATATAGCAATGAATGGCTTTGGCACTCTGCTGTTATTTAGAGATAATATGCCAAATTTACATGAAAACTTTCGATTGACACACAGACGAATAAAAATCCAGTCCGTGTCCGAAGCGCTTTACGTGC
>MWFC01000042.1 GCA_002071415.1 Bacteroidetes bacterium ADurb.Bin012
AGGTTTTTAAAAGAAGGGAAAGCTAATGTATAACTAACTGAATAAGTGGTATATAAAAAATGTTTAGGAACTTTTAGAATTTTGTCGGTTAATAGTGAAAAAATATGATAATCATAACGAAATCGAAGTAAATAATTATCCAATTTTATGCCAACAATCACATGTATATTTTCTAAATTATTGATTTAGAATATTTAGCAAAATATCATTCCTATGTTCGATTTTTATGATAATTCCAATAATGAATTATTCCGAAATGAAATGAAAAGATAATACTGAAAGCGGATAGTTTCGCAAGTTTTAACTTTATTCTAAATTGCTTTCAAGACGTTGACCACGACCTCGAGCATTTCGTCATTGAAATCGAGATGGGTAACGAAGCGGATAGTTTGTGAGCCAAAGGGCAAAGCCAGAATATTGTTTTGCTGAAGAATATGGAGGAAATTATCGGAAGGAAAATCTTTGTTTAAAGTGAAGATCAGGATATTACTTTCAACGGGCAGAATAGAGTCGATAAAAGATTTTTGAGAAAGTGATTTAGCTATAGTTTGTGCTCGACGCAGGTCGTCTTTAAGAAGAGGAATGTTATGTTGAAGAGCAAACAGTCCCGCAGCGGCTAAATAGCCAGCCTGACGCATGCCTCCTCCAAAGAGTTTACGAATGCGGCGTGCCTTTTTCATCATTTCATGGTTACCGAGTAAAACCGAGCCTACTGGCGCTCCTAAACCTTTCGAAAGGCAAATGCTGATGGTATCGAAAATTCTGCCATAATTTTCGGGTTGAGTTCCATCCCAAGTTATGGCATTAAAAAGACGAGCACCATCGAGATGAAACGCAAGCTTATGCTGACCAGTGAATTCCGAAATTTCTCTTAAATCATCATAATCCCATACCGAACCCCCTCCTCTATTGCTTGTGTTTTCGGCTACAACCAGTCGTGAAACAGGTTCATGAATATCATCGGGGTCATTCAGGGCAGTTTCTAATTGCTTTATGTTAAACCTTCCCCTGTCCCCATTTAACAAACGAACCGAGCAACCCGAATTGAAGGCGATTCCACCTGCTTCGAAGAGATAAACATGGGCGGTTTGGTCACAAATTACTTCATCGCCAGGCTGAGTGTGTATCTTGATGGCAATCTGATTGGCTGCGGTTCCTGAAGGAGTAAAAAGGCCAGACTCCATACCAAACATGCTGGCTAAATATTCTTCCAAGGCATTTACCGTGGGATCTTCTCCGAAAACATCATCACCTACTTCGGCTTTCATCATATAGGCAAGCATCTCGGCCGAAGGTCGTGTTACCGTATCACTGCGAAGGTCGATCATCTTATTCATAAAATTCTTTATCTAATTGTTCAAAAATAAGCTGTAAGGTTTTATTTACCTCATGGCATTGTTCGAAAGTGATGCAAAGAGGTGGAGAAATACGCAGAGCATTCTCGCAAAATAAAAAACGGTCGCTAATCAAACAATTTTCCCAGAAAAGCTGCAAAGCTCTATCGGCTTGGTTCAGATGATGAAACTCCACTGCAATGAGTAAACCCGAAAATCGGACTTCGTTGATGACCTTAAAATTTTCGAGCCTGTCGATTAATCGTCTGGCTTTTTCGTCGGACGCAGAGATATCTATTTCATTTTGCAAAATTTCGAGAACTGCGCATGCTGCTGCAGCGCTAACGGGATTTCCTCCAAAAGTAGTAATATGCCCCAGAGAAGGATCGTAAGCCAGCGTATCCATCATTTTTTTGGATGAAATGAAGGCTCCGATGGGCATTCCTCCACCAAGGGCTTTGGCCAGACACAACACATCGGGAACGGTTTTGTATTTTTCGAAGGCAAACATGCTTCCCGTGCGTCCCAGTCCCGTTTGTATCTCGTCGAAAATCAACAAACTATTTGTTTGATCGCAACGCTGCCGAAGTCGATATAAAAACTCGGGTTCGGGAAGTACAACTCCTGCTTCGCCTTGCACGGGTTCTATTATTACCGCCGCTACTGTTTCGTCAATTTGATTCAAATCTTCTATCTGATTGAACTGTAATTGTATAATACCAGGAATAAGCGGTCTGTAATGATTTTTCAGGATTTCGTTTCCTGTTATGCTTAGTGCTCCCTGAGTGCTTCCGTGATAAGCATTTCGAAAAGTAACGAGGTGAGGTCGACCGGTATAACGTTTCGCCAGTTTCATGGCTCCTTCTATGGCCTCGGCTCCCGAGTTTACAAGATAGACGCAATCGAGCGAAGTTGGAAGCAGATTTATGAGTGTTTCGGCTAACCTCACCTGAGGCGATTGCACAAATTCTCCATAGACGGTTTGATGAAGATATAAATCAGCTTGTTGGTGGATAGCTTGTACCACTGCAGGATGATTATGCCCAATATTGCAAACCGAAAAACCACTGCTAAGATCGGTATATATCCGATTTTGAGGAGTATATAAATAAATACCGGCGGCTTTCGAAAATTGTATAGCAGGAGGTGTAAAGGAAGTTAGCGCCAAATGGCGAAAAAATATTTCCCTTTCACTTAGAAGTTTGTTCGACATTGGTTGAAATTTTTTCTTCTTTGATAAATACAGAGAGAAGAATAGAAATTGTGAGTATGGCCACTACTGCAGCAAGAGACACAGGCGAGGGTATTTCGAAAAAATCGGCAATCAACATTTTGGTACCTATAAATACCAAAATAACTGCCAATCCATAATGAAGAAAGCGAAACAAAGGCATTAGATTGGCCAGAAGGAAATATAAGGCCCTCAATCCAAGTATGGCAAATATATTTGATGTATAAAGAATAAAAGGATCGTTACTAATAGCAAAAATGGCAGGGATTGAATCTACGGCAAATAAAATATCGGTACTCTCGATAACCAAAACGACTAATAATAAAGGCGTAGCAAGTCGTTTCCCATTTTGTCTGGTAAAAAATTTCCCGTTGTCGTATTCATTCGAAAAAGGGAATAAACGATGGGCTGCCCTAACAACGAAATTCTTCGAAAAATCTTTTTGTTTTTCCTTATGATTATTGAAGGTTTTTAATCCTGCATAAACCAGAAAAATTCCAAAAATCGTAAGTACGACATTGAGTTGAACCTCAGTTCCATTTACTTCAAAGGGAGGCAGATAGGTAAGCTTGATCAATTCAACGCCAGCAAAGATAAATATGGCTCTAAATATGATGGCACCAATGATTCCATAAAAAAGTACCTTGTGGTGATATTCTGATGGAACACTAAAATAACTGAATATTAAGATAAAAACGAAAATATTATCCATCGAAAGCGACTTTTCGATGAGGTAGGCGGCAATGTAATCGCTCGCACTGTTGAGCCCTGATTCGAAATACACCACTATCCCAAAAAGCAGCGAAACCACAATCCAGACAATTGTCCATGTAAGTGCTTCACGGTTACCAATGGAATGAGTTTTTTTATTGAAGACTCCCAAATCAATGAGGAGCATGATGACAATTACGACACTGAAAGCCGTAATTATCCACCAATGATGATGAGGAGCAACAGAGGCAACATTTATTATAGAAGAAATTTGCACGGACGAATGAAGAAGGGTAAAAAATTGGTTGCAAAAGTAAAGAAATGCAGGCAAAACACTAATTCATTATTTTCGCATATTTATTTTCGAAAAAAATGGAATTGAAAGTTGTAGTGATTACTGGAGCTTCGTCGGGCATTGGCAGGGCCTTAGCTCAGGAGTATGGAGAAAGAGGATGGCATTTGGCTTTATTAGCACGCAACTTCGATAAATTACTCCAACTTAAAGATGAACTTTCCGGAAAAGCTTCCAGCATTCTTTGTTTATCAACCGACGTAAGTAAGGAAGAAGAGTGCAAGAATGCCATGGATGAAATTATTGCGACTTATGGAAGAATAGATGTTTTGATTAACAATGCTGGCATCTCCATGCGTGCTTTATTCAAAGATGTCGATTTGAATGTGATTCGGCGATTGATGGATGTTAATTTCTGGGGAACGGTTTACTGCACTAAATATGCCTTGTCTTCACTTTTAGCAAACAAGGGGAGCGTGATAGGCATAGTATCCATTGCGGCTTATGTGGGCTTGCCCGGCCGAACGGGTTATTCGGCTTCGAAATTTGCCATTCGGGGATTTTTAGAAACCCTCCGGACAGAAAATCTTCGTAATGGACTTCATGTACTGATAGCCGCACCTGGTTTTACTGCCACCAATATACGCTCCACCGCTCTGCTGGCCGATGGAAGCCAACAGGGACAATCTCCACGCAACGAGGGAAAGATGATGACTACCACTCAGGTAGCCAAAAAAATAGTCAAAGCCATTGACAAACGAAAGAAAACATTGATTCTTACCTTCTGGGAAGGAAAATTTACGGTTTTTCTTCAGAAATTCTTTCCTTCACTGGTCGAGCGTTTAACTTATTTGCACATGGCCAAGGAACCCGATTCGCCTTTTAAATAACTTATCATGATTTTTTCAGTTCTTTTAAGGTGTATTAATAATTGAACTTCGTGAATGGTATAAAATTTTATCCCAATATGAAAATAGAAATAAAAACGGAAATCCTGCCCTTGAGGGGATTGCCCCTGATTAATTTTGGCGATACAATAGAAGATGTGGAATCTATTCTTGGAAAACCCGAAGAAACTTTGATGCTCGAAGACATTGAAGAAAGGACACTCCCTGCAATGGTCTATTTATATTGGAATAGTTGTTTGACTTTCTTTTTCAGCACCTTAGAGGAGAAACCCTTTTTAATAATGATTGAAACAGATGATTTGAATGCGCAATTGCTCGATGAGAAAATTTTCAAAATGAAACCCAAGCAGTTGATTGCCCTATTATCGGGCCAGAAACTTTTCGATTTTGAGAAAGAACAGGAAAGACATGAAATCCGCTATACCTGGGATGAATGGAACATCGACT
Source organism: Bacteroidetes bacterium ADurb.Bin012 (assembly GCA_002071415.1). Classification (GTDB taxonomy): domain Bacteria; phylum Bacteroidota; class Bacteroidia; order Bacteroidales; family TTA-H9; genus TTA-H9. The sequence continues at coordinate 4,924 of MWFC01000042.1, forward strand.
TTTATTTTGATGGGGATAAACTGTCAACAGTAAACTGGTCGGCACAATTAGATGATACTGGCCATGTAGTTATTCCAGAAGAACCTTTCAAATGGTAGATGCCAAAGATTTAAGATTCTATCAAACGAGCTTCTCTGACTGATTTCTTTTGTTCGTTCACATATTCATCGATAGCTCGAGCTGTGAGTTCGGCGATATCTATTACTGGAATACGGCGATCGCGGGCGAAGGTTTTTTTGCATAAAGGGCAAGCCGTGATAAGTACATTGGGTTTAAATCTTGCAAAATAAGTCATTGCTTCGAAAGTAACTTTATTTTTAGTCTCTATAGGTAGGTTTATCCCTCCTAAACCAGCTCCACAACATAATGCCTCGGCTTTTTCTTTTTTAAGACGCATTCTTTGAGAATAAGAATCGATCACATAACGCGGTTCATCATAGATTTTACTTCCTCTTCCTAAGGCACAGGGATCATGATAAATGGTTTTAAAACCTAAATTAATTTTTGGTAACCGTCCCTGACGTATCATGTCATTCAGATAGACTGCGTGAAACTTGATGGAGATACCCGGCAAAACATAATCTTCTCTGAAGGCCTTGTAACAAATAGGGCATGAAAGTATTAGGGTTTTGGCTCCAGAAGCCATAATTAACTCGGTGTTTTTCTGAATCAATTGCGAAGCCGAATCATATTGACCCGCCAACATCAAGGGGCCTCCACAACAGATGGACTTGTCCTCGTCCATATACCAGACTTTTTCTCCTAAAAAATTAAAAATTCGGGCCATGGAAAATTTAATCGGAGGCGTAAGGTGAGTCATACATCCAGCAAAATAAATGATATCGGTCTTTTGTTGCAAGGCCATTTGAGTATATCCGTAAGAAAAAGTAAGCGGTTTGCTGGCTTTAATGCGAAGAGCTGTTCTCAAATCATTAAGGTTGATATGAACTGGACAGGCTTCCTGACATCGGCCACAAATTAGGCACCCAAATAGAGATTTGTCGACATTTTCATTGTTTCTGATATATTGAAGGAAATAAACCGACTGTACATTCGATACTCCGGCTTCGTATAACTGGCAGGCATCCAAACAAATACCACACCTCGAACAGGAATACATCTGGATCTGTGCATAACTGTTCCAGTATTTTTTGGGCATAATTCCGGCATGACGAAGGAAAATGAATACGATTTCGGTAGGGATATGCATGTAGCGCGAAAATGGAAGTGCTATGAAAAAGAATCCTATCGAGCATGAATAAAGCCACCAACTGAGATCGTAAATAGCCGAAACTCTTACATTTTGAATAAACCATGCACCTAAAGTATTGCTCATGAAGCTGCCATTATGATAATAGGCTGCACTCAGGCTTTCAGCCAATAAACGAAGAGGAAATATGAGCCATAGAGAAGTTAGTGCAATCTTGTCGAATGGTTTGAGCTTAGTTGTCCTTTTCATGCCGAATATCTGTTTCTTGATACGCTTGAGGATGGCTAATGCAACTCCCGATAAAATTATGAGAAGTAATAAATCCATCAGAGCGCCGAAGACCCTAGCCCCGGCAAAGTCGGGATGTGGTTGATAATACCGGTAAAATACCGCATAATAAAAAGGGAAGTTTAAACTACGGCGGTCAACCATCACTTCGAGATGTCCGATCACAATCAGTAAAAACCATCCAAAAGCCAGGCTCATGTGCATGTATCCGAGTAATAGATTTTTCTTGAAAATGCTTGAATGCAATAATCCGTCCGCAATGGCATCCTTCAATGCTGCCCAAACCGATTTGGTTTTCCAGAAATGAATGAAGCGTAGCTTGTCGTATTTAGATAGTTCGATATACCAAAGAATGATTCTCACAATCAAATACGCGAACAAGAATATCGTCCCTATAAGAAATGGATATTGAAAATTGGGTTCTCTAATCATGCTGTTTTCTTTTTTAAGACGATTTTTTTGATATTCATTACTACATTTCTCAGTTGAATATCTCTTGGACATACCAGAGTGCATTTGCCACAGAGCATGCATTTTTTCAGTTCCTCTTCGAGTCCCTCAATTTCACCTCGTCGTAAAATGAGGCTAATACGGCGAATGTTAAAGGTAGTATGATTGCCGGCACTGCATGTTGCGGTGCAGCATCCACAACTGATGCACCACTGAAAGGAAGGTTCTTCGCGTATTACTTCGTTCAAAAGTTCCTGATCCAAATTATCGTAATCTATATATAAACGCCTTACCTTTAAAAAATCGAATGTTGACATTTGTTTTTAATATTCTTTGTCTTTTAAATACGAAATCGCTGATAAAGCTGCTGCTCGGGCATGTTCAATAGTTTCTGCTACCGACATGGGTCCAATGCTTGTTCCTGCAAAAAAAATTCCTTCTTTTTGGCTTTTGCTCCTTGCATTGAATTGATTAAGAGGTTGGAAGAAACCATGATCACCTATCTCCAATCCATTATGATAGGCAAACTGTTTCGAAAAATCGGAAGCTTCCATGCCAACCATGAGTACGAGCATATCGGCCTTCATCTGTAAAGGACGCCCAATAAGTGTATCTTCGGCTTTAATTATCAACCGCTTATCTATCATTTCCGAAGTTTCTGACAATCGACCCCTTACAAACTGAATATTATATTCTTTTTGTGCATTTAGATATAGTTCTTCAAAGGTAAGTCCATACATTCTTAGGTCGATATAAAAACAAAATATCTCGGTTTCTGGAAGTAATTTCTTGGTTTCTATGGCTTGCTTGATCGCCGTAATGCAGCAAAGACGTGAACAGTATGAATTTCCCACCTTTGCGTCACGCGAACCTACACAATGAATAAAAGCTATACGTCTGGGGATCTTTCCATAAGGAGTTACAATATGGTGCTGTTTGATCATTTTTTCCAGTTCTACCGAGGTAATTACTCCATCATAGATACCGTATCCAAATTCTTCCTTCAGTTTTGCATCGAAAACTTGATAACCGGTGGCGATGATAAGAGGGTCGGCAGGAATGGCTATTCCGTCTTTTGAATGCAAGGTATAGGGCTGTGTCGAAAAATCTATGCTTTCTATTTGGGTATTCATAAGAAGTTGAAGATCAGAATTACTTGGCAGGAAGCGGTAATTTCCCAATATTTCGTCAGAAGGTGTAAAATCAGGAAAGAGATGAGCATAATTTCTAAGGTTGCCGCCCAATCGTGAACCTTTTTCTATCAGGGTAACCGGTAAACCTTCCTGCAAGAGAAGTCTCGAAACTTCCAGCCCTGCTATCCCTCCGCCTATTACAGCTATTTTTTTCATCTGTCGTTTATGAAATTTGTTTTCCTTCTAATTTACTGAAATATTTTTCTAGTTGAAAAATGAACTTCATTAATTATCGTTGGCTTGTTTTTCATGGCGTCATCATTTTTTCGGAACGATATTGGGATTATCTTGATGGATTTATCGGGAAATTTTCGTATTATGATGGCTTTCGGCTCTCAGTTTTGAATATTCATTCTTATCGAACTGAATGCCCAATTTTTCCAGCAAGGGCAAGACCTCGGTCTGGTGCATGAAAAGGCCGATCTGGATAGGATCATAACCAAGCAATAATGCAGCCAGTTCTTCATAGCTCAAAACAGGTATGCCATTCCCGTCGGATGAATAAACCTTACCAGCAGTTTCCTGAATCACATATTGCCAGCGGTCCATGAACATGTTGCAGCCAGGGCAATTGGTAAGGATGAAATCGGGATGATAGGGTTGCATGCTTTCAAATTTAATCTGAGCGTGAGAGAGAGAATAGCCTCTGCTTTCCTTTATTAAGTATTGCCTAAAACCAAAGCCGCAACAGTGCCTGCGTTCAGGATAATCGATCACTTCGCCGCCCCAGGCTTTTATTATTTCCGATAAAACCTTCGGGAATTCGGCACCTCCTATGCCATGATGCGGAAAAATCTTTGAATAATGGCAACCAACGTGGTCGACAACCTTTAATGGTTCGCTCGTTTCTTTGTTTACGAGTTGGTAAACCAATTGTTTGCCTATCTCATCTTTGTAAAGATAAATAATATCGCTGGCATGAGCTATGGCCTTTGGTAGTTCGAAAGTTCTTCCAGTAGTTTTCAGGAGATTCTTTCGAGTTTTTTCGAGCGTCTCGGGAAATTCATGCCAGGTATTCAAAACTTCCGTCATTACTCCAAAAGTGGTAACGCACGAGATGATGAGATTGGAATAGCCCGATTCGTTCATAATGGAGAAATGGCGCGCTATGAGTGTATGCAACGTCTCCAGAGGAATAATATCGCTGTGATAGCCAATGCCCGTGCAAGTGGTAAGGCGAGGATCATCGAAATAATTCTTATGAAGATGGTTCTTCAAAATAAAAAGAAAAGCCTGTTCGGCTCCCGGAAAAAATGTCTGACGAATACAACTGCGGAAGAAGAAATAATCGTCATCGGGAATGTTCTTTACATAATCCTTCCAGTAAATCTTCTTACTTGGTTCTGTATAATTTTGTGCCATATTACCGCTTATCGTCATTGTTATATTCTAAAACTTTCGTTTCGATTTGCTTCCAGAATTCGATTGCGCCTGTTCCCTGGAGGACAGAACGAATTTCTTGTAAGGCTTCGTCTGGAATTTTTCGCATGGGGCCTGGTCCATCCTTGTCGATATTTGCATTTACAAGAGCATAAGTTTTTTCGATATTGTCGAGAATCCATTGCCACACCGGGCCTTGTTCGGGATGTTCTTCAAGAGAAAGCCGCGAAGGATGAACACAATAACCCAGATCATAAATGTTTCGCCCGATATTTTGCTTGATGATCAATTGTTGCCTGCCTTTGGGGCTTCGCACAAAAAGTCCGAGTTTTTGCGACCAATATCGCAAAGCACTTACCACCATTCCTGGAGCATTCTGGCGGGGACAGCGTGCCTTGCACGACATACACTGCCCACAATACCAGATATAGTCCGACGACATGAGCTCTTCCAGAGCATCGGCATTTCGCATCAAAATGATACGTTCCACATATCTGGGTTCATAATCATAATAATCGGCGGCAGGACACAGCGCTGTGCAAACCCCACAATTGATGCAGGCATTCATGTTTTCCCTTATCCTTGGGTCTGCGTAAATTTCTTCCATTGGAATCATTTGTATATCCTTTCCCATTGGGTTGAATCATTCTTCGAATTAATCCTATACAAAATTCCGATTTTCTTGTGAGAAATCGAACAAATTCATCTTAACTTTTGTAGATTAATAAATTACCCAATTAAAAGTCAATTCCTAAATAACGTTGCCTGTTTTTAATTCGATTTTTTTACCAAAAATGGAAGTGCTCAAAAGAAAGTATCACTTTGAGGAGGCTTTCTTCATACGATGAATCAAAATCGAATCATCACATCAGTTTAGAGCTTTATCTTGAATATCTCATAAAAGAAGCAGCTCTTCTATGAATAATGAGAGCTGCCTTTCAGATTTTGCTTCTCTCGAGAAGCACAGTGCAAAAATCAGCCACTGTTAAGTGTGTTTTTACCACATCATCCAAAATGGGGATTCTATGGTTTTTTGTTGCTACAAATTTAATCAAATATCAGTGAAAACAACCTCTTTCAGCAAAATTCTCTTGTTAATAAAAGTTAATTGGATAATCAAGTAATTTATCGGATAGCACCAGAATATATTAAAACATCGTAAAATGATATTAGCCTTCCGAAAAGACAGGAGTTTGAATTCACTCGAAGCGTCATTTATCGAAAAGATAATGGGCCATACAGAAATCTCTTTCTTATTTATCAATATTTAATATTGTTAATCAGCGTATTGGATGAGAGTATGAATTTTGTCCCCTAATTCATGGTTTTGAATTAAAGAAAAGATGTAACTTTGCAAAAATTTTATGAACTGACCGTGATTATATCGTTGTTATTGAATAACTGCAAATTAACGGTAGTGATTATCGATAATTGATATAAAAAATGGAATAGGAATAGAAATGGACAATTCGATGGAATTAAGCAAATTTTTGATTTTCTGAGGAAGCTAAGGGAAACGGCTTTTGGGCCACAAGAGGAAAAACGAAGGACCTATAATAATTGAAGAAACTAAACAAATAATTGAAGAAACTAAACAGAAGATTGATTTAATGGAAATAAACTAATGGTTGTATGGATAGGATAGTTTGATTTTAATGGTTAATTCATTTGGATTTTGGTTGATTACTTGGATTTTGGTTGATTGATTGAATGGCAGCGGGCTTCATGGAGAGCCCGCTGTTTATTAAACAAAAATCCTAAAAGGCAGGGAATTGCATTAACTTTCAGGATTCCTCAAACTGGATTGTTGTTTCTTACCCCAGATAAGATTTCAGTATTTTGCTACGGCTGTTATGTTTAAGCCGTCGGATTGCCTTTTCCTTGATCTGGCGGACGCGTTCGCGAGTCAGGTCAAATTTTTCGCCAATTTCTTCGAGGGTAAGTGGGTGCGTTCCTTCCAGTCCAAAATAAAGGCGAATCACATCTGCCTCTCTGGGTGAAAGGGTTGAAATTACTCTTTGAATTTCATGACATAGAGATTCATAAATTAGACCTGCTTCAGGGCTGGGGGTATCATCGGCCCTAAGAACATCCAGCATAGTATTGTCTTCGTCTTCTACCAGAGGGGCATCCATCGAAATATGGCGGCCAGAATTTCGCAATGAATCCTTTACTTCGTTTTCGGTTATCTCCAATTGCTGAGCGATTTCCTCATAATTGGGTTCTCTTTCGAAAGTTTGTTCTAACTTGGCATAAGCCTTATTTATTTTATTCAACGAACCTATCTTGTTGAGAGGTAGGCGCACAATACGTGATTGTTCGGCAAGTGCCTGAAGAATACTTTGCCTGATCCACCATACCGCATAAGAGATAAATTTAAAACCCCGGGTTTCATCAAAACGCTGGGCTGCCTTGATCAAACCCAAATTACCTTCATTAATCAGATCAGGAAGGCTTAAACCTTGGTTTTGATACTGTTTGGAAACAGATACTACAAAACGGAGATTGGCTTTGGTTAATTTTTCGAGTGCTACCTGATCGCCTTGTTTAATCCGCTGCGCCAAAGCAACTTCTTCTTCGGCTGTAAGTAGTTCAACTTTCCCAATTTCTTGCAAATACTTGTCGAGTGATGCAGTTTCTCGGTTAGTAACCTGTTTGGTAATTTTTAGCTGCCTCATATTAGGATTTTTTTACCATGTTTCATTTTACGACTTATCCCTATAAAGGTTTCAAAAATTCAATTATTGTTTGGTATTGTTATTCCCTGGTTTTGGCAGGAGAGCCTTTCGCGAGAGTTTTAATTTTCCTGTTGTTCGGTCGATATCGATGAGTTTCACGGTAACTTCGTCTCCAACTTTCAGAACACTCTCTATGTCATTAATTCGTTTCCAATCAATTTCTGATATATGTAGCAAGCCATCCTTACCCGGAAGTATTTCGACAAAAGCGCCAAAAGGCACAATGGTTTTCACTTTGCCCGTATATACTTCACCGATTTCTGGAATAGCAATGATGGATTTGATTTTCTTTTTAACAGCTTCGATCGAGTCGCGATCGACGGCTACAATATCAATAATTCCAAATTCACCTACTTCTTCTATTACTATTGTAGAATTAGTTTCATGTTGAATGTCCTGAATTATCTTTCCTCCTGGACCAATTACTGCACCAATGAATTCTCTTGGAATAGTCATTTGAACGATACGTGGTACATGGGGTTTATAATCGGGCCGTGGAGACGAAATAGTTTTGCGCATCTCCCGAAGAATATGCAAACGCCCTTTTCGAGCCTGTACGAGTGCCTGATTCAGTATCTCTGCCGATAAACCCGATACTTTTATATCCATTTGGCAGGCTGTAATGCCAACTTCAGTCCCAGCAACCTTAAAATCCATGTCTCCTAGATGATCTTCATCTCCGAGAATATCGGAAAGAATGGCATAATTACCCGTTTGTTCGTCGGTAATTAATCCCATAGCGATACCCGACACTGGTTTTCTTATTTTTACACCAGCATCCATCAAAGCGAGGGTTCCTGCGCAAACAGTAGCCATAGAGGATGAACCGTTCGATTCCAAGATATCTGATACCACTCTTATGGTATAGGGGTTCTCCTCAGGTAATGGCATCACAGGTTTAAGTGCTCTCAGTGCAAGGTTGCCATGCCCAATTTCTCTACGGCTGGTTCCTCGGGTCGTTCTTACTTCTCCTGTCGAAAAGGGTGGAAAATTATAATGAAGAATAAAATTGACCTTCCCTTCCAGAACTGCGCCGTCAATAGTTTGCTCGTCGAGCTTGGTCCCAAGTGTACAAGTGGTTAGCGACTGCGTTTCGCCTCTCGTAAATATGGCTGAACCATGTGCCGTAGGCAGATAATCTACTTCAGACCATATAGGCCTTATTTCATCCAATTGCCTTCCATCGAGGCGTACTCTCCTTTCTAATATAACATTACGAACTGCTTCCCATTGGGTACGATAATAATACCGTTTCACCATCAATTCCTTACCAGTTCTTTCTTCCACGGGGATGGTTTCGATAAAATCATTCAGTATTTGTTCGAATTTTTCCGTACGTTCGTGTTTATTAGTAGGATGAGAAGCCAGGTCATAAATTTTATCATAGCAAAAATCGTGTACTCTTTGCTTAAGTTCCTCATCATTTACTTCGTGGTTATATTGGCGCTTGTTTTGACAAGCACCAACTTTTTTCGATAGTTCGATTTGAGCAAGGCACTGCACTTTAATTACTTCATGAGCATATTCAAGAGCCTGAAGTAGTTCATTTTCCGAAATTTCCTTCATCTCGCCTTCAACCATCACGATATTATCGAGAGTAGCAGCTACCATAAGGTCCATGTCGGAACGTTCTAAATCGTTTACGACGGGATTCACGATAAATTTGCCATCTACTCTTGCTACCTTCACTTCCGAAATAGGACCATTGAAAGGGATATCAGAAACCGAAAGAGCTGCGGATGCAGCCAGGCCGGCAAGACAGTCTGGGATAAAATTCTTATCACCCGAAATCAAAGTTATCAGTACTTGAGTTTCAGCGTGATAATCATCAGGGAATAAAGGCCTTAGAGCACGGTCTACTAAGCGGGCTGTGAGTATTTCGTATTCTGATGGTCTAGCTTCCCGTTTAAAGAATCCTCCAGGAAAACGTCCTGTGGCAGCATATTTTTCTTGATACTCCACTGTCAAAGGCAAAAAATCCGTATCTTCTTTTGCTTCTTTCGTAGAAACCACTGTTGCCAGAAGCATTGTATTACCCATACGAACTACCACGGCTCCATCAGCTTGCTTGGCTAATTTCCCCGTCTCCATCACAACTTCACGGCCGTCGGGAAGAAATATATTTTGTGTAATTCCTTGCATTTTTTATCTTCTTTTTTAAAATGAATAACTTAAAAATATTCGACATCATGCAGTTTGATGTGGATACGTGAAGAATTAATTATAATCATCATTAGATGTCCTCTGTGTTGAGTATCAGCAAGCTCCTAAAGTAATGAAGAACAATCCGTATGAATTACCTTCAATTATGCAATATTGCAAATCAATTTATTTTCTAATTCCAAGTTTCTTTATGACTTCCCTGTATCTTTCAATATCCAGGCGGCGCAAATAATTCAGCAGGTGTCTTCTGCGGCCAACCATCAATACTAATGACCGTTGCGTAACCAAATCTTTTGGATTGGATTTCAGATGTTGCGTCAAATGATTGATCCTGTGCGTTAAAAGAGCAACCTGAGCCTCCGTAGAACCGGTATTTATCTCAGAACCACCATACTCCTTGAAAATCTGTTTCTTGGTTTCAGACGTTAAATACATATACTTTTCCTTATTTTTGCATTCAATTTTAGGGGTGCAAATATACAACATTTTCCTTCAGTATGATTTTTCAAAAGCTTTTTACCAAAATTTCGCTGCATTCCATTCCCGTACGATATTTCTTAAATCATCTTACTTTTATAACAAATTTTAAACTTCTCGATGAAAATTCATTCATCCTTTGGGATTCATTTAGTTATCATATCAATCTTCAATTAAAATCACTATGAAAAATAATTTTATCATGATTTGTGTGATGTTACTTACCATTGTAGCATGCAAAAACGAGAAACAAAGAACCAATCCTTTGTTGGCAAAATGGGACACACCTTTCGAAGTCCCTCCTTTTGATCGAATCGATACCTCAGACTATTTCCCTGCGATGATGGAAAGTATTCGGCAGCACGAAGTCGAAATCGAGGCCATTGCCGAAAATAATTCTGCTCCAACGTTCGAGAATACCATATTGGCATTCGATACTTCGGGTAAGCTTCTTACTCGAATTACCAATGTATTTTTTAATTTACTCGAAGCAAATACCAATGACCAGATGCAAAAGATTGCAGAAAAAATTTCACCAATTCTTTCGGAATATCAAGACAATATTTATATGAATCCTAAACTCTTTGACAGGATAAAGGCTGTATACGATGAAAGGCAACAAATGGGGCTCGATGATCAACAAAAAAGAGTTACCGAAAAATATTATAATGATTTCGTCAGAAGCGGTGCATCTCTCGATTCGACTCATCAGACCAGACTGAAAGAAATCAATCAGGAACTTTCGCTGCTTTCGCTGAAATACGGTAATAACGTTTTAGCCGAAACCAATAATTTCAAACTGATAATCGATAATAAAGAGGGCATTGAAGGGTTGCCTCAGGAAGTAATCGATGCAGCAGCAGAAGCAGCAAAAGTTGCAGGGCTGAAGGACAAATGGGTATTTACCCTTGCCAAACCCAGCATGATACCTTTTCTGCAATATTCAGAACGTAGGGATCTGAGGGAGAAAATTTATCGTGCCTACTTTATGCGGGGTGATAATAATAATGAATACGATAACAAAAAAATTATTGCTGATATGGTGAAGCTCCGGGCTGAAAAAGCCGAGCTGCTGGGGTATGATAATTGGGCATCTTATGTAATTGCCGAAAACATGGCCAAAACTCCCATTGCTGTAGATGAATTCCTAATGAATCTATGGAATGCCGCTCTACCCGTGGCCAAGAACGAAGCCTCACAAATGCAAGCGATCATCCACAAGGAAGGAGGAAACTTTGAACTTGAGCCGTGGGATTGGTGGTATTATGCCGAAAAAATATGCAGAGAGAAATACAATATAGATGAAAATGAGATAAAACCTTATTTTTCACTTCAAAATGTGCGTCAGGGAATGTTCGATGTAGCCAATAAACTTTATGGGATTACTCTTTCCCGCAGAACGGACCTGCCAATGTATCATAAGGACGTTGAGGCCTATGAAGTGAAAGATGCCGATGGCAGTCATTTGGGTATTCTTTATTTGGATTATTATCCAAGGGCTGAAAAACGCGTAGGCGCATGGTGTACGGAATTTCGTTCGGCAGGCTGGGAAAACGGACAGAGAGTAAGTCCCGTGGTTTCCATCGTTTACAACATTACTCCTTCCACAGCCTCCACCCCATCATTACTCAACTGGGATGAAACTACCACGCTTTTCCATGAATTTGGACATGCATTGCATGCACTTTTCGCTGAAGGGAAATACCGACGAACTGCCGGAATAGTTCCTCGCGACTTTGTCGAACTCCCTTCTCAGATCATGGAAAATTGGGCTCAGGAACCTGAAGTACTGAAAATATATGCAAAACATTATCAAACTGGGGAAATAATCCCTAACACACTCGTCCAGAAAATCGAAAAAAGCGGCCAATTTAACCAGGGTTTTGAAACCGTAGAATATCTTGCAGCAGCTATACTCGACATGAAATATCATGAATTGGCATCTCAAAACGCCAACATAGAGCCTAATACTTTCGAAAAGAAATCAATGGACGAAATCGGTTTAATCAAGGAAATAATCCCCCGATACAGAAGCACTTATTTTCAACATATCTTTAGCGGTGGCTATTCTGCTGGTTATTATGTGTATATCTGGGCTGAAGTTCTGGATGCCGATGCTTTCGATGCATTCGTCAAAAGCGGAGATGTTTTCAATAAGGAATTGGCTTCGAAGTTCCGCAATTATTGTCTGGCACATGTTGGCGAAGACGACGCCATGACACAGTATGTGAAATTCCGCGGGCAGCAACCTTCCATCGGGCCTTTACTGAAAAGAAGAGGTTTAAAATAAAAATCAATTCCATATTTATTTAGCCTTATTGAAACCCGTAAATCATTACGGGTTTTTTTTATTTTTTCGAAGCAACTTCTATTCTTATCAGATCTATCCCACATACGAAAGAGACAGAAAAGCGGCAATGGATAAATATAGAACCTTGTATTTCAATTGAATTATAAATTTTCAGAAGCTGATTTTAATATTATTGTCAGAACAAGACAGTGATGCCCATTTCTTCAAATAACTACATTATTTTACCTTGCGTATAAAACACCATAAGTCAGAGGAGAGATTAATTATGCCCGACGATTACTAACTTAGATTTATTTTATTATTAAGATGGAGGATGGATGGGAAAGATCAGGCTTTTATTGCTGTATCATCTGAAGACCAGAAAAACTACCTGACCGATAACCATTTTGCCCTTTACGAGTTCTTATTTAATCTGGCAGTGGAATTTTTCTCATTCATCCATTGAATTGCGGCTGAGCCGGAGCCTCAGCCGCAATAAAAGAACTCTTCTCCAGTAATAAAAATATGATTTCGAATCGAAGGCATTTACTACTTGCACTCCTTATTTACCATATAGGGATATCTATAATCAATGGGAGGATTGAGATTTTCTTTGATAGTACGAACACTGGTCCAGCGTATCAGATTGATGGGTCCTCCGGCCTTATCGTTCGTACCGCTGGCCCTAGAGCCGCCAAAAGGCTGTTGACCTACTACCGCACCCGTTGGTTTGTCGTTGAAATAGAAATTACCTGCTGCATATCGAAGGACGCGGCAAGCATGGTTCAGGGCTTCTCTGTCTTTCGAAAACACTGCACCCGTGAGAGCATAAGGTGAAGTTTGGTCACAAAGGCGAAGTGTTTCATCGAATTGATCGTCTTCGTAAATATAAACCGTGAGCACGGGTCCAAAAATTTCTTCTTCCATGGTCAAGAAATGAGGATTGGAGGTGAAGATAATGGTAGGATCGACAAAATAACCAACGGATTTATCTCCCTTTCCTCCCCAGATTATTTCGGCTTCTTTAGAACCTTTGGCGTAGTCGATGTAATGCATTATCTTATTGAATGAGGCTTCATCGATTACTGCATTCACGAAATTTTCGTAATTCGTGGGGTCGCCTATTTTGATTTCATGGAGCATTCCAAGCATCTTATCTTTTAAACTTGGCCATATCGATCGCGGTACATAAGCCCGTGAAGCCGCCGAACATTTTTGTCCCTGATACTCGAAAGCGCCTCTTATGAGGGCCGTGGCAGCTTCATCAATGTCGGCACTCGAATGAAGAAATACGAAGTCTTTCCCTCCGGTTTCCCCCACTAGCTTGGGATAGGAGCGGTAATGACCAATATTGTGGCTAATGGTTTTCCAGAATTCATTGAAAGTGGCAGTGGAACCTGTAAAATGAACCCCAGCCAGATCGCGGTGATTCAAGACGATGTTGCCTATAAATGAACCTTGTCCGGGCAGAAAGTTGATGACTCCATCGGGAAGGCCGGCTTCTTTGTAAATCTTCATTAACACATAATTCGAAAGAATTGCAGTGGAGGCAGGTTTCCAAACTACCGTGTTCCCCATCAAAACCGGCGACATGTTCAAATTGGAAGCTATGGAAGTAAAATTAAATGGCGACACTGTAAAGATAAATCCTTCTAATGGCCTGTATTCCAATCGGTTAATACAACCGCTTTCGGAAAAAGGCTGATGATTGTAAACTTCTGAAATATAATAGGCATTAAACCGCAAAAAATCAATGGTTTCGCAAACACAATCAATCTCAGCCTGATAAATATTCTTACTTTGTCCAAGCATGGTAGCAGCATTTAAGAGGGCACGATATTTTTTCGAAATCAATTCCGCTATTTTCAGCGTAACACTCATCCTTTCTACCCAAGAAACGTTCGTCCAATAACTATGTGCCTCAAGAGCAGCATCTATGGCCATCTTTACTTCTTTTTCTCCTGCCTTATGATAGGTGCCCAATACATGAGAATGGTTGTGTGGCATGACTACCTCGCCCAAATTCCCTGTATAAATTTCTTTCCCACCTATAATAAGCGGAATTTCAATTACTTCACTTGATAATCGCTGGATTTCCTTCTCCAGTTCCTTTCGCTCGAGTGAACAGGGTAAATACCCAAGAATTGGCTCATTCTTAGGCAAATCATACATAAAAATTGCGTTGTTCATAAAATTTATTATTTATTTTTTCGACTTGCAAAGATATTCAACTCGCTTTTAAAAAACAAACATACTCAGAACTTTTCCCTCATTTTATTCCCAAATTGAATAAAAGAAAATTTTATTCGTTATGGGTCACTTCATCACTCTGAGTAGAAAATTCAGGATGGAAAGAGATTTTGAATTTATGATTCTCCTATTTATCGTAATAACTTGGCACAACGTATTTTTCCTGATTCTTTAAAACTCATCTTCAGGGGGGTCAGTAGGCTGAGTTTTACTTGATTTTAACCTGCACGCCTTCGAAAGCGCTTCGTAGAGTATATATTCTATCTGACCGTTGATGCTTCTAAATTCATCATTAGCCCATTGCTGAAGTGTATCGAGCATTTCGGGCGAAATTCTCAATGGGAAAACCTTTTTCGTGCTCATGTTTTCGAGTGAATATTTAGAACGATTATCTTATGTTTATTCGATGAATTTTATTTATTCGGATATATTTTCAAATCCATAATGTTGAAGTACTTGCCTGACTTTTTCGGGCTGCTTGGTTCCAATGAGAATTTGTTTCCCGTTTTTCATCATAATTTGTATCCCCCAGCTACCACTTAAATTATAGGCCTTTTTCTTCCCAAAACCCCGATATCCCCAACCGCCATAATCCTTAATGGGATGGTATTTCTTCACATAAGCTTGCTGAATATCATCCCATCGAAATTCTTTATGTTTTAAGAATGGGAGATATTCAATGGAGATTCCCTTTTCGTCGATTTTTACTTTCAATTGCATGGTCAAAAACAAAAATAGAATAAGGCTGATGACGATTAAGCTTGTACTAAGGGTTATGATGAAGTCGGTGATTGACAAATTACCTCGATCGGGATCGAAAAAAAAGAGAATGGGCTGAATAATTCCTGCGAAGAATAGGATGATAATTGCAGCCATAAGTACCCAGCCCAAAGCAATATGACGCAAAACCTGAATTTCTTCGAATCTTCTCATTATCAGAGAGGATTAATGATAGAGGGTTCCGGCATTTACGACGGGAGAAGCTGCTTTATCGGAGGTAAGCACTACCATGAGGTTGGTTACCATAGCGGCTTTTCGTTCGTTGTCGAGAGTAACTACCTGACGTTCAGAGAGCATATCGAGCGCCATTTCGACCATGCTAACGGCTCCTTCCACAATTTTATGGCGAGCAGCTACTATAGCCGTGGCTTGCTGACGCTGCAACATCGCACTGGCTATCTCCGACGAATACGCTAAATAACTGATGCGGGCTTCAATAACCTGTATCCCAGCTATCTGAAGGCGTTCGGTGAGCTCCTGCTCCAAAACATGATTTACCTCCTCTCCGCCCGAGCGTAAAGTGGTTTCACGCTGTTCATCATCAAAATTATCATAGGGATAATGCCCAGCTAGCTTCCGAATGGCTGCTTCACTCTGAATATCTACAAACTGCAGGTAATCATCCACCTCGAATGCCGCCTTGTAGGTGTCCTTTACTTTCCAAACCAGTACAATTCCTATCATGATGGGATTTCCAAGTTTGTCGTTCACTTTGATGGGATCCGCATTCAAATTACGCGCCCTGAGCGAAATCTTCTTGCGCACATAAAAGGGATTAACCCAGAAAAAACCATTCTTTACAACCGTTCCCGAATATTTGCCAAACAGAACCAAAACGGCCGACTCATTGGGATTTACTACGAGCAATCCTACTACCATAAAAATAGTAAGTAGGCAAAGTATGATTCCAATTACTATAGCAAGTACGCTATTAGGAAAGAAAACGAATAGTAGTATGCCCAAAGCGAGTGTTAGTATGGTAACAACTACTCCTAAATATCCCGAAAGGGGAATAACGAATTTTTCTCGATTCATAATGAAATGATATTAAAATGATATTGCAATAATACTAACTATTTCGAAATTTTGAACGATTTATAAAAAAATTTTTAGCTTATAATGCAATAATTTATATTGCAATATTTTAGCCTTTGAATGTCAAAACGACAGCATGTTTTTTCCTATCCATGTGTTTAAGTGTATCTATATTTTTACCACCCTCATGCTTTTCTCTCCTTGGTTTCCAGTTACTTTGAATAGATAAATTCCTGTTGGTA
>MWFC01000043.1 GCA_002071415.1 Bacteroidetes bacterium ADurb.Bin012
TACACTAAATATCACTGCAACTGGGGATTCTCTTTATTATCAGTGGAAATTCAATGGAACAAATATTCCGGGAGCTGTTGATCCCTCATTAACCATTAATCCTGTTCATTACAGCGATACTGGCTACTATTCCTGTTACGTGTATAATACATGTGGCTCCGTTACTAGTCAATTATCTCATGTTACGGTGAATATCGTTCCTGTCATTGTTCAACAACCCATTAAGATATCAACCTGTGTAGGTGAGAATGTTAGCTTTACCGTGATTGCAACAGGAGATTCACTCTATTACCAGTGGAAAAAGAATGGATTCAACATTCCAGGAGCTACACAAAGCACACTCACCTTCAATCCTGTAAGCTATACGGACACAGCCTCATATAGTTGCTTAGTTTACAATACTTGCGGCAGCGTTCTTTCCGATGCAGCTTACCTCAATATTAATGTTCCGCCTGTTATTCAAACCCAACCTTCAAGTCTTCTTACATGCGTTGGCGATATAGATTTTTTCCATATCGATGTCACTGGAGATTCTCTGTTCTATCAATGGAGATTCGAAGAAAGTAACATTCCAGGTGCTACCAGTCAGGATCATTTGATTAATCCCGTAACCCTTGCCGATATTGGAGTCTATGATGTTATAGTTTGGAACACTTGCGGAACAGTAGTTAGCGATACAGCCCACCTTTATGCCAATATCGATCCTGCGGTAATTGTTGATCCTCAAAATATTTCATCATGCTTAGGCCAAACGGAATCTTTCGTGGTTGGAATTTTGGCAGCGGGCTCTGCTCTGCCCAATTTCCAGTGGTACAAGGATGGATTAGCCATAACTGGGGCAAATGATAGTGTTTTAACCATTAGCAATATTTCCCTCGCTAAAACAGGTGCTTACTTTTGTGAGTTATCGAACAACTGCGATACGGTTTATACCGATACTGTCCAATTGACAGTAAATATTGCTCCACAAATCGTTCAACAACCGGTAAATATTTCCACCTGTATAGGAAATACAGAACAATTCGTAGTTATAGCAAGCGGTGACAGTTTATTCTATCAGTGGTTTAAAGACGGAAATCCTCTTCCGGGTGCAACCAACAATATTCTTCAATTCAATCCTGTTCAAGCCAGCCATGTTGGAGTTTACTATTGTCATATCTGGAATACTTGTGGACAGGTCAATACTCAACCGGTTGCACTTTATATGAATATTCCTCCTGCTATAACTTTACAACCTACAAATCAAAAGGCCTGTACAGGAGATAATGTAATTCTGCAAGTTGCTGCAACAGGTGATTATATTAGTTATCAGTGGTTTAAAGATGGGAGTCCTTTACCTGGAGCAACTTACAGCACTCTACAGTTCAATCCGATCGACTATTCAGCCAGAGGCCAGTACCAGTGTAGAGTTCAAAACAACTGTGGGACGGTTTGGAGCAATATGGTTTGGATTTGGGTAAATACGGCACCCCTTATAACTCAGCAACCACAAGGCATATCTACTTGTGAGGGTCAAAATTATACCTTAAGTGTTACAGCCCTCGGCGATTCCATCCATTATCAATGGCAACTTGAAGGCATCGATATCCCTGGAGCTACCTCCAATATTTATACGATATATAACATTCAATACAATCAGACAGGAAATTATACCTGTTACATGAGCACGCGCTGTGGAAATACCATGACACATCAGGCAAAAGTTACCGTAAATCGCGTTCCTGTTATTACTCAGCAACCTTCTAATGTAAGTGCTTGTGAAGGCGACTTTGTTTCTATAGATTTTGGTATAACAGGCGATTCTCTTCATTACCAATGGTACAAAAATGGGAATCCCATCACAGGAGCAAGCAGTGCTGCCTTACAGTTTCCAGCCATAACTATAAGCGATAGAGGTATATACCGTTGCTATATTCACAACACTTGTGGTGAAGCCTGGACAATAAGTGTAAATGTTTGGGTAAACATATTGCCTGGGGTTGTATCTCAACCATATAGCCAGACTCGCTGCGAAAACGATTCTGTAAGTTTCAGGATAATCCCAATTGGAGATAGCATTTCATTGCAATGGTATCATAATAACGAACCCATTCCGGGAGCGACAGATAGCATTTATCAAATTCCTGTAGTAGCCCTTGCCGATGCTGGAACATACTTCTGTCGAGTAATCAGTAGCAGTTGTGGATTCTACGATAGCGATATTGTTACTCTGAATGTAGTTCAAAAATTTGCCATCAATACCGTAACTACCAACATCAGTTGCAATGGAGCCAGTGATGGAGCAATAGACCTCACGCTTGTAAATGCCACACAACCTGTTCATTATCATTGGTCGAACGGAGCAACTTCGGAAGACCTCACCGGGTTGGCTCCTGGTTTTTATAGTGTTTACATTGTTGACCATAATAATTGCCGCGAAAAGAAGACCATAGAAATTGGCGAACCAGATCCCCTGGCTTTCGTTCATGATACGACGATTTTCAGCAATGTATTGCGACAAGGTGGCCCGGGCAACGATATGATCATGGCTATCAAAACCGATAAGAATGGAAATACTTACGTTACCGGCAAATTCCAAGGGACAGCAAATTTCCAGACTCAAACCCTAACCAGTTTTGGACTCGACGATATTTTCCTCGCCAAGTATAATACAGCTGGTAATTTAAGCTGGATTCGCCAGGCTGGAGGCTCTTTACAGGATCAAGGTCATGACCTGGCTCTCGACTCTCTTGGAAATATCTATCTCACAGGTTCATTCCAGGTGATGGCCTTCTTTGGATCGACCCAAATCTTAGCGAATGGGAACAAAGATATTTTCCTGGCTAAATACGATAATAACGGGAACGTGCTATGGGTCAAAAACTTTGGAGGATTCTTCGACGATGTGGGAAATTCTATAGTTGCCACAGAAGGTGGTTATACCTGGCTTGCAGGTTCTGTTCAGGGAATAGCTACCTTCGAGAATTCTACGGTGATAAGTAATGGCGGTGATGACGCATTTGTAGCTCGTTTCAACCCCAATGGCGAACTGCAATGGGTTAAACATGCAGGAGGAACCTCGGAAGATTTTGCCTATGCAATTACAATAGATATCGCTGAAGATGCAATCATTACTGGAAGATTTCAAAGTACTGCTCAATTTGGAACTTCAACCCTCGTTTCATCGGGCAACAACGATATCTTTCTGGCAAAATATGACCCCATTGGCAATGTAAAATGGGTGCGTAAAGCCGGGGGTACAGGTAATGACCTTGCTCGCGCAGTGAAAACAGATTATTCACAAAATATTTATCTCTCCGGAAGTATCGAAGGTAATGCCAATTTTGGAACACTAAATGTCAGTTCACATGGTTTAAAAGATGCCTTCATTGCAAAATACACTAAAGATGGATACCCACAATGGATCAGAACAATTGGCGGTGCAGGAATAGACAATGCTAAGGATCTGGATATAGATGCCTTAGGCAATACTTATACTGCAGGTACCTTCCGTAACAATGTTACATTGGGCAGAAAAACTTTGACAAGTGTTGGAAGTAGCGATATTTACGTTGCCAAATACAACACCAATGGCTATTTGGTCTGGTCGCAGCAGGCCGGGGGTACAGGTGCCGATTCGGCGATGGCTATTGCACTTAGCCACGATAAAAACCTTGCCTTGGGAGGATCATTTAGCAATGAAGCTGCTTTTGGAGGATTTTCCCTTATTAGTCAGGGTGGAGATGATGCCTTCCTGACTCGTCTGAATCAGGTTGCCATAACCACTCCTCCCGAAATCGAAAATGCACTTTGTTTCAACGGAAACGAAGGCAGCATCAACCTTACCGTTGGCGGTGGAACATTGCCTTACGACTTCTTCTGGTCGACAGGAGCTACTACCGAAGACCTTACTAATATTCCTGCAGGTACTTACTGGGTATTTATCAATGATGCCAATAACTGTGAATTAGACGATCAGTTTACGATAGAAAGTCAATTCCCCTTCCCCAATCCACCTATTGCTGCCTCAGTGAATAGAGATTATTTCTGTACAAACGATCCGGGAAATATCGTTCTTACCGCCAATGGTGGTTCTGGCGATGTACTGAATTGGTATACTGGTAGTTGTGGAGGTGTACTGATTGGCTCGGGTTCTCCTTTGACTATACCAAGCCCAACCACCACAACCACTTACTATGCTCGTTGGGAAAATGCCTGTGGAGCTTCACTTTGCGCCAGCATTGAAGTACATGTAATCGATCTTCCCTTGCCACCGTCTTCAGTTAGTGCGAATCAAAACCCTATCTGTGAAGGAACAGAATACATCACACTAACGGCTACCGGTGGTCAGGGAGAAGTATTGAAATGGTACGTCGATTCATGCGGGGGAAATGAAGTCGGGACAGGTACTCCACTCACTATACCAGCTCCAACTTTCGCTACTACTTATTATGCCCGTTGGGAATCGGTCTGCGGTTCGAGTGAATGCGATTCTATTATGATCGATGTGACACCTTTGCCCCAACCCGTTACTGAAATTATTGCAAGCACCGATACAATATGTATTAATAACAGCAGTCCTATAACACTTACTGCGACAGGAGGTTCGGGCGAAATTTTATCATGGACAGCAAATAATTGTAATGGAGAAGTTATCGGAACAGGATACTCCATACTGATTGATCCACCATCAGTTACGACGACCTATTATGCATATTGGGAAAATTTATGTGGAAAATCATCCTGTACCTCGATTACTATCCATGTAATATCCAATCCTATTGCTCCAAGCCAAATTACGGTTAGCAACAACTTTTTCTGCGTAGGAACCTTACCCAACATTACACTTACTGCAGTTGGTGGAAATGGCCAGCAGGTGAGATGGTTTACAGGATATTGTGGAAGCACAAATATCATTGGAACAGGAACTTCTATTACTATTCCTTCACCCACTGAAACAACGGTTTATTATGCCCGTTGGGAAAATGCCTGTGGGGTTTCTGCATGTGCCTTCACAACGGTTACAGTTTATCCGGAACCCGTAGTATTCTTCTCGGGACTTGAGCCAAATTACTGCATCAACAGCAGCAATGCATTACTAACGGGCAACCATGCTCCAGATGGTTATTTCAGCGGACCAGGAATCATCAATAATGGAAACGGAACTGCATGGTTCAGTCCGTCAATTGCTGGAACTGGAGGTCCTTACACTATTACCTATACTTATACTTCTCCACAGGGATGTTCAAAAAGTTCTTCACAAACTACTATAGTACGTGCTCTTCCTTTAGTAAATTTTGTAGGATTATCCAATTCATACTGTGTAAGTGCTGCACCTGCCCTATTAACTGGTAATATGGCTCCTCAAGGCATATTCAGTGGACCTGGGATTACCAATTTAGGCAATGGTACGGCTATGTTTGATCCTGCCTTAGCTGGTATAGGAGGTCCTTATCAAATTGTCTATACTTACAGTGATAACTGGGGATGCGAAAATTCAAAAACAAAACTGGTTACCGTTTATGCTCTCCCTGTAGTCGATTTCAGCGGTTTGGCCCCACAGTATTGTGTAAATGCTAATCCCGTAACATTAACAGGAAATCATGCTCCTGATGGTTTCTTTAGCGGTATAGGAATTACGAATATCGGGCTTGGCCAAGCCATCTTCGATCCGGCTGCTGCAGGCGTGGGCGGTCCATACACTATTACTTATACTTATACCGATCCTCATGGATGCTCCAACGCAAAGAGCAAAACAGTTACCGTAAATGCACTTCCTACCGCTTCCTTTACCGGACTTAATGTAGATTACTGTCTGAATGATCCCCAGGACACTCTTGTAGGCAATATGGCTCCTTATGGTACATTTACTGGTCCAGGAATAACAAACAACAACAATGGGACTGCCTTCTTCAAACCATCGGTTGCAGGCGCCGGTGGACCTTACACCATTACATATTCCTACATTGATCCTAATGGATGTTCTGCTTCTCAATCGCAAACCACTATTGTTTTTGCCTTACCGCAAGTAAGTTTCACAGGGCTTAATCCGATGTATTGCGTAAATGCCAATCCCATCCTTCTGCAAGGCAATCATGCACCATTTGGTGAGTTCAGCGGACCAGGTATCACCGATCATTTTAATGGAACGGCCACCTTCGATCCCACCGCGGCAGGTGTCGGCACACACCAAATTACCTATTCATACACCAACACCAATGGTTGCACCAATAGCCAGACGAAAACCGTAGTTATCAATGCTCTGCCTAATATTAGTTTCACAGGACTCGAAGAAACCTATTGCATTAATGCTCCATTCGATATTCTTACAGGAAGCCAGGCTCCGTTTGGAACCTTTACCGGCCCCGGCATTCTGGACCTTGGCAATGGGAAAGCCAGATTCTATCCTAATCAGGCAGGCATTGGAGGCCCTTATGCTATTACCTATACTTACATCGACAATAATGCCTGCAGCGGAACTTATACCGATTCAACTTCCGTGATAGATCTACCTCAATTGAGTGTTACCGGTCTTGAGCCTTCCTATTGCATAGATGCCACACCCGATACAATAATAGGCAATTTCGAACCCATGGGTTCCTTCTCCGGCCCCGGTATCATCGATCTAAATATTGGAAAAGCCATCTTTAATCCTTCTCTCGCTGGAGTTGGTGGACCTTATACAATAACTTATTCTTACACCGACCCCAATGGATGTTCCAATGCAATTTCCATCGAAGTAATCGTTCATCCTTTGCCAGAAGTTAGCTTCAACACCCTTGAACCTGGATACTGTATAAATGCTAATCCCGTCATCCTCGTTGGCAATCATAAACCTTATGGCGCCTTTAGTGGAACTGGCGTGACAGATTACGGCAACGGTACGGGCTTATTTACTCCATCTACAGCAGGGGTGGGAGGACCTTACGATATTACCTATGAATACACCGATCCAAACGGTTGCTATGCGTCTCAGACACAATCCACTTATGTTTATCCCTTGCCTACTCCTCCCGATAGTTTGCATGCCTCAGCCAATAATTTCTGCACAGGTACTGTGCCCAATATTACCCTGAGCGTTATTGGAGGTTCGGGAGATATAGTCAAATGGTTTTCATCTTCCTGCGGTGGAACACAAATTGGAACAGGAACCTCTATCGTCCTTCCTTCACCTGCCGATACTACCGTCTACTTCGCTCGATGGGAAAATCAATGTGGCGTGAGCGAATGCGATTCCATCCAGATCAACATTATTCATTATCCTATTGCACCAGACCTTGTCTTCGCCAGCGATAACAATTTCTGTTCAACTTTCATAGATTCATTGACATTGACAGCTATAGGAGGTTTTGGTCAAGTATTCCACTGGTATACAGATAACTGTGGATTAAACTTTGTAGGAAGCGGCAATCCACTCACCATTGCTGCGCCACTGGCTACTACAACCTATTTTGGAAGATGGGAAACTGCATGCGGACCTTCTAACTGCAAAGAGGTTACTGTTACTGTTAATCCTCTACCAGTCATTATGGATTCATTGACGGTCAACCACAACAACTACTGTCAAGGAGCTTACACAAATATAACTCTTACTGCATGGGGAGGCCAGGGCGATTATCTCGAATGGTACATGGATGCTTGTGGCAGTACTCCAATTGGTAGTGGTACCCCGCTAATAATACCTGCTCCAGATACATCCACAACTTATTTTGCACGCTGGATGAATGGATGCGATACTACTTTATGTCAATCTATCGCTGTAAATGTACTACCTGCAGCTATTGCTCCCGATTCCCTTAATGCCAATCAAAACAACTATTGCGCTGGAACAGTAGGATTTATTACACTTTCTGCCTTCGGTGGATTTGGAGATACCTTGCAATGGTTTGAAGGAGAATGTGGCCAAAATCCAATAGGAACAGGAAATTCCTTACTCGTTAATGCTCCTACTGTAACTACAACCTTCTATGCCAGGTATGCAAACAACTGCGGTCCTTCCGAATGCACAAGCTATACTGTAAACGTCATTCCACAACCTCTTGTAACCGATTTCCTCACTGTTGATACCAATTATTTCTGCCAGGCCTACAATGGCATTATCATCCTTAATGGATTTGGAGGTATTGGCGATACTCTCCGCTGGTATGCCGGCAGCTGCGGTAACAATTATGTTGGAAAAGGAACCGAACTCAGAATACCGGCTCCCGACACAACAACCTGGTATTTTGCCCGATGGACAAATACTTGTGGAGAATCAGAATGCGACTCCATAAGGGTAGTAGTGGACGAACCTCTTCCTCTGGATAGCGTTTGGGTAGATAAAACTATCGTTTGTTTCGACGATCCAGGAAAAATCCATCTTTATGCAAGTGGCGGTCATGGAGATAAAATCTCCTGGTTTGCCAATCATTGTGGAACTACTCCTATAGGTACAGGCAATACACTGCAAATCAATTCGCCAACTGTAACCACTACTTACTATGCACGTTGGGAAAATCATTGTGGAGAGTCAGCTTGTGATTCGGTTCAGGTACTGGTTATTCCAAAAGCAATTCCACCTGACCTGATTACCGTCGATACCAACTATTTCTGCCCGAATACAGTCACTCAGATTACCCTCAAGGCCTTTGGAGGATATGGTGATACGCTTTCGGGATTTGGCGATACCTTACGGTGGTTTATCGATAAATGTAATGGCATTGAAATAGGAACTGGCGATTCGCTTACCATACCTGCGCCAGTAAAAACCACCACTTATTATGCTCGCTGGGAAAACCACTGCAGCGTGAGTGAATGTCTTGCATTTACGGTGGTTGTCGATATTCCTATGCCTGTGACTTATATCTGGGCTGATACCAATAATTATTGCCAAGGCGAGGTTGAAGACATTACTTTAATGGCTTATGGCGGATATGGAGAATTTCTCAGATGGTACAAATGGGAAAATGGGGCTTACCAGTTGCTGGTTACCGGACAACCCTATAACTTTCTTGCCCCTGATACTACTACTACCTACTACGTACGCTGGGAAAATCATTGTGGAGTTTCGAAATGGGACAGCATTATCATCAAAGTAAATACTCCCGTTGTTCCGCCTCTTCTTACAGTCGATACGAATGGTTTCTGCAGCGATTATGGCGCACCTATCTATCTGGGAGGAATTGGTGGTAATGGAGATACATTACGCTGGTTCACGAATGCCTGTGGAGGAACCGAAATTGGTACGGGAAATCCCTTGAGTATCCCAGCACCAACCCAAACAACAATCTACTATGCCAGATATGAAAACATTTGTGGCATTACCGAGTGCAATTCGATAACGGTAGATGTTGTTCCCGCTCCCATCATCTTTGCTGGAGGCCTCGATTCGGTTTGCGAAAGAGGAGCCTTTAAAATACTGAATGCTTACGCCGAAAATTATAGCAATATTCTCTGGACATCCACAGGGAAAGGTACTTTCGATAATCCAACTAGCCTGAATCCTACCTACACTCTTTCCAACGATGAGGTCGAAGACCAGGATACTGTTTATCTGATTATAAACGTAAATGGCAATTCTCCCTGTGGACTTTACACCGACACGCTCACATTGTTCATCAATCCTTTACCTGTTCTGAGTATATTCCCATACGACACAGCCATTTGCCGCGATTCTTCTATACTGATTACTACATCAGGAGCGCCTCACTATGAATGGAAACCCGCTACAGGATTAAAGAAGATCGATAATCAAAATTATTTGCTCTCACCTTCTCAACCTACTACCTATACCCTCATTGGAACTTCCGCCTCGGGTTGTGTCGATTCGATTACATATCAACTTGATGTTAATCCTACTCCATACGTAAATCTTGGACAAGATTTGTATCTGTTTAATTGTGAACCAGTCGTTCTGGATGCTGGAGGTGGAAGTCTCGATGTAAGTTATGAATGGCAGGATGGTTCTCGGCAGAGAACTTATAAAGTAAAAGAAAATGGCACTTATTGGGTTAAAGTATCCAACAGAGGATGTTATAAAATAGATACCATTCAGGTTCAGATGTGTGAAGGTTATGTTTGGGCTCCTACAGCCTTCTCACCAAACGCCGATGGCCTTAATGAAACCTTCAAGATAATTACTTCTGACGAAACGATCAATTTCCAGATGTATATCTATTCACGCTCGGGTATGTTGGTTTATAAAACCGATGATATCACCAAAGGCTGGGACGGGAAAGATATGAATGGTGAAATCTGCCCCTCTGGAGTTTATGTGTGGAAAATTGTTTATAAAGGGAATAGCCCAACGGCTCCAGGTATTGAATATACCCG
The DNA here is from genome assembly GCA_002071415.1 of Bacteroidetes bacterium ADurb.Bin012. GTDB lineage: Bacteria > Bacteroidota > Bacteroidia > Bacteroidales > TTA-H9 > TTA-H9. Next base: position 10,291 of record MWFC01000043.1, read on the forward strand.
CTCGGGAGTCGTAACACTGATAAGATAATAACTTAACCTCATTGCTTGCATAAAGGCTGTCATTGCTCTAATTTGCTTTGACAGCCTTTTTTCTCTCAAGGGATTCAATTCGTTTGGCCTTTTTCCCTATTATTGTCGAAAAATTCACGATGGCATCGACAAAAACACATAAAGTCCATTACTCTACTATTTCTTCCATCTCTTCTATAAAAAAATATATTTTCAAAGGATCACCCATCAAATTAGTGGGTATTCTTCTGTTTTTTGTTTCTTCGACGGTAATGGGTGGAGATACATTATCTTTCACGGCAAAGACCTATTTCAAGAGTTATTTCACCGATGCCTTTTCCATCATTACTTTGCCCAAAGAAATGACCGATGCCGATTGGGCTTTTGCAGGATTTGCCGCTACGTCTGGCGGTTGGCTCATGGCATACGATAAAGAAGCTTATGATTTTATCAGAGATAAAAGAGGAGATTTTACCCAGAATATCTCCCGCTATTTCCTCGAACCACTGGGTTCAGGATTGATTACATTGCCAGCACTATTAGCTATGTATGGGTATAACCAATGGCAAGGACAGTCATATCATTCAGAAGCAGCCTTGCAAGCCATTAAAGCCTTTATTATTTCTGCAACTTTCGCCGAAGGTGCAAAATTATTACTTCACCGATGGAGACCTTCCAAAACAGATGATCCCTATCGTTTCGATGGGCCAAGTTTATCATTCGAAAGGGATGCAATGCCTTCGGAACACACCAGCACTGCCTTCGCAGTGGCAACTGTCTTAGCCGAGTATTACCATGATAACTGGCTCATCACAGCAGTTTCTTATTCAATGGCAAGCTTGGTGGGACTATCGAGAATCCATGACGGGAAACATTGGCCTTCAGACGTATTTGCAGGAGCCTTACTGGGTTATACAGTGGGTAAAACTGTTTCCAAACATGGTAATTCGCTAAAGAACAAGAAAATTATCGTGCATCCATTAGTAAATTCCTACGAAACGAGAATTTGCATCATCTATCGATTGTAAGTTTTCTGAAAATAGTTGGCCATACTATAACCTGGGTTAAGGCTGGTGTTTTGAACAAACTGTTTCAAACCCTACTGCCAAGGATTTACTTTCTTAATAATTTTCCAAGACTATAATTGGTATTTAGGCCGGCTGCGTATGCATATCCGATATCTTTGCTGCATCCTTCATTTTTCACAGGTGGATGCCCTTCGCAATAACAAATCAAATCCTCTGAAAAAAGAGGTTTGCAGGAGAGCGTGGTATCTCTTTGTATACAAGAAATGCAGGTTTTGTGTTTCGGATTCTGTTCTTCAATGAGAAATAAATTAGTACCAGATTTCTTTAAACGAAAGAAAAGTGCCACCGACAGTTGGTCATAAATACCCTTTCTTCAAGCCAATAAGCACTCCTAATTTTCGAAATTTTGATGCCATTAATTTGGGTTTTTGCTTCCATCTTCGTTAAGCCATCGAAATGTATGGGTTCGGCATCAGCAGCTAAAATGACTCTGGTCTTGAATATACTGCCCGTATCGCTCTTATTTTCGGTAGTTGTAAAAGTAATGGTTGCCTGAGAGCCCTTGGGAAGTCTTTCCTTGAAATAAGCCATGACAGGAGCTGTATGCGTATCACTTACCATAATATTGGCATAATAGATGGCGGTGGGGGTTAATAGAATATTAGAATCGGAGCGATCAATATCGAAACCTTCAATCATCAAGGCTTTCAGCCGATTGGTATCCATCGAAAACTCGAAACTGCTATCCTTCGAATTCAATCTCGCAATAGCAACCTGCTTGCTACTTTTGTTACACGAAAGCATAGAAAATAGGACTGCTGCCAGGACGATAATCGCAACTTTCTCCTGAGTATGTGCTAAAAAAACTTGTTTCATAATGATTTTTTTTGATTTAACAGAATATTTAATAATTAAAAAATTTGTTCAAAGAAATAGTTGGACTTTTTAGAAAGGATAGGGCGAGGGTAAGAGTGAACTCATACCAAAAGAACTATGACCAGACAGCGAAGTACTGCGCTGGTCGATTCGCGGATCGCAACCCTTTTGTTTCCCTTTATCTTCCATACATTCACAACCATACTCTCCAAGAACTGGATTACAATCATATTCAGGGTTAACCACCGAACATATTACCATCCCTTCTAATATATTATCCTTTACGGATAAAATCATTTTTTTGCCTTTTTTCTTCAAAAAATAATAAGCTTTAGCATCGGCCGAATCATATTTTCCATAGCCTACTAAACACCACTGACCATGAATTTTCTCGATTTTAATACTATCGACTTTGCTTTTTAGGGCGTAAACTTTAAATCCGCTTGTATCTTTGGGCTCGTTATTAGCTTTTAAGATGAGACCAAGTATTTCTTCACCAATAAGTTCAGGATGATCAAAAGATCCTTTATAAGTCAAATCTTTGGTATAACCACCAATTATATGACTACTTTCATTAAAGCGTGCTTTGAGAAAAGTTTTCAAGCTATCAAAAGGTTCCCAAAAAGGAAGCTGATATATTTTTGAGGGAGTTATTAAAACATGCTCATCCTTATAAAAAAATTCAAGGTCTTCGATAATCAATTGGATTAATTTTACAGAATCATAAATAATCTTATAGTTACTGCCTTGTTTTTCAGCAATAACAATAGGATTTTGTGAATGAAGAGTTGGACTAAGAAATAATAAAATAAGCGAAGTAATAATGGGAATAAAAAAATTCTTTTTCATAATGTAAAATAATAAATTAAAAAAATAACAGAATAAATAATTTAAATTATCTTGTAAAAATGCCTACTTCTATTAATGTTAAATTCTTAAATTAGCTAGATTAATAGATATAGGCATTTGTAGGCAGAAAAATTGATTTGAATTAATAATTAGAAAAGCGATAAATCATGTTTAACCCCCATGTGAAATTCACATTCACCAGGAGTTTCTGGGCATGTGCAATTTGTAATTCTTCCATGAAAAATCCACCAATGCCAGGCATATACCCATTCGCATCCAGCAGCACAGCCTTTATTTATGCATTCATATGAGTAAGTAACTCCAATAGATTTATTGTCATTGCATCTATTAAAAAATACTTCATTTTCGATTCTTATAAGTTCAGTGGCTATTTTTGAATACCCATAAAATTCATCATTTTGAAATTTATGGCCGTAAATGATAAGATAAAATTGCCTATTTGCCAATGATTCAACGTCTGTACTATCGTTATAATACCAGTTGAAGTTTAAGGAATCCGCGTAATACTTTATATTAAGCGAATCATCATTGTAATTATTCATATATGTTTGATAGGCATTTAAAATACGGGATGAGTCAATAGCTAAATGTGGTATTCCTATAGAATCAATATTAGCAATTTTAATCAGACATGTATCAGAGGTTTTAAGCTGATTTTTTTGTTGATTTACTTGTTCTTTTGAACATGATGTACCTAAAATTATCATGATAGGTAATGCTAAAAATAAATTTATTTTTAAACTTTTCATTTTTATTAGTTTTTTAAATTATTAATTAAAATTTGTTTATTAATTGTTTTTGGTAAGAGTTTGTTAATGTTAAAAAACCAAAATTACCCAGTCTCTACCTCTATGATTTAGGAAATGAATAAATTCGTGATTTTGCAGTGAGGATGGGGGGGGAGGGGATGATAGTTAAATTATTGATATAAAATAAATTAACAAAAAATTCGGATAGCGGAAGCATAGATGATGGGTTAACCAATAGGGAAGTTTCCTGTTTCGTAAGAGTTATGCTTAATGTCTCTTTCAAGAAGAAAACCATTAATACAACTAAAACTGATAATATTATTGTTGACTCTGGCATTTAATATGAATCACAATCTTTAGGAAGCAAAAGTAAAAGAAATTTTCAATCTTGCAAGCATTTTGAAGTTTTTTCAGAGAATTTCTTAAGAAATATTCTCAAATTCATCGTCCTCTTTAATCTTTGCCCGAATCGAATTATCTTTAAGAGCTTTACCAGTGAAATTATTCTTCCGATAACCTCTCCTGACGATAAATCATCTCTTCAATCAAGAATCCAAGTTCTTTCATTATTTCGAACTTTACAGCACTTTCATAGAATAAGGAATTGCATTTTTATTCATATCGAGTTCATAATTAGACTATAACAACCTTTAAAATTTTTGCAAAACTAACGAATGGAAGATGAATAGATTTATTTGTCCTGTAAAGATAATATATCGGTAGACAAAAAATAAGAAAAACAAATTCAAGTCCCGTAGAAACGATCTAAAATTATTATCTCAAATTTCATCGAAATTCAATTTGTTAGTACAGAATTTCTTTTTCAGTTAAAGCCTGTGGAGATATTTTGGGCGAGGATGAAGATTCAGCCATACCTATTTCTATGGCTTCACTCCAAACTTTACATTCTGTCGGCAATGCGTTCGATGGCCATAATCAGTGAGCGAGTCAAATCTGAATCCAAAGAATAATCGGCCGAAAGGAGATTGTCTATCCGGTCTTCTTCCAAAAAATTCCATGCTTTTGCCCAGCGTTCATGTCGATGTTTGTCGTATACCCCAATAGCAATACCGCCATGTCGCCTAATCACCGAAAAACAGGGAACATCTGTCAAGCCATCTCCAACGAAAATCATATTCTGCAATGGAATACGATACCCATTCGACGATACCCTGCGATTTACCGCATAATGGTCGGCTTTGGAATCCTCGCGGCTTATGCCCTTCGAAATCTGAAATAAATATCTTGTCTTGTCGGTAAACGAAACGATGTTTTTGGGAAAAATAGCCCATCCTTCTTCATTATAGTGAAAATCACAGGTCCAGATATCGCTGAAAAATTTCCGGATGCGACAGTTACGAATAATATCGCCAATTCCTGAACTAATAATATAAAATTCGAGAGAGATTTCAGGATAATGTTTGGCAAAATAGCTAATAAGAAAAGAGAAAATTTTCATCACGCCCTTATGGAATTTCATTTTCGAACCAAATTCCTCGAGACATTGGCGGGTAATTTTGTATTCCTCATTTTCGTTCGAAAGCTTTAAAAGGCTGTAAAGATAGGCCGGAACGGGATCCCAACCATCACTGCACAGAGGATCTACGCGATTTTTCCAGAAGTCTTGCGCATTCACTCCCATCCATTCCAAAAAAGCCGAGGTACTGTCTGGTGCCAATGTATCATCAAAGTCGAAAACAAGAGCAATCTTTCTCATTTTGAATTCTCTCCTCTTTCACAAGCAAAGATAATGAACCTCATGGGATGAAGTTTTCCTAAAAGTTTCCATAAAGAACTCTTCTTATTAATTTTCTGAGATTTATCCTGTAGTTTGTCAGATTATGAATGAAGAAAATCGATTTAATTGTAATGAAACCCTGAATTCATTCATTTATCAACGACTTTTATAATGACCAGAAATAAGCAATGACATCGAAATCGAGCATCTCGATGAAGGAAATTTTCCGAAATATAGTCGAATCGTTATTTTGCTTTTAAATTTGCAGAGATGAAAAACATTCGCAATTTTTGTATCATTGCCCACATCGATCATGGCAAGAGCACGCTGGCTGACAGGCTTTTAGAACTTACTGATACCATCAGCGAACGTCAGCAACAGCAGCAAGTGCTCGACAATATGGAGCTGGAGCGTGAGCGCGGCATAACCATTAAAAGCCACGCTATTCAGATGAATTATCATTACAATAATGAGGATTACATTCTCAATCTGATAGATACGCCAGGGCATGTCGATTTTTCGTATGAGGTATCACGTAGCATAGCAGCCTGCGAAGGAGCTCTACTGGTTGTAGATGCTACGCAGGGCATTCAGGCACAAACTATTTCCAATCTTTATCTGGCCCTCGATCACGAATTGACCATCATTCCGGTTCTCAATAAGATAGATATGGAAAACGCCATGATAGATGAGGTTTCCGACCAGATGATTGACCTTTTGGGATGTTCGCCCGATGAAATCATTGCAGTGAGTGCCAAAACCGGATATCAGGTCGAAGAAATCCTAAAGGCAATCGTTGAAAGAATTTCACCTCCCCAAGGTGATCCCGAAGCCCCTTTGCAGGCTCTGATATTCGATTCTGTTTTCAATCCTTTTAGAGGAATCATTGCTTATTTCAGGGTTTTCAATGGAACCCTTCGCACGAACGATTTCGTAAAATTCGTTGCCACGGGTAAAGAATATCATGCCGATGAAATAGGAATATTGGGTTTGGAGCGTAAACCATGCAACGAGCTTAGTGCTGGAAATGTTGGTTATATCATTTCAGGAATAAAATCAGCAAAGGAAGTCAAGGTAGGCGATACTATCACGCATGTGGAACGACCTTGTGATAAACCCATCGAAGGATTCAGCAACGTGAAACCCATGGTTTTTGCTGGTATTTATCCTGTAGATGCCGATGAATACGAAGAATTACGCGGTTCGCTCGAAAAGCTACAACTCAACGATGCTTCACTGGTGTTCGAACCCGAATCATCGGCCGCGCTGGGTTTTGGATTTAGATGTGGATTTCTGGGATTGTTGCACATGGAAATCGTTCAGGAAAGGCTCGATAGAGAATTCGACATGGATGTAATTACTACCGTTCCTAACGTTTCCTATAAAGTTTACACCACCAAGGGCGAAGTAATAGATGTTTACAATCCAAGCGGTTTACCCGATCCCACACAAATTCACCATATCGAAGAGCCTTACATCCGCGCCAATATCATTACGAAAGCGGAATTTGTTGGAGCTATCATGAAACTCTGCATCGAAAAACGCGGAACACTGGTCAATCAAACTTATCTTACAACCGACCGCATCGAGCTTATCGTCGATCTTCCCTTGGGAGAAATTGTATTCGATTTTTATGACAAGTTGAAATCCATTTCGAAAGGTTATGCCTCATTCGACTATCACATCATAGGATACAAGGAAGCCAATCTTGTAAAACTCGACATATTGCTCAACGGCGATTCGGTAGATGCACTCTCCACACTGATTCACCGTGACAATGCCTATAATTTTGGCCGCCGTATCTGCGAAAAACTCAAAGAACTCATTCCCCGCCAACAATTCGATATCGCCATTCAGGCAGCCATAGGTTCGAAAATCATTGCCCGCGAAACCGTAAAAGCCTTGCGCAAGGATGTCACCGCCAAATGTTATGGAGGCGATATTACACGTAAAAGAAAACTCCTCGAAAAACAAAAGAAAGGGAAAAAACGTATGCGCCAGATTGGAAACGTCGAAGTTCCTCAATCGGCTTTTCTGGCTGTTTTAAAACTGGACTGATAAGCAAGAATTCTACATTTTTTGTAACTTTTCCAGCATTCCTCCGTCTTTAGTTAATCATTCGAACATCCCAAAATTCTCATGACCACTGCCGAATATAATCATTGCGTGGAACAACATGCCGATAATGTTTACCGGTTTGTAGTCAAAAATATTGGAAATGAACAAGTGGCCAAGGATATCGTTCAGGAAGTGTTTACGAAAATGTGGGAAAAGGCCTCGACTATTGCTTATCAAAAATCAAAATCCTATCTGTTTACAGCGGCTTATCATACATTGATCGACACGGTGAGATATCAGAATCGTTTTGCAAGCTTGGAAACCAGCCCCGAGCAAGCTTACGAACCTTCTAATTACGACGGCATCAAAGGAATATTGGAAGAAGCCTTAAACCGATTACCTCCGGTACAAAAAGCCGTCGTGATGTTGCGAGATTACGAAGGGTATTCCTATGCCGAAATTGGTGAAATTACGGGACTGAGCGAGAGCCAGGTGAAGGTTTATATCTTTCGCGCTCGCCAGAGCCTTAAAAATTATCTTGTGACTATCGATAACCTTATTTAAAGACTCGAAGTGATGAATACCATTAATACAGACAATTGCGAAGCCTATTTCCTCGATTACTACGAAGGCAGATTAAGCAAAGACGAAATTGCTTCCTTAAGGCAATTTTTGGCTATGCATCCAGAATGGCAAACCAAATTCGAGGATTGGGAAAATATTCACCTGCCCAATATCCAATTGTCATTCCCCGAAAAGGAATGGCTCAAACATCCTTCGGCAGACGAAGCCATAAACATCAGCTTCAGCAACTACGAATATTATTTCATTGCTGCCTTAGAAGGTGAGCTTACCCAACCCCAACGCTACAGCCTCGATCTCTTCTTGAAACAACATCCCGAACTGGAGAAGGAATTCGATCTGTATGCTTTAACCCGCCTGAAACCACAACATATTCCCTTCCCCGATAAAAAACAATTGTTACATAAAAAGAAAAACATACCTCTAAAATACTTCGTTCCAGCCTTGGCTGCAGCAGCCGCTATAATGTTATTGATATTATTTCAACCTTCGAAACATCGAAATTATCCACCAGCATCTGATAGACCATTTGCCCAAACTTCAACAGTTCAGGAACATTCTCTTACTCCGCTTTCTTTGCCCTCTATTATCCCCTCAACAGAAGAAAAAACCACCCGCAAAATCCAACCTGCTGCAAAGCTCACTTCTACTTCCTTGCCTCAGCGGCAAGTTCTCATTCCTATAGCCAACATGCCATCAAAAGAAATTACAAATATTTCTATACATACAACTCCTCCCGAAGTTAAAAATATCCATCGCATACAAACAGCCATTTATATGGAAATGATCGCACAACAGCAAAACAATACAAATGAAGACCGGCCTCATTTATTGGCCAAAATTGTGAAACCCGTTGTTGGACTATTCCAGAAAAAATCGAACGATGAAATGGCAAACAGAAACGAAGAGATTAATTTATGGACTCTGGCCGAGTATACCATCAAGGGGTTCAATGCCATAACTCAGAAAGATATAGAATGGAGAACCCAGAAGGATGAAGAAGGAAAAATTGTAGCTCTGGCAATCGAAGGAGAAAATTTCAAGATTGCCAGAGTTAAGCCTCAGAAACAGGAAGAAACAGAAAAAGAACAGTAATGGCTCATTTCGGGTCATTTCCCGCAAAAACATAGTAAAAACAAATTACACTATCAGAAAAAGTTGATAAAGTCAAGGTGTAGTAACCGAAACAGGCAGGATTTTCCCATTAAAGAATTCGAAGCCATATTCGGCGAAATCGCTTATGAATTCCGCGAGTTCTTCGGGATCGAAGGCTTCATCCACTCCGAGAAAGGCTTCTCTGAACATTTCAGTTTTTATGGAACCTGGCGCCAGACAATTGACATGAATGCCCCGAGGCCTGAGTTCTTCTGCAAGCACCTCGGTCATGACGGCTACTGCAGCTTTCGAGGCACTATATAAGGATAAGCCCGGAAATTTTACACTTCCCTGCACCCCACCCATGGAACCAATATTTAATCCCAAACCCTAAATTTTTAGGTAATAGATATTCCCATTTTCTCCAGTAGTTTTTTTGTGGGTTTATTAATTTCGGCAATCACTGATTCATCGGGTGCAAATTTTATTTTCTTTACCGACTTAAGATGATCAACAGCGTCCATCAGAGAGTATTTATGTAAAAGTTTATCCTGTTTATTAAGGGGCGTCGTTTTTAAGATTTCATATAACCTGTATATAACCCGCATGCTTAAATGATTAATAAACATCCAGCCATTGAGAGATTCTTCACGCTGCATACTGGATGATGAGGCGTCTAATGTGTTTTTCAGATGATCAAAGAATTGCTCGATGTCCCCTCTGCTTTTGTATTCATGGTACAACTCCTTTGGAGTATTTTGTGTGTTATGCATTATGGCAAGTGTCCCCATGGTTTTT
>MWFC01000044.1 GCA_002071415.1 Bacteroidetes bacterium ADurb.Bin012
TGAAACAATGACCATGATAATGTTGATAACTAAAAAACACAAATCAATTGCACCTCTTTTCGATGAAAAATTTTGAAAAAATTTTTAGGGTGACGCATTGTCGAAGTCAGGTATACAAGGAGGAATGAATAAATCCTCATGAGGAGGGTGATACTCAATTAAATCCTCTTTGTTTCTTGATTTCGTCATAAGCCGCATTGATCTGCTTCAACTTTTCGTTGGCAGCTCTTTGAATGTCTTCTCCCAAATGCGAAACCTTGTCGGGATGATGATTAATGACCAGTTGCCGATAAGCCTTCTTAATCTCTTCATTGGTAGCATTTTCGTCGACTCCAAGAATTTTGTAAGCAGCCTTTGAGTCCTTTATAAAAAGTGCTTTGATGGAAAGGAAGTCGGCCATAGTAATTCCCATCCAAAGGCTAATCGATTGTAAAACATCGAGTTCGGCCTTGCTAATTTGCTTATCGGCAAGAGTAAGTCCAAAGAGAAAATATAACAATTCGAGGCGGATGCTATAATCCATGTTTTCACGAATCTGTTGGCATACGGCTTGAACAGGAATCTCCTGTTTCAAAATACTGCGCAATACCAGAAGCATTTCAGCAGCATTCTCTTCACCAAAATTTCGTTTCAGGAAATCTTTTACATAGTCGAGTTCCGATTTCATTACTTTTTCATCGGCTTTCATAACTGCCGCCGAAAGCACCAGAAGACTGGTAGTAAAGTCGCCACGTCGAGTATAAGCAGGTTGCCCCGGGAATACATCCTGCGCTCCTTTATATTCGAACTCACCCGATTGCATGCCATCATATACCGAACCCAAAACAAAACCTATGATTCCACCTATTGGCCCCCCTAATGCCCAACCCAGGCCCCCACCGAGCCATTTGGCAAAGCTTTTCTTCTTCTTTTCCTTCTTGTTCTCATTCTTACTTTGTTTCCCCATAATGTTACCTGCTGCTGTAACTACAACACCCAGCAAAATGACCGCTAATAATAATTTCAACATTTTCAGGTCGCAAAATTAATCATTATCTATAATCACCATTTCTCACCTGCAAATATCTCTAATTTTGTGGTGTAAATTTATGTTATGAATTACTGGTTTCATGAATTTCTTAATGGAATGCAGCTGCTGCATCAGGAAATTCATTCGAATGTTTCTCACTTGGCTATCTTCATCAAAGCAGGTTCGCGCGATGAACAACCCGGAAAAGAAGGTCTGGCCCATTTTGTAGAACATAATCTCTTCAAGGGCACAAAAAAACGGAATGCTTTTCGGGTAATGAACCGAATCGAGGCAGTCGGAGCTGACTTCAATGCCTATACTACAAAAGAAGAAACTTGCCTTTATGCTTCCTTCCTTTCGCCTTATTATTCTCGCGTAGTCGAACTTTTCAGCGACATTCTCCTTAATTCTTCCTTTCCAGAAAAAGAAATCGAAAACGAAAAAGAAGTAGTTTTGAATGAGATCGCCTCCTGCGACGAAAATCCCGATGAAAGCATACTCGATGAATTTGAAAATCTCATTTTCGACCATCACCCACTGGGGCATTCTATCCTCGGTACTGCAACAACGGTTTCAAAATTCAATCAAAACGATTTGAAGGCCTTCATTCAAGCTATATATCACCCTTCGCGTATTTTACTAATTTCGGCAGGAAACATTCCACGCCAATTACTTACAAAATTAATTGCACATCATTTCGAAAAAATGCCTGGAATAAACTCTCTCCGTCAACAAAATCCTCCCGAAGTTCTTCCTTCATTCTGTGCGAAACAATACAGGCAAAATCACGAAGCCTATTGCATCATGGGTATTCGTACTGTGGCAGCAAACCATCAACATAGCTATCCTTTGAGCCTTCTCAACAATATCCTGGGTGGAGCCTCCATGACTTCACGCCTCAACCTTTCGCTAAGAGAAAAGCATGGACTTACCTATTGTGTAGAATCTAATTACACCTCTTATTCCGACTCGGGATACCTTTATATTTACTTCCAAACCTCGCCACGACACATTCAATCCGCTATCCAACTTATTTATAATGAAATCAAAGCCCTTAAAACCAAAAAATTGGGAAGTTTGCAGTTATCGCAGGCTAAGCGTCAATACTTAGGACAAGCCTTTATATCATGGGATATCCCTCAAAACCGTATCCTCAATATGGGAAAACAAATGCTTTTGCAAGATAAAATCTATGACCCCGAAGATCTATCGTTGATCATCGGCCAGATTTCAGCCAAACAACTCCAGGAAATTGCCATGGAATATTTTATTCCCGATCGTTTTAATACTTTATTGTATTATCCTGATTTTTAATATGGAAGGAGAATATATTTTTTCGAGTGAAATTGAAACATACTGCCAGCAACATTCTGAGCCCGAAACCCCTTTGCTGAGCGAAATTGCAAGATACACATGGACAACTCAGGCCTATCCTCACATGATTTCGAGCTATATCCAGGGGCGTTTGCTCAGCTTCATTAGCCGTATACTCAAACCGAATTGCATTCTCGAAATCGGTTCATTTACGGGATACTCTACCTTATGCCTCGCCGAAGGGCTTCAACCCGCGGGTTCATTGGTTACCATCGAAAAAAATCGGGAACTCGAGGAAAAACTAAATGAATTTTTTTCGAAATCATCTAATTCGAAACAGATTAAGCTTCTCATCGGGGATGCTCTGCGAATCATCCCCGATTTGCAAGTTACTCCAGATCTGATTTTTATCGATGCCGACAAGGAACAATACCCACAATACCTTGAAATATGCTTGCCTATTATGAAAAAAGGCTCTCTGCTTATAGCCGACAACGTACTTTGGGGAGAAAAAGTCATCCATCACGATTCAAAATCCAATAAAGAAACCCATGGCATTATTCGATTCAATGAGATGATGACGCAAAAAACCGAACTTTCTGTGGTGATGCTCCCTATTAGAGACGGCTTGACTCTGGCGATAAGAAAATAATTTTCTGTTCCTTATGATAGATCGAGATATTTTACTCCGCTCCATCATTGATTGAAACATCATTATCCAGAATTTTACCGGTCATCTTTCGATTTTATCGTTGCTATGTGAACCTTTCTTGTTTTTCAATGTTTATTTAGAAATATTCTTAATAAGCTAATAAAATCATGAATACACTGACAAAAGATTTAATTTTTCCGAAATTAGGGATGGGGTATAATGACCTTGAACCTTATATCGACGCGATGACCATGGAAATTCATTATACCAAGCATCATCGTGCCTATTATGATAATTTGATGAATGCCATGGTTTTTCCCATCCTGGGCCTCGATGTTTGGGAACATGCATATTATTTAAAATACCAGAACCGCCGTCCAGATTATATTGCCGCCTTCTTGAAAATAGTTAATTGGAAAATGATCGAAGAAAATTACCGAAATGCTCTTTCCATGATCAGATAATTGATTTTTGAATGTTTTTTGATTTTAGTGATTGATTCTCGATATGAAAGTGGTTGGGAGTCAGTACATTTTTTGATCGAGATTGACATGATAGATAAAAGCACCGAAAGGGTTTAAAATTTTATAAAAAGACAGAATCAATAATAGATGATGTGCCTTGAATAATTACTTAGCTTGTTTTTATTTGAACCTCATTTTTAAAGCCAGAAATGCCGAAAGTTGTCTAATTTTGCAGATCATTCCTTGGAAACTCGACGTGATTTTTTAAAAATAAATGTATCGTCAATTCATGATAGTTCTTGCGAATTCGACAGAAATACAAACGCGAGAGGAATTAAATTTTAGTTATGCCTAACGACAAGGACGATATTTTGAATGAAATAACAAATTCCGATTATAAATACGGGTTCGTTACCAATATAGAAACCGAGTTTGCTCCCAAAGGGCTTTCGGAAGATATTATTCGTTATATTTCTCGAAAAAAGGATGAGCCCGATTTTTTACTCGATTTCAGGTTGAAGGCTTACCAGCGATGGAAGGAAATGCAGCATCCACAATGGGCTCATTTAGATATACCACCCATTGATTACCAGGATATTATATATTATGCTGCTCCTAAAGTCAATAAAGGCCCGTCTTCTTTGGATAAAGTTGATCCCGAATTGTTAAGTACTTTCGAAAAACTTGGTATTCCTCTCGAGGAACAGAAGCGCCTGACTGGCGTGGCTGTTGATGCCGTAATGGATAGCATCTCGGTAAAAACGACATTTCAGGAAACCCTCAACAAACTCGGCATCATCTTTTGTTCGATGAGTGAAGCAATAAGACATTATCCCGATCTGGTAAAGTTATATCTGGGTAGTGTTGTACCCTATGCCGATAATTTTTATGCGGCTTTGAATTCGGCAGTTTTTTCCGACGGTTCATTCGTTTATATTCCTAAAGGCGTGCGTTGTCCTGTCGAACTTTCTACTTACTTCAGAATCAATGCAGCCAAAACGGGTCAGTTCGAGCGCACGCTGATTGTGGCCGATGAAGGAGCCTATGTAAGCTATATGGAAGGATGTACGGCTCCTATGCGCGATGAGAATCAGCTTCATGCTGCCGTAGTCGAAATTGTAGCATTAAAAGATGCCGAAGTGAAGTATTCGACGGTTCAGAACTGGTATCCTGGCGACAGGGAAGGAAAGGGGGGCATATATAACTTTGTTACCAAACGTGGTTTATGCAAGGGAAGTTATTCGAAGATATCATGGACACAAGTCGAAACCGGGTCGGCCATTACCTGGAAATATCCAAGCTGCATCCTTCAGGGGGATAATTCAAGAGGCGAGTTTTATTCCGTAACCGTTACTAACCATTATCAGCAAGCCGACACTGGGACTAAGATGATTCATCTTGGCCGCAATACGTCTAGCATTATCATCAGCAAGGGAATATCGGCAGGTTTTAGCAATAACAGCTATCGAGGATTGGTAAGGGTTGCAAAGAAAGCCGAAAATTCCCGAAATTACAGTCAATGCGATTCATTGTTGTTGGGTGATAAATGCGGTGCACATACTTTTCCTTATATTCAGGTCGAAAATAAATCATCCATCGTTGAGCACGAGGCTACTACATCGAAAATTTCAGACGATCAGCTGTTTTATTGCAAGCAAAGAGGCATAGATACGGAATCGGCCATTGGATTGATTGTAAATGGATATGCCAAGGAAGTATTGAAACAATTACCCATGGAATTTGCCGCCGAAGCTCAGAAATTGCTCGCTATCAGTCTCGAAGGAAGCGTTGGTTAGCGTGTCTTATCGAATAATTTTATCAATCGAAAAAATCAAACAGAAATATCATGCTATTACAGATTAAAAATCTTCATGTTGCCATTCAGGGGAAAGAAATTATAAAGGGAATAGATTTAGTGGTGAACGAAGGTGAGATTCATGCCATCATGGGGCCTAATGGAACGGGGAAGAGCACTTTGGCTTCGGTGATTGCAGGCCGTGAAGATTATGAAGTTACCGAAGGAGAAATCGTGTACAAGGGCAAGAATCTTCTCGAGATGCCTGTCGAACAGCGGGCACGTGAAGGCATTTTCCTGAGTTTTCAATATCCCGTTGAGATACCTGGCGTAAGTATGGCTAATTTTATGCGCACAGCCTTGAATGACATTCGCAAATACAAAGGCCTCGAACCCTTGAGTGGTTCGGAATTTCTGTTGAGGATGGAAGAAAAGAAACAACTGGTGGAGATTCAATCTCAACTTACCAATCGTAGTGTTAATGAAGGGTTTAGCGGGGGAGAGAAAAAAAAGAACGAGATTTTTCAAATGGCCATGCTCGAACCTACATTAGCTATTTTAGATGAAACCGACTCAGGCCTCGATATCGATGCTTTGCGTATAGTGGCCAATGGCGTGAATAAATTGCGACGCCCTGATAATGCCTTTATCGTGATTACACACTACCAGCGACTCCTCAATTATGTAATTCCCGATTTTGTCCATGTGCTTTACGATGGAAAAATCGTAAAATCAGGAAAAAAGGAACTCGCCCTCGAACTCGAAGAAAAAGGCTACGAATGGATAAAAAAAGAAGTTGCTTCCTTATAATTTTCAAGCATTGATGATATGGAAATCGTAAATCAATCGTTACTCGATACTTCATATTGGAAAGAAATCTTTCAACAACACAGGGATGCAATTACGCATTACGATACTCCTCTGCTCACAAAAATGCGCAATGAGGCTCTCGAGAATTTTTTATCCTCAGGTATTCCCGATCTAAACCACGAACGCTGGCGAAACACCGATATTAGAAAATTTTTTAGGAATGATTGGAATTTTTTATTTCAAATGCCCGATAATCATGGTAAGATCGAAGATTTCTTCCTGTGTGAAGTGCAAGGATTCGATACCTTACTTATTACCCTTTTCAATGGCTGGTACACTTATAAGAATTCTCCCTTACGGATTCTTACCGATGGGACCATTATTGGCGGCCTGAGGGCAGCCCTGGTGGAAGCTCCTGAAATCATCGAAAGATATCTCGGCCGCTTTGCCGATTTTCGACAGAACGCCTTCACTTCTCTTTGCACCGCCTTTGCTTCAGAAGGATTCTTCATTTATGTGCCCGATGGTGTGCAATTGCAAAAGCCTATTCAGATGGTCAATGTAGTGAATTATTCCCAGCCATTGTTTATGCAAACTCGTAATCTGATCATTGCCGGGAAGGGAAGCAGTATTCAGTTGCTTCATTGTGACGATTCCAACAATAACGAACCTGCCTTTACCAACTCTCTTACCGAAATTTACGTTGGAGAAGGGGCGAGTGTTGATTATTACAAATTACAAAATATCAACGATCATAGCGTAATCGAACACAACGCTTATATCCATCAGGAAAAACAAAGCGTTTGCAATACTTACAGCATCAATTTACATGGAGGCCTTATCCGTAATGAAACTTACAATCATTTGGCCGGCCATCATGCCGAGGGAAATCATTTCGGTCTTTATCTCATGGATAAGAATCAGCAAGCCGATAATCTGATCTTTGTAGATATTACCGCTTCCGATTGCGTGAGTTATGAGTTATTTAAGGGTGTGCTCGACGATTATGCACATGGAGTTTTCAATGGCCATATCCTCGTTCACAACGACGGCCAACGCACACAAGCTTACCAAAGTAACCGAAATATTCTTCTAACCGATAAGGCTTTGGTGAATACCAAGCCTTTTCTCGAGATTTATGCAGATGATGTAAAATGTAGTCATGGTGCTACTATTGGCCAGCTCGATAAGGAGGCCATGTTTTATCTTCGTTCCAGAGGCATTGATCAAGATAACGCACGACTTTTGTTGATGTATGCTTTTGCTGCCGAAATCTTGAATCGTATCGATATACCAGCTCTTAAGGATCGGCTCGACGACCTAGTCAAAAAGCGTCTGAGGGGCGAATTATCTATCTGCGATCAATGTGTCCTTCACTGTAAAAACCCAGAAAAGCCCATTGTTTTCGATATTGACTTGAGTAAGTTGTAAGTTTTAAAATATTTTGCCGTGAAACTGGATGTAAATGCCGTCAGAAATGATTTCCCTATACTTCAGCAAAAGATTTATGGAAAGCCATTAATCTATCTCGATAATGCAGCCACCACACAAAAGCCAAATGCGGTTATGCAGGCCATTGTTCGTTATTATGAGACTCTAAACAGCAATGTGCACCGTGGAAATCATCTGTTAAGCATTCAGGCAACGGATGCAATGGAAAGAGCCCGAAATAGGATTGCTTCATTTATCCATGCACCTCATCCCGAAGAAATTATTTTTACGCGCGGCACTACCGAATCGATCAATTTAGTGGCTCAAGGATTTGCCAGTTCACTGCTTCAACCAGGCGACGAAGTAATTATCTCCGCCCTCGAACATCATTCGAACCTCGTCCCTTGGCAACAGGCTTGCTTACGTACGGGTGCACAACTAAAAATCATTCCTCTCGACGAATCCGGCCAAATACGGCTCGGGGATTTTCGCAACCTCCTTTCCGAGAAAACCCGCATCGTGGCGATAGCTCATGTGTCTAATGTTTTAGGAACGATTCTGCCTGTCCAGGATATCATTGATCTGGCTCATCGACGCGGCATTCCAGTATTAATAGATGGTGCTCAGGCTGTGCAGCATCTTCCTATAGATGTAAGCCAACTCGGTTGCGATTTTTATGCCTTTTCCGGGCATAAAATTTATGGTCCTACGGGAATTGGAATCCTTTACGGAAAAGGATCGTGGCTCGAAAAGATTCCTCCGTTTCAATTTGGCGGTGAAATGATCGAAATCGTTAGTTTCGAAAAAACCACGTTCAACGAGATACCTTTTAAGTTCGAGGCCGGCACCCCTAACGTGGAAGGTATCATCGGCCTTGCCGCCGCACTTGATTATCTCTGCCAGATTGGACTCGAAAGCATTTTTAAATATGAAACTGAACTTTTCGAATATGCCCTCCATAAGTTGAGCCGATTGGATGACGTTCGAATCATTGGGCGGGCAAAAGACCGGTGTTCGGTCATCTCATTTCTGCTCGATCATATTCATCCTTACGACACAGGCACCTTGCTCGACCAAATGGGTATAGCCGTGCGTTCAGGAAATCATTGCGCTCAGCCTTTGATCGACCTCCTGAACCTTCCTGGAACTGTCAGAGTTTCATTATCATTTTACAATACAAGAGAAGAAATCGACATTTTAATTACAGCCCTGCAAAAGGTGAAAGACATTTTTCAGTAAAAACTATTTATCCATGCAAAGTATTCAAGAAAAAGCCGATCAGATAGTCAAAGAACTCAATCAGTTTGATGATTGGCTCGATAAATATCAATATTTGATCGAGAAGGGGAAGGAACTTTATGCTGCAGGGTCCGAAATTAAAAACGATACAAATCTGATTTCGGGATGTCAGTCGAAAGTGTGGCTAGTTTCAGAATACCGCGACGGAAGACTCTATTTTAAGGGTGAAAGCGACGCCCTGATTACACGTGGCCTCGTCAGTATGGTCATTCAGGTTTTTTCGGGCAGTACTCCCGACGAGATTCTTTCGTTCGAACCTAAATTTATTGAAGAAGCCGGCCTAAGTCAACACCTTTCCCCTAGTCGCAACAACGGTCTTCTTTCGATAATAAAGCAAATCAAGCTTTATGCTTTTGCATGGAAAATAAAAAATAACTATCAAAATAAATAATATGAACGATTCTATTGGGAAAAGCCAGCTAACGGAGGAAATCATCAAGGAGCTGAAAATATTGTATGATCCCGAAATACCGATCAACATCTATGATCTTGGCATGATTTACGATGTCGAGATCGACGACGATAATAACGTACGCATTCTGATGACGCTTACGGCTCCTAACTGCCCTGTAGCCGAATCATTGCCTGCGGATGTAAAAAAAGCAGTTGAAAACATCAAGGGCGTGAAAAGTTGCCATGTAGAAGTTACCTTTGATCCACCCTGGGATCAAAGCATGATAAGTGATGCTGCTCTGCTCGAGCTTGGGCTTCTTTAATTGCTTTGTCTATTCTTTCTTTTCGTTATTTTGTAAACCTAAAAGGTTTGTAAGTGTAATTTTGCAATCTAAAGATTTTGTTGGAATATTGAGATGGAATATAGTATTGGACCCCATCTGGCTAAGATAAATTCGCCCGAAGAATTGCGCATGCTTCCCGAAGATAAACTGCCCGAGCTGTGCCAGGAAATCAGGGATTACATTATAGAAGTAATGTCGTCTAATCCTGGGCATCTGGCGGCAAGTCTCGGAGCCGTTGAGTTGGCAGTAGCCATTCATTATGTTTTTAATACTCCTTCCGATAAATTGATCTGGGACGTCGGGCATCAGGCTTATGCTCATAAAATCATTACCGGCCGTCGCGATCAATTTCCGAACAACAGAACTTATGGCGGTATAAGTGGTTTTCCCCGGATGGAAGAAAGTGAATACGATGCCTTTGGGACAGGGCATTCTTCGACCAGTATCTCGGCTGCTCTTGGAATGGCTATTGCTGCAAAACTTCGAGGTGACGCACGCCTTCAGCATATAGCCGTGATCGGCGATGGTGCCATGACTGCAGGAATGGCCTTTGAAGCTATGAATCACGCCGGAAGCACCCGAGCAAACATTCTGATCATCCTCAACGACAATGGCATTGCGATTGATAGAAACATCGGAGCACTGAAGGAATATCTCGCTCAATTCACTGCCTCACAGACTTATAATAAGTTTAGAAACAGGATTTGGAACCTATTGGGCGGAGATAGTAAATATGGCACGAATACTCGCCACATCGTCAAACAGGTAGGTAATGCTCTGAAATCATCTCTTTTGAACCGCAGCAATCTTTTCGAGGCTATGGGATTCAGATATTTTGGTCCGGTCGATGGACACGACGTGGTAAAATTATCACATTTACTCCATGATTTAAAAAATATTCCAGGACCTAAACTATTGCATGTAATCACAAAAAAGGGCAAAGGACTCGAAAAGGCAGAATTAGATCCTACTACTTATCATTCCCCAGGGACATTCAACAAGGAAACCGGCGAGCTCGATAAATCGAGCTGCGAGGAAAAACTACCCCCTAAATATCAAAATGTATTCGGAAAGACTATCATCGAACTTGCCCGCAACAATCCCCGAATTGTAGGGATTACGCCTGCCATGTCTACGGGTTGCTCTCTCAACTTGATGATGGAAGTAATGCCCGAAAGAACTTTCGATGTCGGCATAGCCGAACAACATGCCGTTACGTTTTCGGCAGGGCTTGCTGCTGCTGGTATGATTCCTTTCTGCAATATCTATTCTTCGTTTATGCAAAGAGCTTTCGATCAGGCAATTCATGATGTTTGTCTGCAAAAACTCCATGTGGTTTTTTGTCTTGATAGAGCTGGAATAGTAGGTGAAGACGGAGCAACGCATCATGGAGCCTTCGATCTGGCCTATTTTAGAACAATTCCCAATCTCATCGTTTCTGCACCCTTAAACGAAAAAGAACTTCGCAACATGATGTACACAGCTCAACTCAATGGAATAGGCCCTTTTTCTATCAGATATCCGCGAGGCCGCGGAGTATTAAACGAATGGAGAACCCCTTTCGAAGCCATACCCATTGGGAAAGGTCAAAAACTAAAAGATGGTACACACCTCGCCGTTCTTTCTATCGGACATATTGGAAATATTGCTTCTGAAGCTATCGCTATGCTTCAAAATGAAGGAATCGATTGTGCCCATTATGATATGCGATTCTTGAAACCTATCGATGAAGATTTGCTTCACGAAGTTTTTACCAAATTTAAAAAAGTCATAACCATCGAAGATGGCACAGTCGTTGGTGGGCTGGGAAGCGCAGTACTCGAATTTATGAACGATTATGGATATAAGGCCCAGCTTAAACGGCTCGGTATTCCCGATCGCTTCATCAGCCATGGCACCATCGAACAATTGCAGAAAGAGTGTGGCTACGACAAGGAAGGCATCATCAAAGCCGTGAAAGAAATGATGTAAATGTTCTATCGCCATTTCCCTCGTTTACTGAGTTTAGCTGAGCATTGCGTGAAATGTGAGGAATAAGGAAGGAAAGAATCAAGTTGGAGTGGAAGTTTAGTAAAGCCCAGTTGGCCAAAGAGATGAGTAAACCAAGAGAGTGGGGAACGAGGCGACTTGGTCTTTTCTATAACTTTTTACGAAAAAATGGAAATGGATCGAGAAGAAAGTTGCTTGCCTTTTTCCCATCGTGAATATACATGTTACGATAGTTCCAATTGCTCATGTAACTCCAATAGGCGGTAATAATACTTTTCAACCTCCAAATCGACCTGAAAAATTTTTGTCGGAGGAACGTAGGTTCATAAATCCGTCGATATACCCTTTGCATTTCTGTTTCAAACTCTTGCTTGGCCATCATTGGTAGACTGTGAACAATTTCCCAGTAATCATAACGTTGCCAGTCATCAGGATAATTTTTCAAGATAATACGGTTTTCAGCCATTAATTTATGATAAAGCCGTGTTCCTGGTAATGGGGTTACGATGCTGGTTTGAATGGAGTCGGCTTGAGAATGACGAATATACTCGACTCTCTGTTGCATTTTTTCGGCTGTATCCGAGTCCCAACCGAACATAAAGCCTGCAATCACTGCTATACCGTGTTGATGAACTTTTTGAAAAACTTTTTCATAGGATGAAACCCCATATTTGAGGTTGATGCGTTTATTCGATTCCCGGAGTCCGTCTTCTGCTTCACTTTCTACTCCAATGAAGATCATTCGACAGCCACTTCGGGCTGCCCATTTGAGAACTTCGGGATTATCGGCAAGATTAATGGATGCCTGACTAATCCAGTTTTTTTTAATTCTGCGTTCGATGATTCTTCTGAATAGCTCTATGGCTCTTTCCTGATGTTCTTTGGTGATGCCAACAATATTATCGTCGAGAAAGAAGACATTATTTTGAGGAATTTCTTCTAATTCGTCCAATACTTCTTCGATAGGGCGCATTCTATACTTGCGTCCATTGAAAGCCGATACGGAACAAAAACTACAATCGAAAGGGCAGCCACGAGTGGTTTGAATGGAAGCAAATACATAACCCGGGTGGAACAAATCGCGCCGTGGCTTCGGGCTATTGATCATTTCGAGTAGTTCTCCCTTATATATGCGTTGAATACATCCGGCTTCAAAGTCGGAGATTACTTTTGGCCATACACTCTCAGCCTCTCCAATTACCACTGTATCCACACATTGCAGAGCTTCATCAGGCATCATGCTGGCATGTATTCCGCCAATAACCGTGTGTATACCCTTCTCCCTGTAAATTCGAGCAATTTCGTAAGCCCGTGTAACTGTGCTCGAAAATGCGGTAATCCCGACCAGATCGGCAGGGTAATACTTGAAAGAACGAAAATTTTCATCTATCAGCTTCACTTTCCAGTGAGGGGGAGTTAAGGCGGCAATAATTCCTAAACTCAGCGGTTGATATTTTGTATCGCGATTCGATAAAAATCCTTTCCTGAGCGGATTGGCTGGATAAACCAGCAATAGGGTGGGGCGATCTTTATCGTTCATTTTCAATGAATATAATCAGCTTCTGAAGAAGTGTTTTGGATATCATGGCCAACGGCTGGAGGCTTTTCCATGGAAACTGCCCTGTAGTTGAGGTTGCTGTTCCATGCCCAAACTGAAGTTCTTAAGTTTTTAGTATTCCAGAGTGTACGCAGAAATTTCATTCTCAATGTTTTCAACGAGAAAATTTTTTGGTAAGCCATCCAAAGGTTATCGGCAAGTTCATGAGCTTGCATCTCTGCCGGCCGAAAAACTACGTCGGAAAAATGAAAGTATTTCCACGAATGGGGAGGATGATTGGCCAGAATCCTGTTTTCTTGCTGAAGTCGTTTAAAAAGACGGGTTCCTGGCAATGGAGTTATGGCACTGGCCTGCACCACATCTACCGAGGAATGGACTATGAATTTGGTACGGGCTTGAAGCGAGGAAGGTGTGTCAGAGTCCATGCCATAGATAAAGGCGCCTAAAACGGCTATTCCTGCCTGATGTATTGTCCGAAAAGCATGCTTGTAAGTTTTGGTCCCTAAGGTTAAATTTACATGTTTATTTGTATCACGAAGGGCATTTTCGTTCTCGGCTTCGATACCAATCAACAACATTTTACATCCGCTGCGCGCTGCCAGTTTCAAAAGTTCTGGATTTTGCGAAATGTTTAAGCTTGCCTGCGCAAACCATTCTTTTTTTAATCCTCTGCGTATCATTCCTTCGAACAGCTCTTGTGCGTGCTTTTCGGATGCCTTGCTATAACCGGTAATGTTGTCATCTACGAAATAAATAAGTTTTTGTGGTAGAGCCTCCATTTCATCCAGTATGGCCTCTACGGGTCGCAGCCGGTAGCTATGGCCGTTGAAAACCGGTACCGAACAGAAATCACAATCCATGGGGCAGCCACGGCTGGTTTGAATACTGGCGAATAGGTAAGAAGGATGAAAGAGGTCGTGTCGTGGAATGGGGCATTGTGAAAGATCGGCATGTGGGCCGCGATAGATTCTTTGAAGCCGTCCCGCTTCAAAATCACTCATAACGTTTGGCCATGAAGTTTCTGCTTCCCCAATTACCACGGCATCACCATACTGGAGAGCTTCATCCGGAAGCATTGAAACATGAATGCCTCCAAAAACCACTGGAATTCCCTTTCCACGATAAACTGCGGCGATTTCATAGGCGCGTTGAGCAGTGGAAGTAAATGTTGTAATGCCTACAAGATCAGCTTCGCGAAAACGAAATGGTTTAATATTCTCATCCAGAATAATAATTTTCCAATTAGGAGGTGTTAAAGCAGCAATAATCCCCAATCCGAGTGGCACCTGACGAGATTGCTGGCGCAAGGCAAATCCTCGCCTGTACTGATTGGAAGGATTAATCAAGATTAAAGTCTTCTTATTCAACGATTAAATGAAAATATTACGACCGCTAAAATTACGATAATTTATAAAGATGAGTCGGTGGAGTATTTTCTAATAAGGGAGCATTGGCATGGCTACAGCAAATAGTGTTGTATTCATCCTTCATTGTGAGGAATAAGAGTAATCTTGATAAAAACCTTAAATTTGCCAACCAATTTAATTTTCTCACGATGGCTTTGAATATACATGATTTTATAGAAAGAATCGAAGACGAATTCGATGAACTCGAGCCAGGCAAATTGAAACCCGATAGTGTGTTTCGTCAGATGTTCGATTGGAATTCGATCAATGCATTGGTACTCATTGCAATGGTAAAGACCGAATACAATGTAACCATTAATGCAGATGATCTTGCTAAATCGAAGACTGTAAGAGATGTTTTCAAGATTATCGAAACGCGATATCATGAATAGTTAATAATTTTAATGAATGGCTACTTTTAGTGTTCCCGGAATCAAAGTATCAGGTTTAGCTGCCTGTGTGCCCAGAAAAGAAGTTTCCAATTATGATTACCGCTGGGTAACGGTTAAAGAAAGGGAACAGCTCGTAAAAACCATAGGCGTTGAGAAACGGCGTCATGTTGAGAAAGGCATGGCTACAAGCGATATGTGCCAAAAGGCTGCTCAAAGTTTGCTGGAGGGTCTTCACTGGAACCCCGCCGAAATAGAACTTTTGATCTTCGTATCGCAAACCCGCGATTATCTTATTCCACAGACTTCGAATATCCTTCAGCATAAGTTGGGATTGCCAACTACTGCCATTTCACTCGACATCAGTTTGGGATGCTCGGGTTATGTATATGGATTGGCGGTAGCTTCGGCCATGATGAACTCTTTTGGTATATCGAAGGCACTGTTATTAGTAGGTGATATTTCTTCGCTCAATTCCGCCTATCGCGATAAAAGTACTTATCCTTTATTTGGAGATGCAGGAACAGCAACTGCACTCGAGCGTCTCGAAGATGCCCCGCAGATGTATTTCAGCCTCGAGGGCGATGGCTCGGGTTACAAGGCCATCATGATTCCAGATGGAGGGATGCGAAACATAGTTTCGAAGAAATCATTCGAATACAAAAAGATTGCCCCTGGAATTTATCGCACGCCATTGCATATTGCTCTCGACGGAATAGAAGTCTTCAATTTCAGCCTTCGCGAGGTGGTTCCTAACATCAATAAATTACTCGCTTTCAGCGGGCAGGAACTTGCCAATGTAGATTATATCCTTTTTCATCAGGCAAATCGGTTGATCAACGAATCTCTGCGCAAAATGCTGAAAATTCCTAAAGAAAAAGTTCCTTATTCATTAAACAAATTTGGGAATACGTCTTCGGCAAGCATACCCTTGACCATTGTTTCAGAATTACGAAACATAGTGTTGGAGAATGATCTTCTTTTACTTCTCTCGGCCTTTGGAATAGGTTTGTCGTGGGCAACGGCTACGATAGAATTTCATAGGATTTATTGTTCTGAACTATTAGAATTATAGGATATGCTCGAGGCATTTCAGCTTACTGGGAAAAACATTCTAATAACCGGAGCCTCGTCGGGCTTAGGTCGTCAAACTGCCATTCAGGCGAGCAAAGCGGAAGCTAACCTCATACTTACGGGACGTAATCTTGAAAGGCTCGATGAGACTTTTCGACAGCTTAAGGGCGATGAACACCTCATTATTCCGGCCGATCTCACTCATGAAGATGAATTGAACCATTTGGTTGATACTGTGCCTCCCTTAAATGGGGTGGTTTATAGTACGGGTGTCAGTATTCTGAAACCTGTCCGCTTTCTGGAATCTGCCGATATTGCCGAAAATTTTTCCATCGGATTCAATGCTCCCGTTTTATTAACTTCACGACTGCTTGCGAAAAAAAAACTGGTCAGTGGCAATTGTTCGCTGGTTTTTATTTCTTCTATTTCTATTAAATATCCTTTTGTAGGAGGAAGCATGTATGTAAGCGTCAAGGCGGCGTTGGAAGGTTTTTCGCGTGTGTTGGCTCTTGAAATGGCTCCTAAGGGAATTAGGGTAAATTGCGTAGCTCCTGCCTTTGTTAAAGGACCTATGCTCGAACAAACCCGAGAAGCAACAAGTGAGGAAACCATTCAACAAATTAAAGCGCGTCAACCGCTTGGACTGGGTGATCCGGTGGACGTGGCCAATGTCATCATTTTCTTCCTTAGTGATGCTTCACGTTGGATTACTGCTACTAGCTTAATTCTTGGAGGTGGTTAATCTTTGATAACGAATTTATGAATCAGCCTGAATATAGCGTCGTAGTTCCAGTTTTCAACAGTCAGGAATCTCTTTTGGAGCTCTTTGAGGGGATTGCCGCAGCCTTTGGTGAGTTGAATACAGAATTTGAAACCATTTTCGTGGACGACCGAAGCACCGATAATAGCTGGGAAGTACTGAAAAATCTCAAACAAGAGCATCCTCAACATATCAAAATCATCCGACTATCCCGAAATTACGGTCAGCATAATGCCACACTTTGCGGACTTATGTTTGCCAAGGGCGAAGCCATTATCACCATAGACGATGATTTGCAAACTCCACCTCATGAAATTATTACCCTGGTTCGATCTTTCGAAGAATCTTCTTGCGATGTGATTTATGGTATCCCCTACGGTAAAAAAGCCCATCATTTTTATAGGAATCTTGGCAGTTCTGTTATTAAAAAATCTTCACGCAATTTAAGAAACACGCCTGGTGAAGGTTCCTCATTCCGTCTGCTTCGCCGTTCCATTACCGATAAGATTGTTCAACATTCCCTGTTTTTCGTTTTTATAGATGAAATCTTGCTCTGGTACACCGACGATATTCGTTTTGTCGAAGTGGCTCATGTTCCTCGAAAATATCGTCGTTCGGGATACTCTTTTGGAAAATTATGGCATTTGTTAACCAATCTGGTGGTTTTTTATACCGATGCTCCACTCAAAATCATGGTTTATGGTGGACTTTTCGCCTCTTTCGTGAGTTTTATCCTTGGAATTATCTATATCGTCAAAAAATTGTTCTTCAACGTCCCATTGGGATATACCTCATTGATCGTTGCTATTTTATTTTCAACAAGTATTATCCTGTTCAGTTTGGGAATTATTGGGGAATATCTCAGCCGTATTTATAAGGTTCAAAATCGTAAACCTCCCTTTTCTATCGATACCGTTATAGAGTAAATGAATTAAGATGAAATTGGTAAAATACGACATAGTACTCGAACGCCTGAAGGAGGCCGATATCGAGTTAGTAAGGCAGCATCGCAATAGCGAGCAGATTCGTCGAACTATGGAATATCGCGAATATATTACTCCCGAAATGCAACGTGAGTGGTTCGAAAGCGTCAATAAGAATATCGACCAGTTATATTTCATTATTCATTATCGATCGGAGAAAATCGGCCTGATTAATGCAAAGAATATCGACTGGGAGAAACAAATCCTTGAATCGGGTATTTTTCTTTGGGAATCGAAATATTATGAAACCTTCCTACCTGCCATCGTCTCCATCATGATCACGGATATGTGTTTTCAGCTTTTGGGATGGGATGTGATTTATGCTCATATTTTAAGGACAAATGATAAGGCCATAAAGTACAATAAGAGTCTGGGATATGTTTTGTGTGAAGATCAGGAAGATAAAGAAAATCAGTTATATCGGCTGAGGCCAGAATCCTTCCATCGAAAAACGCAAAAGCTCCGAAAAGCCATTTCGAATCTTTATTCTGAGAAAGATGAGGCATATTTGATTATCGAACCTTCTGATATTGCCAATGACATCCTTTCCCAGCTCGAGCCATTTTTCCAATTGGTTCGACGTCAAAGAGGGGATTTCGAGTCGTATTTCAATGCTGATGGTAGCATTACTTTTACTTTTTAAACCATTTATGATAAATATTGGTTAGTTTTGGCAATGTCATAGAAAATTTTTGCCTTAAAGAAGCTGGTAGAAATTCGGCTAAAGACATCATTCGATATAAGATGAAACCATATAATTGCCAAGGCAAAGTCTTTAGCCAGGTAATCGGATGAAATTTTTTATCTACTCTTTGATATCCCAATCTTTCGGCATATCTTCCAACTACTTGATCGGCAGTTTTGATTTCCTTTTGTTTCATTTCTTTCATCCATTTACCACTCGAAGAGGTTTGAATAGGAGATTGAAGTCCTGAATGAAATTGATTTAATAACTCAGGGTCAACAAATTCGGAATACTTCGATGAATAAGTCCAAAAATCGAGCATGGTTTCATCATAAGGCAGTCCAAGAAAAGTACATGTATGGCTTAAGATTTCCCGAGGCTTTCTAGTTAAATCTTCATATCTTATGATGAGAGTTTGCTCTGGAAATTTTTTTTCGAACTGATAAGCCAACCGAGCCACGTATTTCCATCTATAAGCCTGCAAGGCTATAATAGGAGCCTCAAATCGGAATTTTTTAACCGAAAGAAAATTATCCCGATAATCCCTAAAAATAAAAATAAATTTGGCCTTTGGAAATATCTTCCTCAACCGAAAAGCATGGGTAGCAAAAATGGGGTTTTTATCACCTATATGGGTTATGATTTCCTTGCCGGATACTACTGATGTATAATTGGCATAATAACATTTGAAGATTTCTTCAAAAGTGGCATTGGGCAAAAGATTCTTCAAGTCTTCGTCCAATTGCCTTTCATCTATGCGCAAAAACTCATATTTCCAATTCTGCGAAGATAGAGGTGAGCGGAAGTCCTTTTTGAATGCCTTGAGTGTTTTATCATCCCACTGCCGAATCTTGCCATATTTCCTGTAAAGCTGCAAAGCGACAGGGTATTCGGGTGGGACCTTCACTTGCGGATGGGCATCCAGTAACGTTCTCAACAAGGTGGTTCCCGAACGAGGCCTTCCTAAAATAAAAAACAGTTGAGATTGTACTATTTTCATTTATAAGGGATAACCTTTTTGGTAAAATGTTTAATCCCAAACCCTAAATTTTTAGGTAATAGATATTCCCATTTTCTCCAGTAGTTTTTTTGTGGGTTTATTAATTTCGGCAATCACTGATTCATCGGGTGCAAATTTTATTTTCTTTACCGACTTAAGATGATCAACAGCGTCCATCAGAGAGTATTTATGTAAAAGTTTATCCTGTTTATTAAGGGGCGTCGTTTTTAAGATTTCATATAACCTGTATATAACCCGCATGCTTAAATGATTAATAAACATCCAGCCATTGAGAGATTCTTCACGCTGCATACTGGATGATGAGGCGTCTAATGTGTTTTTCAGATGATCAAAGAATTGCTCGATGTCCCCTCTGCTTTTGTATTCATGGTACAACTCCTTTGGAGTATTTTGTGTGTTATGCATTATGGCAAGTGTCCCCATGGTTTTT
>MWFC01000045.1 GCA_002071415.1 Bacteroidetes bacterium ADurb.Bin012
CGCAGAAGAACGCAGAGATTGGAGGATTGATGTTGGAGGTTGGAGAATGGAGTTTGACAGTTATCTGCTGTCAGTGATCAGTTGACAGTTATCAGTTAACAGTTATCAGTTAACAGTTATCAGTTAACAGTTATCAGTTATTTGTTTTAAGTTGTCAACATTAAGTTATAAGTTATCAGTTGATATTCTGCGTGAATCAGCGAGAAAAAATACATCTCCCACAGATTATCGCAGAATAAAACTCGCAGAAGAACGCAGAAATGCATCTGCGGAAATCAGCGAGAAAGAAATAGTTAGTGCAGATCGTCTTCGCAGATATTAGTTTAACCCCCTATCGTGAGCAAATACAAATTTTTACGAAAGTTTTTCTCATTCAGAAACATTTTTACCAAAAGCAACGTATATTTGTTGAATGATTACCGTAATAACATATCAAAGGTGTTTTACGATAAGAGAGTCTCATGTAAAGAACAGGTTTTTGGTATATTACAGCTAATGATTTTTTATTAAAAAACAACAGCAATGATTAAGAAATTATTCAACAAGTATTACTCTCATCGGTTCATTTCTCGATGGATTACTTTTACTTTTGACTTAAGCGTAGCGGTAGCAGCTTATTTTATGGCTCTATTCGTTCGCTACTCTATTTCACCTCATGCTTACCCATGGTTCATATTTGAAATCGTTCTCATCTTATTATCTTATTCATTTGCCTTTTTAACAACCCGTTCTTATGTAGGCATCATCCGCCATACAGGCATAAAAGACATTACACGAATTCTGCAAGCCACCTCCTTTGCTTTTATCCTTCTTATAACAGGTGAATACATTGTTCAACGATTTCAATTGATTCACAATTTTACAATTGCAGCTGGAGTAATAATTGTTCAATTTGCCTTATGTAATCTTTTTCTCATTGGAAGCAGGATTATTATCAAGGTTATTTTTATGGAAATAACCGAACAAGAGCATAGTAACCGTACTTTTGTTCTTATCTATGGAGCTGGTTCGGCAGGAATGCTTACACGTAGTGCCCTTCAACAAGATTCGAACCATAATTACAAAATAATAGGATTTATTGATGATAATGAAAGTAAAGTCAATAAAAGCATTGATGGAACGAAAGTTTATTCTCCAACACAAGTCTTCAATGAAAAATTTATCAACAGGCATCATATTACTCAGATGATTCTTGCTATTCCCAATATAGATAACGAAAAAAGAAGAGCAATCATCGAAAAAGCCTTAGAAGTTAATTTACAGGTAAAGAATATACCTCCTGCTGAAAATTGGATTAATGGTCAATTGAGTGTAAATCAAATTCGTGAAATAAAAATCGAGGATTTATTAGGACGACCTCCTATAAAACTCGACAATAGTCATGTAAAAGAAGATCTTTTAAGTAAAGTGGTTCTTATCACTGGTGCAGCGGGTTCTATAGGCAGCGAGATAGTACGTCAGGTATTAGAATATCAACCAACAAGAGTAATTTTGGTGGACCAAGCCGAATCAGCCTTGTTCGATCTTCAATCTGAACTAAGGTATTCAAAAAAATACAGCGATATTTTGCAACAAGTGGTATTTATTGTGGCCAATATCAAGGAAAAAACAAGAATGAAACAAATTTTCGAAACTTATAAACCACAGATAATTTATCATGCTGCGGCATACAAACATGTTCCACTTATGGAAGACAATCCTTACGAGGCCGTGATGGTAAACGTATTTGGTACGAAAAACATAGCCGATTTAGCCGTGGAATATAAAGTCGATAAATTTGTGATGGTTTCGACAGATAAGGCGGTTAATCCCACCAATGTGATGGGGGCAAGCAAAAGAATAGCAGAAATTTATACCCAGGCGCTTAGCAATGGGACAACTCGTTTTATCACCACACGTTTTGGTAATGTATTAGGAAGCAATGGTTCAGTGGTGCTCCTTTTCAAGAAACAGATTGAAAAGGGTGGACCCGTCACTGTTACGCATAAAGACATTAGGCGTTATTTTATGACAATTCCTGAAGCCTGTAGTTTAGTCCTTGAAGCAGGTGCCATGGGTCAAGGAGGCGAAATTTTTGTCTTTGATATGGGTCAGCCAGTTAAAATATATGATCTCGCCATTAAAATGATTCAGTTATCTGGATTACGTCTCGGTAAAGATATTCAAATAGAGGAAGTTGGATTACGACCTGGCGAAAAATTGTTCGAAGAACTCCTCAACGATGGCGAAAATGTAATTCCTACCTCTCATCCCAAAATTTTGGGTGCCAAAGTAAAAATGTATCATCCAGAAGAAATCGAGAAAATGATGTTCGAACTTGGCCAAACCGTAATTGAAAATGATTCATACAAATTGGTGAAAAAAATGAAAGAATATGTTCCGGAATATATCAGTAATAATTCCATATACTCTATACTCGACGCTCAACCTCAACCCTTCGTTCAGTGAAATAGAATTCCTTTTCATCGAATAATTTCTCAAAAAATTTTATCCCTAAGGGTTAATAAAGGAATTTTATCCCGTTTTTATATGTCTATTCCGCAATATTAATCAAAGAAGATATAAAAAGCATTTACCCCTCTTAACTCATCATCAAGTCTCCTCGTCTCTAATCCCCTATTCTCTATTCTCTATTCTCTATTCTCTATTCTCTATTCTCCATTCCCTATTCTCCATCCTCCATCCTCCATTCTCCATCCTCCATTCTCCATCCTCCATTCTCCATCCTCCATTCTCCATCCTCCATTCTCCATCCTCCATTCTCCATCCTCCATTCTCCATCCTCCATTCTCCATCCTCCATTCTCCATCCTCCATCCTCCATTCTCCATCCTCCATTCTCCATTCTCCATTCTCCATCCCCCAAAAACCTCATCTCTATTCACTAAAATTTACCTATATGGTGATTTGCCCGAAAAATTTCAAAACATTTCTACTTCTGTTACTATCGATAAGTACTCAAATACTTTCCTCTCAACCAGGCATAGAACGCAGTATAAATCCTGATTACCTCCTCCCCGACCGTTATTTATATCATCCAGATGCAAATTTTCATACTTCAGTAAGACCTTATCTTAGGAATGAAGTCAATGAAGTGATCAATTACGATAGCATATTGCTCGAACAACCATTAAAATCTCCATGGAAGGGCAAGACTGGTGAATGGATATGGAAAAAAGTCTTTCATGAAGATTTGATTCAAATCACGGGCAAAGATTTTCATTTTGCAGTAAATCCATTGGTCAACTTCGAGATAGGTCGTGATTTCAAAAATGATGATAATGCTTGGGTAAACACGAGAGGATTTATGGCTGAAGGCAATATTGGTTCAAAATTCTTCTTTGCTACAAGATTTTATGAGAATCAGGCAACATTTATTTCCTATATCGATAAGGATATTCAATCAAAATTGGTGATTCCACAGCAAGGTGCCTATAAGAGATTCAAGACTGATGGCTACGATTTTTCGAGGTCTGAAGGATATATTTCATTTAGTCCCAATAAGTATTTCAATTTTCGCTTGGGACACGGTAGGAATTTCTTTGGAGATGGCTATCGCTCACTGCTTTTAGGCGACGCACATTTCCCCTATCCATATTTCCTTATCTCAACCCAAATCTGGAGAATTAAATACATCAACCTGTATGCGGAATTTATGGACAGAAAAGCACCTCATTCTGAAAGTTTAGGATACAAGAAAAAATATGGCACTTTCCATTATTTAACCACCAACATCACCAATCGATTAAAAGTTGGATTATTCGAAGCCATCATCTGGCAGGCAGAGGATAGCACAGGCTATAGAGGATTCGATTTCAATTATTTAAATCCCATTATTTTTTACCGTCCTGTGGAATTTTCTTTGGGTTCGCCCGACAATGCTCTTATGGGATTGAATATCAGTTATACAATTGGGAAAAAGACAGCTTTTTACGGACAGTTTTTGCTCGATGAATTTCAGTTAAAGGAAATAACCAGTGGTAAAGGTTGGTGGGCAAATAAACAAGCATTCCAATTAGGAATGAAATGGTTTGATATATTCCATGTTGCTGGACTTGACTTTCAGTCGGAGGTGAATGTTATAAGACCCTATACTTATAGCCATTCTGATCCCATTACAAATTACGGGCATTACAGTGAACCTTTAGCTCATCCCTTAGGGGCCAATTTGGTGGAATCTCAGAATTTCGTGCGTTATCATCATGGACGCTGGCATTTGACTTACCAATTACAAAGAGTCCAATATGGAGCCGATACCGCAGGACTTAATTTCGGGAAAGACATTTTTATTTCTTATAGTAATCATCCTTTTGATTATGGAAACAAGATAGGACAAGGACTTAAAACCATTCTTTGGCGGCATGATTTCAAAGCTTCGTGGGTCATTAATCCGGCATACAATCTAAATCTCTCGACGGGAATTGTTTACCGCCAATTAAAAACAGATCTCACCAATGATCAAACTTTATTTATTTACATCGGACTTTCCACTTCCTTAGAGAAACTTTATTATGATTTTTGAAGAAAAAATAGAGTGGAGGAGACACCGAAAGACCTTTGAGATGGGGAGATGCATGAGACTTAAAGAGGTTGAAACGAGAAGACGAGGTGATTGGGAACCAATGCAAATAGAAATTCATTTTCCTCAATTTACGATGGGGAGAAGATTATTTTTCTTCATCACTGATTTACATCGATTTAATCCACAGATTTATGCTGATATTTTTCTGCGAATATCTGCGAGAACTATTTTTTTCTCGCTGATTCACGCAGATTTAAAAACGCTGATTTCCGCTGATTTTCTGCGTCTATCTGCGAGTTTTATTCTGCGATAATCTGCGAGAGATGTATTTTTTCTCGCTGATTTCCGCAGATTTAAAAACGCAGATTCATGCTAATTATCAATTGATAACTAATAACTTAATGTTGACAACTTAAAACAAATAACTGATAACTGTTAACTGTTAACTGACAACTGTCAAACTCCGATCCCCATCCCCCAGCCACCATCCTCTAAATACCTTCCCTCTCGCATGATGAGAAAACTTATCTTTTTTATTTATTTAGGTTTAATCACTACTCTAAGTTTAATACCATCGAGTGATTTACCCAGTGTAAAATTATTTAGCGGGGCGGATAAAATCATTCATTTTCTGATGTACACAGGTTTTACTTTCTTGTTGATGTGGGCTTGGCCAAATTTTTTCAGAGGCAGCTTGTTACTGCTTCCCTTGTTTGCCGTGATGTTTTATGGTTTAGGACTCGAAATTCTGCAAGACCTTGGGCATGAAGGACGAGCATTTGAAATATACGATATCCTTGCCAACACACTTGGCTATTTCCCTGGATTGGCTTTATTCTACATCGTACGTAAATACGAAAATCATTAAATACCGGCTCTTTCGATATGTGGAGGATTTCCTAAATATACCAGATACCCTTCTACTGAAGGATATCCAGCTGCCAATAAAGTTTCTATATATTTATGCATTTGCTTTTCATATTGAGGATGAGGCTGACCGGTTTTATAATCGGCTACTACAGTAAAACCATCTCCGAGGATGATAAGGTCGGGGCGAAGCCATTTCCCATCGGGTAAAAGAATTTCCCGTTCGGTTAATTTTTCTCCCTGACGTTCGAAAACAGCTGAATACAGCGGATCATTCTTTAAAATTCGTAAATTTTCTATGAGGGCGGAACCAAAAGTTTCGCCCATTTTTTTTGTCATTTGGTGAAACTCGGGAATATTTTTCAAAACTTCAGACTCCTGCGAATGGTCCAAAAGCAGATGAATCATCTTACCCAACTCTCGTTCGGTATCTGGTGAAGAAGCTTCCCATTTTTGTGGCGCTAAAGGCCTGATGTGCATCCTTGTCGAAATGACATTTTCTTCAATCTCTTTATCTCCAAGTCTCTCAATATCTTCGTCCATTGTTTTATCTTTCTCTTCGTGCCCCTCGCAATGCGTCTCAATAGTCTTAAAATTTTCCAATCTCTTCGTCTCTTCCTCTCCCAATTTCCCAGTCACCTCATCTTGTTGCTTTTTAGTGGCATCCTCAGAATATATAAAAATTTGTCCGTCTTTAAAGCAAAAATGCTCCTCCAAAACCTTCTTGCTCTCCTTGGGCAAAAGATTAGAATCAGAATCAGAGGAAGATGGAGGGTAGGCGAAAATATAAAGTCTTTCTTTCGCGCGGGTAAAGGCCACATACATCAAATTGAGGTCTTCTATTAACTGTTTTTCTATTAGGTCGTTATAAAATTTTTCAAGACCTTGAATTCCAGAATCCTTGAATTTAGATGAAGAATCGAGGAGTAGCCAGGGGATGTTGAAATTTGACCAAAAGTCTCTGTCAATGCCGTCTAAAATTTCAGAGGTTGCGACCCATTCCGTTGAATTATAATTAGGTCGAGAAAACAAATAAGGACGAATCACTACCGGAAATTCAAGTCCCTTAGCTTTATGGATTGTCATGATTCGAATGGCGTCCATATCCTCAGGAAAGCTTACTGCCCATGTATCCTGGTTTTGATCCCATTCGTCGAGAAATTCTTCCAATGAAAATGGTGTGTATCGGTTTTGTCCCTTTATCTTTTCGAGGAATGCCTGACAAAATATATCCGGAGGATCGTTCAATTGACAGTCCTTCATGATTTTTTGGGTAAGAGTATAAAGATCGTTAGAGAAAAGAGTAGAAGAATACGATCCAAAAACATTTTTAAGAATTTCCTCACCACTTTTTTGCAACAAATTTTTCTCCCTATTATTTTGGGTCAAATGCAAAAGTTCTTTTTCTTCTGGCACGTCCTTCATTCCTTGGTTCAATTCGATTGCCGTTGCCAGCGCAAGCCGATCGTCGGGCTGAGCTATTAGTTTGAGCCAAGAAATAACTCGACGAACACTTTCTGATTGATTAAGCATGAGAGAATCGGGTGAAACCACGGGAATGTTTTTTTGGATCAAAAAATCAGCGATGCGTTGGGCTTCGTCATTTTTCCGAACCAAAATTGCCATCTCATTCAGAGAATATTTTTTATCGGAGTGATTAAGCAATTCATTGATAATTTGAGAAATCCTTTTCAAATGATTATCCGAATCATCTTTCGGATCATTCTTTGTCACCCATTCCCATTGTACCAAACCTCCCTGGCGACTTTTGTCGGTCTCTTGTTTTGTATCTCTATAAATTCTTCGGGCTTCTTCACCCAAACTTTCTTTTATATGACTAAAAAATTTATGATTGAAATCAACTATACTCTTCAAAGACCGAAAGTTCTCTTTCAAGACTTTGGGTTTTTGAGAAGAAAATGAGGCAAATAGATGTTCTGCTTCGTCGAAATTTTGTTGCTCAGGTTTTCTAAAAATTTGAGGCAGCTTTTCAAAAATCTCGAGTTCACCATTACGCCAGCGATAAATACTTTGTTTCCCATCGCCCACGATTACGATTCGCGCATATCCATCTTCGCCTCCTGATAATGCATTATGTAGTAAAGGGACTAGATTGTGCCATTGCTGAACGGAAGTATCCTGAAATTCATCGAGTAAAAAATGCTTGAAACGCATGCCCAACCTCACGTAAATATAAGGAACAGGTTCAGAACGAATGACTTTAGATATCAATCGGTTGAAATCACTGATATGCAAAACGTTGTTATCGAGCTTGATCTCCTCCAGGGTACGATATAAATTGGAATACAAGGGCAAACGAAACAGTGAATCATAAACAATGCTGGTGAGTAAGTATTCTCTTTTCAAACGAATCAACTCTTCGAGATTTTTCTTTATCTCTGCCTTAATGGGCCGGAAATTGCTTTGTT
Organism: Bacteroidetes bacterium ADurb.Bin012; assembly: GCA_002071415.1. Taxonomy (GTDB): domain Bacteria; phylum Bacteroidota; class Bacteroidia; order Bacteroidales; family TTA-H9; genus TTA-H9. The sequence goes on from MWFC01000045.1 coordinate 7,818, forward strand.
TTGTATCGTTTTTACCCGTAAACCATACATCATTTTCAAGAGCCTCATTCACTGACTTAAAAGTAGTAATATTCTTGATATCTTCCTCGGTGAATTTCTTTACCCATACCAGGCAACTGCCTTTTGAGCCACCCTTGAAATCACTTTCTGAAAGACCAGTACTTGCAATTTTTTGTAGAACATCCTTTGCTATGCGTTGGGCTTCTTTTTTTATACATTTGGAATACTCTCTCACATTTGAAGATATTTCCTGAATCTGTTCAGGAGTATAAGTTCCCAATTCACTCAAGGGTTCATTCGATTTCTCGAGAAAGATGATTTCGGCCATTTCTCGGATTTCTCTTTCGATGTTCCAGCCCCTTTCATCATCCACCATTTCGAGGAGAATATTTTGCAGTAATTCCGTAATAACTTTTTCTCTCCCAACTCGATCGAGCAAGCGTTGAATGGCCTCATCGATCAATACATCCTCGTTAAGTTCTACCTCGAAATCATGTGCAATTTTCATGTCGAAAGTAAATGAATTTACCACTCTATACATGAATGCATCTATGGTGGAAATGGAGAAATAGCCATAATAATGTAAAATATTTTCTAAGGCCTTCCTGGCCTTTTGTTGGGTTTGTTCATCTGAACTGTTCCATCCCTCATTTTTTAGATTTTCCAAAATGCTGACTTTGAGCTTGCCATCATTACAATTTGGCAACTTAGCCAGCAAACCCAGAAAATACAATATGCGTTCCTTTAATTCTTTAGCCGCCTTATTGGTAAATGTTAAGCCGAGAATTCGACGAAAAACTTCGGGATCTTCCAAAACAAGCGAGAGAAAATGTATGCTCAGCAAAAAGGTCTTACCCGAACCGGCCGAGGCGCGATAAATTTCGAATCTGGGTGTATTCATGAGTCAAAAGTAAGGAGAATTGTTCATGAAACTTAGTGAGAATACGAAAGAATGAAAAATTTTCGAGATGAACGTATCGCAACCATTTTCAATGAGTAAATTTGCGACGATTATGGTAGCTCTCGAAGAAGCGATAGAAAAAGTGATGAATGAAGCCAGGGTGCTTCCAATGGAAGAAATCTCCCTTACCGAGGCGCAGGGTCTCGTACTGGCCGAAGATGTATTTTCAGACCTCGATATGCCGCCTTTCAGAAAAGCAGCCGTAGATGGGTTTGCATGCCGAAGAGAGGATTTGGATAAACCCTTGAAGGTGATCGAGACCATAGCTGCAGGAGAAGTGCCACAAAAATCCATCGGAGTTCAAGAATGTACGCGAATTATGACGGGAGCCATGGTTCCCGAAGGAGCCGATTGCGTCGTCATGATCGAACATACCATTGGAGAAGATGAGGGTACGATTCGCTTCATTGGCGATAAAACCTCCGACAACATCGCCCAAAAAGGAGAAGACATTCGAAAGGGAGAAAAAGTATTGAGTGCTGGAACAGTTCTCGAGGCCCAGCATATTGCCGTACTGGCTTCGGTGGGTAGATTTACTCCTAAGGTGTATAGAAGACCACTGGTTGGCATAATTGCTACTGGCGACGAGTTAGTTGAACCATGGGAACAACCGAAAGCCGGTCAGATTAGAAATAGCAATGCATGGCAAACCATCACACAGGTAAAGAAAACCGGAGCAGAATATATTTATGGCGGCATAGTCAAGGATAATCCACAGGCACTAAGTGAAAAAATCAATCTGTTCAGGCAGAAAGTCGATGTGCTCCTGTTTTCGGGTGGAATCTCTATGGGTGAGTACGATTACGTTCCTCAGGTGATGAAAGATGCCGGATTGCGTCTTATTTTCAAAGATATCGACATACAACCTGGTCGTCCTACTCTCTTTGGCATATTAGACCATATCGCCGTATTTGGCTTACCGGGAAATCCGGTTTCCAGCTTCGTGCAGTTCGAACTTATGGTTCATCCTTTCATTTATACCTCCATGGGTAAGACCTTTCATGCCCATATCAGGCATTTACCAATAGGAGAAGACTTTTACAGAACCAAAGCCAATCGTCGCTCATTGATTCCCGTGAGGATAGAAAATGATTGGATTTTCCCGGTGAAATATCATGGCTCGGCTCATATCAATGCATACACATTTGCTTCAGGATGGATCGATATCCCTAAAGGAAAAAAAGAATTGAAAAAAGGAGAAATGATAGATGTTAGACTCTTATAGACGCGAAATTAATTATTTACGTATTTCTGTTACCGATCGATGCAACCTTCGTTGTCGTTATTGCATGCCTTCGGAAGGTTTTCGTTGGATTCCACACGAAAATATCCTAAGATTCGAAGAAATTATAGAAATTGTGCGAGAAGCTGTAAAACTGGGTATTCACAAGATAAGGGTGACCGGTGGAGAGCCTTTACTTCGAAAGGGAATTGTAAACCTAATAGAGATGTTAGCCAGCATAGAAGGGGTACAAGACCTTTCCATGACGACCAATGGAACTCATCTGGAAAAATTTGCCCGAGAATTAAAACAAGCTGGATTGCAGCGTATCAATATCAGCCTCGATACTGTCAATGCTGAACGTTATGCATATCTCACAGGAGGAGGCAATATCGAAAGGGTTCTTCGCGGCATAGATGCTGCCCTCGAAGCTGAGCTAACCCCGATTAAACTCAATTGCGTAATACAACACAACAGCAACGAAATTGATGCCCGAACGGTTACAAAATTTGCAAATCAAAAAGGCTTAGAAATTCGTTATATTCATCAAATGAATCTGGCGGAAGGAATCTTCTCGGCCGTCGAGGGAGGCGATGGAGGGCATTGCGAGCAATGTAACCGCCTTCGGCTTACCGCCGATGGTTTCATAAAACCTTGCCTGTTTTCCGACTTACGTTACGAGGTTAGACAATTAGGCGCACGCAATGCTCTTTTGGAAACCATCCGCAACAAACCAAAAGAAGGTACAACCAATCGAATAAATTATTTTTACAATATTGGAGGATAAACTCAAGGCACAAATCTTGTTTAAAATCGCATTTAGAATATATTTTCGAGGAGTTTTAGAATGCAGGACTTAGAACCTTACAAAAGTTGGCATTATCTTTATAATGCAGCGCGCGACATACGAAGCCCGTTTTTTGGGAGAAGCTATCACAAGACATTATGTACCCATACTATTTACAATTATTATATACATCCACAATGGGATGAAATTGGCTCACCCACACTCTACATCAAAATTTTATTTGCCGATTATATCAGAAGATTTTGTGTAATCGAAATGTTGGGCGAATGGAACGATTGCATCAACAACGATATCATGTATTTGAAACGGAATGTGGTCGACGCACTCACATCCGAAGGAATCAGGTATTTTATTTTGATAGGAGAAAATGTGCTCAATTATCATAGCGATACTGATGATTATTATCAGGAGTGGTTCGATGACATTGAAGATGGTTATATCATTGGACTGAATTTTCGTGAGCACGTTGTTCAGGAATTTATCCATGCCCGGCTCGATAATTACATGCTTTTTGGCGGTCGGTTCAGTGAAATACCCTGGCGGAAGTTCTCGCCTCAGCATTTGTTCGATTTAACTAAGAAAATGATTACACGAAGACTGAGTGAATGAAAAACGCTTTTAACTCCTATTCTTCATTCCCTAAATCCCATTCTCTAAAATTCAACGCATTATACAACACCTAACATGTAAGGGCAATACTGTAAAAAAATCTTACAATCCTCAGCTTCAGTATAGAATTTTCGAATCATAATTCGTACCTTTGTATTATCAGAATTTTAATTTAATTCATTTTCATCTTATGGTTAAACATTACGACATCACCTTGCTTTATGAGAGTCAAATAGAAGGTTTTCGTTTTTCCATGATGGAAAAAGCCCTGCGATTGAATATTACCGGTTATGTACAACGCCAACTGAATAACAGTGTATTTATCGAAGCTGAAGGAGAAAAAACCAATCTGGAAAAATTTTTAGAATGGTGTAAAAAAGGACCACTGGGAGTCAACATTCTAAGGGTAGAAGTTACCGAAGGAGAAGTGAAAGGCTACAGCACTTTCGATATTCAACATCGCTAAGGTAATTCTTGCAAAAAGGTTTTCTGCAAGAGCTTCCAAACATGACGATCTATAGGAAAAGTCATCACCTCGTCAGACTCATGCAGGTTTAGCATTCTGAAAGTTTGGGCTCCCTCTTGTTCAACAGAAAAATCAAAAGGTTTATCTACAAGAAAAATTTTCCGGGGGAAAGGTAAATCGATGAGATAATAAATGGAAAGAAGCTGTGAAGGCGGTTCTACCAGCAAAGTACGCTGGAAGAAATCGGTAGTATAAAAATGCTTTAGAATGACAGGCTCCTGATGGAGTTCTTCTTTAATTTCGCGGCGGAGGCCATCGAGGGTTCCTTCACCAAATTCGAGCCCACCACCCGGAAACTTAGTCATCCTCATGCCGAGGCAAAATTCGTCGGTAACCAAAACAGAAGTGGCATTCATGTAAATTCCATACACCCTCACGTTAAACTGCTGTATAGATCGAGCAGAAAAATTCTTCCTCATTTTCTTGCCAGTGTTATTTCTCTTTTTCCCGGTGGCCCCGGAACTTTTTCCACTAAAAATCCACATGCACTCAAATTCCTTCTCACTTGTCCCTTGGTGCTGTAAGTAACCAGAATTCCACCCCTTGACAAGGCATTGTACAAAAATTGCATGGCTTGCTTTTCCCATAATTCAGGGACAATTTCAGGCCGAAAGGCATCGAAAAATACGCAATCATAAGATTCATCGGGATAAGAAATCTTCCGGAAATCTTCCTGAATCACCTGCAACGAAAATAATTCATCTATCTTTATTACTCGAGAACCATCGAAAGAAGACAATATTTTCGCATAAGCTTGTTCTGCATAGGGAGATCGACAATAAACAGGATAATTTAGCCCTTTAAGTAAGGAAGGAGGCGGAAGGAAAGGATCGGTTCCAGTATAAGAAACAGGCAATTTATGAAGTTGAGCATAGTCCCAAGTTAACAGTGCATTAAGGCCTGTACCAAATCCAACTTCTAATATATGTATAGTTTGCCTTGCCGATGCTATACTTCCAAGGCCTGTATGAATGAAAACGTGCATCGCTTCCTGCACGGCTCCATGCAAGGAATGGTAAGGTTCTGAGTACTCCTCTATCCATAATGTAGGTGAACCATCTTCAGTAACAACGACCTCAGTCATAAAAATCTTATTCGAATCATAGATACTCATATTACAAAGATAGGCTGCTTTTATGAGGTAAAAATTCATCAAAATGCTGTAATTTTATTCCCATAAAATTTCATTCAAGTGATAGCCGATAAAATTCTTTTTCTGGATATCGAGACTGTGCCTCGATGGCCAGACTATGACGCAATGCCTGAACATTTCAGAGTTTTATGGAATCATAAAGCAAATCATATCAAGAATCTCCCTGACGACACGGCTCGTTCTCTCTACCCCAGGGCTGGGATCTATGCCGAATTTGGAAAAATCATCTGCATCTCTACCGGGTTTTTTCATCAGGATTGTTTTAGAATAAAATCGTTTTATGGAGACGACGAGAAAATTATGCTCGAAGATTTCAAGACCATGCTCGAACGGATGAACAGCACTCAACCCTATCTGCTTGCCGCTCACAATGGCAAGGAGTTCGATTTCCCTTACATTTCAAGGCGTATGCTAGTAAATGGAATCATGCTACCAGATGTTTTCGACAATTCGGGTAAAAAACCCTGGGAAACCAGTTTCATAGATACCATGGAGATGTGGAAATTTGGCGATTATAAACATTATACCAGCCTCGCTCTTCTGGCGGCTCTCTTCGACATTCCTTCACCCAAGGAAGATATTGACGGCAGTCAGGTAGCCATAGTATATTATGAATCGAACGATTTGAAACGCATAGTGCGGTATTGCCAGAAGGATGTAATTACTGTTGCGCGACTTTACTGTAAATTCAAAGGTTTGCCAGCTCCTGCCGACGGCCAGATAGTCATTATCGAATAGCCCGAAACCTCAATTATATGGCAAAAACGGAATTATCGAAGTCAACATTTATCAGAGCATTACAATGTCTCAAATCGGTTTATTTGAACAAGAACAGGCCATTTTTGAGAGACCATCTCGAAGCACGTCAACTAAACAAATTCGAACGGGGTCATGAAATCGGTTCATTAGCCTGGAAACTTTTCCCTGGTGGCATAGATTGCTCTCCAAAACATCCTGCGGCTTATGCCAAAGCAGCAGCTAAAACCACTGAACTCATTCGCAGAGGAGCAAAAATTCTTTACGAAGCTGTTTTCGAATACGATGGCATACGGGTTCTCCCCGATATCCTCGTGTTGAACGATTCACAGATACGAATGTATGAGGTGAAAGGATCGTTGAACATTTCACAAACATATATCCTCGATGCCGCATTGCAATATTATGTCATCAGTGGAGCGGGTTATACTCCTTCACAGACTTTTATTCTTCATGTCAACAAGAATTATATTTATGAGGGAGGTGAGATTCATCCAGAGGATTTTTTTGTTTTTCAAGATGTTACTGCCGAAGTTATTCAACAACAAAATTTTATCGAATTAAAGATTCCAGAAGCTAAAGCAGCGGTTAATGCTGATAAATCACCTGAAATTCCCATAGGACCTCATTGTTATTTACCTTACCCCTGCGATTTCATGGGCTTGTGCTGGAAATCGATCCCAGCCGACAGCCCACTCTATCTCAACAGCATCGACATTCACTCCCGTTTTCGGCTTGTCTCAGAAGGATATTCTTCTATTTCTCGAATCCCTTTGGATAGTTTAGATAATGAACTGCTGAAAACTGAAGTAGAAGCAAGGATAAATGGCAAGCCTATATACAAGGCATCTGAATTGCAGAAATTATTGCAACCTCAAAAACATCAGGTTTATTTGAAGATTCTGTTCATCGAAAATGCAGTGCCACGGCTTGCAGGAACGCGTCCTTTCGAGCCTCTTCCTATAGCTTGGATAGCCGTGAAGGAAAATGGAAGTCTTATCATGGGCGATTCCGAAAATCAGTATCAAGTCTTCTCGGAAATCATCAACCTGCTCAGAAATTTTCTGACTGAAGATGATCAACTCGTGTTTTGGGGAAAACCTATGGAGCTTCTCATCCATCAGGTAGAATTCGATCTCCCATTCTTAAATCTCGAATCTGTCTTTCAATCGGAAAATCTTTATCTGCCATTTTATCTCGAAGAAAAAACACCCGAAAATATTGCTTCACAGTTGGGAATTATCAACGACGAAATCACAACCATGAACGATGACGAGGCGATAAGAGCCTGGTCGGGTGAATCATCGAAGGGAAAATTCAACTCCCGGGAGATCGAAAATCATTTGAAAATGCAATTATTTTTATTGAGAGAATTGTATAGGTATGCTGCTGGTTTCATCGAAACAGATCATTCTATTGAAGCCAAAAAGTATTAACAATGAACTTGAACAAAATTTCGATTATTCGCTATCATTATTCGACCAGATCATAGAGAATGACAGCCTTGCAAATCACCATTTCAGGACGAGTTCAGGGAGTAGGGTTCAGGTACTACATCTTTAGAGCAGCTCAGGAACTTCGAATTAAAGGAATCATTAAAAACCTTCCCGATGGTAAAGTTTACATCGAAGCAGAAGGCGACCCTCAAAACATAGAAATATTTCTGGAAAAATGCAGGGAAGGCCCTCCCCTGGCTTATGTTACTCATATTCATATTACCGAATGCCTACCGTCTGGTTATAACGATTTCCGCGTCGCTTATGGATATTGAAAAATTAACATTTCCAACGAAAGTTGCGAGAAATGAAAAAAAAAATAATATTTTTGTTCAAAATATCTTAGATATATCCGCGGGCTGCAAGAGCCGATAGACCTCACAGGTCATAAATACAGTCTGAACGTTTATCAAATGTAAAGAGAGAAATCATGAAAAAAGAATGGAAGAATAAATGGGATTCTATCGTTAAGAAGGTTTTCTCTGTCGAGAGCTTGCCCGTTCAACCACTCTGGCTGAATTTCCAACGCAAGCAGGATGAAGAAGAGTTTACCAACCAGTATTACAAAAATATTCTGACACGGGTACGAGTATGGATGCTGATTTCAACCTCAGGAATACTCCTCCTGCAATTTATTGATTATTTACTCACCGGTAAGTTTATGAACGACGCTTTTGCCATTCGCTTCGAGATATTTTTGCCTTTTTCCCTGCTTTTTATTCTCATTACTTTTACAAATTTATATATCGATTTTTTTCAGTATCTCAACTTGCTCTGGATTTTTATGACGAGTTTGGGAGGAATCATAACCGCCATCTTATGTCCTGAAGCTTCATTGCCATTTATTTTAGCCTCTATGGCTCTATTTTTTATAGCTTCTTTCGTCCTGTTTGGGTTAAAGCCATATTTTGCTCTTATAGGAAATACTATATTGGCAATTGGTTTGTTGTGGATTTTGATCAATCAAAAAATTCTCCATCCTTCCTATACATGGCCAATTATTATTCTCCTATTCATCTTTCTTATCGTAGGTTATTATGCAGGCTGGAAGATAGAACTACTGGAGCGAAAACTCTATTGGTCGGTTAAAAAACAAAAGAGCTTTTAATGAAATCGCATGCCTCGAATATTGAACATCCTCATTAGCCAATCTACCCTATATCTGAGGATCAACCACAGGATAATGCCAGGTTTTGTCAGCTAAAAAAACAAAATAAGAATAGATATTCCTTAGCATTTGCCATAACATTTCCATAGATAAAGCACGAGTTGAATTTGTATATGATTTTTGCATAGAGGGTCTTCAGGGATAATCTTTCCCAGCTATTATCTGCATCGAAGGGATACGATAGACGAACTGAAGCAGAACGATGTATTATTTAACCCAATTGGGATGCTTTACCATCATAAATTAAAAATTTTCATAGAACTTTGCTTCTCAATTTACCAAAAAGCAAACACAGTGTTTAGCAATCCTTTAGAAAATATTTCTCCCATAGATGGGCGATATGCAGGGATTACCTGGCCTCTGTCGAATTATTTCAGCGAACTATCTCTGATAAAATACCGGACAAGAATCGAAATAGAATATTTTATTGCACTTTGCCGACTACCCTTGTCTCCACTCAAGAATTTTCCGAGGGCAGGATTCCAATCTCTGAGAAAAATTTACCAGAACTTCAATCAAAAAGATGCCGAACGGGTGAAGGAAATCGAAAAAACCACCAATCACGATATAAAAGCTCTCGAATATTTCCTGAGAGAAACTTTCGACCGATTGGGTTTTGCCGAATATAAGGAATTCATTCACTTTGGGCTTACCTCTCAGGATATCAACAATACCGCTCTTCCTCTTGCTCTGAAAGAAGCCATTTCCAATGTCATCAGACAACCTTTGATAGATATCTTATCTCAACTACATACGGCAGCCCGAAGCTGGAAAAACATTCCCATGCTTTCACACACTCACGGTCAGCCAGCTTCACCTACCACACTGGGCAAAGAAATCTTTGTATTTGTCGAACGACTCGAAAAACAAATCACTCATCTCGATTATCAATCTATTTCTGCAAAATTCGGCGGCGCCAACGGTAACCTTAACGCCCACAAGGTGGCTTATCCCGAAATCGACTGGATAACTTTTGCCAACAGTTTCGTGAATGATGTTCTTGGGCTCGAACGCCAGCAAACCACTACACAAATAGAACACTATGATGATCTGGCCTCTCTTTTCGATAATTTTGCCCGAATCAATACAATACTTATTGATTTATGTCGTGATCTCTGGTTGTATATTTCGATGGGATATTTTCTTCAGAAAATAAATGAACAGGAAGTAGGCTCGTCAACCATGCCTCATAAAATCAATCCGATAGATTTCGAAAATGCCGAAGGCAATTTGGGATTGGCCAATTCGCTATTTGAACATCTGGCTCGTAAACTGCCAATCTCACGGCTTCAGCGCGATCTCACCGATTCAACAGTTACCCGAAATCTGGGCGTTCCACTGGCACATTCACTCATTGCTTACCATTCCATCCTCAAGGGATTCGATAAGATTTATCCCAACGAAACAAAATTGAAGGAGGACCTCGATACCAACTGGGCTGTGATTACCGAGGCCATTCAAACCATATTACGCCGCGAAGGATATCCTGATGCTTATGAAACCTTGAAAAAACTCAGCCGTACCGGGAAACCCATCGATGAACAGACCATCAAGGAATTCATCGATTCGCTCGAAATAGCCGAACCGGTAAAAGCCGAACTGCGACAAATTACTCCCCATAACTATATCGGAATCATTTCATTCGAATGAAAGTCAGCGGACTCACCATTGTCAGAAATGCCGTACAATTCGACTATCCCGTAGTAGAAGCCATACTTTCAATCTTACCTCTATGCGACGAGTTTATTGTAGGTGTTGGCAATAGCCAGGATAATACGCTCGAATTGGTTCAACAAATAGCTTCACCTAAAATCAGAATATTTCAAAGCATCTGGGATGAAAACTTACGTCAGGGAGGGCGAGTATTGGCCGTGGAAACCGATAAGGCTTTCCAGCAAATCAGTCCTGATACTGACTGGTGTTTTTATATTCAGGCCGATGAAATTCTGCACGAAAATGATCTTGATAAAGTTTACGAAAACATGCGGAAAAATTTATCCGATAGAAACGTGGAGGGGCTTTTGTTCCGATATCTCCATTTTTACGGATCCTACGATTATATAGGAGATTCACGGAAGTGGTATAGGCACGAAGTGAGAATTGTCAGAAACTCGCCCAAAATTCATTCATTTCGTGATGCTCAAGGTTTTAGATGGGACAACCGTCCGATAAAAGTCAAAGATTCAGGAGGTACGATTTTCCATTATGGATGGGTGAGACCTCCAGAGGTTCAGGCTAAGCGGCAAAAAGCCTTTCACCGATTCTGGCACGATGACCAATGGATAAAAACACACCTGACTTCGAACGATTTCTTCGATTATTCACAGATCGATTCTCTTTCTTTATTTCGCGGAATTCATCCCCGAGTAATGCAAGATCGCATTCGCAGCATGAATTGGAAATTTGATTTCGACCCTACACAGAAAAATTTCGGATTCAAGGCAAAAATTCTTTATATCATCGAAAAAATCTTCGGCTGGAGACCATTCGAATATAGAAATTATAGGCTGCTGAAATAAAAAAATGCTACACAGCAAAGGGATTGCCTCGGCAAAATATGCATTTGCCCTTTCTTCTAAATAGTTAAGGCAAGTAGCCTGCTGACTATCCAATAAAGATATTTATTCATTACACTGTCGAAACATTTCAACGTCAACTTATTGTATTACGCCGTCCAATGAGGCTTGAATGACATCGCGCCCATATTTGTTCAAAGTGCAACCGTGAACAAGTGAACAAAGTTTGTCCGGATCCCGTTCGCCACCTATGATGGCCATGATAAACTTACGCAGCGAGA
>MWFC01000046.1 GCA_002071415.1 Bacteroidetes bacterium ADurb.Bin012
GAGGATGCGCTGCAACGGTATAAGGAGCTGTATCCCTGATTAGCATTCAGATTTCTGACACAACCTTACATGCTAAGAAGGAGTAGGTCAGGTCTTAAAGAGAATTGTAACCTCTTATCATAGACCGGGGGTTTTCATCTATGAACCGGACCATGTCTTCCAGGTTTTTAACCGGAGCATGCCAGTCCGGATCCGGGAACTGGCGCAAGGCTTCTTCTATGTTCTGCTCGTTGACAAAACCTTTTATGGGTGTGCATCCTTCCAATTGAGACAGCGGTTTGAGGAAAATATATCCATCAAAGAGCTGACCCAGGGTGAAATCCTTGTAGCACATACTGTATATGCTGGGATCGGGCTGCCGCCCCATGGGAGAATCCAGCAGGTCAAAGCCCACAGGCTTGTTGCCGTTCAGCGCCATGATCTTTTCCAGTAAGCCTTCAAGAGGGGATATTTGTATATAACTATCACCCTCTCTTTTGTTGAAAGCCTGGTGCAACATGATATTGAACACCCTTCCGGGGTACTTCCTGAACAGTCGTCCTCCCAGCCAGTCATGGTCGTAATCGCAAAAATTGTCACCGTTGTATTTGAAGTAGGGTGAACCGTATTTGGTAAAGGCATGGGTAGTGCCTACCAGGGCAAGTACCTTTTCACCCTTTTGAAGCACTTCCTGCTCGATGATCTCTGCCCTGAATTTGTCTACTGTTCCCCTGGTGAAAACAGCTGCCACATTTTCCGGATTACGTGGGCCGGGGGTGAATTTGTCCCATCTGAAAATATAGCTCAGGTTCAGGATCCTGAATTTTGGAGCGTCTTGCGGAAGCGAACGGTTCAACCTCCAGGCTGCTTTGTAGATATCGACATATTCCTGGTATCCCCATGTACAATTGTAGGTGAACATGATCTCCTGCGCCAGATCCTGGTCGTATTCAGGAGCATTGACCAGGCTGTCGAGTTTGTCTTGAACTTCCTGGGCCCCGAATTCCATTCCCAGGTTCCGGATGCCGTGCTTATACAGTTTGGGGATCAGGTCCTGCACAAACAGCAGGTTTTGTTTTATCAGGTGATGCTCACCCAGTAGCACTACATCATTTGTATGGAATTTCTCAATGATGTATTCATCCGGTGACAAAGCCTCATTATGAATGAATGCTAAGAGGGAGTCCTGGGCTTTTAACAAATTGCCGTTCAGGACAATACACAAGGCAAATAGCGTAAACATTGACTTTTTCATTACATTAGGGCATTTATATGTTATAACGTAATATTCTCGATACACCGGATGATCTCCTGCGGGGTATGGGCCATCTGGTCCGGATGCAGGGATGAGAGGATTTCCCGGTTGTTCATGCCCCAGGTGACCGAAACAATGGGGATGCCCACTTTCCGGCAGGCTTCGATATCCCGGGTTTCATCCCCGACATAAATGGCCGAGGCGGGATGAATGTTCTTTTTGGCGAACATCCTTTTGAACACCTTGTCTTTTCCAAAAAGGCTCCTTCCGCTGTAAACAAAGTCAAACAGGTTGTCCATGCCGTTGTTTTCAAGGAACAAGAGCACGTTGGGCCGTGCATTGGAAGTAATGATACCCAGCCGGTAACCCTTTTCCTTAATGGCCGTAAGGGCCTCTTTCATGCCCTCAAAGGGCTTCATGTGCGGTACATGGTCATGGATCTCTTTCCGTATACGGAGTGTGATCTGGCCGAGTTTGTGGGCTGACATGTTGTATTTCCTGAGCAAATCCTGCGGTCTTCCAGCGGCAATGATTTGCCTGTCTTCCTGTTTCAGGGGCTCACAGCCGTATTCGCCTGCAATGCGGTCGTACAGGGCAAAGGAAAGGTCAAAGGTATCGGCCAGGGTACCGTCAAAGTCAAAAAGAATGTATCGGATGCGTTTCACGATGCAAAAATACGTCATTTTTTGTATCTTCATGAATTCCGAGGCCGGGGTTCTCTTGCTGTTGCTGTTGCTGTTGCTGTTGCTGTTGGATCATTTTGAAGTACAAAAACGGTTTTAGTGAAGGCACTTTAAGGTAAAACGGTTAATAAGAAAAAAATAATAAATTTATAAGTGCATCCATGCAGTAAAACTATTTCTGTTTCATTTTGTCAGATATGAAAAAATTGATATTCTGTGTTTTTTTATCCAGTTCTTGTTTGGTTTACGCTCAAAAACAAACGGAGGTTTATTTAATAGGCAGTGTTCACGCTATGCACCTGAACCAGGAATATAATTACTCCCTGACCGATCTGCTTGCTCAAATTCAAATGCTTAAGCCCGATATAGTCTGCGGAGAAATAGCCCCGGAAGCATACAATACGGTTCTTGAAGGATATTTTCCTCCCGAGGCGGCCATGCTTGCCGAGATGGCACCGGTGTTGGGTTACCAATTTATCGCGGTTGATTGGCGCGCCGATTTTTTTTTACACCAAGAAGCCGAACAGAACTATCCTCAGAAGATCAAAGATGAAATAATCAAAGCGGCAAGTTGGATGAATACCTATGAGGATTCCGGATTACCATCTCTATATGACCATATTCACAGTAAAAGCAGCCTGAAGACGATAGATCAGGTTTATGAAATGATTATCAGCGATTCTGTTGCAAACAGGGCATATGGTTTCTGGCGTGAAAGAAACAGGGCCATAGTGAAAAACGGAATGGATTCCCTGCATGGTGCCAAAAGGGTGGTTTTTGTCTTTGGTATGGACCATATGTCAAGGCTTATTAGAGAATTGGAAAACTACGATGTTGAAGTACTGATCCCCGAAAGGATGTTTGATCCTGATCATTCTGTAGAGATGACAGAAGAAGTCTATAAAAGATGGGCACTCAATCTGGAAAATTTGCAGTTGATTAAAGACAGGCAAATAGAAGTTTCCCCCAGTTATTACCAAAAAATCATTAATAGCAACCGAATAACTGAATTGCAAAGATTTCTTGACCATTACAAAAAAAATGACAACAATACAGCAACTGCCTACGGTCAGGACATGGAATACAGTCTGGCGAAAGAAAGTATCAGAGACCTGGACTCTATTGTCACCCCAAAGGGGATATGCGAAAATTTTGAACTGGCGATAGGGGGAATCAACCAATCGGTTTACGTAAGAGGAAACAACAGGGAAAATCCTGTTATTGTTTTTGTGCATGGCGGACCGGCATCGCCAATGTCACCGGTAATGTGGATGTATCAAAGACCCCTGGAGGAATATTTTACTATTGTGAACTATGATCAGCGGGGTGCAGGGAAAACATACTTGCGAAATGACACGACACTGCTTTCCAATGCGATGACCATTGAATGGTTTGTCAACGATTTGATTGCATTAACAGATTCAATCAGGCAGCGATATGGTAAGGAAAAAGTAATACTCATGGCACATAGCTGGGGGACTGTTGTATCAATGAATGCTGTCTTGAAAAAACCCGATATGTTTTATGCCTATGTTGGCATAGGTCAGGTGATCAACTTCATGGACAATGAACGTATATGCTTTGAATTTGGATTGAATGAAGCCAGGAGAAGAAATGACAGCACTGCCATAAAAGAAATGGAATCTATTGCCCCATATCCTGGAAACGAACCAGTTACAGATGATCGTATTAGTATTGTAAGAAAATGGTCAATGTATTATGGGGGTTTCACGGCGTATCGCGAGGTACCGGTATTCTACTATTATGCTTCGTTTCTGTCGCCCGATTATTCATCCCTGGAAAGAGAAGCTATTGATGGGGGTGCTCTTTTTACGATTCCAAAGATTTTGCCCGAACTATTGAAAGTCGATTTTAAGAACGTCGATAAATTTCCAATACCGGTTTTCATGTTTATGGGAAGACACGATTTCACCACCCCGGCAGAACCCGTACTGGATTGGATACATAAAGTTAAAGCTCCGTTAAAGCGTGCCATATGGTTTGAAAATTCGGGACATTTGATACCACTGGAAGAGCCTGGAAAAATGTTGGTAACCCTATTAAATGAAATCAGACCTTTAGCAAATGAGTAACCGTTGAATCATGGAAATTAAATCTCTTGAAGGAGTGCCTTTTAATCTCATTTACAATGCCTTTAGTAGTGCATTCGAAGAATATGAGGTGCAATTGAATAAAGGACAATTACTAAAAATGCTTAAAAGAAGGGGTTTTGATCCCGGCCTTTCTTTTGCCGTTTTTGACAACCAGAAAATTGTTTCCTTTATACTGAACGGAATTGGTCATTACAAGGGTGCAGCCACGGCATATGATACAGGGACAGGTACGCTAAAGGAGTATCGGGGGAGAGGCCTGGCCACAGAGCTTTTTAATTATTCAACCCCCTTCCTCAGGCAACACAACATCCACCAGTATCTGCTTGAAGTCATCCAGAGCAATACCAGTGCTGTATCTGTTTACAAAAGCCTGGGATTCAAAATAACAAGAGAATTCAATTACTATATCCGGGAAAAGAGTAAATTAATTAGAGTTGAAAACGGAACTGGAAAATTCCATGTTATCAGACCTGACCGATTGCATCAATTGATAAATCCTTCTTTATTCTGGGACTTCTATCCATCGTGGCAGAATGGATTTGAAGCCATTGAACGAGATCCGGAAAGTTTTGAAATCATTGGGATCTATGACGGGCATACTCTTACAGGTTATAGTGTTTATGAGCCTGAATCGGGTGATATCACACAAATTGCGGTTAAAAAAAATTTCAGAAGAAGGAAAATTGCCACTCGTCTTTTGAATATTGCCGTTTCTAACAGCTTATCTGACAACGTAAAGATCATTAACGTGGAAAGCTCATGCGATGCCATGAATGAATTTCTGATTTCTACAGGATTAGGAATAAAAGGGAAACAATTTGAAATGCTTAAACTGATTTGAAACAATTCCCCTATAGATTTTTTATAACGACATTTATTTGGTCGTGGACTTTATGGATATTCCTGATTTTATTCAGTTATGGATATTTCTGTTTTTTTTAGTAATAAAATCATTTTTTTCCCCCTTTTTATTCTTGGAGCTTTCGGGCCACTGGTCGGGGCTTTGACCACAATTTATTGTCAACAGGGTAAAGCTTCTGTAATGCCGGGCTCGGGCTCTCGGCATTTGCCATTTGGGGACCGTACGGCGATCTCTGCGTGGGCTTTTCTCTTACAGGAGACAATATGCTGGGCGGAACACTGCGCCTGCTGTTCTCCTTCTAGACCGGGTTGCTCATGTCCCGGGTTTTTAAGCCGATAAGGATCAGAGGAGCTTTCTGGATTGGGGGCCTCGGCATAATCATTTTATCGGCTATTCCCCGGATTGGCGGAGGTGAACATCAGTGGATGAACGGTTTGTATGACACCCTTTGTGTGCTGGCTGTATTTCCCCTGCTTGTGTATCTGGGGGCATCGGGGCAGACAACGGACAAAATTACCACCCGCCTGTGTAAGTTCCTGGGAGATATTTCGTACCCTCTGTATATGGTGCATTATCCCTTTATTTACCTCTACTATGCCTGGGTTAAGAATGAGAACCTCACGTTTACTCAGTCCCTGCCCGGGGCACTGGTCCTGTTCTTTGGATCTGTTGTCCTGGCCTTCTTGTGTATGAAGTTTTACGATGGGCCGGTACGCAAGTGCTTGAGCAAACGGTTTTTAGGCAGGAGCTGCGCAGGGCAAACCCGGAGTGCCGCGCAACCTAAGGCCAGCAGGAGCTGCGCAGGGCAAACCCGGATTGCCGCGCAACCTAAGGCCAGCAGGAGCTGCGCAGGTCAAACCCGGAGTGCCGCGCAAGGTCAAATTCGTGAAAATTAAGTACCAGAATATCAGGCCTTTGAAAATCGTAAAATTACTCTTGCGCGGCAAACCGGGTTTGCCATCAAAATGCCGATTCACCGGAGTAGTTGACAAAGAACTGGAAGTAGCCCATGCTGTTTTGTTGTACCAGCTTGCTGTCTTTTTCCTCCGTTTTATTGTATTCTACCATGATGGTCTGTTTCCCGAAAGTGGGACTTAGCTGGCGCACCTGGATAAGATAGGCACTCATGGCGTAATCTTCTCCTGTTTCCAGGTATGGCTGGATTGAATAGATCTCTGTTTCCTGTCCATTGATGGTAATGGTAAAGTCTTTGATATCCAGTTGTGGAGCGCTGTCAAGCCATTTGAAGGTCTTGTCATTGATCATCCGGGTTTTATCCTCAAAATCTTTGTCTCTCAGAATCATAGGCCGAAATGAAATCAAAAGCGAATTGTACCCCCCGTTATTTGGCCAGACATTCAGGTTGTACACCTCTCCGGTCCCGATTTTGTAATCCAGTACCTGATCGTGATCTACAATCATGTGCCAGGACCATGCTTCCAGGGTGGTTGACTTGTAGTTCCCGTCGTTTACATAAAAACTGTTGTACACCCTTTCCGGCAGGGTAATTTCATAATACCCGTTCTCATCGCTCCAGACTCCGCATGCGTCTTCAAAGGCATCGGGTTGAATCAGAATGAACGATCTGAGGGGTTTGCCATTGAAGTCTTTCATGTGGCCGGATATCTTGTGATAGGTCGGGAAAATGGTTTTTTCCATTTTTTTGTCCAATGACATCATGGTCACTTTGATCATTTCCGGGTCAGATGACAACTGGTCCACCGGGGTCATGATCCGGAAATAATTGTCTACAAAAGAGACTTTGTACGGAGGGTTTTTTGCCGGATTCCTTTTCTGTACAGTAAATGTGTTGGAGTAAGCCGGAATATTGCCCGGAAGAAAAACATCTACCTTTACCTCAAAAGAATCGGCTATGACCGGACCGTAAACCTGGAGAGAGGAATTAAAATACCCTGTTTGATCAAATGCAACAATTTTTACTGAATCCGGCCTGCAATTGTACCAATAGGCCAATAGGGAAGAATCGTCTTTTTCATTGTCAAAAGGAAAATACACCTGGCAAATGCCGGTTAAGAAGTTTGTGATCAATAGTGTTGTTGTCAACAGGAATTTTAATTTGTTCATGGTGCCGTTTATTTGTTTTTAGTTTTCGTTTTGGTGTTGGTGTTGTTGTTGGTGTTGGTGTTGTTGTTGGCGTTGTTGTTGTTGTTGGTGTTGTTGTTGGTTTTGGTGTAGTTGTTGGTGTTGGTGTTGGTGTTGTTGTTGGCGTTGTTGTTGGTGTTGGTGTTGGTGTTGTTGTTGGTGTTGGTGTTGGCGTTGTTGTTGGTGTTGGTGTTGATGTTGTTGTTGGCGTTGTTGTTGGTGTTGGTGTTGGTGTTGATATCGGCTAATAGACGCACAAAAATGAGTATAGGTTACATTATTAACAGTAAACATCAATTCTTTTTTTCCTTCTGTACAAGAAATCAGCATTTTTTTGTAATATTTGACATTGTTTAATACACTTTAAATAGCTGAATATGAGTTATAATTTACCTCGTAAATGTTGCTCATGCATGATCGACAAATATGTAATGAAGAACATTACAGAGGAATCTATTGGTGTGGGTACGGTAACTACCACATATCAGGTTCCACTTTGCAAATCATGTGAAGAAGCTTATGGAAAGCATAAAACAAAACGCATCTTCATCAGGATAGCTGCTATCGTCCTGGGCTTGTTGATTGTCCAAAGTATAGCCTCATTCTTTGTTGAAGATAACGCGAATGCTTTTTTCATTGGCATTGCAGGAGGAGTTATTGCAGGGTTGGTCGCCGGCCGGATCTATAAAGTCAAATGCTACCCGTTCTGGTTGGATTCCAGCCAGCACTTGCATTTTAAGAACAAAGAGTACCAGCAGCTTTTTGATCAGGCGAATCCCGGCCCCGGGGTTTAGAAATCCAGAGGTTACCCTTTTGCCTTATACCAAAGCAAGACAAGGAAGCCTGAGGCAAAAAAGTTGTGTACCATAATAAAAGAAGACAGTACGTCAGTTGGTTGATTCAATTATCATAAGACCAATAAAGCCTGGTGAATGGTTGCCGGACAGATGTTTAAACGGGCTGGAGCCTTTTGACCCGAATTCCCATATACCTGAATCTGGTTGCCCAGGTATAAACTATGCGCAAAAGGGCACCAGGGAAAGCCTGGAACAATTGTATAAGATGACAATTGACAAATATGCCGGATGTGGATTTGTGGCTTGGGATAAAGGTTAAGTAATTGCTTACCATAACTTTTTCCCAATGGAGATAGCTCTGGAAAAGGTTTGAAGTGCATTTGGTGCTATCTGATTGTGAAAAGTGATGGCAATCAGATCAAAAAAGTTGTTTGACTTTTTGGGAACGATTTGGATTTAGAGTATTTAAAGAGTATGAAGCGACTAAAGAAATTGAAAAATACTATGGAGTGACCAAAAGTTTTTCAATGTATTTGTCGCTTGATAATATAGATTCATTATAATGCTCGAATCTCGGTTCTCGCCTCGGAGTTCGCTATAACCTGACAGTAAAGTTGCTCTGAAATCCCTACTGGCCTCAAACAAAATACTGTTGCCTTCCCCACATAAGTTTCAGATAATATTCATAGCCTCCTCGGCCCAAAGAAAAACATAACTTTACAAAAAATGACAATGGATGCCTGGTCAAATATTCAAATTTCTCCCCAGGACCCGGAAATAGTTAAAATAAACAACCTGGAAAGAACCCTGGGGGAGCTGCCTGAAAACGTAAAAAAAATTCGCGGGCTTATCACACGGTTTGAAGTCTGCTATTTCAAATATCAACAACATTTAAGAAAGATCAAGGATTCGATTACTGCCCTTGAGCCCAAGGCAGATCCCGATAAAATCGGGGAAAACCATATTCAGCACGGAGAAAGTGTATTGAATAAAGATACGACAGGGAAAAGTCTTATCGGGCAACAATATGTCTGGGCAATCAAGGAATGGCTGAATGATAATCCCCGGGAAGAAGCTTCTGATAAATACGACAAAAAGCTTGGACAACAGATTCAGGATTGGCTTGGCGATAAAAATCCTGATAAAATACGATTGGTCAGATTACTTCTTGCCAGGCTGACCTGGGATTGGAAATCTTACGAAGAATTACTGCGTGGCGGAGAGTTTAAGGATATTGAATTCCAGGCAGCCAGAATGGACATTTGCCATTATGCTTTCCCCGAAAACTTAAACTTAGTAATCAAAGCAATAGGGCAAATGGAAGTGGATGAAGAAAGAGAATGTGAAGGATGCGGTACGTATAACAATGAAATAAAAGCATGTCTTGAGAAAGAGTTTCTGGACTTGAATGACACTCTGAAATCTTTAAGGAATAAAAGTGGACAAAATAAGAATGATTTAATCAGGGCGTGGTTGATTGCATGTTTGGCTAAAACCATAAAAGAAAACATAAAAATCTCAATTCCAATTATTGACATAGAAAGCTGAAGACAACAAAAAGACATAAAACACACAATAATGGACAAAGTAAGCATCCCGGATAAGATAAATCTGATAAAAGATTATTGGAAGCCAATAATCGTGGGAGAGTTAAATAATCAGCATGTAAAGTTGGTTAAGGTTAAAGGTGAATTCACCATGCATCACCACGATAATGAAGATGAATTCTTTTTAGTCATTAAAGGCCTTTTAAAAATGGACTATGGTGATAAAATGGTAGAGATAAAAGAAGGTGAATTTATTATTGTTCCCCGAGGTGTAGACCATAGGCCAATTGCTGATTCAGAGGTTCATATTCTTTTATTCGAGCCAGATACAACACTTAATACAGGCAATATCAGGAATGAATTAACTGTGGATTCTCCGGAAAAAAAGTAAATGATGGCTTCCGATTGGTTTCGTTACATTACAATTTGAATAAAGCTGAGAGTGAGTCAATTAATTATATACATTTACAACAAAAAGTTATGAAAAAGTCTCTGATTTTATTGTTATCGGTATTGACTCTGTTTTCATGCGAAAGATTGTTTTGCCCTCATGATAACAGAAAGATAGAGGTTGTCATTAATGATATCCCCTTTAAGACCGAGGTTTATTACAGGATTCCCTACACGCTGAAAACATGGGAGTGGGAGAAGGAGGGGCTCAGGCTTCAGCGGATTGAGATTCTGGAGTGCTATACAAATAGAATTCTTCAAACTATCGAACAGGAGGATTTGCCCTTTGTACACAAAGACCCGCTTCCCTCTAACCCTGAAATTTCCTCCGATAAAATTTCCAATTATTACCTCTCTATTCAGTTGCCAATTGAATTAAGCAACAATAAACCATCAAGAATTTCGCATCGGTTCATTCTTAAAGATACTTTGTTACATAAGTATGTGACGGAGGAAGGTGGGAAGTTTACACCACGAATCAATGAAGTCCCTTTATCCATCTCTTCGCCGGTTAAAGGAGATAACTGGATTTTCATCAACCAATCTACGAATGGGTATCACTTTTATACAATGTTTTTTGTTGGCGGTAACCTCTGGCGTGGAGAGAGATTTGCCTTTGACAATCTTCAATTGAATGACCAGATGGACAATTTTTATGAAGGAGATCCCAAGGTTAACGAGTCATATTTTAACTATAAGGATACCTTGTATGCTGTTGCCGACGGGACTATTCATAAATTGACCGATGGCAGGCCGCAGAACAACGGAGACGCGCAGGACGTTGTTTTTGCATCTATAGACGAATATGGCGGAAACTATGTGATTCAGGATATCGGCAACGGTCTTTATGCCTTTTATGCCCATTGCGCCCCGAACGAGTTCTTTGTTGCTCAGGGCGATTTCGTTAAAGAGGGTGATCCTATCGGGCTTTTGGGCAACTCGGGAAACTCCACCGCTCCTCACTTGCATTTTCAAATTACCAACGGACCCAGTTTGTTTTTTTCAAACGGACAGCCGTTCGTAATTAAAAGCTACACAAAGGTCGGGGACTTTGAAACCGGCGAATCTTCTCCGGCGGCCTACACAAATGCTATGATGGAGGTCCGTTCAGTGATTAGTTTTGGGGGGTAAACCCGGTTTGCCGCGCAAGAGTGATTTGGCATTTTGCAAACCGCTGATATTCTGATACTTATATTTTCGTGAATTGGCCTTGCGCGGCAAACCGGGTTTGCCCTGCGCAATCGACATGTTTTCATGCTTTTGTGAAACCTATCCGGTTCCCGTTATGCTGCACCAGTGATTCTGTCCGGCAATAATCCACAATATTATCAAAATCCACGGTCATGCCGTAGATGATTTCATGGATTTCGTTCTTTCTGACTATGTTGTTTATCTGTCCGCCCGAGAAATCATAGCGTGCGGCCAGGGTCTCGCATTCCGTATGGGAAAGGCCTGGCAGCTTTGATTTCCAGATCTTTATCTTCACCGGGAGTTCGGGTTTGCGGAATTCAATCTTGAACAGGAAACGCCTTTCAAAGGCCGGGTCCAGGTGGCTCACCAGGTTGGTGGTCGCGATGAAGATCCCTTCAAAATTCTCCAGTTCTTCCAGGATGATGTTTTGCATGGCATTTTCCGTCTGTGCCACGTTGGAGCGCCCGACGTCCTTACGCTTTGAAATTATGGCATCGGCCTCGTTGAAGAGCAGCACGGGCATGCGTTCGCTTCTTTTGGCATAGGCCCGGTAATCGGTGAATATGCGCTTGATGATCTTCTCGCTTTCACCAAAGAACATGGATTTTGACTGGCTGATGTCCACCTTGAATATTTCCCGGCCGGTTTCCCTGGCGAATTGCAGGACCGCCTCTGTTTTTCCTGTGCCGGGCAAGCCATGCAGCAAAGCAGTGATGCCTTGGGGCAGACCTTTTCTTTGCAGCCTTTTCCGGATTTGTGTAAAGTTTTCTTCCTGCAGCAGGGATTTGAGCAACTCCAGCTGTTTCGCCTCGGATTCGTTGAAAAAAAGTGCAACAGGGGGAATCGTTGCAGGTTCAATGATGTTTTCCCTTTTCGCACCGGCAAAGATCATTATTCCCGATTCCCGGAGGATGAAGGCCGAGTTGGCAGTCAGTTTCATGGCGGCATCGGAGAAAAAACCGGCCTCGGCAATTTCAACAAGGTCATGGGTTATCAGCTCATTTTCTTTGGAGATGAGCTTTTGCATGTAGTTGATCCTTTTGGGAACATTGTCGATGGTGCCTTTGAGGGCTGTTTCAATATCCACCGATTCCTGTCCGGAAAGGGTCTTCCATATGAGGTATATGAACAGGAACGTGTCTTCAATGCAAAAATGGTAATCATCAATCTTTTTGATAAGGGGATAATGCAGGTTGGTACGGATTAGCTCTTCTGCCTTCAGGAAAAGAAGCCGGGTGGGGATTTCTTCTTCTGACCGCTGTAAACCAAGCAAATAGAATTGTTCCAACAGGTCGATAATGTTTTTTGGCTCTTGTTGTGCGCTTTCCGGCACAGGGCTGTTGTTCACCACTGCCTGCACTATCATGTTATTGAACATGAGCGACTCGCCCGTAGAGGGCAAACCCGCCTTATGGTAATCACCTTTTGTCTGAAGAATACCCCGCGAAAACA
The DNA here is from genome assembly GCA_002071415.1 of Bacteroidetes bacterium ADurb.Bin012. GTDB lineage: Bacteria > Bacteroidota > Bacteroidia > Bacteroidales > TTA-H9 > TTA-H9. The sequence goes on from MWFC01000046.1 coordinate 12,434, forward strand.
ATGTTTCAAAATGCCCGCTGTACTCCAGCATTTTCATGGGATTGCAGTTGAAATGGGAAACCAGGTCCAGCAACGTGACGTTGTACTCCTTGTAATTCAGCGCAAACAGAACGGCAATGAGCAATGCCTGCTCCAAAGATACCTGGAAATATCCGGCAATGGACCTGAGTTCAGGTTCCGCTTTTTTCAGAAAGGCATCGTTCAGCTTGCAATTCTTAGACTGCTCAAACACACTTCCCATGCTTCTCAACACACTGGTTTTCAGATTCTCTTCCATATCATTATCATTTCTAGCAGCACAAAGGTAGGGGAGAGGTACGACAAAGCATGACGCAGGTAAACCCGGTTTACCGCGCAAGAGAATTTTTACGTTTTTCAAATGCCTGTTATTCAGGTGATTAAATTTTGCAAATTGGGCGTTGCGCGGCAATCCGGGTTTACCCTGCGCATTATGGGAGCATTTGATTCCCGAATGCTGCTGCTATAAATGTCAGAAAATATTTTCATTCATCAGGAACTGCATCAGACCCATATATACTATTCCATTGTCATTGGTATACATTTCTATATCGTCTCCTACAATCACAATCTTTCGGAAGGAGTTATCAATCTTTCTTAGTGAAGAGGTCTCCTGCTCATTCTTTTCTTCATTGGGAATTGAATAAGCAGACTGAATATAGTATTTGTCGATTCCATTGGTGGCAATGAAATCAACTTCATACTGAATATATTCAGATTTACCGTTTACCATTTTGCGACATTCTACAACTCCGACATCCACCAGATAATTCCTTAACCTGAGCTCATTGTATATTACATTCTCCATAATATGATTCGGTTCCTGTTGACGAAAGTTAAGGCGGGCATTGCGAAGCCCAACATCGACTGAGTAATATTTGCAGAGTGATTCGTAGTATTTGTTGCCTTTGATATTATAACGCTTTGCACCTTCAAACAGGAAGGCGTCGACCAGATAACCTATGTATGAATTAACGGTTTCTTCATCGATATCGGTGTGTTGGATATTCTTTAGCACTTTTTTTACCCTACTCGGGTTGGTAAGTGAACCTAATGAAGAGCATAATGCATCTACAAGCGACTCCAGTGCCCGTCGATTCTTTACATTATTACGATCTATAACATCATCAATATAAGTTTTATTCCATAGTCTATGCAGGTAGCTCACTTTTTGTTCCCTTGTCTTCTGTTTGAGGATACCAGGCATTCCACCGTAGGTATAGTATTCTTTCCAGAGATCACGTTTGTCTTCTGTGCGTGCCGAGCAGAATTCTTTGAATGAAAGCGGATATACACGAATTTCGTCACCTCTTCCCCTGAATATGGTTTTGATCTCACTGGAAAGAAATTTAGAGTTGCTTCCGGTTATGTATACATCTATATTCTCGTGGGAATTAATTCCGTTAACAATTTTCTCGAAATTATATACTTCCTGAACCTCATCCAGAAACACATAATATTCTTCATTGTCGTTGGTAATCCTATCAAAAATATATTGTTTCAGGACTTGAGGATCGAGTAGTTTTTCATCCATTTTCTCATCTTCCATATCGAAGGAAACCGAAATGATGTTCTCCTGCCTGACGCCTTGTTCTAAGAGCCATTTTTTGTAAATCTTTGATAAAAGCCACGATTTGCCGCAACGACGAGAGCCGGTGACAATCTTCACTTCTCCATTTCCACGTCTGTCAATTAGTTTCTGAAGATAAACCGGACGTTCAATCAAATTAGTCATATCCATATTCGTTTATATTCCAATTCGGAGTTTACTGCAAATTTACAATAAATTCCGAATTGAAACACATCTCATTAGTTTCCACGCCGTTTCTGCTGCGCACCCGTGTTCCCATGCTCCACATGGGCGCTTTCAGATAATATTTTTTATATTTACGTCATAAAAGCTACTGTTACATTGCTTTCACTTAACACTTTTCTGCTTATGACATCCTGTCACTAATGCTGGATTGAAACTTAGTAGTAAAACTAAAAACATATGATCTACCAAATTTTGATTGTTTTAGACAAAATAACTCCAGAAATCTGGAGAAGGGTGCTCGTCCATGAAGATATGTTGCTTTTTGATTTCCATATAGTTATTCAAAAAACTATGGGATGGGAGAACTGCCACTTGCATCATTTTATTAAGGACGGCAAGTATTATTCGGAAAGGATGGAAAACGACAACTTCTGGGACGATGAGCTTAACATCGAGTATTCGGCCATGGCAGTTGGCGATCTCCTTAAAAAAGAGGGGGATACCATCATTTACGAGTACGATTTCGGGGACTCCTGGATACATACCCTCACTTTGGAAGCGATACTCGACCCTGCAAATACTACAACACAAATTCCCTCATGCATTGCCGGTCAGATGGCCTGTCCTCAAGAGGATTCCGGGGGACCTTTTCTTTACAAGCCATCCCGGGGCAAGGGGAAAACTGCCATTGATCTGGATGCGATCAATTCCCTTTTGCGCGAAGATGACTCTGACGAAGCAAAAGAAGATGACTCTGACGAATCAAAAACAGAAGTAACGTACAAAGATATTTTGCTCAAAACCATGACCAAGGCGCAAATCATTGAAGTCGCACGAAGTTATCAAATGAAAATCAAAACCTCGGCAAACAAAGAAATTTGTGCGACTTTTATAGAGCAGGAGCTCCAACAGAATCCGTCGCTGATGAGGAATGCCCTCTCTTACAATGAATTAAAAGCACTTTATGTTCTTTTTAAAGGCGTTCAGGATTCCCGGCAGCCTGAGGAAGACTCGTCTTACAGTTTTACTTTTGAAGATCTGGAAGGCCTGCTGCTCGTCGGGCTTCTGGATATATCTTTTGATCATAAAACAGGGGCTCCAAAATTTCAACTTCCCGACAATATGAAAAAACACCTGCTTCCCGAACTGCAAAGCAGCATAGAGGATCAGGCCTTAAAAAAAGCATACCATATAGAAAGCCTCTTTCTTGGTATGCTTACATTTTATGGAGTGCTCCCGCTTAAGAAAATTGAAGAGTTATTCAGCCATTTTTTGCCGGAAGCCCTGCCACTGACCAATCTGCTTGATTATTTTAAAAGCAATAGATTATGTAGAGAATACAACGCTGCATATTCCGACAAGCACCTCTTGTGTTTTTATTACAAAGGAATTCCGGATGCCAAACCTTTGATTGCTGAAATAGAAAAAAGGAAAGACCTGGAGTATGCCACATTCAAAGAAGATGAGCTTTTACAGGCATCCAAACGGGTATATTTTTACGAAAACACATATTCTCAACGACTGCTCAGGCAACTCAGTAAGTTCGACATCCCGGATATAGATTTTTTTATGCATGAAATTTGGGTTAACACACAGATAGAAACTTCTCTGCATTCTCTACTTGAGTTAATTTCTCAAAAAATCGTATTTGATAAAGTCCAGGATCTGCAGGAGATTTTGAAATACCTGATGGATTACCAGAATAATATCCCCAGATGGACTTTGAAAGGCAATGTGCCCGGGGATCTACACAAATCCAGTACGAAAGGTGGCAATCCTACAATCTTCCGTCAACCGGGCAGAAACGACCCCTGTCCCTGCGGAAGCGGGAAAAAATTCAAACACTGCTGCGGAAATAATTGAGAGAACAGAGAATAGAGAACAACTGAGAGCCTGGTAGGGTGGTTATAGATTCTGGCCGGTTAGTAACTGAATCCGAATGCCCAAAGGGGGATGACATTCAGGTATCCAAATTCAATGTCATCTTTGACCACATAAGATTTCCCGTCTTTTTCGATTTGTTTTTGCTGCTTGTTTTTCCCTCCAATTTCAAACGTATGATCATCAATAACAAAATCAGCTTTTTTTGATGATATGACTTCGTTCCTAACACGCATTTGATTGAAGAAGAAGGTCTCCCGCATATTTCCTGCATTTGATTTTTCTCCGGCCAGGTTATATATGATGTTTGTATTGTCCAAATATACCTTATCCACTTTTCCCAATCCGCGGATCCCGCCAGTCTCATTACGTAACTGACCTATCAGTCCGGCCTTTTCCATATATGAAAAGTAATCATCCAGGGAATTTCTGCTTGCACCAATTATTCCTGATATTTTGGAAAAATTTGGTTTAAAGGGGACACTCTCTGCGATAATGGAAAGCAATTGTTTCAATTTGCGGCTTGTTCCAACGTTCAAGTTGGCATATTGAGGAATATCAGTTTCCAATGTTTGTACAATAATCTGGCCTAATCGTATGTTCATTTCATTCTCAAACCCGAAAGGATAGTAGCCACGTTTCAGATAGTCATCAAACAATGGTAAGGGGTGGATAATGTCCTTTAGCTTAACTTCGTTATTGACTATTTGTTTTAACGAATATACATCCGTCTCGTAGTTGTGAAATAGCTGTAAATATTCCCGGAAAGAAAGCCCGTGCAATTTGTAGACTATGGCACGGCGGCTTAGATCTGCAGAGCCTTTAAGAATGTCGAGTACAGAAGAGCCGGTGAACACAATTTTTAAAGATGGGAATGAATCGTAAATGTTTTTCAGTTCGCGGGACCAGTCGGGGTATTTATGTATCTCGTCAATAAACAGATATTCTCCCGCAGACCTGTAGAATTCATCGGCCAGGTCTACGAGTCTGTTTTCACCAAAATACATATCATCTGCCGAAACATATAGCGCTTTTTTATGATCCAGGTTTTCTTTGATGTATTGCAGAACCATTGTGGTTTTACCAACACCGCGGGCGCCGATTATTCCAATCATGCGGTTATCCCACATGATTTCTTTGTATAAATACCGTTTAAAACCTGTGGTCGTATGCTGCAACAGCGTTTCATAAGTCTGATAAAGTGTTCTCATAGCTCTGCTAAACTGATTTTTACAAATATAGTAAAATGCACAACAAAATCAACAAAATAATAAAAAATTGTTGAATGAGTTGTGCAAAAGCGGGGTGGGGGTTACTCTGCCTCTTCCTTCAGATCCTCCATGAAAGCTCCCATCATTACGAGTTTGTCTTCATCTGGTTCTGCCATCCTGAATCTTACCGCATGTTCCGAGATGACACCAAATTTCTGTTTCAGGCTCGATTTCCGGGATGAAACCTTATGGCTGAGGCCAAGGGCCTCGGCATCGGCAAAACTGTCCAGATCGGCTCCCAGGTAGATGAACTGCCAGTTTTTGGTTTGCTCAAGTTCCCGGATCATCTCTTTTACTCTCCCGGAATCAAATTCGGTTGACGCATTTTCCTGCCCATCGGTAATGACAACCATCATCACCATGGATGCCCGATGCGCCGGATTGGTATAATGCGTCCGGTTTTGAATATCCCGGATGGCGTTGCCGATGGTGTCATACAGCGCCGTGAGGCCGCCGGGGGTATAGTCTTCGCTTGTCAACGGCCGGATCTCATCTATCGGGAGATCGCTCACGACCCGGCTCCAATTGCTGTTGAATTTGTACAACGAGACGGTGGCCTTGCCGTGTTCTTCCTTTTTTTGTTGCTCTATAAAATGGTTGAAACCGCCAATAACGTCCTTTTCCGTGCCTTGCATGGATCCGCTCTCGTCAATGATAAAAATGATTTTCAGATAATTCTCGTTCATAGTTGTAACCCTTTAAATTGTTTGTTGCGCAAAATTAAGGTTACAGTGAACGTAGAAAGGAGATTCACAAGCCTTGCGACCAGATCACAACCCGGGATCACAACCCAGCTCAAGGTTCCTGTATCACCAGCTCTCTGTTCAGAAGAATCCTTTTCGGTTCACCACGATAGCCGGTTACATAATAGTTCTTTGCAAGATCGTCGGCAATCACTCTCAGGAACGCCGCCCTTATCTGGGAACATTTTTCATTCACCGAGTTGTCCCAGGGATCGGTCATCCTAATAATGCTTTCCCCGGCTTTATCGGGATTCTCCCGCCGGGTTATCTGTTTGTAAATGTTCATCAGCTCCATCCGGTAATCGGGCAGCTCTTTGAACAGGATCCCTTTGGGGTGATTCAAAAACAGCAGGTACAACGCCTTTAGCAGCGGACTCATGGTGACTTCTTTCATGCCATAGTCCATCAGGTAAATCCGGTAATCACCTGTTATTTTCAGCCGGCTGATTATCCTGTTCTTCTTCTCGATTTCTTCCAGATATTCAATCAGTTTGCGCAAATACCCGGCCTCTTCAATTTCTTCAATGCTTTTCCTGAGATCTTTCGGTAACCTGAACGCCTCTTTCTCAAAATTTGCATCGGCTTTATTATCGTTTTCCTCTCCATAAACAGAGATCGGTTCGTCAACTGCCTCAAGGTTAAAGACGCTTTGCTCAATCCGATACCTTGGTTCATTTTTCAATGAAATAACTTTTGCCAGAATTTCATCTATCTGCTTTGGCGATTGAAGCTCAAAAGCATGGACCTCATTCAAATCCTCCGATGCATATACCAAAACAGGATTTTGGGCCGAGACGGCAAAGTGCTTTTTCAAAAACTCATCCCCGAGGTAGGGATGGTGGTAGTCCATAAGCCGAGGCAAATGTTCGT
>MWFC01000047.1 GCA_002071415.1 Bacteroidetes bacterium ADurb.Bin012
AGTGCATATTCGCATATGCAGTAAACCAAGGATGGAAGTACAAAAAATTTATAAAGCAATGGGATATGAAATGATGCCATTTTACAGGAAAAAATTTGTGTTTCCCGAAAGTTGAAAGTTAAAGATTCAACTTGCTGTATAAAAGGAAATTGCATCCCTAAGGCTCTCAAGTTGGGTTAAGCCTTTTAATTAGTTATCTTTTAATGAATCTTCGAAAAGGGAAATAAATCTCTATTCTTGGCTTTGATCGAATAGTTTCTACTGCGTGAATATAAACTTATTCAATGCACTTTTTCCCAATATTTTACAAGATTATCTATCGATATATTAAAGATTTAGTTTATTTTTGAGAATTATAAAAAAATTACTGGTTATCAATATATTAATAATACATTTATGAAAATGAGGATGAAAATATCGCATCTATTAATGGTTTGTTTTCTGGTAGTTGCAGCTAATGCCATGGCCCAGGATGGATTCGAATGTTTTTCGGTGATGGCCGGGCAGAATATTACAACGGATGGTTCGGTGCTGTTAGCACATAACGAAGACGATTATGGTGATGTTTATTTTGATATTTATTTAGTTCCTGCCAAATATTATGGCAAGAATCATTGTAAATATTTTTGGCTCGAGATGCCCGGAATGCATTTTTCCGATTCTTACATGAACGAATATGGAGTTGTAATTGCTTCGGATGCTTGTGCATCACGTGAAGATAAGCCTTCATTGACCAATGGAGGCATTACATGGGAATTACGAAATACTATGGCAAGTCAGGCTCATACAGCCAGAGAGGCTGTTGAAATCGCTGCCAGGCTGATAGATGAAAAGGGTTATAATTCTTCGGGCCGTACCTATTGCATTGCCGATCCCAACGAAGCATGGATGCTATCGGTGGTTTATGGCAAACACTACGTAGCTAAACGTATTCCCAATGATGCCATAGCTATCATTCCGAACTACTATACCATCACCGATGTAGATTTGAATGATGTGGAAAATGTAATAGCCAGTCCCGATCTTATCAGTTATGCTGAAGAAAGGGGATGGTACGATCAGGCTCAAGATGGGGATTTTAATTTTCGGAAATCTTATGGTAACGACGACAACCTGAATCATCCCGTGAATGTCATGCGAATGTGGTGCGCCTTGAATAAATTATCAGGACAGACCTATGCGGTGGAAGATGAATTTCCATGGATTATTCACCCTAAGAAAAGAATCAGTGTAGAAAATCTGATGGATTTATTGGGAACGCATCAGCAGGGAGAAGCCATGAAAGAAAAGGAAGAAGCAGAAGGAAGTTGGCATCCGCATTACGAAGGTTCAAACTCCATTTGTGCCGGGCATACACGTTATGGCTTTGTGGCTCAGCTCCAAAGTGGTTACCCTGTTGATTTTGGCTGTGTAATGTGGTTAGCTCCTTATCGACCATGTACACAAACCTTTATACCTTTATTCTGTGGAATGTTGTCGGCACCTGAAAATATGCAGTCGAGAGACTTGAAAGATGCGCGAAGATTGCATTTCGAATCACTTGCAATGAATGATTTACCGTCGAGTCATGCTTATTTAAGTTTCAAGGCTTATAGTGATATGGTAGAAACCAACTATTCTACATTAATTCCTCAGATTTCGAAAGAAATTGAGGCTCAAACCATGGAAAATTTGAGAGGATATCAAGCAAAGCTTCTTGATTGGACGGCTGCTTATAAAGAGAAGCCAAAGGAATTGAGAAAGCAAATTACTGAATTCAGTCATACTGCTTTTTCGCTCAGTCTCGGGAGGGTAAGGAGTTTTCTGTCAAAACAAGCGCCTCAACAGAGCGAGTCATTTATTCAATCTCCGTCATTGCAGGAAACGGAGGTCAAATGAGTAATTTTGTTGTTCATTTTTGGATATGAATTAAAAATTCCTGACCATGATAATTATCAGTCGCTTTTATTTCAAAACAGTTTAAATTCCAGAAGAATTCGAGTTTCTCCTGCTAAAGGTTATGGTTTTTTTATTGAAATTTCTTAACCCTTGAGATATTTGAATTCAAATTTGTCATTAGAATAAAGATTCTATTGCTGGTTATAGATAGAGAGAATGAAATATAATGAGGTGGATTACTGTATAATATAGGATTACTGTATAATATATTAGAGGGAAAGAATTCATTCTGGTTTTGAATTTAGAATAATAAAAGAAATTACACAGAGTAAATGAAAGAATCCAAAATAGCAGAGAACACGAAATTTTATTGACGGTGGCCTTGATAAGGGCTTCGACAAGCTCGGCTTTATTCGGCCACCTGCATTCATCGATTGCAGGGTAAACTCCTTAGAGCGTTGGTGGCAACTGCCTCTTGAGGTTTATATTGGATAATTTGGGTTAAAAAAGGTCATTATCTTTGCGGATAAAACATTTGTAAGCGAGTTCCAATATCAATCAAGGCTTAAAATGATATTAATTTTTCGATCGAGAGATTTCTCAAAGGTTTATGCCCTGGAATCCTCATTTTCTCTCACTTCGAGTGATATTCAAAAACTCAGGTGGCTTTTTCATGAAGCAGAATTTATTGAGGAAGGTTATTTGAAAGGAAGGTTTATTGGGCCAAGGCGTGAGATGATTACGCCTTTTAGTACGAATGCCGTCGAAATTACTCAAATTATGGGAATTTCGGGTATCCGTCGCATAGAAGAGTTCAGGATAATGAAACCAGGTGATGATTATGATCGCATGCTCGAAGCAATCTATGAAAATCTTCATCAGGATATTTTCCGAATCGACCGCTTGCCCGCGCCTGTTGAATTTATCGAAGATATTGCAGCTTATAACGAAAAGGCCGGACTTGCTCTTCGTAAGGAAGAAATTGAATATCTTGAAGAAATCAGTCGGTTGATGGGACGAAAATTGACTGATAGCGAAGTGTTCGGTTTTTCGCAGGTAAACTCCGAGCACTGCCGGCACAAAATATTCAATGGTACTTTTATCATCGATGGTCAAAGACAAGCATATTCTTTATTCGAACTTATCAAAGCCACAACACAAAAAAATCCTAATCGGGTTGTTTCGGCTTACAAGGATAATGTGGCCTTTCTATCAGGCCCACAGATCATACAATTTTCACCTAAAAATCCCACTTTTCCTGATTATTTCTCAGTCGAGCCCATTGATTCGGTCATTTCGTTGAAAGCCGAAACCCATAATTTTCCGACTACAGTCGAGCCATTCAATGGGGCAGCTACGGGTAGTGGAGGCGAGATAAGAGACAGAATGGCTGGTGGCCAGGGCAGTATTCCTCTGGCAGGAACTGCTATTTATATGACTTCCTATCCACGTACTTCACTCCAACGGCCATGGGAATCATTCCTTCCTGAACGGGAATGGTTGTATCATTCTCCGGCTCAAATACTCATCAAAGCCTCTAACGGTGCAAGCGATTACGGGAATAAATTTGGTCAGCCATTAATTTGTGGTTCTTTGCTAACATTCGAGCATAAAAGTGGCAGTATAACTTATGGTTACGATAAGGTAGTGATGCTTGCCGGGGGGGTTGGTTATGCCAATGCAACCCATTCGCAGAAAAGGCATCCCGAGCCGGGAGATAAAATCGTGGTGATGGGAGGCGATAATTATTGTATCGGAATGGGCGGTGGGGCTGTGTCAAGCGTAGATACGGGCCGCTATGAAAATTCTATCGAACTGAATGCCATCCAACGATCGAATCCAGAAATGCAAAAACGAGTTGCCAATGCGCTCAGGGCTATGTGCGAACAAACCAATAATCCTGTCATTTCAGTTCATGACCACGGAGCCGGAGGACACCTGAATGCACTTTCGGAACTGGTGGATGACGAAGGGGGAATCATCTACCTCGATCAGCTCCCTGTTGGCGATCCTACCTTATCGGCCAAGGAAATCATTGGAAATGAATCACAAGAACGCATGGGCCTTTTGATGAAACAAGAAGATATCGCATTTTTAGAGAAAGTTGCTCAAAGAGAAAGGGCGCCCATGTACGAGGTGGGCTATATTACAGGCGATGATTGCTTTGTTGTAGAAGACTCTCGCAATCATCTACGCCCCATCGATCTGCGGCTCGAATATCTTTTCGGCAAACCTCCTCATCTTGTTTTAGAAGATAATAGCAAGCCCCATGAACATGAACTTCTCGAATATGATCCATCCTTGTGGTATGATTATCTGTTGCAGGTTTTGCAATGTGAAGCCGTAGCTTGTAAAGACTGGCTTACCAATAAGGTAGATCGTTCGGTAACGGGTCGTATTGCTCATCAGCAAACCACGGGGCCTTTACAGCTTCCTTTGAATAATTTGGGTGTCGTAGCATTGGATTATGACGGCAATTTGGGTATTGCAACTTCTATTGGCCATGCTCCTATTGCAGGGCTCATCCAGCCTGATGCCGCTTCCCGGCTGTCAGTAGCTGAAGCACTTACCAATTTAATTTGGGCTCCTTTGGCTTACGGCCTGAAAGGTGTCTCACTTTCGGCCAACTGGATGTGGCCTTGCTATAATGATGGAGAGTTTGCCCGCCTCTATCGCGCTGTCGAAGCATTGAGCCAGTTTGCCATTGCTCTGGGAATCAATATTCCTACGGGGAAGGATTCTCTCAGTATGACACAAAAATATCCCGATGGCAGCAAGGTGCTATCGCCAGGTACTGTCATCGTTTCTGCTGCTGCTGAGGTTAGCAACATTCGCAATGTAGTTTCATCCGTCATCTGTCCGGTATTCCCTTCTTTTCTTATCTATATTGATTTTAGCGATGTAGAATTTCATTTAGGTGGAAGTACTTTTGCGCAAGTATTGAATTCAGTGGGAAACACATCTCCCGATGTGAAAGATACGGTATATCTTGTGCGCGCTTTTCATGCTGTTCAGGAACTAGTGAAGCATAAGTATGTTCTTGCGGGTCACGATGTTTCGGCTGGAGGTCTTGTCGTTACCTTGCTCGAAATGCATTTCAGTCAGCCAGATGTGGGAAGTCGGCTTCAACTCGATGCGCTTCCCGAACCCGATCTGATTCGTCTTTTATTTAGTGAGAAACCTGCGGTAGTCGTACAGACCGATAAACTTCCCGAAGTGAGTGCAATCCTCGATAAAAATTCGTTACGCTGGGCAATCATTGGCCAGCTCGAGCCAAAAAGGGAACTGAGAATGCTTCATTGCAATCGAGAATATGTATTGGACATTGATGAATTGCGAAATGAATGGTTTCGCTCGTCCTATTTGCTCGATAGGCTGCAAAGTGGGAATATAAAAGCCAGAGAAAGATTCGAGAATTATGCACGAACGGAAAGGAAAATGAGATTTCCCGATGAGTTTACAGGTTGCATGTCCGATTTGGGTATCGATTCCAAGCGTAAATCCCCATCAGGAATAAAGGCTGCGATTATACGTGAAAAGGGTTCGAATGGGGATCGTGAAATGGCGTATGCGCTTTGGCTGGCCGGTTTCGATGTAAAGGATGTTCATGTTACCGATTTGGTGAGTGGTCGTGAAACCCTCGATGAAGTGCAAATGATTGTATTTGTGGGAGGATTTTCCAACAGTGATGTGCTGGGTTCGGCTAAGGGCTGGGCAGGAGCTTTTTTGTACAATCCCAAAGCCAAGGCTTCGCTTGAGCATTTCTATCGTCGCCATGATACGCTTTCGCTTGGTGTTTGCAATGGTTGCCAGTTGATGGCCGAATTGAATCTCATCTATCCCGCGCATGAACAAAGATTCGAAATGTTACCCAATGAATCGCAAAAGTTCGAGTCGACTTTCTTAACTGTCAAAATTCCTCGGAATCGTTCGGTGATGTTGAGTTCCTTAGAGGGTTCGGAGTTAGGGATATGGGTAGCACATGCCGAAGGGCGTTTTTATTTCCCTTACCAAGAAAACCGTTATCAGATAACCGCTAAATATTCGTATGACTTTTTCCCGGGCAATCCGAATGGCTCGATGTATGATGCAGCAGCAGTAGTATCGGAAGATGGACGTCATCTTGCCATAATGCCTCATCTTGAACGTTCCATCTTTCCATGGCAATGGGGTTATTACCCTCATCACAGGAAGGAAGACGAAATAAGCCCTTGGATGATGGCTTTCGTGAATGCCCGAAAATGGATTAAAAATAAAAACAAGGGATAATCCTATACAGTACAGATAAAATTTTGATGAAATAAAATCGAATTGTTAATCAGATAAATGAAGATTCTATGGGAATACATTTAGATGCAAGGGTAGGTGAGATTGCCGAAAGTGTCTTATTGCCCGGTGATCCATTAAGGGCTAAATTTTTAGCCGAAAAATATTTCGATAATCCGGTTTGTCACAATCAGATAAGAGGAATGTTTGGCTATACAGGTTATGTAAATGGAAAAAAGATTTCGGTACAGGGAACAGGAATGGGAGTTCCTTCTATAAGTATATACGTTACGGAGCTTATACAGACTTATGGGTGCAAGAATTTAGTTCGCATTGGTACATGTGGTGCCATTCAGCCTGAACTGAAATTAGGCGATACTGTATTAGCCATTACTGCAAGTACCGATAGTCATGTAAATACTTTGACCTTTGGAGGGAGGGAATATGCTCCTCATGCTGATTTCGAATTGTTGAAAATGGCTTATAATAGTGGAAAAGCATTAGGGCATCAAGTGAAGGTTGGAAGTGTATTTACAACGGATTCTTTTTTTGTGGATGATTTGGAGAAGGAATACGAGATTTGGCGCAGACACGGAGTTTTGGGTGTAGAGATGGAAACCAGTGCGCTTTACACGCTGGCAGCACGTTTTCGCTGTAGAGCCTTGTCGATTTTGACGGTCAGTGATCAGTTGGTTACGGGCGAACGTGCCACGGCTCAGGAAAGACTTACTGCATTTACAGCTATGATGGAAATTGCCTTGGCCTGTCTTAAAAGCTTATAGGAATACGAAAAACCCCTTATCATTTTTTCGATAAGGGGCTGGAGAATTCAGCAGTTTGTTATTGCTGATGGGAGAGAGGCTAATTTCTTAGATCATTACAGGCATAATCAACATCAGAAGGTCTTCTACTTCATTTTCGTCGGTTTCGGGAAAGATAACACCTGCGCGGTTTGGAGCCGACGTTTCGATTCTGATGTTGGGTGTATCGATATTGGATAGCATTTCGAGCAGAAACTTGGAGTTGAATCCAATTTCGATGTCTTCGCCATCATAAGCACAGGATAGAACTTCCGAGGCTTCATTCTGGAAATCGTAGTCTTCAGCACTTAGTGAGATCATCTGACCTGAAATTCTAAAGCGAATCAGGTGGGTGCTTTGATTGCCAAAGAGGGAAACCCTTCGAATGGAAGTCATTAAGGCTATACGGTCGATGATGAGTATATTGGGATTGTCGCGCGGGATGACGGCTTCATAATTGGGAAATTTGCCTTCGATGAGGGTAGAAGTAAGTACTACATTATTGAAGGTATATCTGGCATTTTTCAGGTTATATTCGATCAGAACGGGAGTTTCGTCCGAAGGCACAGTATTTTTCAATTGATTGAGAGGTTTCTTTGGCATGATAAACGACATGGTTTCGGATGAATGGACATCTGGGCGCCTGTATCGAATGATTTTATGTGCATCGGTAGCTGCCAGGGTAGCTTTGTCTTCAGTAAACTCAAATAATACTCCCGTCATTTCGGGGCGTAATTCATCGGTTCCCGTTGCAAAGATAGTTTTTGAAATGCCTCTTACTAAAATTTCTCCATTTACAGTTACGGTGGCAGGATTGATGAGTTCTGGAATTTCTGGAAAATCTTGAGGGTCTTGTCCTGAAAGTTTGAATTTGGCGTTATCGGCTATAATTTCTACAGCAAAGGTAGAAGGATCGGTAAGAAAAGTAAGAGGTGTGTCGTGATAAGTTTTCAAAGTGTCGAGAAGGATCTTCGAAGGAATAGCAATTGCTCCTCCATCTTCCATCATAATGGGAGTAACCGTAATGCTCATGGTTGTCTCCTGATCGCTGGCCGTAATTTCCAGATCATTTTCTTTGGTTTTGAAAAGAAAATATTCCAAAATAGGCAGAGTGTTACTCGTAGTTACGACTCCACTAATGGTTTGTAAGCTTTTTAAAAGATTTGTACTCGAAATGATGAATTTCATGGATATAAATGTTTTGTGTTTACTCGGAAAGAAAAATCTTTGTTTGCACAACGAAGGACAAATTTACGAATTTCCTCCAATTTAGTATTCTCTTTTATGAAAAATTATTTTGGAGATTTTCGACTGCTATGTGATCGGAGATGTTATCATACTTTTTATTACGTCTTAGATGAAGTATAGTAAGGTTCAGAATCGATCATCCATTTTCGAGGAAGCAAAAAATTAATCTGGCGAATTGAATATCTATGGTATCCTAATTTGATTTTCAGGGTCGAGCAAGGGATCTAATGGAACATCCTTGATGGGCTCTTCGGGTATGAATATTTCTTCTTTTATCTTTTCGTTCTGATCATACCACTCGATGCGTTTCAGTTGCCCATCGTTGGTATAGAATTCCCATTCTCCCATCTTTTTTCCATTCTGGTAAAATCCTTTTACAACTTCCTTGCCTTCCGGAGAATATAGGGAGTATGGGCCATCTAACTGATGATGCAAATAGCTAGCATCGAGTTTCAATTTCCCGTCAGCGAAAAATTGTTTCCATGGGCCTTCTTTCTGTCCATGGTCGTAAGTGAAGTTTTCACTTACGACAGTGTCTTCCTTATAGTAAACAATCCACTCTCCGTGAGGAATACCCTGTTGATAATTTTCGATGGAAATGAGTTTCCCGTTTTTCTGGTTAAAATATTCCCATGTTTTGTCTTTCCATTCATCGTAGAAGAAACCTCTGGCCATAAGAATTTCATTTTCGTTATAAAACTCGGCCGCCGAAGAATGTCCATCGCCTGTATGAATAATAATGGCTTTCAACTTTCCATTGGGGTGATAATGCCGGAATTCACCCACGGGCTGATCATTCTGAAAGTTTCCCTCATAACGAATCTGTCCATTTTCGTACGACTTTCTCCATACCCCCTGTTTTCGGCCTTGAGCATCTATCTGGTTGATTCCTTGCGATAAAGCTATTACAGAAGAAAAAAGAAAAAAAATTAGCTGGACAATAAGAATAGGTTTCTCGAGTAGTTTCATTTCGAATTCATTTATACGTTCTGCGATGGCATTTTATAGTCTTGGTCTAAATCTTCTGATGACATCAATGCAAATTTCGGATAATTTTGCATTTTAAATGAAATAAGATTTTGGAAAATTATCCTTCGAAGTATTTGGAAGCTGCGGTAAATGAGCTGTCGAAACTGCCGGGTATAGGTCGTAAAACTGCTTTGCGTTTGTGTTTGTATTTGCTCGACCAACCTCAGGCTTTTGCACAAAACTTGGGTGAAGCACTCATTCGATTGCGGGAAAATATTCGTTATTGCGAGCAATGTCACAACATTAGCGATGAGCCGGTTTGCAGGATTTGTTCTGATGGCTTTCGCGACAGCAGTTTGGTGTGTATCGTCGAATCGGCCCGTGATGTGATGGCTATCGAAAATACAGGTCAGTTCAAAGGAATTTATCATGTGTTGGGGGGAATCATATCACCTTTCGAAGGCAAAGGTCCTACTGATCTTACGCTGGCTCCTCTGATAGCCAAAGCCGAATCGGGGACAATAAAAGAAATCATCTTTGCCCTGCCGGCCAATATGGAGGGTGATACTACTTGCTTTTATCTTTACAAGAAACTCAAACCTTTTGTTGATACTTTTACAACTATTGCCCGCGGCATTGCCATAGGTGAAGAACTCGAATATACCGACGAATTGACACTTGGGCGCTCCATCATGAACCGCACTTCTTACGAAATGCCATTGAACAATAAGAATTGAGGTTTTTATCAGTTATTATCGAGCATTGTAAATATATCGAGCTGACGGGGATCGACTTCTTCTAAGGGCTTTAAATCCTCAGGTTTACAATTATTGAGGTAGGTCATTAGGCTTTGTTTGATCACTTTGTTGGGTGTGGTTTGATGCCGAATGCAAAAATTATTGAGAAGTTCCATTTGAGAAGCACCTAACTTGATGATTAGTTTTTTCGATTTTAGTGGTTTTCGTTTTTTCTTTTTGGGCATGGCTATGCAAACGTTTTCAATAAGTTAGTCAGGTAATCCGAGGGATGGTATTTGTTTTCGATAAATCTATAGGTATGGCATAAGTCAAGTATAGTTCGAACGCGTTTATCTATAAAATCGGTATGAATTGTTCGATTTCGTATATAAATTTTTTTACGAGTTCTTCGGCTTTGTCTGGCGATAAGCTCTCGGCATATATTCTAATAATGGGTTCGGTATTGGAGCGTCGCAAATGCACCCATTCGTCGGGAAATTCTATTTTGAGTCCATCCACTTTATTTTGTGGAAAAGAAGAATATTTTTTGGATATTTCTTCGAGAATGGATCGAATATCGGTGTTTTCGGGCAAATCGATCTTATTTTTCGACATAAAGAAGTTAGGATAAGATTTGCGCAAGCTCGAAGCGGTAAGCCCTGTGTGTGCCAGATAGCTCAAGAATAGGGCAACGCCAACCAGAGCATCACGACCGTAATGCAGCTCGGGATAGATGATTCCGCCGTTACCTTCGCCTCCTATGACTGCATGAGTTTTTTTCATCAATTCCACCACATTTACTTCGCCAACAGCCGAAGCAAAATATTCGTAACCTGCCTTTTGAGTAATCACCTTCAAGGTTCTGGTAGAGGAAAGATTCGAAACCGTAGGACCTCCACGATGCTGAAGTACATAATCGGCTACAGCCACCAATGTATATTCTTCGCCAAACATTTCTCCATTTTCACAAACAAAAGCCAGACGATCGACGTCGGGATCGACTACTATGCCCAGATGCGCACCATGTTTTTTTACTGCCTCGGAAATTTCACCCAGATGCTCTGGCAAGGGTTCGGGATTATGTGCAAAATTACCGTCGGGAGTACAGTTTAAACAGATGATTTCCTTTACCCCAAGAGCTCTTAACAATGACGGAATGGCAATTCCCCCTGATGAATTGACTGTATCTACAACAATCTTGAAATTTGCCCTGCAAATGGCTTCTACATCCACTAAGGGAAGTTGCAGAATTCGGCGAATGTGATGCGACAGCATTTCATCATTTTGTGAATATCGGCCAATATCGGCCAATTCGGCATATATGAAAGATTCTTCTTCCGAAATCCTTAATATTTCTTCTCCTTCATCAGATGATATGAATTCTCCATCTCGGTTCAATAACTTCAAAGCATTCCAGTTCGCAGGATTATGGCTGGCAGTAATGATGATGCCCCCATCGGCTTGTAATGCCGTGATGGCTATTTCGGTGGTAGGTGTGGTAGTAAGTCCTATATCTATTACATCGGCTCCCATGGATTGTAAGGTTGCACAAACTATCCCATTGATCAGATCGCCTGATGGACGAGCATCTCGACCAACTACGATAACAGGATGCTTTTCCCCCCCATGGTGTCGAATCAATGACAAGTAAGCCGAAGTAAATCTGGTTACATCAATGGGTGTGAGTCCTTGGCCGGGTTTCCCTCCAATTGTACCTCGTATCCCCGATATACTCTTGATTAATGCCATTTATATTTTTGGGCAAAGATACATTTTGTTTTTTACTCACTTTACACCCTTTCCCTTTGATTTTTATAACATATTGATAGGGAATGGAATCATCAATTTTGTTCCTTCTCTTATTAGTATTTTATTGATTACGAGCTATTCTCTTTTGTTTAATTCTTCTTTGGAATTTGCTTTTGTCTCATATATTATCCTGACAATAGGGGGTTAAATCATTTCCATAGCTGATGTTCACAGAAAATCTGCGTGGAATAGCAAATTCAATCAGCGTAAATCAACGAAAGGGAATGCCATTAACATTATCTTTAAAAATCTGTAGATTAATAGTTAATAAGCAACAGTCCATCTTCGAATTTACAAGAGAAATCTTTACTTTAGCTCGGTTTTTAAAGAAAAGTCATAGCTATAACATCACATGAAACAATCTTATTGGATATTTAACTGCATCTGTCGGTTGTTTATATTCTTTCTTATACATGATGTGCTTCATGCTCAGAATACAGAAAGATATTTATCATCGAATAGCAATGGGCATCAGCTTTTTATACATACTACGGAAGGCGAATATCGTTTTGTTGTGAAAACCGACAAAATTTTGGAAGTAAGTTTTCGGTGTAATGAATGTCTTGCAACAGATACTTCGGTAAGTGTAGTTCTTGGCGATCGAACTACTCCTTGGAGAATGATGAAAGACGGAGAATTTGCCAATGAGGATTGGGAAATGATGATTCGAAAACAACCCTTCGAAATAGTATTTACTTATCGAGAGAAACCGGCGGTTGTTTTTTCGGGTTATTTTGCTTCGAACGAATCGAATCGGGGTTTCCATTTCGTTATAGGAGATGAAAAATTTATTACTGGAGGAGGTATGAGAGCACTTCCTTTGAATATCAAGGGACGATTATTGAAACTGGAAAACAGGCCATGGTATGGTTACGGTTTTGAGGCCGATCAGCTCAATTACAGCATTCCATTATTGATTATGGGATCGGGTTATGCTATTTTTTTCGATAATACGGCAAAGGGCTATGCTGATATAGGCAAAACCCAAAGTAAAATTTTAAAATTTGGCACAAGAGGAGGGAGGATGGCTTTTTATCTGATTGTTGGTGAAAATTTACAGGAAATTACGCAAAATTTTACCTTGCTTACCGGACACCAACCTTTGCCTCCTCTTTGGACATTTGGTCATCTACTAAGCCGTATGGCTTACCGAACTCAGGCTCAAACCGACAGTATCGTCAGAGCTACCATCCAAAATGGATATCCTCTCGATGCCATCATTCTCGATTTGTTTTGGTTTGGCGATACCTTATTTCACACTCTTGGCAACCTCGATTGGTACCGCCCAAATTGGCCCGATCCCATTCAAATGATGAATTCGTTTCGTGAAATGGGCGTGAAAACGGTGGTAATTACCGAACCTTACATTGTAAAAGGCTCGCATACTTTCGAAGAAGCCGATCGTTTGGGAATTCTTGGGAAAAATAAAGATGGAAGAACTTTTATTTTGGACAAATTCTATTTTGGAGATGGTGGCATCATTGATGTGAGCTTACCTAAAGCCTGCGAATGGATGTGGAAGAAATATGATACCCTCAAAAAGCAGGGTGTAGCTGGCTGGTGGGTCGATCTGGCCGAACCCGAATATCACCCCGATGGAATCATCTATCATGGAGGAACCTCCGAATTACTGCATAATGCCTATGGTCATCTTTGGGATAAAATGTTGTACGATTATTATCGAAAATATTATCCGCATGAGCGTTTATTCAATTTGAACCGTTCGGGTTTTGCGGGTTCACAACGTTTTGGTGTATTACCCTGGACGGGAGATGTGAGCCGTAGTTGGGCCGGATTGAAGGCACAAATACCCATTTTGTTGAATATGAGCCTTTGCGGTGTGGCTTACGTTCATTCCGATGCGGGAGGATTTGCCCAAGGCCTGAAAGATGAAGAACTCTATATCCGATGGATACAGATGAGTACATTTTCACCTGTTTTTAGACCTCATGGATCGGGAATACCTTCCGAACCCATATTTTTTAACCCCGAAACACAAAAAATCGTAAAAGATTTCATTCATTTACGCTATTCTCTTTTACCTTACAACTATTCCCTGGCTTATCAAAATACAACCCAAGGAATTCCTATGGCACGCCCATTATTTTATCAACTAAAACAACCCGAAAATGATTTGCAAAGCTGGAGTTATTTCTGGGGCCCTTCATTTTTGGTTTCACCTATTGTAGAAAAAAATGAACAAAAACATACCCTATGGCTTCCCAAAGGTAAGTGGTATGATTGGTGGACAGGTGAGGTTTATCGGGGTGGCAGAAAAATAAAGATTCAAAATCATATTCAACAATTGCCTCTTTTTGCCCGTGCAGGCTGCTTTATTCCCATGATCCCCCCCATACAAACCACCGATAAATATTCTACCGATACTTTGATCATACATTATTTTTTGGCTAGTCAACCACATCATGAAGATTTTACCCTTTTTGTGGACGATGGGAAGGATGCTCTCTCCATCGATAGCTCTCATTTCGAACTGATCCATCTTTTGGCTGACCAAAAAAAGCATGCTTTGACCATCCAGTTAGTTTCCGAAAATCATGGATTTGTTCATAAACCTCGGAAACGATATATCAAAATGATGATCCATACGAATTTTCCAATGCAGATGTATCTGAAACAAGAAGAGAAGAGGGATAAAATAGAGACTTTGCAAGTTTCACCACTTATTTACCAATTTGCTTTCGAGTGGGAGGAAACATGTTTTTCTTTTGAAATAGGATACTGAAGCAGCATCTATTACAGAATATACTGTTTTGCATAGTCTTCGAGACAAGCGAGGATAATTTTTATCTTGTTCCCAAAGGAGAATTTTCTGTTTGGTAGTCAAAATCTGTACATCGACTACACTTGTCGATGTGAGAGAATACCGTTGTGCTTTCCATCCAATGCATAGATACCATACGGCTGCTATGGTGGAACTTCTGTGATCCCACCAGAGGCTCTACCAATACTTCAACCTATAGCACATCTCAATATAACCCCTGGTATCCATATCGTACGAATAATCGTAAAACTATAAGCAAACGCTACGACATGGATGCATTCCATCTTTTCATCGAGCTTCATCCCTTCCCCAATCTTGGCCCAGATATTACAGTATGTGAAAACCAACCAGTAATTCTGGATGCTGGCTACAATCTCTAATGGTACTGCTTATGGAATATAGAAGCCGCATCGAGCAGCATAACCGTAGACACCAGTGGAACATAGAGTATTACTGTAATTTCTCAAAATGGCTGTATGGGCAGAGGTAATATCGATGTATTCACTGGTCAAGGCACGAAACCTTCATCGAGGCTCATCATACTCAATTGATTTTTATGGTACATTGGCTAAATTTTCACGTTGCTGGAATACTTCGAGAATAACAGTAAAGGACTTATTGAGTAAAAGTCGAAGATTCTCCATTGACTTTTTCTTTTGAGCTGATAATGAAAATTTTTATAAATATTTGCCTTAGATTTGCGTCGATAAAAAGAAAAAAATCCACAGACCACTCGATTGTTTAGAGAATTATATCCATATCACTCATAAATGTAAATGAATGAAGATCAGGATGTCACTATCACGCAGGAAAACCAGCTTGATTATCTGTTTGGGGTTTTCATACTTATTAAGTGTTGCACAACAGCCCTCGATCGAAAGAATTGAACCTCCGTTTTGGTGGATAGGAATGAATGAGTCGAATCTGGAATTATTGTTCTATGGGAAAAATTTGGGAGATTTCAAGGCTTATTCGTCAGTGCCAGGATTGGAGATTATTAATACAATATCTATTGAGAATCCCAATTATCTTTTTGTTTATATAAAAATGGATTCCAATCTGAAGGAGGGTGTTTATCCGCTTTTGTTGAAAGGTGACAAGGATAAAGAGATAAGCGTTTTGTATCGTTTCGACAAGCGTGAACCTGGTTCGGCAAGTCGAAAAGGTTTCGGATGGGGCGATAATATTTATTTACTTATGCCTGATCGTTTTGCAAACGGAAATCCCAGTAATGACGATATAGATGCCATGGTAGAAAAAGCCGACCGAAACAATCCGAATGGTCGTCATGGTGGGGATCTGGCTGGTGTGGCCAAATATCTCGATTATCTGAAAGAATTGGGAATGACGGCTGTTTGGCTTAATCCGATTTTCGAAAACAATCAACCACATTATTCTTATCATGGATATGCCATCACTGACCTGTATAATGTTGATCCGCGCTTGGGTTCTAACGAAGAATTCGTTCGACTGGTAAAACAGGCTCATCAAAAAGGATTAAAAATTATCATGGATATGGTTTTTAATCATTTAGGCGACCAACACTGGATGATACGTGATCTTCCTTCCTCTTCATTCATTCACCGATGGCCAGAATATACCCCTTCGAATTTTCGCAGTACCACTATTCCCGATCCTTATCATTCAGAATATGATTATCAGAAAATGATAAATGGTTGGTTCGATCGCCACATGCCCGATCTGAATCAAAATGATTCACTTCTTGCCGATTATCTGATACAAAATAGTATCTGGTGGATCGAATATTCCGGCATTGATGCGATCAGAATGGACACTTATCAATATGCCGATAAGGATTTTATGGCCAGATGGGTTAATCGGATCAAGGGAGAATATCCCGATTTTAGTATAGTGGGTGAGTTATGGGTAGAACAAAAGGCCTTGCATGCTTATTGGATGGAAGGAAATTATCGTTTCGGTAATTATGATTCTCCCCTTCAGTTTTTAACAGATTTCCCCTTGTATATTGCCTTGAGGGAATCATTCCTCGATAAAGAGAAAGGGTGGGAAAAAGGTGTGGAAAGAATCTACTATTGTCTTGCTCAAGATTTCGTATATGATGAACCTCGTAATAACATGATTTTTATTGATAATCACGACCTGAGCAGATTTTATTCTATAGCGGGTGAAAATCTTCAGAAATTTACTCTCGGACTCGTTATGCTTTATACCCTAAGAGGCATTCCACAATTTACCTATGGCACTGAACAACTGATGACGGGTCTGGAATCGGACGGCCATGGTCTTATACGGGGAGACATGATGGGCGGCTGGCCTAATGACCCTGTTAATGCCTTCGAAGCAAAAGGACGGAATAAACAGCAACAAAAAGCATGGGAATTGATCAGCTCTCTGGCTAATTGGCGGAAATCATCAAATGTAATACATTCAGGAAACACAAGGCATTTTTTGCCCGAAAACAATGTCTATTCCTATTTTCGCTATAACGAAAACGATACGGTATGGGTTATTTTGAACTATGGAGATGAAGAAGCCCTTGTAGAAACGGGCAGATTTGCCGAAATGTTGGGCCAACATCGCCGTGGGCATGAAATTGTCTCGAACCGCGAAATAAGCTGGGGAGAAACTTTAACTTTACAGCCCTATCAAGCTCTAATTATCGAACTTATCCCCTAAACCTCAAATATTCATCTTATGAAAACGATGCAGAAAAAGCTCAGCAATGTTTTTTATGTGATTTTAGGTTTGCCAGCCACAGCAATGGGATTTGGCCTTTCGGTTCAGATAGCCGTTTTAAGCTGGATTTTACGAAGCAAATACGGACTCAATATTGAGGAAATCGGGATAGTGTGGGCCGCAGGACCTATTGCCGGTATTTTGGGACAACCTATTGTGGGATTGATTAGTGATAACGTATGGTTCTGGGGTGGAAGGAGACGCCCGTTCATCATTATTGGAGGTATCTTGGCAGCCTTGGCCATTTTTGCCCTTCCCCATATCGGATTCATCAGCCATACCTTGGGAATGGAAAGCATTATCGGTGTGGCCATCACCGTGGCTTTGACCCTCGACTTAAGTATCAATATCAGTTTTAATCCCACGCGTTCTATCATTGCCGATGTTACACCCGAGGGTCCCCAACGTACTAAGGGATATACTTGGATGCAGGCAATTTCGAATTTCTTCGGTGCTCTGGCGTATCTTATCGCTGCACTGTTTGGCAATTATGTGTTGATTTATGTAGGTGTGGTGATCATATTGTTGTTCTCGATAATACCCTTGTTTTTTATCACCGAACCCAGACACCTTGAACAGTCCATCATTGATAATCTTTCAAATACTGCATCAACAACTAAAACCCAATGGGGGGAATTGTTCAAGATTTATTTCGCCCATGCTTTTTCATGGTTGGGCATTCAAACCATGTTCGTCTATTCTTTTGCTTTTCTCGAACAGCGCTTCAATGTAAACGATGCGCAATATCTTGGACAGATCATCGGGTGGATGTTTTTTATTTTGAATGCAGTAGGTTCTCTTTTCCCTATTTTCTTTCTTGAACCTTTATCACGGAAAATTGGTAGAGTAAAAACCCATTATCTCTCTTTGCTTACCATGTCGTTAGGCTATTTCTTGATAGCTTTCTATGTTCGTTCGCCTCAGGAAATGTACGCAGTGTTCATATTGCTCAGTCTTGGATGGGCTGCCGTAGTAAGCCTGCCTTTTGCCATTATGACCGAAAAAGTGGCTAAAAACAAAACAGGTTTCTTTATGGGAATTTTTAATCTTTCGGTAGTTTTGCCTCAATTGGTTTCAAGTTTTGTTCTCGGACATTACATCGAAAAAGCCACCGATAAATCATTGATTTATCAAATCGCAGCCATATCTTTACTCGTTTCGGCTTTGTTATGGGTTTTTGTAAGGGAAAATCCAAAAAAATCGGAAAAATGAATCTCCTGAGTTTATAACTTCATTTAGAATTTCATGCAATTTTGTTATAACTTTTATGGGTAATTTTTTATAGATAATTTTTTATTATTAACCGACAAAATTCTAAAAGTTCCTAAACATTTTTTATATACCACTTATTCAGTTAGTTATACATTAGCTTTTCCTTCTTTAAAAAACCTACCCCTTATCAAAATAAGGACAATTGTACGCTTGTCGGACTCTTATTCCGGCTTGAAATACGTTTAGCATATGCCCGCCTGCCCTCGGTTACAACCCAC
>MWFC01000048.1 GCA_002071415.1 Bacteroidetes bacterium ADurb.Bin012
AACTTCTCAACATGGATGAGGAGCAAGCTGAACTGTACCGAATTGTTTGTAAAAATTTTTAGGGTGTCCCAATGCAGAAAACAGGAAAATGGAATTGGATATAATAAATGAAGTATATTTCAGCGATTTAAAGTATTCGTGCAGGAAACCATTTTACTCGAATTCAAAAGTGAATGTTTACGAAATTAGAATTTTTTATTTTATAACAAAAATTTCAAAAAATTTAATATCTGAAAGTGTGAAGAAAAAATGGAGGTAGGCGGATGTCGTAGAATGAAAACTAAAATTGAAAGATAATGCGAGTCCCCTTGGGGTAGGAAGATCACCTCATGTTTTGAAATTATCGAAAAATAAATTCCATATTTTCGATCACCATTACAATAAAATCTATAGCAGGTCTCAGAATTTATTCGATGATACTTGAAAGAGGTTCGAATACTTCGATGCGGATGTCGTCGACAAAAACGGGATTTTTATTTCGGTTCCAGATATAGCTTTTAATCCCATCTTCGGCTGAAATAGGTTCGGGTGTCATGTAATCGTGCCAAACATAATTCCACTGATTAGGTTTGAGATGGAAAAGGGTATCTGCGATTTTTCTCGCTGTATATTTATAAGCCTGTCCGTTTCGAATGGCGTGGGTTACTAGTAAAACCGAAGAACCTTCGAGCGGTTGGGCAGGATAGACTCTCGCACTGAGCCTTATCCATACCCATTTGCGATTGCTTATATCGCCATAAGTACATTCGAGGCCAGGGGTAAATTCGATGGTACTATCCAGTCTCAGACAATATCTTCCCGAGAAAGAAACGATGGAATCGATATGTGATTGAAGTTTGGGATTGGGTGTTTCGAAATCGTAAAATTTCAAGACATGATTGAAATAGCTTTCGGTTTCTTTCAAATCTTCTCTGCCGGTGGCAGAGCGCTGAACCAGAAGATATTTCTTTGCATTTTCAGGAGGATGTTTCTTCATAAAAACCGAAACGTAATATTTCATCGTCATGCGCGAACCGTCAATAATACCCATATTGATCTGCCATGCCTGAAATATATTTATCACACCTAAAATCACAAGGATCATGCACCAACCAACTATGGTTAGAGGTTTTTTGGAAAGCATCCATTGTATAAATACTCCCATTGGAAGGACAAGTGCAACATACGATTGAAGAAAAGCCCTCCAGCCATAGCTTAACAAGCTCGTAAAGCTGGAAATTACATAAATATCGAGCGCAATATACACCAGTATTGCCCATGCCCATTCTTCCTTTTTGCGGAAGGCCTTGTAAATCCCCCACAACGCAAGTATCATTACAGGCGCATAGATGAGCCATCCCTTGCGGAAACTAAGTAGAGTATGAAAAAACCGTGGATTCATCAAATCGAGTGTTGAGCCGGGATCATTATAAGTTTGATACAAATATTCTCCGGACACACTTTTCCAGTATATGATCTGGCTCAATAGGGGAATAATTCCAGCGATGATTGCTACCAGAACATGTGGCCATTTATTCAAGAACAAGCTGAATTTCGATTTGAGAGTTTCTTTATTCTTAACTCCCCACAGTAATGGAATGAAAACGATGAGTACCTCGCTAATACGTGAAATTGCGATCATTCCAAGGGTAAGACCAATAAGGGCGGCATCCCATATCTTCAGATGATGATGCCAATGAATAGTAAACCAGATGAGGGCAGCGTTGAGAGTGAACAAATAGACATGTGGAATATCGCTACCATAACCATAGAAGAAATAAAGATTGCTTATCAGGAGAAGGACAATAAGCGTTACTCCTGTAGTTAGATCGTTGAAATAGCGAAGCAGAATCTTTTTTAATAGATAAAATCCTAAGAGATTAAAAATCATTCCCCAAATCCAAATGGCTTGTTGATAGGGTTTGGAGAAGCCATCCTGAGGGGCTCCGCTTAATTTTGCCCAGGCATGACCGACATAGAATCCGGGAGCCAGAAGGTAGGAAATACCACGGTTAAAACGTATGACTTTCTGCCCATTTATTCCTTCTGAAAACTGATAGAATGTTGGAGTATTATTATATTTTTGGTTTATTTCTTTTACCCATTCGAAGTTGTGTATCCCCGGATCGTGGTATATATGGCGGGCGGGTAAATAAATATAATAGCCGAAAGTGTCGTACGATAATATATTCTTTGGAGGATGGCTCAATCGAACGCTAATTAATACGATCACGCACAAAAGCAGACTTGCTGCCGATATGGGATGTTTTATCTTTTTCATAGGATGAAGTTTTAACTCAAATAATGATAAGGATTTATTTTCGAAAGATAGGAAATATATTTAGAGTAGTTAATTTTTAATCAATAAAATTGTATCGGATGCAGCATTCAGATTCTCAGTTTGCAACAGAATGTTCACGTCATCTATCCAGACTTTATTTTTTCCCGTGTACCAGAAATATATTCTTATTACGTCATTATCGCCAAAGTTTTCGGGGATATTAGCATTCACTTGCAGCGAATCCCATTTCCCATATTCGATGATATCTTTCGAAACGGTTGCAGTCCAGAGTTTGGGCTGTTTTTTATCATTTTCGATGCTGATGATGAGTTTTACTTCACGAGGCCGATAGATGCCCGTAAACCATCCGCTGGCGGTAATTTTTCGAGGGTTAAGAGTCTTCACTTCGAAATAATGTCTAACGAATCTGGCTCCAAATGCGTTATTGGTATCGAGTTTTTCGGCAAATTTTCCTGAGTGAGAGCAAGTCGAATCTCTTCCAAGTGTAACAAAAAAAGGTGATGGGGCTTCGAAATCGCAAGTGAAATCCGATTTCATGAATACATCGGAAAAATGGGCAGGATAAATATTTCTCATGGCCAGAGCTATCTGACGGGCTACCATTTTTCGACCATATTCATCGTAATGCTCGGTAGGCCATTTTTTGTCGATGTAGTGTGAAGAATCTACCAACTCGAGATTATTGACTACGATTGCGCCTTGGCTTTCATATCTTTTGGTGAGCAGTTTTGCATTGCTGATCATAAGTTTTCTAAGGCACGGCCCTATCAATAAAGAAGCCTGCTGGGTGTTTTCGGGTAAAATATTCAACACTACTTTCCAGCCTCTTTGGCGGGCATATTCTATGATTTTATCGAAATCGCGTATTCTTGGATTATTGACTGTATCGATTCGAAAACCATAATTAATGATGAATGAAATTGCCAGTGATTTTGCTAAACTATCCTCGATCCATGGAGAAGTTGGCGAATTATTGATGTTTTCGATCCATGCGACTGCATTGGGAAAATCGCATGGAGGCTCGAGGAAGAGTAGGTCTTTTTTTAAGGCATTTTTAACCTGCATGCTACGTTGTTTCTGGGTTTTATTATCGTAGGCTTTGAGTCCCAGTCGGAAGCGATTCCAAAGGGGAGGCCCATCGCTGATCAATACCATATCGCGCTGCAACAGGCTTTCGAGTTTCGAATAGATCCAATCGGCCGAAAACGAACGGAGGTTCATGCTCAGAATGATTGTGTTTACGGGAGCCTCCGTGGGAATTTGTTTCAGCAGCTTCAAGTAAATACCGGCGTGCAAGGCTCCTTTGTTGACTGTGCCAAATTGCAGGCCGGGATAATAATCGGATATAAAATCACTTATGCGGCGTTGGTCGTCGTCTTCAAAAACAAAACTAAAATTGGAGGATTCTCCGAAATAAATGACATCTGATCGAGGTATAACTTTCTGTAAAGAATCGATGAGGTCGATTTTTTTCAGGTCGCTGGGATAGAACGCAACAGAATAGATCCAGTTCAATAGAAAGGCAATAATGGCTAAAACGAACAGGCGGGGCAATATTTTCGTGGCAAGCGAATTCATCAGAACTGGAAATATATAAAGGGTTGATTATCGATTCCACTAAAGGCTGTAATGCCGAAAATGAGCAAGGTATAGATAGTCCATCGCAACCATAATGGTTTTTTTGAACACCATTTGTCAAAACGGTTATTGAAGAGGAGTATATCGAGAAGAATAAACAGGCTAAGCCAGAACATAATAAAAGGATCGGGTCGCCAAGAATCGGCTAATGCGGTGTTGTTCCATAATGCCTCGAACATGGTCAGGGCATTCGATAAAGAGCTGCTGCGGAAAAAAATCCAGGCAAGCGTAACTATGGTAAAAGTTATGATTACACCAAAAATTCTTCTGATGCCCCATTTTTGCGTACTAGTAATTCCAAAGCGTTCGTAGCAAAATCTTTCGATGATGAACATCAATCCGAAGATAGTCCCCCAGATCAAGAATGTCCAGTTAGCTCCGTGCCATAATCCGCTTAGTGTGTAAACGATAAAGATATTAAGTGCCCATCTGCTCCATTTTACACGATTGCCTCCAAGAGGAATATATACATAATCTCGGAACCATGTGCTTAGGCTGATATGCCAGCGTCTCCAGAATTCCCGAATATTTGCCGATAAATAGGGGGTCTTGAAATTATCCATTAAATTGACTCCCAGAAGTAAAGCAGAGCCAAGGGCTATGGTCGAATATCCATAAAAATCAGAATAAATCTGAAATGAATAAAATCCAAGTCCTGCCAAAAGGTGATATGTATTGTAAGCCGAGGGTTGACTGTAAATTTCTTCTACATAAGGAGCCAGATTATCGGCAATGACCATTTTAATGAACAATCCAAAAAGGATAAGTCTTAAGCCGTTAGAAAAGTTTTCGTAAGAAGGATGATGTGGGCTTTTTAATTGAGGTGAAAGCCTGTCGTAGCGTTCAATTGGTCCGGCCACCAGTTGAGGGAAAAAAGTCACAAAAAGAGCGAAATACCCCAGATGAGTTTCTGCCTTTTGCTTCCCAAAATATACATCCAATGTATAGCTTAAGGTTTGGAAGGTGTAAAATGAAATTCCTACCGGAAGCAATAAATTCAGAAAAGGCAGTTGGGCTTTCACCCCAAAAATATCGGCAATACTCGTGAAGGCTTGAGAAAATAATCCGTAATATTTAAAAGTAAATAAAATTCCTAAATTGATAATCAAGCATAGATAAAGATATTTTTTTTTCCCTTTCTTTGAGGTTTGTCTTTCAATGGCTTGGCTCGAATAAAAACTAATCAGTGTTGAAACAAGAATTAAAATGATATAAGCTGGATTCCACCACATATAAAACAGGTAGCTGGCCGCAAGTAGCATTATCCATCGCCACTTTGGTGATAGAAGATAATATGTGATGACGATAATGGGCAGAAAAATAAGAAAAGGAAGGGAATTAAATGTCATGTTGAATTCCTAATTTTTTTTAATTTTTAGGAACTTTTTCGTGATACCTGATTTTGTAAATGTGTCGAGCATCTAAAGTGAGCATAGAATCAACAGATATTCCTTTTCGTTTGGCTTTTTCTTCTATAACTTGCATCCATTCTTTATTAATCCGGATATTGGTTTTTATTTTTTCGATGAATTCTTTTTCCTGTAAAGATGGGGGTCTTTGAATATTCAGCGTATCGTGTTCGAAATAAATTCCTTTCTTGGCATAAGGGGTATGGGGAATTACAAATAAATCGTAGTAATCTTTTGGAGGATGCTTTTCTTTTATGGATCTCCAATATGCTTCTTTCGACATTCCATCCCAATGAATAATTCCTTTTGAATATTGATAAGACTGGTAGTAATTCAGATGGATGAGATAACCGCAAACAATAATGAGCAATATTTGAAGCCACCAGGGGGTTTTCCCTGCTTTTTCGAAGAAGGCGGCTAATGGGAAAGCCAGAGCGGGGTATGCATCGATCAAGCTACGAGCTCCAAATGAACCTCCATACCACCAGCACCACCACGATGAAATAATGTATATAAGTCCAATAAAATAAAAACCTATGGCTAAAACCTGTCGGTTTTTGTTCTTTATCATAAAAATAAAACCAAGCAAAGCAAGGAAAAACAGGGGTGAATAAACCAGCCATCCGTTGCGATAGCTTAGTAAAACGTTGACGATTTGAGGATTACCAAAAAAGAATCTTTCACCCTTCAATCCATAAGTATATAAGAAAAACCTGCCACTTACCCATTTCCAGTAAATCATTTGAGGCAGCCATACTATAACAATTCCAGCAGCGATTATCAATGTTAGATGATAATTTTTTATGAAGAACTGGAATCTTTTTTTCAGGTCGCTCACCGAAAATGTCCCCCAAAGTAGGAAAAGCAGTCCAACAATGGTGTTACTGGGTCGTATCAAACTGATAAAACCCATGAGCAAGCCTGCCTTCATCGCCAATCCAATTGATGGTTTGCGATAGAAGGTATCGGTTACGTACAAGAGCATCCCCATCAGTCCGAAAGTAAAGATGTGCGAAAAGCCAGGATGCAGATAAACATACGCCAATACGTTAGTGGCAAGCACTAACATAACGATGGTTATCACCGAGGTAATACTGTCGAAGTAACGAAACAGGGTTTTGAGTGTAAAATAAATTCCCAGTCCCAAGAAAAGTAAATTAGTCAGGAGAATTGCCCATTGATAGGGAGGTGAAAATCCATCGGCAGGCAAGCCCGTAAGTATGGCTATGCCATGGGCGATGAGAAAACCTGGCGTAAGAATCATAGCCATGCCCAAGCTCATTTTGCCTGTGGATCTCCCATTTTCAAAGCGATAGGCCGAAAATTTATAATAATGTTCGTACTTGTCGGGTGTGGTTTTTTCGAGGAATCCAAATCCAAGATCATGATGAATGAAAAGAGCGGGTAAATATTGATAATATTCACCTGCGTCATTCCTCGTAAAATTGAAGGGTTTGTCTTTATAATAATCGTTGATCTTCAAACCAACGATGAATAACAAAAGCAAGGTAATAACCAAGGCAATGGGGCGTCGAGGATTTTTGCTTTGGAGGTTATATTTTAGAATAGTGTATAAGGCCCGGAATCCATCCTTTGCCTTTATTTTTTTCCCCTCGGCATAGGTTCGGCCATAATAGGCAATCCCTACCTCATAAATTCGAATGCCAGGTATTCGAGCAATTTTTGCGGTAACCTCCGTTTCAAACCCAAAACGATTTTCTTCTAAGTTAATGCTTTTAATGATATCAGCTCTGAAAAGTTTATAGCCGGTTTCCATGTCGGTGAGATTTAGGTTGGTAAAAGCATTCGAAATGAAGGTAAGGAATTTATTTCCGATAGAATGCCAGAAAAATAAAATGCGGTGTGGGTTGCCTCCCACAAATCTCGACCCGTAAACTACATCTGCATATCCTTCAAGCGCAGGTTGAAGCAAGATATTATAATCGCGAGGATTGTATTCCATGTCTGCATCCTGAATAATGATCCATTTGCCACAGGCCTGTTTTATGCCTTCACGAATGGCAGCGCCTTTCCCACGATTTTTACCACATTCAATCAGTCGGATATTCTTCTCACTATTTTGATCCAAGAATTCTTTTACAACTTTTACCGTTGCATCTTTACTTCCATCATCCACTATGATGATTTCGCGGCTAACATTTTCTTGTAGAGGTGTTTCCCAAACTTGATGAATAACTTTTACTATGGTTTTTTCTTCATTATAAGCAGGGATGATAATGCTCAGTGTAATTTGGTCCATATCAAATTAATTTTATCCCATTAAATATACTCTTCTAACTCGTTGAGAGATAGAAGTCAATATTTCGTAGGGAATAGTATTTAGTAAACGGGAAAGTTGGTGAATCGTATCTGCGTTGTCGAAAATGATAACCGGGTCGCCTTCTGTTGCGGCTATGCCGGTTAAGTCGATGGCACACATATCCATAGAGATGGCACCAATAATAGGAGCCAAATGACCACGAACGTGGAAGCAGAATCCTTTGGATGATAATTCTCTTCGTAAGCCATCGGCATAACCCACAGGGACAATCCCGATGCGGGTGTCGGCTGGTGCTCTCCATTTCAGATTGTACCCTATTCCTTCGCCTTTTCGAATGGTTTTAATTTGAGAGATAACTGAAGAGAATTTGCTTACTAACTGGAGTGAGCGCTGAGTTTTTTCATCATGGCCTATTCCATACAATCCGAGCCCTATGCGTACCATCTCGAAATGATATTCCGGAAATCGAATAATTCCGGCCGAATTGACCAAATGCCTGATTACAGGATACTCCAAAGTCCTTATTGTTTTTTGAGCCATTTCTTCGAAAATTTCGGCTTGTTTTCGCGTGAAGTCATCCATAAGTGGGTCTTCGCTGGCGGCAAGGTGCGAAAATACCGATTTTACTTTTATGTTAGGGTGCTGTTTAAGAAACATGAGGGCTTCGTCGAGTTGTTCAGGTAAAAATCCCAATCTGTGCATGCCTGTATCGAATTTCAAATGAATTGGGAATGGCAGATAATCGGGTCGTCGAGAAGACAGGTAATGTGCCAGTTGGGTCAATGAGGTCTGACTATAAATTTCTGGTTCTAAATGAAATTGGGTGATAATATCGAGATTATCGTTCTCGGGATTCATAACCATTATCGGGGTTTGAATGCCAGCTCTTCTAAGTTGAGCACCTTCGTCGGGATAGGCCACACCAAAACAGTCAACACTATTTTGCTGGAGAATACTGGCTATCTCGTGCATCCCACTGCCATATCCAAAGGCTTTGACCATTGCCAAGGTTAATGTACCCGGCTTGGTTTTCTGTTTGTAAAAATTGAAATTGTGAATAAGGTTCTCCAGATTGATTTCGAGCACAGTTTGATGAGAACGCCGACGTAATATTCGGGTGATGTTCTCAAACTCGAACGATCGTGCACCCTTCAACAAAATGACATCGTTTTGTAGGCTCGAGAAGGGAAATTCATCAATAAACTGTTGAGTGGAAACGTAAAAATTTTTTTGCATTGGGAATAAACCCCCAAATTTCGAAATCTCAGAACCTATACCTATTACCCGTCCCACATTTCTCAAATTCAGTAGATAAGCAACATGGTCGTAAAGCTCAGCAGGATTTTGTCCGCTCTGTAATATGTCCGAAAGAATAACTGCCGTAGGACGGACGCCTGCTTGCCGGTTCAAATAATCGAGGGCAACTTCAAGAGAATTGATATCGCTGTTGTAAGTGTCGTTAATCAAGGTGCACTGGTTTATTCCTTCCATCATCTCCAGTCGCATGGGAATAGGATGAAGCTGAAGTATGGCCTCGGCCTTTGTTTTATCGTCCCATCCTAAACAATCTAAGAAGGTATAACAGTGCATGGCATTCTCTATTGAAGCCATATCGCTTACCGGTAATTCCAACTGTATTTTCTGTTGATTATTGACCAATGTAAGGGAAGTAGTTTTGCCGTTTCTTGTTTTTTGGATGATTCGAATTGTCGATTCCGGATTTTCTCCCCAGGTAATGAGCTTTGTCTTTGATTTCAGATTCTCCTTCACTACCTTATGAATCAGTTCATGATCTCTGCAATAGATCAGCACTTCCGTTTCCCGGAAGAGTTTTGTTTTTTCTATGGTTTTTTCTTCGAGGGTGCCGAAGTTTTCGGAATGAGCTTGTCCAATATTGGTAAAAATTCCATAGTTGGGTTTAATAATTTTTTGAAGTGATTCCATCTCATGGGGTTGAGAAATCCCTGCCTCGAATAATCCCAGTTGATGGTAATCGTTTAATTGCCAAACCGAAAGAGGTACACCAATTTGAGAGTTGTAGCTATCGGGACTAGCGCAAACGCAAAGTTTAGTCAAAATCATCTGGGTGAGCCATTCTTTCACTATTGTTTTTCCGTTACTTCCTGTGATTCCAAGTA
The DNA here is from genome assembly GCA_002071415.1 of Bacteroidetes bacterium ADurb.Bin012. Taxonomy (GTDB): domain Bacteria; phylum Bacteroidota; class Bacteroidia; order Bacteroidales; family TTA-H9; genus TTA-H9. The sequence continues at coordinate 9,748 of MWFC01000048.1, forward strand.
TAGGGATCTGAAATTCGGCCCGGTGAGCAGCAGCAATCTTTTGTAATGCATTTATGGTATTCTCTACCTGTATAAAATTGGCATGTCCTAATAAATTTGGGAAGAGTTGAGTATTGGTGACGACGAAATTTCTTACTCCCTTTTTGAAAAGATCTTCTACATAGTGGTGGCCATCGTTTCGTGATGTAGTAATAGCAAAAAAAAGTGTAGATTTTGCCTCTACCAATCGTCGGCTATCTGTCAGCAGAAATCGTATCATATCATCAGGCTTTGTCAAGGAAACCCAGATAGGAGTAACTATGGTTGCAAGTGATGAAATGGTATGATCCATTGCTGACCTGTGAGTTATATTTCTTCCTCTTCGGTTTCTTCGGAATTTTGCTGAATAGGTGAACGAAGTGGATTGGCAGTTATCCGGGCATATTCGAGGCGGTTCTTGAAAACATCAATAGCCAGATAAATCGCTTCTCTCATGGAATGATGCGAGGCTTTGTCTTTCCCTGCAATGTCGTAAGCTGTGCCATGGGCGGGTGATGTTCTTACGAAAGGAAGTCCAGCCGTAAAATTTACTCCATAGTCTTGGGCTAGAATTTTGAATACGGGTAATGCTTGATCATGATACATGGCCAATATTCCCTCGAATTTTCTATAGTGGTCCATCCCAAAAAATCCATCCGCAGGAAAAGGTCCAAGAGCAAGAATACCTTCTTCGAATGCTTGGTGAATGGCGGGGCTAATGATTTCATTTTCTTCGCTGCCGAGTAATCCGCGATCACCAGCATGGGGATTAAGGCTTAATACAGCAATTTTAGGATGGCTTATGCCAAAATCCTGAAATAAGGATAAATTCAATGCCTTTATTTTATTGTAAACCAGGTCGGTAGTGATATTATCGGCAATTTGACGCACAGGAACGTGATTGGTAACGAACCCTATCCTTAGATTATTGTATACCATGGTCATGATGGGATTGGCAGCACGAAAGCGGTTGGCCAGAAACTCCGTATGTCCCGGGAAATGAAACTCTGGAGATTGAATATTGTACTTATTAATCGGAGCAGTAACCAAAACATTCAATAGCCCATCTTCCAAGTCACGGCAGGCCTGATGGAGTGAGAGATAGGCCATTTCACCTGCTTCAGGTGTTGATTGTCCTAAATTTACCCTGATTTCCTTATCAGTAATATTGACGATATTTACTTTGTGAGGAAGGGCTTGAGAAGCCTTACGTACATGATTGAATGGCAGATCGGGTATGCTGAGGGTTTTTCGGTGATAGGAAGCTATTTTGGATGAGCCATACAGAATAGGAATAAAACTATAGGGCGTTCCAATCTCGGAAAGAGCTTTCATAATTATTTCATAGCCAATTCCATTGATATCGCCTTGAGTAAATCCAATCCGAATCATTTCCGGCTCCTGAAGATCGGAATTTTCATAAGGGTCGAGGTTCAAGATATCGTTATCCATATTAAGAATTTTGGTGGTTTTGAATAACATTTTGCAGGAAGGATATAAGCAGTCTCACACCGATTCCGGTGGCTCCAATTCCCCTATATCCATCGTTTTTATTGGTGAACGAAGTTCCTGCAATATCGAGGTGAATGAAAGGGTAAGTGGTAAAATATTCGAGGAACTTGCCTGCGGTGATGGCTCCAGCTTCGGCTGGCCCTGAATTTTTTATATCGGCAACGTCGGATTTTATCAAGTCGAAATATTCTTCCCATAGGGGAAATTCTACCAGCCGTTCGTATACCTCTTCTCCACTTTGCTTGAGCAAGTCGAACTGGGTTCTGGCATGTGATTCCATTGCCACTATTCCATATTTACCAATGGCTCTGGCGGCTGCACCTGTGAGTGTGGCCGCAGTAATCGTAAGAAAAGGATCGAATTTATTGGCATAGCTTAAGGCATCGGCCAGAATCAATCTTCCTTCGGCGTCGGTGTTCACCACCTCTACTGTTTTTCCGTTATACATCGTAAGAATATCTCCCGAGACCATGGCGTCGGAATTGATGCGATTGTCGGTGGCTGGGACGAATGCCATGACATTCAGGGGCAATGATAGTCTGGCTGCGGCAATTACAACGGAAGCTACAGTGGCGGCACCTGCCATGTCGGATTTCATATTCTCCATATAAGTGCCAGTCTTGATGTTCATACCTCCACTATCGAAAGTGATTCCCTTGCCGATTAGAATGATGGGTTTTTCGTTTATAAAGTTAAAAGGTTTCCATTCGAGTATGGTGAATGTGGGCGGTATCGTACTTCCTTTGTTTACTCCCAGTAAGCCTCCCATTTTCAAAGATTCTATCTTTTTCTTGTTCATAACCTCGGCTCTTATGCCAACCTCTTCGGCTTTTTGTTTTAGAATTTCAGCCAGACTTTTGGCGTTCAATTCACTGGGAATCTCATTCACCAAATCGCGACATAAGTAAACAGCTTCAGTAATGATTTCGAGTTCTTTCAGTTGTTTGTAATCGAAATTTTCTGATAAAATATCGAGGGTTTGCAATTGGTGCTTTCTCTTTTTTTCGTTATTTTGATATTTCTGAAAAGCATAGCTACTTAATACGATGCCTTCGGCCAATGCAAATAGATCAAGTGAAGAAGCATGAAAAGAAGAAATATGCAGTTCGTCGATTCTTTCCTTATGTAAAAATTGAGTGAGCTGATAACCTGCTAGTCGGATGTTTTCGAGTTTTTTCGCTGGGTTTTCATTTGGCTTAGGCAAGATACAGAACCATGAATAATTGGCTCGGTGAACAGGGATAACCGTTTCATCGGGTGAGTTTGTATTTACCCTTTTTACAAAGTTCAATTCTTGCGTACTCAGCCATTTTTCGGGAATATCTTCGAGTGATGGGAAAAGAAATGCACAATGAGTATTGAAATCCTCAGAGGTATATTGTTGTTTTAGCAGGATATTCATTGGGTTTATTGCTTCTAGTGCGCAAAGTTAAAGGAATTCGGATAAACTTTCATAATTTCTTTTTCCGATCCCTGGCAGAGGCTGAATATGAATGAGTGGGTGGTTGATTTCAGTGGAAGGATAAATACAGTTATTTTAATGAATTAACGGAGGGGAGGTGTTCTGGGGAAAATGTGGGAAGCCGCCCCGAAAAATTTCGAGGCGGCTTCCCACGGAGAAAAAGAAAATTCTATTATCAATAAACTCCCTGGTCGATCATTGCATCGGCCACTTTGATGAATCCTGCAATGTTGGCACCTTTTACGTGGTTAATATAACCATCGGGTTCCTTGCCGTATTTTACACAATTGTCGTGGATATTGATCATGATTTCACGGAGGCGTTCTTCTACTTCGGCAGCCGACCAGTTGAGTTTCATACTGTTCTGGCTCATCTCCAATCCCGACGTAGCTACGCCACCAGCATTGGCAGCTTTTCCAGGTCCAAAGGGAATTCTGTGCTGATGGAAAAGATTGATGGCTTCGGGTGTACATGGCATGTTAGCAGCTTCGCAAACAATGGTCACACCATTATTGATCAAATTACGAGCATCTTTTTCGTCGAGTTCATTCTGAATGGCACAAGGCATAGCTACATCACATTTTACTTCCCATGGACGACGACCTTCGAAGAATTCGACTCCGTATTTTTCAGCATAGGGCTTTACAATGTCATTGTTAGAAGCCCTGAGTTCGACCATATAATCGATTTTATCTCCCGAAATTCCGTCAGGATCATAAATATATCCATCTGGTCCAGATATGGTAACGACTTTTGCACCCAAGTGATTGGCTTTGGTTACAGCTCCCCAGGCAACATTGCCAAATCCCGAAATTGCTATTGTTTTCCCTTTAATGTCTTTCCCCATGAGTTTTAACATTTCATTGGCAAAATAAACGACACCAAATCCAGTAGCTTCGGGACGGATCAACGAGCCACCCCAGTTGCGGCCCTTACCCGTGAATACTCCATTGTGTTCTCTGGTTAATTTTTTCCAACAGCCATACATGTATCCGACTTCACGGCCACCTACGCCAATATCACCAGCAGGTACGTCCATTTCGGGGCCAATATTGTGCCATAATTCCATCATAAAGGCCTGGCAAAAACGCATAATCTCGTTTTCACTCTTGCCCTTGGGATTGAAATCGCTGCCACCTTTTGCTCCACCCATCGGTAAGGTAGTGAGGCTATTCTTGAAAATCTGCTCGAAACCCAAGAATTTTAAAGTACTCAGGTTCACACTGGGATGAAAACGAATTCCTCCCTTGTATGGGCCTATGGCATTGTTGAACTGCACACGATATCCTCTGTTTACCTGAATTTCTCCGTTATCGTCAACCCAAGTAACACGGAACTGAAGGATACGATCGGGCTCGGTTAAACGCTCGATGATTTTATAAGAATCATACTTTGGGTTCTTATTTACAAATTCCTTTATGCTTTCGAGCACTTCGTGTACTGCCTGCAAAAATTCAGGCTGTCCTGGATTTCTCTTCTCCAGATCGAACATAATTTTTTCTAAATTCATATCAATTTGTTTTTATTAGGGTTTTAAAAATTTCAAGTTTGTGAATAAACATTGTTAATTATTTCACAATGCAAAATTATGGCTTATATTTCTTCCGTCAAACTTTTATCGTATTTTAGAAGGGTTCTAATATATATGTATCTTCACGAGTAGTCTTTATGGATTTATTTCGAAATTCTTGACATCGATTATGCTATCATGGTGGTAGTTTATTTCTCTTATAGGTTTTCCTTCTAAAGAAAACTCTTGCTCTAAACCTTCTTTACGATTATTTTTGTAATGAATGATTTTTTGCATCGCCCCATTAGGATACCATGATTTCTGCACTCCATCACCTTTGTAAAAATTTCCTTCACCCAGCTTTAAACCGTTTTCATCGAAAAACTCCCATTTTCCATCAAATAAGCCTTTGTCGTAGTGCCCTATTACTTTAGGTATTCCATTTTCGTGCCATTCGAAATAGTCTCCATGCAGGGTATCATCGACGTAAAAGGCTTCCATAATTTTTTTCTGGTAGGAAGTGTACTGTCGCACATATCCATTGAGCAATCCATCCTTGTAATTTTCTTCCATTTCTAACCTCCCCATGAAGTCGAATCGTCTCGATAAACCGTCGGGCTTCCCATTGTTGTATTTTATTTCTTGCTGGATCACTCCATTAGGATAGTAATAAATAGCCTTCCCGTGTTTCTTTTTCCCCTTCATTTCTATTTCCGACATCAATTTGCCATCGTGGTAATAATTCGTTTCTTTTTTTTTACAGCTTCCTAATAGGAGAACTATGCAAAAAATCACACAAATTTTTAGGAACGGTTTCAATGATATCGAATGGCTCTTAGGGGAGAGACTCGAGTAACGGTATAAGTGGGTATAAGAAGTGAACTTATGCATAAAATTAAAGTTGTTATGTTGATGATGAGAATGTTTGTCAAACTAAGACTTACAGGTACATACTCCATAAAATACGATTCTACAGGCAGTTTTACCAGATGAAGATGCTTTTGAAGCCACATAAGGCCAATGCCTATCACATTTCCATAGACCATCCCTTTTAAGGCTATAAACGAGGAAGTCTGAATGAAAATTTTTCTAATGCTTAAATTAGTTGCTCCTAAAGCCTTTAAAATACCAATGAGTTGAGTTTTTTCTACTATCATGATAAAAAGAGCGCTTATCATCGAAATGGCGGATACTATTATCATTAAAATCAGGATGACCAGTACATTTACATCTTGCAGCTCGAGCCAATCGAAAATTTGAGGATAGATCTGCCGAATGTTGTTTACGTTGAGATGAGAAGGTAAATCTTCATAAACCTTACGGCTTATCATATCCAACTCATCAATATTTCGAAGGATGATTTCTATCATTCCTATTTCTTTGTGGGTCCATCCATTGAGTCTTTGAATGTGGCGAATATCGGTAAAGGCAAACGACTGATCAAAATCCTCGAGGCCGGTATTATAAATGCCCACAATCTTCATCTTGCGTGCTCGGGGTGAACGTTCTCCTTCATTCAAGAAATACATGCGGATATCTTGTCCAGTGTCGAGAAGTAACTTATCTGCCATATTTTGCGAAATGAGAATTTCATATCGCAAAGCAGTATCACCCATCAAAGGCAATCTTCCTTTCACGAGTTTGTCTTTGATCAATTGCATATCGAGATCGGGACCTCCGCCTTTCAGGGTTATACCTAAAATTTGTTGATTAGCTTGAATCATGCCAGTTTTATAAGCTACTGCCTGAACATGTCTTATTCCAGGATAATTTCTTAGTTTCATTATGAGCCCGGTGTCGTAAGTCATGGGTGGATTTTCACTTTGGCTGACTCCACTAACAAAGGAATGAACCTGTATATGAGCCGCAAATCCACTTACCTTTTCCCTTATCTCCTGCTGAAACCCTCTTAATATACAAACCGAAGAAATCATCACCGTAAGACTTATGCTTACACTTGCTATGGCAATCCTCACCGAAGGCCCTGAAAGACTTTCCTTTTTAGGCTTAATTAAACGACGAGCAATAAATAATTCAGCACCCAAAGATTTTATTTTTTCTTACGCAAAAGTATTACATTTGAATCTTTGTATACTGTTAAAAAATGGATTGGATTTGGATAACTATCGGAGCTATTTTATTGGTTTTAGGTTTTATAGGTAGTTTTGCTCCCTTTTTAGCCGGCCCGCCTTTAGCCTATTTGGCTTTACCTGCACTTCAACTCACCTCTTTTTCTCCTTTCTCACAAAAAACCTTGATTTTATGGGGAATTGCCACCATACTGATTACTCTGTTGGACTATGTCATACCCATTATAGGAACCCGAAAATTTGGAGGCACGAAATATGGAACCCGAGGCAGTGCCATAGGGCTGGTGATCGGTTTTTTATTTGGGCCTCTGGGAATCATCATAGGCCCCTTTTTAGGAGCATTGATTGGTGAACTTTTGGGTGGTAAGAATTTGAACTATGGCCTGCGCTCGGGTCTGGGCTCTTTTTTTGGTTTTATTACCAGTACTCTAATGAAGATGATTTTCGTCATAGCACTTGCCATTGTATTTATTAGAGCTATTTTATGAGATTGCATTTCACGAGTCTCTGATCATCATTTCTGCAAAATGACATTAGGAATCATGCCGATTAAAATAAGTCAGAAAAAGATAAAAACGGAGAAAGGGAGAATAGAGAATGGGGTTGGGGATTGGAATTTGGAGGTTGGAGATTGGAGGTTGGGGGTTGGGGATTGGAGGTTGTTTGTAATTTAAAATTTCTAAGTTATCAGTTGTTAGTTGTAATTTACGTAAATCAGCGGATTAATCTGCGGAAATCAGCGAGAAAAAATTTTCCTGATGTTAACTAAAGGATGGGAAAACAGAGGAAGGGAGGAAGGGAGAATAGAGATTGGAGATTGGGGGTTGGAGGTTGGAGATTGGAGATTGGGGATTGGAGATTGGAGGTTGGAGATTGGAGATTGTTGGTTGTTCGTTGTCAGTTTAAAAATACTTGACAAATAGAATAATTATCCTTATCTTTGTTGAAAATATTTCAATAGGGATTTACTCTTTGAAGCGAAAAATGATGAACATATAAAGAAGAATACCTCAAGAAAGGGAAAGAAAATGCAGCAGAAATATAACATAGTAAATATCAGTATTTTAATCCCCCCACCACATTATTTTGCTTCTCTGTTGCTATCAGAAAGTACAGAATAAAACAGTTGAAAGATCCTCCTTAAATAAGGGCGGACGAATGTAAAGGCTGACAATGAGATTCAAAAACCGCCATAAAAATTCTCAGCCCATCACAACGATTTTCCTCACATTACATCTTACGACAGCTTATGCCGGTTTTAACGGGTAAAACAAAAATTAGTAAACTCAAACCTAAAAATCATGTTAAGCATCAAGTTTATAAAATCAAAAAAAGCATTCAATCAGAATATGAAAGGCAATGCTTTGGCTTTTTTCGCTGCCTGGGCTCTGGCCATGTTGATGGTGATTCCATTCTTCGTTCAAGGGCAAACACCTGATATAGATAATAACTGGCAGTCAACCCCATTCTTCGAAGATGAATTCTTAGGTACGAGATAAATTATGATAAATTATGATTCTAACCCAATAAAAGAGACCATGAAAAAATTTCCTTGGAAACTATGCATGCAAACCTTAGGTTTGAGTTTCTTCGTTTTCTTTATCTTTTCGTGCAACAAGGGTGAAGACCCTTGGCCTCCACCTCCTCCTCACGACACCAACTTTATCATCCAAGCTTCTGTGCCTCCTTTACAAATTCAATGTGGCAATTATCATCACTGGTGGTCTGACACTGCTTATTTAGATGTGGATCTAGATAGCATAAAAGATATCGTTGTATATTTTGGAATGCACTCTAATTATGATATAATGGTTTTTTTATCAATCATTATTAATTCCAGAATTATGGTTGATAAAAAAGTGGGTAGATATGCGTAACGTACCGAAATGGTGTTGGACTACTATGCATGCATCATGGGTATATCAAAAGGTGGAATATCTTGGCATAAGAGTTCAAAAGGAAGATGGTTATCATTATGGGTGGATAAAAACATATAAAACTTCCACTAATTATATTACCAACCGCATAGATTCCATAGTTTACTGTCGTTTACCCAACAAGCCATTTACGGTAGGGCATTTCGATATTGATATCTAAGAATC
>MWFC01000049.1 GCA_002071415.1 Bacteroidetes bacterium ADurb.Bin012
AACACCTCCTCCCAACTCGGCGTGTACAAGAACTTTCATCTTGCAAGTAGTAATGTATGCCCGTCATAAAAAAAAACCACCGCAAGAGTACGGTGGTTCCTGATTGAAATTTTAAATTGCCAGTTATTCAGCCGGATGAATCGCTTCTGTTGGGCAAACCTCGGCACAACTACCACAATCGGTGCACATGTCGGGATCGATTTTGTAAATATCACCTTCGCTGATTGCTTCGACGGGGCATTCGTCAATGCACGTGCCACAGGCAATACAATCTTCAGTAATTACGTAAGCCATGATTTTAAATTTTTCAATTGACTTGGCAAAATTATATCTTTTCATTTAATACTCATTTATCTCTCTGAATTTATTTTGATTCTAAAAAATACCTATATTCGTACATAATTACCGACTAAAAATGGAATAGTCGATTTATTGCAACGATACGCAACAGCTATAGGTCATCGATTGGGGCAATTTGAGTTTAAATATGCTGGGTTTAAATGTATAATGCGTTAATAGTGATAAAGATATGTACATTAAGAAGAAACCACAAAATAAATTTTACCTTTCAATGTAAAATTTTGCCATCTCGTGATTTGTTTACATACATTTGTATTGAATTAAAATCATCCTGAAAAATGATAAGAATAACACTAAAACCATCTGAGTGTTCTATCAATGACAAGTCTTATCAATACTCCTTGCCACCCTGAAGGGAAGAAGGGTATGATGCGACTTAAAAAAATCTTCAAAGAGTTTAAAGCAAATGAATAGAACCATATAAATTTAAAAAACAACCATCTTTCTCGTTTCATTCATCTAAATCAATAACTTAAAAATTTAAAAATCAATTACTATGAAAAAATTAATTCTATTAACCAGCTTTGTAATCATTTCATTTTTGTGTGTAAATGCACAAATGAAGATTAATCCATCAGTAGGAATAGGTATTGCCGTCCCCATGGGTGATTTTGGTGATGCTGTAGGTTTAGGTTATGGCGCTTCCGTAGGGGCCGACTTTAAAATTAAACCGCATATCAAGCCTGAACTGATTGCCAGCTTGGGTTACTACATGTTCTCTTCGAAAGAACAAAAGTACACTAAAAGCTCAATGACAGGTGGAGAATATGGCTTCAAAACGAAAGCAAATACGTTTTATATTGGAGCAGGAGCCAAATATGTAACTCTAAGTGGTTTTTATGGTGCTGCACTGATTTCGTTTCATAATTTTACCAACAAGGTGGAGTATAACTACCCCGACTACCTACCTTTGGAAGATGAAACCATAAGTAAAGATTTCACACGTTTGGGTTTCACCCCCATTGTGGGCTATCAGTTCAAGCTTGCTGCCTTAAAACTCGAAGTTTATGTTAGATATTCCATCATATCCGACTACAACAACTTCGGCGCAGGTGCATCTTTGAAATTTTCACTCTAAGTCTAAATCATTAACAACAACCTTTGTTGTTATAACCCTTCTAATTTTCAACAGATTTCAGGTATGGTTTTGTTCAAGCTTTAAACTCAATTAAGTAAGCATATTCAATTTCAAAAGCCAGCTTCGGTTTTTGGTTCGTTCCTCCGAGCTAAATATCGAGCTGGTTTTTTTGCTATACACATTCGAAAAAATGGATTATTCCCTTTCTATTTTGAATTATTTATCTTCGTTTACAAGACATTTCCGTTTCTTGTAAAATACATATAAAATGAGATATTTTAACAGGCTCCTCGGAGAGTTCGATTCTCTGTTAAGAGACTCATAACAAATTACGAAATAAATTGTAATTGGCAATTGATAAATAAGCCATACCTTTGCATCAACATTCAAAAGTCATGTATATGGAAGAGTATCAAAATCAAACCGAGGTAAAAGACGATATAGTAATACGTTTTTCCGGTGATTCTGGTGATGGTATGCAGTTGACGGGTACTTTATTTTCGGAGACTGCGGCGTTTACGGGCAATGATCTTTTAACTTTTCCGGATTTTCCGGCCGAGATCAGGGCACCTCAAAACACTCTTGCGGGAGTTTCGGGTTTTCAGTTACATTTTGGTTCGAAGAAGATTTATAATTCGGGTGATCTTTGTGATATACTTGTAGTCATGAATCCTGCTTCTCTCAAGGCAAACCTGAAATGGGCAAGGAAAGGAGCTACTATTATCGTTGACGAAGACAACTTCGAGGACAAAGCCATTCAAAAAGCCGGCTACACGAGCAATCCCTTGACGGATGGCAGTTTGAATTCTTACGTGGTAATCAAGGTACCCATGAGCCGGCTGGCGCAAGAAGCCGTGAAAGACCTTGGTGTGGATCCCAAATCGGCGGAACGCTCCAAAAACATGTTCGCTCTCGGTATGTTGCTATATATGTTCAATAAACCCCTGGATCATGCTTATCATTTCATCGAGAAAAAATTCAGCAAGAAATCTTTAGTGGTCGAAATGAACAAACGTGTTTTGAAAGCAGGTTATGATTATGCCGATACCGTAGAGATTTTACCCTCTCGTATCCACGTTCCTCCGGCCAAAATGCCCAAAGGAAAATATCGCAATATTACGGGAAATATAGCCACTGCTTGGGGATTGATGGCTGCTTCCGAAAAATCGGCTCGGCCACTTTTTTTAGGTTCATATCCTATTACCCCTGCTTCTGAAATACTCATCGAGCTTGCAAAACATCGCAATTTAGGAGTAAAGACCTTTCAGGCTGAAGATGAAATAGCCGGGATTAACTCAGCAATTGGAGCCAGTTATGCCGGGTCAATAGGAGTAACTTCAACTTCGGGCCCCGGCTTGTCGCTCAAGGTCGAAGCACTTGGCCTGGCCGTCATGACAGAGCTTCCACTTGTTGTGGTGGATGTACAGCGTGCCGGACCTTCCACAGGAATGCCTACCAAACCCGAACAATCCGACTTGAACCTTGCACTTTTCGGACGCAATGGCGAAGCCCCGCTTATCATACTCTCTGCTTCCTCTCCGGCCGACTGCTTCTATGCAGCATTCGAAGCTGCCAAACTTTCCCTTGAACACATGACTCCAGCTATCTTATTAAGTGATGGCTATATTGGCCTTGGTTCGGAGCTTTTCCGAATCCCCAAAATGGCCGACCTTCCCGAAATAAAACCTCCCATAGCCCAACCCAATACACCGTATAAACCTTATGCCCGCGACCCCGAAACCCTCGTTCGTAAATGGGCTATACCGGGGACGGAAGGACTCCGTCACCGCATAGGAGGCCTCGAAAAAACCAACATAGATGGCCTGGTCTCGACCGATCCTATCAATCACGAAACCATGGTAAAATTACGTGCCGAAAAAGTAAAACGTATCGAAAACTTTATACCCTTGCAGGAAGTTTACGGAGAGTCCGAAGGACGCCTTTTAGTAGTTAGCTGGGGCGGAACTTATGGTGCCGTGCGAAATGCCGTCGATCACTGCCAAAAAGATGGTTACAAAATAGCTCATGCACATTTCCGTTACATTAATCCTCTTCCTCGCAACACAGCAGAAATTTTCAAACGTTACGAAAAAGTTCTGGTATGCGAACTCAATGCCGGTCAATTTGCCAACTACCTGAGAATGAATTTCTCGGAAGTAAAATATACACAATACAATAAGATTCAAGGCCTTCCCTTCATGGTGAGTGAGCTCTATAAAGCAATCATATCAAATTTTTAAGAAGAAAGAATCATGAACGAACAAATAATCAATAATACCATTCCTAAATCAGCCGTCCCTCTTACGCCTGAAGATTTCGTTAGCACCGAGATGGTGAGATGGTGCCCTGGCTGCGGTAATCATTCCATACTGAAATCCATGGAAAAAGTTTTTCCCGTAATAGGTTACAAGAAAGAAAATTATGTTCTGGTTTCAGGTATAGGCTGCTCTTCGAGATTTCCCTATTATGTGAATACTTATGGTTTTCACGGTATTCATGGCCGGGCTACGGCTATAGCTTCGGGAGTTAAAATTAGCAATCCTACCCTAAGCACATGGATCATTACTGGCGATGGCGATTCTATGGCTATTGGTGGAAATCACTTTATCCATCTTATCCGGCGCAATATAGATGTCAATCTCCTTCTGTTCAACAATCAGATTTATGGCCTCACCAAAGGACAATATTCTCCTACATCACCTCTGGGCGCCATAACAAAGACTTCTCCCTACGGTACGATCGAACATCCATTCACTCCAGGCGAACTCGTCTTGGGAGCAGAGGGAACCTTTTTTGCCCGCGGAATTGATGTTTTGCCAAAACTCCTTACTGATATCATGTTCGAAGCCGCTCGTCATGATGGAACTTCTGTGGTCGAAGTCCTTCAAAATTGCGTAATTTTCAATGACGGCGCATACGAGTACATTGCCAACCGCCAACATCGCGACGATAGAACCATTCTACTCGAACATGGCAAACCTATGCTTTTCGGAAAAAATAAGGATAAAGGGCTCAGATGGAATCTAAATAGTCTCGAAGTGATTACATTGGGTGAAAATGGGATGGGAATCAACGATGTATTGGTGCATGATGCTCATAACCCCGATCCTGGTTTGCATCTGAGCCTTGCTAAAATGAACTGGCCTGAATATCCAGTAGCTTTGGGAGTTATTAGAGCTGCGAAATTTCCTACTTATGACGACCTGATGGAAGAACAAATTCGAAAAATCAAGGCAAAAAGTCCGATTAAATGCATGGACGACCTCTTGAATAGCGGCGACACATGGGAAGTTGAATAAACATCAAAATAATTTTAAGCAATGATAAGAGACATTCAGGTTTTCGACATTATTGAAAAGGAACGTCTTCGTCAAACCGAAGGCATTGAATTGATTGCTTCTGAAAATTTTGTCAGCCAGCAGGTTCTGGAAGCAATGGGTTCGGTAATGACCAACAAATATGCCGAAGGTTATCCCGGCAGGCGGTATTATGGAGGTTGCCAATTTGTAGATATGACCGAACAACTTGCCATCGACCGCTTGAAAGAACTCTTTGGAGCTGAATATGCCAACGTTCAACTGCATAGTGGAGCACAGGCCAATATGGCAGTCTTTCTGGCCTGCCTCAAACCCGGAGATACCTTTATGGGATTAGACCTGGCGCATGGAGGCCATCTTTCGCATGGTTCGCCGGTAAATTCTTCTGGAATCTTATATCGCCCACTGGCTTATAGGGTAGATGAAGAAACCGGTACAATAGATTATGACAAAATGGAAGAGCTGGCCTTGCTCGAAAAGCCAAAACTCATCATTGCCGGGGCATCGGCTTATTCGCGCGATTGGGATTTTGCACGAATGAGGAAGATTGCCGATAAAATAGGAGCTATCCTAATGGCTGATATTGCCCATCCCGCGGGACTCATTGCCCGAGGTTTGCTCAACGATCCCCTGCCATACTGCCACATTGTTACATCTACCACGCATAAAACCCTGCGTGGCCCTCGTGGCGGAATTATCCTCATGGGCAAGGATTTCGAAAATCCCTGGGGACAAAAAACACCAAAGGGAGAAATAAAAATGATGTCGCAAATTCTTGATTCTGCTGTTTTCCCTGGCGTACAAGGCGGCCCACTCGAACACATTATTGCTGCAAAAGCCGTGGCCTTTGGCGAAGCTCTTACTCCACAATACTTCGAATACATCAAGCAGGTGAAGAAAAATGCCGAAATCATGGCAAAAGCATTCATCGAAAAAGGCTATAAAGTGATTAGCGGTGGCACCGATAACCACCTCATGCTCATCGACCTTAGGCCAAAATTCCCCGAAATTACAGGAAAACAGGTCGAAAATACCCTCGTAAAAGCTCACATCACTCTGAATAAAAACATGGTCCCTTTCGATAGTCGTACCCCTTTCCAAACCTCAGGCGTTAGAGCCGGAACACCTGCTATAACTACCCGCGGCCTCAAAGAAGAACACATGCCTTTGATTGTCGAAATGATAGACGAAGTCATTTCTCATATAAACGATGATTCCATCATTAATAGCGTGGGCCAAAAAGTAAAAGATATGATGAGCGCCTATCCTTTATTCGCTTATTGATGTCTGAAATGAGACAGTGTATAGTGTATTATGAGAATTTGAAGTTAGAATGAAACAATATGACTTTGAAATTAAAAGATAAATAAATTATTCCAGATCAAATTATCTCTATTTTCCCACTATCCGTAAATTCTCCTACAAGACTTGCTTCCAGAATGCCGGCTTCATGCAAAGCATCTAACAAATCTTGAGCTTTTTCACGGTGAATGGCCATTAATAATCCTCCATTGGTTTGAGCATCAGAATAAATATACTGAAGTGCCAAAGAGATATTCTCAATAAAGACAACATCATTTTTTACAAATTCCAAATTTTCTTTCGAACCACCTGGAATTATTCCTGCCATAGCCAATGTTTCGACTTCTGGCAATAGTGGTATGGTATTTCTTCTTAATCGTGCACCTAAATGATTGGGTTTACACATCTCAAGTAAATGCCCCAACAAGCCAAATCCTGTTACATCGGTACAGGCAGTTACAGGAAAGGAAATCATAATCTCTGCAGCCTTCTTATTTAAAGCAAGTAGGTTTTTAAGCAGGATTTCCTTGGTAGAAATACTCAAAAGCCCTTGTTTTAAAGCAGTTGATAAAATTCCTGACCCTAATGGTTTGGTTAAAATGATTTGATCACCAGGTTTTGCTCCATAGTTCCTTAAAATCTTATTAGGATGAATTATTCCTGTGACTGCCAATCCAAATTTGGGCTCAATGTCATCTATAGTATGTCCACCTGTTATAGGTATGCCGGCTTCGGCAGCTTTATCGGCAGCTCCTTTAAGAATATTCTCGAGCACTCTAAAGGGTAAACGATTTGATGGGAAAGCTACTATGTTCAAGGCATACAGTGGTTTAGCACCCATGGCATAAATATCACTCAACGAATTAGCTGCAGCTATAGCCCCAAACTCATAAGGATTGTCAACAATAGGAGTAAAAAAATCGAGAGTGCTTACTATAGCCAAACTTTCATCTATTTTAAATACACAGGCATCATCAGAAGTTTCATAACCCACCAATAGATTGGGCGTAGAAAAAGCCAGTGGAATCTTTTTGATTACTTCTTCCAAAACTGCAGGACGCAACTTACAGGCACAGCCTAAACCTTGTGTGTATTGGGTCAACTTTATATCAACATTTTCAGTAAATGACAAGGAAGATTCTTCTCCTCGCATACGTTTAACGGCCAAAACAATTTCTTCAACGGCACGGTCAACTTCTTCCTCTGTGGTTTTTCTCCCAACCGAAAATCGTAAAGCACTCGTAATATATTCGAAGGCAAGATTCATGGCCTTTAATACATGGCTGGTCTGTTGTTGTTGAGAATGACAGGCAGCACCTGTAGAAATGGCAATATCGCTCAATTCAGAAATCAAAGCATTGGCTTCAATCCCAGCTATACTTATATTTAAGGTATTGGGAAGCCTTAGTTCGGGATGCCCATTCAGTTTAATCCCTTCAATCCCTTTGAATAAACCAGCTTCTAAACGATCTCTCATCCATTTCAAATGAGCACTGTCATCTTCAAGCCTTTCTTCTACTAACTTGCTAGCTCTCCCTATACCAGCAATATATATCACATTTTCCGTCCCAGGTCTCCACCCAAATTCTTGTGATGCTCCATGTAAAATTTTTTCCAGCTTTACTCCTCTCCTAATGTATAAAGCCCCAATCCCTTTTGGAGCATAAAACTTATGACCTGCTACTGACAATAAATCAGCCAAAAAATCATTTACCTTAACTGGAACTTTCCCAATGCTTTGAGCAGCATCTACATGAAACAAAATTCCACGTTGCTTTGCTAACCTTCCGATTTCATTTATGGGTTGCAGGCTACCCGTTTCATTGTTGGAATGCATGATACTCACAAGTATGGTTTTTTCATCCACAGCAGCTTTGAAAGCATCCACATTCACTCGTCCATATTCATCTACAGGCAAATATGTAATTCTGAATCCTTGCGTTTCGAGCCAATGGCAGACTTCGAGCACTGATGGATGCTCGATGCAGGAAGTAATAATATGATTCCCCTTAGAACGATTGGCTAAAGCTGCACCTTTAATAGCCATATTGTTCGACTCGGTTCCTCCACTAGTAAAAATTATTTCATCAGCATGGCATCCTAATAGTGATGCAACCTGAAGACGAGCTTCCTCAACAGCCAACCTGACTCTTTGGCCCATAAAATGAGAACTGGATGGGTTTCCAAAGTGCTCTCCCATATAAGGCTTCATGGCCTCTATCACTTCGTCGGCTAAAGGCGTTGTTGCATTATAATCTAAATATATTAGAGACATGGTTTTTTTGACAAAATTAGACAGACTCCAATATATTCTCTGTTAATGAATAAATTATTTTATTTTTGCATTTTAAGCCTAAGAGGAATATCTATATCTATACTAATAAGTCTCGAATAATTTGTTAAATATGATGAAAAGTGGATGGATTTTGGTAATTGCATTGATAATTACGGGATTGAGTGCTTGCGAAACCGACCTCGATGTAAATGCAGACTGGAAGGATATTACAATTGTTTACAGCATTCTCGACCCAGCTCAAAAAATACAATATGTGCGCATCAATAAGGCTTTTTTAGGCGAAGGAAACGCTTTGGAATATGCTCAAATACCCGATTCTATAAATTACGATACTTCTTATATCAAAGCCCGTATAGATGAATATCGTAATGGTACAGTCGTTCAATCCATGAAGCTGAAACCCATATGGCTTCCTCGGGAAAATGATCCCACTAGCCCTTTCTATAATCCTGACTTTCCTTACATTCTGGTATATGCTGCTCAACCTCAAAATTATTTTAAAGCATCAGGAAATGATACAATATGGTTAAACCCTGATAGTGAGTATCATTTAGAAATATTCAACCTCCACTCGGGAGAAACTATCAAGTCATCCACCATTTTGGTGAAAGATTTCAACATCACCCGCCCCTTATATAACCCAAGTAAACCGTATCTGAAAATTCTGAATAATGATGGGCAAAACACCATAAAATGGAGAGCTGCCGTAAATGGCAGAAGATATCAGGTAATTTACAGATTTTATTATAAAGAAACTTCTTCCCCGGGCGATACCGTCATCAAGACAGTCGATTATCAGCTTGGTATTCTCAAAAGCCAATTTACTTCAGGAAATGAAGATATGGACATCAGTTTTCTGGGAAATTCCTTCTATAAATTTTTAGGAACATCCATACCTGCCAATTCTAACGTAAAAAGAATTGCTTATCAAATAGAACTGATTATTGCAGTAATTCCCGAAGAGTTCAACATATATTTGGAGGTAAACGAGCCCAGTTCGAGTATTGTTCAAGACAGGCCCGAGTATACCAATATAGAGAATGGATATGGTTTATTTTCGAGTCGTTATATAAAATCACGGCTATATTTCATAGATTCTGAAATGGCCGCTGCTATAAAGGCATATTTTAATTCCATTGACGGTAGCTTTATCATTCCATAAAATTATTTAGCTTATTTACACAAATTCAATAAAACTGTCAGAATGGCAGCATAAGAGGATTTTTAGTTCTCCCTTGTTTAATACTTATAATCAATCGAATAAGAGATCATTCCGTTTAAAAATGGAAGCCTAAAGGCTTTGTATGATTATTTTTAATAGGAGCAAAATTCTTTGGCATATAGATTGCGAATTCTATAACCGACTTAAAAGATAAATTTTACGAACTTTAAAATACGAAAAGAAAATGAGCAAGATAATAGGGATAGACCTTGGGACGACCAATTCATGTGTAGCCGTAATGGAAGGCAATGAGCCGGTAGTAATACCAAATAGTGAAGGGCATCGCACTACACCGTCGGTTGTCGCCTTTACGGAGAATGGTGAACGCAAGATTGGAGAACCGGCAAAACGTCAGGCTATTACCAATTCCAAAAGGACTGTTTTCTCCATAAAACGATTTATGGGCGAAACTTATGATCGAGTTTTGAAAGAAATTGACCGTGTACCTTATAAAGTTGTCAGAGGCGACAACAACATGCCTCGTATTGTCATCGACAACAGACAATATTCTCCTCAAGAAATCTCAGCCATGATTCTCCAAAAAATGAAAAAAACGGCTGAAGATTATCTTGGACAAGAAGTTACAGAGGCTGTAATTACTGTACCAGCCTATTTTAGTGATTCACAACGTCAAGCTACCAAAGAAGCAGGAGAAATTGCAGGCTTAAAAGTAAGACGTATCATCAATGAACCAACTGCCGCAGCATTGGCTTATGGCCTCGATAAAAAACATAAAGACCTGAAGGTAGCAGTTTACGACCTTGGAGGTGGGACTTTCGATATCTCGATACTTGAGCTGGGAGAAGGCGTCTTCGAAGTTAAATCAACTAACGGTGATACTCACTTGGGAGGTGACGATTTCGACCATGAAATCATCAATTGGTTAGCCGATGAATTCCAGAAAGAAGAAGGCATTGACCTGAGAAAAGATCCTATGGCTTTACAACGTTTGAAAGAAGCTGCTGAGAAAGCAAAAATCGAACTCTCAAGCTCTCTTGAAACCGAAATCAATCTGCCTTATATTATGCCAGTGGATGGAATTCCCAAACATCTGGTTAAAAAATTGACACGTTCAAAACTCGAACAACTTATTGACCATTTGGTACAACGCACAGTAGAACCTTGTCAAAAAGCTCTAAGAGATGCCGGCCTGAAACCATCCGATATTAATGAAGTGATCTTAGTAGGAGGTTCTACTCGTATTCCTATGGTACAAAAACTGGTAGAAAATATCTTTGGAAGAACCCCTTCTAAAGGTGTTAACCCTGATGAAGTTGTAGCCGTAGGAGCAGCAATTCAGGGTGGAGTTCTTACAGGTGAAGTAAAAGATGTTTTGTTACTTGATGTTACTCCCCTTTCGCTTGGTATAGAAACACTGGGTGGAGTAATGACAAAATTGATAGAAGCCAATACTACTATTCCTACCAGAAAATCCGAGATATTCTCTACGGCTGCAGATAATCAAACCAGCGTCGAGATACATGTTTTGCAAGGCGAACGTCCATTGGCAAAAGATAATAAAACCATTGGTCGTTTCTTCCTCGACGGATTACCACCTGCGCCACGTGGCGTTCCACAAATCGAAGTAACTTTCGACATTGATGCAAATGGCATTCTCAACGTTTCGGCCAAAGACAAGGCTACAGGCAAGTCGCAACAAATTCGCATCGAAGCTTCTACAGGACTCACCGAAGAAGAAATTAAACGTATGAAAGCCGAAGCCGAAGCTAATGCCGAAGCCGACCGCAGAGCAAAAGAAGAAATAGAAAAGGTCAATCAGGCGGATAGCCTCATCTTTCAAACCGAAAAACAGTTGAAAGAATATGGCGATAAAATTCCCGCCGATAAAAAAGCCAATATCGAGAATGCCCTCAACGAACTGAAAGAAGCTCATAAACAACGTAATATTGCAGCCATCGACTCTGCTATGGCTCGTATGAATCAGGCATGGCAAGCTGCAAGCGAAGAAATGTACAAAGCTACTCAACAGTCATCACAGCAAGAGCCTCATTATGGAAATGAGAATCAGGGGAAAAGTGATGGCCCAGTAGAAGACACCGATTTCGAGGAAGTGAAGTAAACTCGAAAAACAAGGATTAATATCTATATTCAAACCGCTGTAAATACTTAGTTTACAGCGGTTTTTTCGTATATTTAAGCTGCAAATGCTACTTTTTTGTTAAACAATATCTGATCCAGCTTCTCTTTGGGTGTTAAAAATCCTAAACGCTTTCTTGGCCTGTTGTTTGGTGTCATTTCCACCTATCACGCCCGTCGGCGTTACGTTTAATTTCACGGGTAACGGTGCTCTTGTCAACCCCAATGACCCTGGCTATCTCAATTTTTTTTTTACCCGTTTCCCAACATTTGCGAAATAGTGTACCTTTGTTCTTGCGTTAAGTGTCCCATCCTGCAACTTATATCTGGGGAGATTTAGGGAGCGAATATAGCCACTTAACCGTCAGGAACGACGAGGGAAAGCTCAGCACTTTCTCTCTCATTCCTGAAAAATTAGTTTTTTTTCGTTTGCCCCTTAAACTAACACCAGAAAAAGTTACTTTTGCAATGAAAATCTAAGTAAAAAAAGAAAAGATATTGAGAAAAAACGAAACTGAATCAAAGCAAAAAATCCTCGAGGCAGCAGAGGCGGAATTTTTCGAAAAGGGTTTCGGAAACGCAAAAACCGTATCCATTGCCAAACGCGCTGGAATCAGCCACACGATGCTGCACTATTATTACAGCACAAAAGAGGAACTTTTTCAACGGATTTTTAAAGAAAAAGTGCAATTGCTTTCTCAAATGTTCAATGTTGTTTTAGAGCAAAACGCCGATTTTACAGAAACTTTACGGCTTTTAATCGAAACACAGTTTAATTTTGTGGCGAAAAATCCTCAACTGCCGATGTTCATTTTTCGTGAAATCTTATCAAACGAGGAAAATCGGCAATGGGCTGTTCAAATGCTTTACCCACATCTATTACCTTTTTTGTCAGCCTTAGAAAAAATGTTTAACGCCGAATTATCAAAGGGAACAATCCGACCTGTTACATTCCAAAATTTGTTGATGAATGTTATTTCGCTTAATATTTCCGTTTTTATTGCTTTGCCGATATTGAAAGAAGCATTACATTTGGACAGCAATGAAAAAATGGAAAAATTTCTTGTTGAACGCCGCGAAAGCAATGTTCAGTTCATTTTGAACGCTTTGCGACGCTGAATTTTTTTTACCATATTATAAACAATTCTGTTTAACACTTTTGTTCTATAAATATGTTTAATAATAAAATTGATAGTCAAATGTACAGAAAAACCTTTTTTTTAATTGTTATTCTCTTGCTCTCACTACCGACATTCGCGCAGTTAGGCATTGAGGAGTGTTACGAAAAAGCCGTTGCAAATTACCCGCTTGTCAAGCAGTATGGTTTAATTGAACAGTCTCGGGAGTATAATTTGTCGAACGCGGCGCGGGCTTGGTTGCCGCAAATTTCGCTCAATGCGAAGGCAAGTTACCAATCTGATGTTACGAAAATTCCACTCGATTTTTCGCAAGACCCGATGTTGGTAAATATGAAAATTGAAGAGTTGAGTAAAGATCAATACGGCGTTACACTCGACGTTACGCAAACGCTGTGGGACGGCGGCGCGACAAAGGCGCGAAGTGAGCAAATTAAAGCGCAAACTGCCGTTGAAAACGAGGAATTGAAAGTTAATTTGTATGCTGTAAAAGAGCGGATTAACCAAATTTTTTTCGGGATTTTGCTTTGTGATGCAATATTGGAACAAAACCGTATTTTTCAGGAAAATTTGCAGCAAAATTTCGACCGCGTGAAGTCGTGCGTTGGCGGCGGACTGGTCAATCAAGCCGATTTAGACGCGGTAAAAGTGGAGCAGATTAAGGCAAAACAGAATTTTACCCAGATTTCGCGCAACCGCAAGGCGTATTTGACTATGCTTTCGGCGTTTATCGGCGAAAAATTAGACGAAAACGCCGTCTTGCAAAAACCCGAAATTAAACAAACCGTTTTTGCTGAAAATGCCCGCCCCGAACTTTCGCTTTTCAACAGTCGATTGACGTTTCTCGATGCGCAAAACCGCGAAATAAATGCAAGTTTAATGCCGAAATTCAATCTATTTCTCACAGGCGGTTACGGCAATCCGGGCCTGAATATGCTCAAAAACGGTTTCACTCCTTATGCTATCGTCGGTATGCGTATGTCGTGGAATATCAGCAGTTTTTACACTTTCAAAAAACGCGAAAACCAACTCGAAACGCAACGCGAAAACATTGTCACACAGCGAGAAACATTCCTGTTTAACAGCAACTTGCAGGCAACTGCCAAGCAAAACGACATTGAAAAATACCGCGAACTCCTAGCCGATGATGACGAAATTATCGCTTTGCGACAGTCGATAAAACGAGCCACAGAGAAAAAAGTGGAAAGCGGCATGGCGACAGTTTCCGATCTTATTCGCGAAATCAACGCTGAAGCATTGGCTCGGCAGGACAAAATTTTGCACGAACTCGAAATGCTGCAAACGGTTTATAATCTGAAATTTATCACTAATAATTAAAATAATAATAATATGAAACGAATATCATTTTTCAGTTTTTTTATAGTTCTTCTGTTTTCCGCCTGCAACAATAAAAACAGCAATTACGATGCAACAGGAGTGTTTGAGACCACCGAAATTGTCGTGTCGGCAAAGAGCAACGGCGAAATTCTGCAATTCGACATTTCCGAAGGGCAGGAAGAAGTGGCGGGGCGAACGCTCGGCGTGATTGACACAACGCAACTTTACTTTAAAAAGATGCAATTGCAGGCGAGCGTGAAGGCGATAAATAGCCGCCGGGTGAATGTTGCGAACCAGATTGCCGTTCTCCGTCAGCAGTTGGAAACGGCGAAAAGCGAGCGTCAGCGTTTTGCCAAACTCGTGAGCGAAAATGCCGCCAACCAAAAACAGTTGGACGATATTAATGCGCAGATTGCCACGCTCGAAAAGCAACTTGCCGCCCAAACCGAAACGCTCGGTAACACAAACAGCAGTTTGACATACGAGCAGCAGGCAATTGTGGCGCAAATCGCTCAAATTGACGACCAGATTAAAAATTCTGTAATCAAAAGTCCTGTGTCAGGTACGATTTTAGAGAAATTCGCCGAAGCGGGCGAACTCGCGACGGTAGGCAAACCACTTTTCAAAATCGCCAATCTCGAAAAAATGTACCTGCGGGCGTATATCGCGTCGAGCCAACTGACCGAATTGAAAATCGGGCAGCAGGTAAAAGTTTTTTCCGACTTGGGTGAAAAGGGCAGGAAAGAATACGCGGGCGCAGTTTCGTGGATTTCGGACAAAGCCGAATTTACGCCCAAAACCATTCAAACCCGCGATGTCCGTGCAAATCTTGTGTATGCTGTAAAAATTTCGGTAAAAAATGATGGATATATTAAAAAGGGAATGTACGGTGAGATTTTATTTGAAAATTAAAAATGAAAGCAATTCAATTAAATAATATCTCTTTGAAATACAAAGAAGTAACCGCTTTGCAAGATGTAAGTTTTGAAGTGGAACGCGGTGAACTTTTTGGTTTGATCGGGCCCGACGGCTCTGGAAAAACTTCGCTTTTCAGGATTTTGACAACGCTTTTGCTTGCTGACAGCGGACAAGCTGCGGTCGATGGGCTTGATGTTGTAAAAAATTACAAAGAAATCCGTGAAAAAGTTGGCTATATGCCCGGTCGATTTTCGCTTTATCAGGACTTGACAGTGGAGGAAAATCTGAACTTTTTTGCCGCCGTTTTCAACACTACTATCAAGGAAAATTACTATTTAATAGAGGATATTTACCGTCAGCTTGAGCCGTTCAAAACGCGGCGGGCGGGCAAACTTTCGGGCGGAATGAAACAGAAACTTGCTTTGAGTTGCGCCCTCATTCACAAGCCGTCAGTGCTTTTTCTCGATGAGCCGACCACCGGCGTTGACCCTGTGAGCCGCAAAGATTTTTGGGGAATGTTGAAAAAACTTAAACAGCAGGGCATTACCATTCTTGTTTCCACACCCTATATGGACGAGGCGGCTCTCTGCGACCGTATCGCGTTGATTAACAAAGGAAAAATCCTTCAAATTAACACGCCCGAAAACATTACGGCAAATTACCCACGCCCGCTCTATGCCGCAGAGTCAAACGATAATTATTCGTTGTTGAAAGAATTACGGCAAAACCCCAAAGTCCGTTCTGCTTACATTTTTGGTGAGGCAATCCACGTTACTTTAAATGAACAATTAACAATGAATAATGAACAATTTATGGAAATTACGCCGACCATTGAGGATTGTTTTATTGAATTATTAAAAGAGTGAAAGATTATGCAAAAAGTAATTACGACAGATAAACTGACTAAAACATTCGGCAATTTCACTGCCGTAAATGCCATTAGTTTTGACGTTTATAAAGGCGAAATTTTTGGATTTTTGGGGGCAAACGGCGCGGGCAAAACGACCGCGATTCGTATGCTTTGCGGGTTGAGCAAACCCACTTCGGGCAGCGGAACGGTGGCGGATTTCGACATTGCGAGGCAGTCGGAACAGGTTAAGAAAAATATCGGTTATATGAGCCAAAAATTTTCTTTGTACGATGATTTGAAAGTATGGGAAAACCTGCGGCTTTTCGGTGGAATTTACGGAATGAAAGAGCGTGAAATTGCAGAAAAGACCGACAAAATTCTCGCAGAACTCGGCTTTGAAAGCGAGCGGGAAACGCTTGTAAAGTCCCTACCGCTCGGTTGGAAGCAGAAACTTGCTTTTTCGGTGTCCATTTTTCACGAGCCGAAAATTGTGTTTCTCGACGAGCCAACGGGCGGTGTTGATCCTGTTACGCGGCGGCAGTTTTGGGAACTGATTTACGAGGCGGCAGAACGCGGAATAACCGTTTTTGTTACAACGCATTATATGGACGAAGCGGAATATTGCAACCGCGTTTCGATAATGGTTGATGGAAAAATTGAAGCGTTGAACACGCCCAAAAATCTAAGAAAACAATTTAATGCAAGCAATATGGACGAAGTTTTTCAAAAATTAGCCCGTAAAGCAACACGTGGCGACAATTAAAAAATAAAGATATGAAAGCGAAAAAATTTCTCTATTCTCAATTCTTTGCATTTGTCAAAAAAGAATTTTATCATATTTTCCGCGATAAACGGACAATGCTCATTTTGCTTGTAATGCCGATTGTGCAGATAATTTTGTTCGGTTTTGCCATTACTACCGAAGTGAAAAACACGCCTTTTGCAGTTTTTGATATGGTAAAAAACGAAGAAACAAGGCAAATTATTGAACGGCTTGCCGCCAGCGAGCATTTTTCGTTTGCAAAATATTTGATTTCCAACGCCGAAATAGACAAAGTTTCCCAAAAAGGCGAGGCAAAATTGGCTGTTGTGTTTAAAAAAAGTGGCAATTCTCAACTTTCAATTCAACTGATTGCAGACGCTACCGATCCTAATCAAGCGAATACTTTTGCAAATTATGCCTCTGCTATTATAAATCAATGGGAAATGGAAAATTTACAACCAACTGCAAATCTGAATATTATTAAAATTATTCCTCAAATAAAAATGCTTTACAACCCCCAGATGAAAGGGGCGTATAACTTTGTTCCTGGTGTTATGGGGCTTGTGCTGATACTGATTTGCGCGATGATGACTTCCATTTCTATTGTCCGCGAAAAAGAAATCGGCACAATGGAAATTTTACTTGTTTCGCCAGTAAAACCGATTTTTATTCTATTGGCTAAAATTACACCTTATTTCGTACTGTCGGTTATCAACCTGACAACCATTTTATTACTGTCGGTTTTTGTGATTGGCGTACCGATTGCGGGCAGTTTGTTTATGCTGATTGCCCTCTCGTTGCTGTTTATTTTTGTCGGCTTGTCATTAGGTTTATTAGTGTCCAATATGGTAAAAACTCAGGTTGCTGCGATACTTATTTCGGTGGTTGTTATGATGATGCCAACGATGTTACTTTCTGGTATGATATTTCCCATTGACAGTATGCCGAAAATTTTGCAGTGGATTTCAGTCATTCCGCCAAATCGTTGGTATGCCGAGGGCGTAATAAAAATTATGATACAGGGCGTTGAGCCGCAATATGTTGTAAAAGAATTTGCCATACTCGGCTTTATGGCTGTGGTTTTGATTACAGTGAGTTTGAAAAAGTTTAATATCAGAATAGCTAAATAATTGAGAATTATGTTAAAGTTTTTGTTAGAAAAAGAGTTTAAACAGATATTTAGGAACGCATTTATTCCGAAACTGATTTTGGCAATGCCTATAATGGTGATGTTAGTATTGCCATGGGCTGCCAATCAGGAAATAAAAAATGTAAAATTAAGCGTGATTGACAACGACCACAGTACATTTTCGGAACGGTTAACAGGTAAAATCGCCGCGTCGGGTTATTTTCGCCTGACTAATATTTCCAACACTTACAGCGAGGCAATGCAAAGCGTTGATGCAGGGAAAGCAGACATTATCCTCGAAATTCCGCAAGAATTTGAAAAGGAATTATTTAAATCAAAAACGGTAAATGTAATGCTTTCCGCCAACGCCGTCAATGGCATGAAAGGCGGATTGGGCAGTGCGTATTTATCAAATATTATCAATGATTTTACAGCCGAAATAAACAAAGAACAGGGCAGCATTTTACAACTCTCAACGCTCCATTCTCA
>MWFC01000050.1 GCA_002071415.1 Bacteroidetes bacterium ADurb.Bin012
AGAGAAAAAAACGGCAATAACGAATTGATTTTAACGAGGTTTCATCAGCTTTTTATAATTGTACCAAAAATAATAATGTATTTTGGATGCTGTCTTTAAAATTTTATTGATTTAAAGTCGAGATCTGTTTTCTCACGAAGGTGCTATCTAATATAAAGAAGGATGTGGAGATGTGCATAAAAAAACTCCCTACTGGGTAAATGCCCAACAGGGAGTTTTGAGTCGTATAGAATTACTCATTACCTTATTGAACTTATCTTTCCCAGTTTTAGGGCAGGAGTTGGCACCTTACCACGAGGGCAGGTTGCCAAGGTTTCACAGGGCCATTCCCTCCACCTTTCTCGATAAGCCTCTTCATGCAAAGAACAGACTGCAAATATAAAGAACTTTTTCGAGTATAATAATACCAGAGTACTGAAGACCTTTCGAAAAAATGTGTCAGCTTTCTTTGGTCGACATTTTATTATCCAGCAGACGCATTCTTTTTAGAATAACCCTGAAAATATGCCTTTGTTTGCATGTTGGCATAAAGAATGTTCTCATTTCTTGTCTTGCGGTGCTTCAAGAAAGATATGAGAAAAGCTTAGGCGAGTTTGGAACCAAGTCCCACACAGCAATATATTTTTGATTTTTTAGATAAGACCAACTACATCGAATATCCATTCATCGAAAGAGCCATTAGACTGTTGCCTGAAATTTTCGATTAAGGACAACAATACACTTAAGATAAATTGAAGATAAAGCTGCCATCGATCACAAAATCTTTCTTATTTTGATTTCAAAGAATACATAGATGAATAGCAAACGAATGTATGAATGCTTCTTAATTTGAGTGATATTTTAAAAATCTTTGCTGACTTGATGAATGATTTAATATTTAGGAATAAAGACAAAAGGAAAATAGAATCAGTTGCTTTTTATAGGAAGAACAATGAAGCACCGCTCACGCTGATAATAGCTCCGACAATTTCTTTCCAGACGATTTTTTGGTGAAACAGGATGGCCGAAGGGAGAAGGATCATGACTGGCGTAAGGGCCATGAGGGTAGATGCAATTCCGGTTTTGGTATGTTGGATAGCGATGAGAGAAAATGATACGCCCAAGAAAGGTCCAAAAATAGAGCCTATCAAGATGCTTTTCATGGCTACCTTATCGTGAAAGGTTTTTTTCAAGGAATTTGACTGATGCAATGCAAACGAAAGAATGGGAAAACCCAATGCACCGGCCATAACTCTTATTTGCGAAGAGGCGAAAGCATCGTAATCTCTCATGCCGAACTTACTCAGAACCAGTCCAATTGATTGGCCGAGAGCTGCAAAAATAGCATATAAGAGTCCACGGCGAGGAATTTTCAAACCTAACTTGCCATTGTTGGTGGTAAGCACCACGAGAAAGATTCCACTCAGTGTGAGGGTCATACCTGCAATATGTTTTAGCGAAAGTTTTTCGGAAAGCAGGATAAAACCCACCAGAGCTGTAATTGGCGGTACGAGAGTTTGGACGAGCATGGTAGTTCTTGATCCCATGATGGTAAAGGATTTAAAGAGGAAATAATCTCCGAAGACGAAACCAATCAAACCCGAGAGGATGAGCCATATCCATGCATGCAATGGTGCATCGATGGGGAGAGGATGTCCGCGATAGATCCAGCAAAAGATAAAGAAATAGATGAAGGCCATGGGAAGCCGCAAAGTATTCACCCTAAGGGAGCCCACTCTTTTGCTGGCCACTTCGAATGCCATGGCAGTGGCCGTCCAGAAAATAGCAGTGAGCATTGCGGTAAGTTCTCCCCAAGGCATCATACTTTCCACAAATGAGGTGCAAAATTAACTTAAGTAAGTCGACATAACGCTTTTTTTCTCGTATTTCGATTTTTCATCTTACATAAATGGTTCAAACCCAGCCTGCAATTCTTTTCTCGCCAATAGGCAGAACCTTTTAGAATTTGACGTCAGAAGAAGAAATTTAATAAGGAATTCGCGTTTGTAGGTGATGGGAGTAGGCCTCAAAAGGGTGATAAGAGTGATTATTTAGAGAAGGTAATGAGGTAATGCTATGATACAATAATCAAAACCACGACAACCTGATTAAAACCGAATGAGGTGTTTGAATTTACTGAACTTTTCTGCAAAATTTCATTTTGAAACTTAGCAATAATCATAACTGCCCTCCTTCCTCTCATCCTTATTATTTTTTAGATATCATTGATAGATTGAACAAACCGGTTTGTCGATAATCTCGATAGGTTCAAAGAATGCCCTGCTTCTTTCACTTCTATGATTATTATTGGAAAAGAGGGAGTTGTCGATATTCTCAGACCGTTGATAGGTTATACAAAATACGGGATGAAGTTGAAGATGTCGGTTTCTGATTTATCGCAAGCAGAGAAGGCAGAAACAGTATGGGTAAGGCCTCAAATTCTGTCAGGTGAAGTTAACTGTAACCTAATTTATTTAAAATCGATTGTTATTCAAAAAAGATGATTTTCATTATTGATTCGAGGTCGTTTTGGCCGATCTAAGGGCTTTTTCTTTGTAATAACAATATCGTTCCTGTAAATACATTTTATGCACCGGCATTTTTTCGTATGGGATTTTGTGCTGGAAATGAAGAATTATTTTTATTTTAATTGATGAGTTAATGAAGAATGTTGTAGTTTTACTCAGAAAATTTTGCAACAATATTTCTGATGACGAAAAAATCACGCCATTCCTCATCAAGAAGACATCACAAGCCAACTTATTGGGATAGAATATTGATATCGTTGGGATTAAAGAAAAAACATAAGTCACAAAGGCGATATTCTTCCCACTTTTCTTATTTTAACCGTAAGGTTTTGGACGAAGAACCTGAAATCTCTGGTAAAAATACGGAAACTGACCAAAATATACTTGATGAGCCCGAAATTAAAGTGGAAAGCGGTTTGGAGATCGTCGAGCCGTCTGACAGTTCAATTTCATCGAAACCACAAGTTCAGGTCCTATTATCCAGCCAGTGGGTAAAATCTTCTGAAAGAAAGCATTCTCATCACAAGAAACATAAGGGGGGGCATCGAAAATCAAGATACAAGAAGCCTAAGAAATCATCGGGTTTTAAGTTGTTTTTTAAAAATTTTTTTATCCACATCAAAGAACCTTTATACAATTTCTTATTTTTTTTGAATTTTAGGTCGGCTCCGTACGATCCCTTTCTGGATAGCGAAACGGTTCAGCCAGAGGAACGCAAACCCATGCGTATTCAGCGGTATGCGGCATACGTCATTCAGTCGACACTTGTATTTATTATTTCCTATATTATTGCCTATTTTATTTATCAGTTTGCCATTATATTCATGGCGGCTCACTTTGGGATAGATTCGGTTTTGTATTATTATGAAGTGATGTTTCCCATTGGCGATGCTTCAAATTTATGGACTCCATTCAACATCATCATGATCACCCTTGCAGGGCCTGTTATTTCTTTGATTTTTGGGTTGATATGGTACAGATGGGTAATGCGTAAGGTAAAGCGACCTGCAATGAAGCTGTTTTTCCTCTGGCTGGCGTTTCATTCGTTCAATATGTTTTTTGGGGCATTCGTAGCTGGAGTCATCACCAATCAGGGCTTTGGATATGTGGCCAACTGGCTTTACCTGGGGATCCCACTGAAAATATTCTTCTCGTTAATAGCTCTGGGTATTTTGACATATCTTGGCTGGCATTCCACCCCTCATATTTTATCCACCACCAATTCGCCTCGAAGGATCAATCGCTACAACCGTTCCTATTTCATTTTAAGCCAGATGATTATTCCATGGTTTATAGGTTCACTTTTAATGCTTTGGATTAAAATTCCCAATCGAACCCCTCAACACGAGAACATTTTGCTATATGATATCATTATTTTAGTAGCAATGGCGTTCTTGGTAATCCCTCCACTTTTTAACCATCAAAACCAGCCATCTGAAAGTAAAAAACGTTATTTACATAAAAAGACTTCATTTGCTTTCCTTTACCTTTTTATCGCCGCCATCTTGATTATAGCTTATCGTTTTGGACTCGAAAGAGGTTTACACATCGTTATGCGGTTCGATCTATCGCTTAGTTTTTATCATTGATTATTAATGAGTTAGAATAAGAACTTTTTGAGTGATTCACCAAGAGCATGCCGTTATTCATTAATTTACTTTATTTTTGCAAAGTTTAAAAAGATTGAGGGGCATGTAAACCAATCAATAGTATTAATAATTTTTAAAACCAGGGTTATGATCGAAACCAACAGGATTGGAACGCTCAAATGGCATCATATCCTTAATCCCTCGGAACAGGATTTCGACTATCTTCTTGAGCATTTCCATTTTCATCCACTGGATATTGAAGACTGCAGAAGTTTGGTGAATCAGCGGCCCAAAATCGATATCTACGACGACTATTACTTTCTTATTTTACATTTTCCCTATTTCGACAAGACACGGAATTTTGTACGTACTCGCGAAGAAAAGATATTCTGGGGGAAGGATTATGTGATCACAATGGGGAAGATTCATTCCGAAGTATCGGAGTTTTTCCTGAAAACACGTCAGAAAATCGAACAGCATATCGATCTTGATTTCGCAACCAGTGATGCTTTGCTTTATCGCATTTTAGAATATTTAATGAAAGAAAGTTATACCCTGGTTCGATACGTGGGTGATCAGGTAGATCAGGCCGGGCGGATGCTTTTCGAACGAAAGACTCTGCAGACTATTGAATCTATTTCAGTAACGCGTCGTAATATTATCATCCTGAATACGATTTTTAAGCCCCAACTCCCGGTTTTCAACAAATTCGAATCGGGTGAAATACAAAGCTTTGCCGAAAGCATGGAAGAATATTGGGGCAATATACTCGACTATTATCAGAAAATCTGGGACTTAATCGAAGATTATTCGGAATTGATTGAAGGCTATTCCAAAACTTTCGATTCGTTACAAACCAATCGTACCAATGAGATTGTAAAAACGCTTACCCTTGTTTCGACCATTGTTCTGCCTTTAACCTTCATTACCAGTGTTTATGGCATGAACATTCTTTTGCCCCTACAGGAAAACAAATATGCTTTTCATATCATTACTGCTGTAATGGTGGCTTTAGCAGGTTTTATGTTGTTTTATTTCAAGAAACGGCATTGGATGTAGACAGTTCGGGGAAATGGTTCTATAGAGAATTAATAATAAATGGCTTCCTCGAAGGGGATGGGAAAATCGTTCAGTTCGCATCTGAAGGCGAGGAAATCGAGGATTTTCTGGGCGAGTTCGTCGTTTAACAGTATAATGTCGAGATGGATGACAAGGTCGATATGATCCTTTTTGTTCTTATGATGATGTTTTCCCGTATTTCCATCTTCGTTGATGCGTTTTCGCTCGAATAGGTCCTGCCTGATTTCGAGGTCGATTTTGTCGAGATGTTTCGAAACGTTTATAAAAACCACCCTGATGTGCTTGAAGTGTGTGGGGAATAATTTAGCCCATAGTCTTTTGCTTTTATTGCTACGGATGTGCCGACTGCTCGAAAAGATGTTCAAATAATTATTGAGGCGAGTTTGTTTTGTCTTGTATTTGATTTTTCCAAAAGGCTCACGAAATTCGGCAGGCAGCGCATTAGCCCTGTTAATCAGGCTTTTTATCTTACCGATGAAAGCATCATAAACCTCTTGATTCTTCTGATAATTTTCTCTTACCCTGTCAATTCTTACTTGCAGGCGCTCGGATTGCCCCTTGAATTCTTCTCTTCGTGAACGTCTTTCCGCTTCTTCCAACCAGTTCGACATGCACTTTTGCTTTTGGTCAACTATCGCATTAATTCCTTGCAAATTTAATTATTTTAAAGGCCTTGGTTATTTAAACCCAAAAAGATTGTAACAAAAATTTCATTCCTTTATACATTTGTTTTTATATATAAAGTCTTTGTTAATCTTGTTTCAAGATAAATAGATTACATTTGCCCAGAGCAATTCGCATGAAAAAGTAGAAACACATAAATTACAAATGGAAGCTTCGGCATATAAGATTTTAGTGGTTGACGACGAGCCCGATGTCCTTGAGTTTTTAGGATACAATTTACAGCGAGAGGGTTTTCTCGTTTTTACAGCCAATAATGGGTTCGAAGCAATTGAAAAGGTGAAGGAAAGCAAGCCTCATTTGGTTTTGCTCGATTTGATGATGCCTGGGATGGATGGGATGGAAACCTGTCAAGAACTTCGAAAAATTGTTTCTGGGCAAGATATGTTGATTGTTTTTCTCACCGCCAGAGGCGAAGATTACTCTCAGATAGCCGGGTTTGAGATGGGTGCCGACGATTATGTTACGAAACCCATTAAACCCAAAGTATTGATCAGTCGGATTAAGGCCTTGCTACGTCGTATTCAGCCAGCTGAATTGGAAAAGATAATACGGTTCGAAGGTTTGACCATTGATAGAGAACGATATGTAGTAATACAGAATGACGAAGAAATCATCTTGCCAAGGAAAGAATTCGAATTGCTTAGCCTGCTGGCTTCGAAACCAGACAGAGTCTTTACCCGTGAAGAGATTTTTGAACAGGTATGGGGCAATGATGTTATTGTAGGGGAAAGAACAATCGATGTTCATGTGCGGAAAATCAGGGAAAAATTGGGAATTTCGATTATTACGACCGTAAAAGGGATTGGTTATAAATTCGAAAATATAGGTGATGAGTGAGGATGATTGTTCTTTCGATAAAATTATGAGTTTTGTTCCTGATATATGAAGAAGATTTTCCGGTTTTCCGATTCCCGTAAAGTTGCTTCCCTTACTGCTTTTTCAACAATTGTGGCTTATGGCATTTTTTTAGTCATTATCAATTTAATATATCAACAACCCGTTGGTATTCAATTTCTTCTATTAGGCCTTGGAATCTGGGTAGCCGTATATTTTATCACGCTTTTCTTTGTGGATAAGTTCATTTTCAGTAAGATCAGAGTCATTTATAAGACCATCCATAGTCAAAAGGTTCCCAAGGGAATAGACCCCAGGCAAACCATCGAAGCCCATTCTGTTGAAGATGTGCAGCGTGAAGTAACCGAATGGAGCGATGAACGTAGGGAAGAAATAGAGACTTTGAAGGAGCTCGAAAAATACCGGAGAGAATATATAGGTAACATTTCTCATGAATTGAAAACTCCGATTTTTAACATTCAGGGATATATTCTTACGTTGCTCGATGGAGGGCTCGAAGATCCAAACGTGAACCGGAACTATCTTTTGAAAGCCGAAAAGAGTGTAAATCGGATGATTGCCATCATTGAAGATCTCGAAATGATCAATTTATTGGAAGCA
The DNA here is from genome assembly GCA_002071415.1 of Bacteroidetes bacterium ADurb.Bin012. Lineage (GTDB taxonomy): Bacteria > Bacteroidota > Bacteroidia > Bacteroidales > TTA-H9 > TTA-H9. The sequence goes on from MWFC01000050.1 coordinate 7,316, forward strand.
AATGAATTGAAACTCAATATAATACGGTTCAATCTCGTGGATTTAGCAAGGGAAGCCGTTGAATCTCTCGAGATGAAGACTAAGAAAAGAGAATGTGAAGTGTTTATCAACCATAACATAGACCGCCCCATTTATGTTTTGGCCGACAGGCAAAGAATACTTCAGGTTTTTACCAATTTGATCGATAATGCTATAAAATATGGTAAAAAATCAGGAGGGCGAATCAAGATAAGTTTTTTCGATATGGACGAGAACATTTTGGCTGAGATTACCGATGATGGGCCGGGTATATCACAGAATGATCTAACTCATATATTCGAGAGATTTTACCGCCTTGACAGAGGTCGTTCGAGAGAAATGGGCGGCACGGGACTTGGACTGGCCATTGTAAAGCATATCATCGAAGCCCATCATCAAACCGTGAATGTGCGTAGCAGCATAGGCGTGGGAACTACCTTCGGCTTTACATTGAAAAAAGCCTGAACCTTGCTAAGAATTCTTACCGGCAATTACATTTCATCCTTATTCGAGAATCAACTAATTTTTCTTCTCTTTTTGATGTTTCGATGAAGAGGGTGGGTTACTGTATGTTTTAGTCATTATCAATTTCCCATCATGGCTGTAAAATTTCCAGATACCAGTGGGGCTGCCTCGATAGTGAACGCCTTCGCTGCTTTTCTTACCGTTGGGATAAAAAGATATGAAACTACCATGAGGTTCGTCATTTAGAAAATCTTGCTGACGAATCAATAAGCCATTGGGCTCATAAAAGAAGGCAGTTCCTTGTCTACGCCCATCTGTATAATTGGCTTTGCTTTCCATCGATCCATCTTGATAGTATTCTGTCCAAAGACCATTTTTCCTGCCATTCACGTAATATCCTTCGTATTTCTTATTTCCGTTGCGATAGAAATAAGTCCATTTACCATGGGGGATACCAAGTGAATAGTGATTTCGATAGCGAGTTTTCCCATCCTCATACCATGCTTCCCATAAACCTTCCATTAATCCTCCCTCGAAATAACCCTGATAGTTGATATTCTCATTTTGATAATACTCGACCCACAACCCCTGTTCCTTGTCATTGACGAAGTTGCCTTCTCGAAACCTTTGGCCAGTTTCATAAAATGTTATCCAATGACCCTGACGTTGATCGTCTGCATATTCACCTTCGCGCCATTTCTCTCCTGTTTCGTAATAAAACACCCATTTCCCTGTTCTTTTCCCTTCTTTAAATTTTCCTTCACTACCTTTCGTTCCGTTAGGATGATAAAAAATCCACCATCCTTCCTGAAGGTCGTTATGTAAATTCCCTTCCATTTCTTTATTTCCCTGCGGATAATACCAAATGGCTTTCCCGTTGAGGCTATCGTTTCTGTATATGCCTTCGAATGATTTTTGCCCTGTCGGGTAAAACGTCTGCACAAACCCTTGTTTTAGTCCGTTCTGGTAAGTGATTTGACGAATCAGATGTCCAGCAGTATCATATTCTTCGAGCTTTCCATTACGCTTGCCATGAATGACTTGCCACTCCATGCAAATTTTACCATTTGGATGATATAAGATGCAAGGACCATTTTCGATGTTCAGTATTGAGTTTAATTTTCCATCGGGAAACCAATATTCCCATTTGCCAGCTTTGTTCCCATCATGATAATTGCCTTCCGATTCTTTGGTTCCATCGGGATACCATGTGATCCAATGTCCTATTCTTAAAGTGTCGAGGATTTGTCCTTCCTGTTTTTTAATGCCTTTTGCCTGGTCCCACCATTCATTTACCAGCGCCGGTTGAGATGAAGCTATAGGAGCATATAAAGAAACTATAAGAAAGAAGCAGAATTTTTTCATTGGTTTGGTAAATTCAAAAAACCACAAGCTGCAAAATTAGCTCGAAATTGTAATTGATTTAGGATAAGATCAAATTTTGGCAGGGATGATGATTTTATTCCCAAATCGGAAAATTGTAATTTTGCTAGCCAAGGAAGTTCGAATTCTTCCTTTTATTAACTAAACCAGCCATTTCTGCTAAATTTATGTACGCCTACCTTGAGGGACAGATAGCCGAATTGAATCCTGCTTATGCAGTAATTGACTGTAATGGAGTGGGTTACGAAGTAAACATTTCGTTGAATACGTTTTCGAGTATAAAGGATAAAGAAAGGGTTCGGCTTTATACTCATCTGGTTGTGCGAGATGATGCACAGATGCTTTATGGTTTTGCGGAGGAAAGCGAACGTACTTTATTCAGGCATTTGATCACGGTGACGGGCATAGGCCCTAGTACTGCCCGAATGATTCTATCCTCGATGACTCCTGTTGAACTGATTTCGGCCATTGCAAGCGGAAACGAAGAGATTCTGAAACGAGTAAAGGGCATTGGAACTAAAACTGCTCAGCGTATTCTCATCGAATTAAAGGATAAAGTAGGGAAGGTAACAACTTCTCAGGGAAGTTTACCTGTTTTAGGCAATAGAAATTTAGAAGAAGCGTTATCTGGTTTGGTCATTTTGGGCTTTAGTAAAACCTTAGTTCAACGAGCTTTGGAAAAGATCGTTTCCACACGGGGAGATTCTATCTCGGTGGAGGAGATGATCAAGGAAGCACTAAAGGTATTGTAAAAACAAAACTATCAGTTGGCTTGAAAACGTCTATTATACCATTTATCCGTTATTTTGTTGCTCTTGGCTTTGTGGTGGCTCTTTCGGGTTTTTCCGCAGCCGATCCGAAAGCCAGTTCTACGGATTATTCACTTGCATTTTTTGCGCCTCCCGATACTATTCCTTTACGCTATCCTTTCAAGGACAGGGACCTTTATTCGCCCCCAGCCTCCGAACACCAATTGTTTCTGCGAAACCCCTCGAGCATAAAGGTGAATGTAGAATATGACGGAGAATCGAATCAATATATCCTAACTGAAACTATGGGTTCGCTTCAGGTAAGGCCTCCATTGGTGATGGATTTCAAAGAATATATGGAATATGATGCATCGCGAGCTCTGAACAGTTACTGGCGTGAGAAATCTTTGAGTACTAAGGGAGAAAAGAGCGATGGTATTATACCTTCCATTTATATTGGAGGACAGGCTTTCGATAAGATCTTTGGCGGAAGCACCATAGATGTTCGTCCCAATGGTTCGGCCGAACTGATTTTTGGCATTCGATCCAATAAAAATGAAGATCCTAGCCTTGCAGTCAGACAAAGAAAAACCGTAAACTTCGACTTTCAGGAAAAAATCCAAATGAATGTCATTGCCAAAGTGGGCGATAAGATAGAGTTCAAAGCCAATTACAATACCGAATCGAGTTTTGATTTCGAGAACAAAATCCAGCTCAAATACGAAGGGAAAGAGGATGAAATTTTGAAACTTTTAGAAGTTGGCAACGTAAACCTTCCTTTGAATTCTACGCTTATTCAGGGCAGTCAGAGCTTGTTCGGTGTAAAAACCAAGATGCAATTTGGACGTACTACCATTACTGCGGTGGTTTCGCAGCAGCAAAGCGAAACGAAAAATATTACCGTTGAAGGTGGTGCTCAGACTAACACCTTCAAACTCACCGCCGATCAATATGAAGAAAATAAACATTTCTTCTTGTCGCAGTATTTTTACGATCATTATAATCAATCTTTATCTACTCTTCCTATCGTTCAATCGAATGTCAATATCACCAAAATCGAAGTGTGGGTTACCAATATTGGAGCTGCAGTAACCGATAACCGCAACATTGTGGCTTTTCAAGACCTTGGTGAAAAAAACCCTTATCATCCCGCACTTAGTACCACCATGGCAGCTCCTGGGTATCCTTCGAACAATGCCAACAACTTACTTTACTACCTGGATGTCAACCAATTAAGAAATATCAACACGGTTTCCAATTATTTGAAATCGAATGATTTTACTGCAGGCCAGGACTTCGAGAAAATAGAAAGTGCACGAAAACTTCAGTCTACAGAATATACTTTCAATAGTTTGTTGGGATTTATTTCGCTCAATACAACGCTAAATCCCGATCAAAGTTTGGCAGTTGCTTATCAATATACCATAGTAGGCGATACTACGGTTTACCAGGTAGGTGAATTTTCCGACGGTGGAATCAGCTCTCCCAATTGTTTGGTGGCCAAACTTTTGAAAAGTACTGCTGTGAATACTCGCATTCCCCTTTGGAAACTCATGATGAAAAATGTTTATGCTATTGGGGCTTATCAGGTAAACAGGCAGGATTTTATTTTGAATTTGCTGTATTCGGGGAACAACAATGGAGTCCCTACAGGATATCTTACCGAAGGAGAAGTTGCAGGAATTCCTTTGATTCGGGTAATGGGTTTCGACAATCTCGACCCACAGCTTAATCCTCCTCCCGATGGAATTTTCGATTTTATAGATAATGCTGCTACTCAAGGTGGAACAATCCAATCGAGCAATGGGCGCATTTATTTTCCCGAAGTTGAACCCTTCGGGCGCGACCTTCGTCAAAAAATTGGAAACGAACAGTTGGCCAACAAGTATTGTTATGATTCACTATATACTTTAACCAAGGTTGGAGCCCAGCAATATCCCGAAAAGAATAAGTTCCTTTTGGAGGGTTTTTATAAATCCTCAGTAAGTAGTGAAATTTCGCTTAATGCACTTAATATTCCTCAAGGTTCGGTCAAAGTAACTCATGGTGGTATTCCTTTGACTGAAAATGTCGATTATACCGTAGATTATACTATTGGACGGGTAAAAATTATCAATGAAGCTTTGTTGAGTTCGGGTACACCCATCAACATCTCGCTCGAAAGCAACACCATGTTCAGCATCCAGAGCAAAACTTATCTGGGTACTCATATTGATTATGAGATTAGTAAAGATTTCATTCTTGGAGCTACAATTATCAATTTATCGGAAAAACCCTTAACCCAAAAAACTATCCTGGGAGAAGACCCAATTTCGAATACAATATGGGGTTTGAATGTGGCTTATCAAAAAGAATCATTATGGTTGACGCGTTTACTCGACAAGCTTCCGTTATATTCGACCAGTGTACCTTCCAAGATAGCCTTTACTGGTGAGTTTGCCCATTTTATTCCAGGGCATTCGAGTGCCATTGGCTCAACAGGAACTTCTTATATCGATGATTTCGAAGCTGCTAAATCGACCATTGATCTTCGTTTGCCTAACAACTGGTTTTTGGCCAGTACTCCACAGGGGCAAACTGCTCCCGGAATGTTTCCCGAAGCTGCATTAGGAACGGGTTTGGCTTATGGTTTCAATCGTGCAGCCATGTCGTGGTATATTATCGATCCAATTTTTTACGATCGTACGGGAACGGTTAGGCCGAAAAATGTTACGAAGGATGAACTTTCGCGCAATTTGGTCAGGCAGGTACTCGAAAATGAAGTTTTTCCCGCCAAGGAAATTCCCAATGGTGTACCTACAAATATTGCAATTTTGAATCTTGATTTTTATCCTTCGGAGCGAGGACCTTATAATTATGATGTAACTGGAGTTCCGGGTTTTTCGCACGGCATAGATGCCGAAGGGTTTTTACGCAATCCTAACAGCCGTTGGGGAGGAATGATGCGAAAAATAGAATCTACCGATTTCGAAGCTGCTAATGTAGAATATATTGAATTCTGGATGATGGATCCTTTCTCCGAAGACCCTGATAATCCCGGAGGGGAAATTTATTTCAATTTGGGCGATATTTCGGAAGATATTTTGAGAGATGGTAAGAAGAGTTTCGAAAATGGGCTTCCTGTTGGGCCTGAGGTAAAAGATGTAGACACTACTATTTGGGGTCGTGTTCCTAAGAAGCAATCTTTGGTCAACGCCTTCGACAATGATCCACAGAGCCGTCAATATCAGGATGTTGGCTATGATGGCCTTTCTGATGAGGATGAACGCTCGTTTTTCGATGAGGTATTTTTACAACAAATCGTCAACCTTTATGGGGCTGGCTCTCAGGCTTATTTGAAAGCTTATGAGGATCCTTCCTCCGATAATTTCCGATATTTTAGAGGTGCTGCTATGGACAATGATGAACAGTATAAGAGTGTTCAAGCACGATATAAACGATATCAAGGCCCGGATGGAAATTCACCCACGGCCGAACAAACCGGTGAATCTTATACCGCACAGTCAACCAGCCTACCCAATGTCGAAGACATTAACCTCGACAATACCCTGTCAGAAGACGAAAGATATTTTCAATATCGGATAGATTTAAGACCTGATAAAATGGTCGTTGGGGAGAACTATATTACCGATATCTACGAAGCCACGAATATTCCACTCGAAAATGGAGAGCGGGGCTCGGTAAAATGGTATCAATTTAAGATCCCTATTAATGACCCTCAACTCATCATTGGAAACATTCAGGATTTCAAATCTATCCGCTTCATGAGGATGTTTTTCAAAAACTGGCAAAAACCCATCACTATGCGTTTTGCGACTTTTGAACTCGTAAGGGGCGATTGGCGTCGTTATCGATATGATTTGCTTTCACCTGGCGAATATATCCCTAACGATGAACAAAGCATGACCAAATTTGAAATCTCTACGGTAAATGTCGAAGAAAATGGAAGTAAATATCCGGTTCCTTATGTAATCCCACCAGGCATCGAAAGAGAAATTAATTATGGGACTACCAATTTCACCCGCCTCAACGAACAAGCAATGGTTCTGAGAGTAAAGGAACTTCAGGATGGTGATGCAAGAGCTGCTTATAAAACAACCGGCTTCGATTTCAGACAATATCACAGGCTGAAAATGTTTGTCCATGCCGAAGACCTCGATGCATTAAATCCTAATAACTATGGCGATTTGACAGTTTTTCTGCGTTTGGGCTCCGATTTTACCCAAAACTATTACGAATACGAAATCCCTTTGACCTTTACGCCATGGGGAACGGCAAAAACCAATCCCGCTTTGATATGGCCCGACGAAAACAGTTTCGACATCGATCTCGATAAACTGGTACAAATGAAGCAAGAACGGAATATACAAATGAGGGATGGAGAAACTCCTATATCTTTGACCGTTCCTTATATTGCTTATGATGGGAAAAATAAGGTAACCATAGTTGGTACACCAAGTATTAGCGATGTGAGAGCCATCATGATTGGAGTGCGCAATCCCAAGAAAAAATCCTTCACTGATGCTGATGATGGCCAGCCCAAGAGTACCGAGATATGGGTAAACGAATTAAGGCTCACCGATTTTAATGATCAATCGGGATGGGCAGCTACTGGCCGCCTAACCGTTAATCTGGCCGACCTCGGTAATATTTCGGTAAATTTAGCCCACAGCACACCGGGTTTTGGAAGTATCGAAAAAAAGGTAAATGAACGACAGAAAGAAACCATTACATCGTATGATTTTGCCACTAATCTCCAATTGGGGAAATTCTTACCCGAAAAATTAGGTTTACGATTTCCCATGCATGTCGATTATTCCACCACTGTGGCAAGTCCACAATATAATCCTCTCGATCCGGATATCAAGCTAAAGGATGAACTCGACAGTTATGACGTTTCATCGCAGAAAGACTCGATAAGAAAGCTAACGGAAGATTATACCCAGCGAAAGAATATCAACTTTATGAACGTTCGAAAGGAACGTGTAGGAACAAAACGTCAGCCCATGCCTTGGGATGTGGAGAATTTCGATTTTACATATTCTTACAGCGAACTAAACCGGCGCAACATCGATATAGAATATGACAACAAGAAAATCTACAGAGGAGGAATAGGATACACCTATATGACCAGACCAAAGGTTTACCGACCTTTCGAAAAAATTGGCATCGTTAGCCGCAGCAAAGACCTTCAATTGATAAAAGATTTTAACTTTTCGCTTTTGCCACGAATGTTCAGTTTCCGAACCGATATCAACCGTGAATACACCGAACGCAAACTTCGCAACAAGAGTCAGGCTTTGATATTGATCGAGCCTACCTATGTAAAATCGTACGTTTGGACTCGTATGTACGATTATAAACACGACCTTACACAAGGTTTGAAACTCGAATATAATGCCAATGCCAATGCTTTGATCGATGAACTGCCAGGAAGTGTGGACAAGGACGACTATGGCTATACCGTGAAGGAGAAAAAGGACCGCATACATGAAGAATTAATGGGTTTTGGAACCATGAATCAATTTAATCAGGTATTAAATCTTAATTATACCATTCCCATCAATAAGATTCGGGCTTTTAACTGGATGACTGCTACGGCACGGTATCAGGGAACATATAACTGGACAGCTTCGCCAAAAAGCATTCAGGAAGTCATGGGAAATAAAGCCGAGAATTCCAACACTATTCAATTGAACAGCAACCTGAGGTTTACGAGCCTTTACAACAAAGTCCCTTATTTTAAGAAGGTTTTGAGTACGACTCAAACCCAAAGAGGTGGTCCTCAGCCAGCGCGACCGGGGCAGAAACCTCAGCCTACACTACAAAAACCCTCCCGTGAAGATACCGCAAAGGTCGCTAAACCAAAGAAAGATTACTTCAAGATCATTTCTGAATCGATGGTAAAGATTGTGCTCGGTTTCAAGGATGGATCACTTTCGTATTCCGAAACTAATGGCATTTTTCTACCGGGGTTTAAACCATCTCCTGGAATTATAGGCAACGACATGAATCTGAATGCGCCGGGAATTCCTTTTGTTTTTGGTAGTCAGGCCGATATCCGGCAAAAGGCGGCCATGAATGGATGGCTTACCGAAGATAGCCTGTTTAACATGGCTTATGCCACCAAGCATACATCCACCTTAAATGCTCGATTGACTTATGAACCTTTTAAGGATTTTAGAGTGGAATTCACTGCAAACCGCACTTATGCGCTAAATCATCAGGAATATTTTCGGGTAAACAATGGCATGTATAATTCTTATTCACCCATAGAATCGGGTAGCTTTTCTATCTCATGGTTTAGCTTGAATACTTCTTTTAAATCGCCGGATAAAAACAATGTTTCCAAGCCTTTCGAAAATATGAAGTCCATGCGTAAAGAGATAGCCATGAGGCTGGCACAGCAAAATCCCAACTGGCAAAATGATCCTCAAATCGTTGATTCTACTGGGTTCCCTGTGGGTTATGGGCCAACTTCTCAAGAAGTCTTGCATTATTCGTTTTTAGCTGCTTATTCAGGGCAAAACGCTATGAAAATCAATCTGAATGCCTTCCCAAAAATTCCCTACCCCAATTGGCGAATTACTTATAAAGGACTTTCATCGGTTAGTTTTATCAAAAAATATTTTAAGGAATTTACACTTTCGCATGCTTACCGCTCAACCTACAATGTTGGAAGTTACTCTACCAACGTTTTGTACACCGAAAATTTTGGCGCACCTTCTACTTTCGACGATATCAATAATTTTATCCCAAAATATCAAATTTCTCAAATCGCTCTAAGCGAACAGTTTGTCCCATTATTTGGAATCGATATGACTTGGATAAATAATGTACTGTCGAAATTTGAGTTTAGGAAATCGCGGAACCTGGCATTGAGTTTTGTAAATAATCAGCTCACCGAAATCAATTCCAATGAATTTGTAGTTGGCATAGGTTACCGGTTCAAGAACATTGAGATGACCTTCAAGGGTGGTGGTGGCGGACCAACACAAAGATATAAGAGCGATTTGAACTTAAGGGCTGATTTTTCTATAAAGGATAATAAAACAATTATACGACGAATAGAAGAAGATATAACTCAGGTTTCGGCCGGCCAAAAACTGATTACAGTCAATACCTCGGCCGATTATCAGCTTAATGAAAGAGTAATGATACGGGTGTTTTACGATAGTTCCATCACCAATCCCTATGTCTCCAACCAGTATTCTACCCGAACTTCGATGGGTGGTATCAGTTTGAGATTTACTCTGGCCCAATAAATTTCAACAAGATTTCAAAGCCCCATTTGCTTCAAGGTTTCTTCCACCAGCTCGAAAAGCTCTTCTTTCCTGACTTCGACAATGCGTCACCCTAAAAATTTTTCCAAAACTTTTCATCAAAAAGAGGTGCGATTAATTTGTG
>MWFC01000051.1 GCA_002071415.1 Bacteroidetes bacterium ADurb.Bin012
AAATAATCAGAGTTTGATAATAAAACTGACAATAGGTTAGTCTTTTCGATAGAAGGCCTGCTTGCCTGCATCGAGAAATTGAATGAAATTGTCGATATTTAGATCGTAAGCCTTAGGCTGTATCAGAGGTTGACCATTTGTGTCGAGAATAACATAATAAGGCTGAGCGTTTACATTGAATTTCGAAATTTGAAAATCGGCGTATTTTTTACCAATCGTTTTTTTCACCTTGCCGTCATATGACGAGATAACCCATTCATTTTCAGGTATAGGTGTTTTGTCATCCACATATAAAGCAATAATCACGAAGTCGTTTCTTAATCTTTGCAAGACTTTTGGATCGGACCAAACCCTGGCCTCCATTTCCCGGCAATTTACGCAGCCATGTCCCGTAAAATCGATAAAGATGGGTTTGTTCAATTGTTTTGCACAAGCTAGTCCTTGTTGATAATCGAAATATCCTTTCAATCCATGCGGTAAATGGAAAATATCGGCATACTTGGGATTTTCGCATTGTTCAGTGGGGACTGAAGGATTACTTTGTTGGGGTAATATATTCAGGTTGGCGCTTACATTTTCTCGAATAATCTGGTTAAGGTCGAAGTCGTGTGATGACTGAGGCGGCAAATAGCCCGAAAGGGCTTTGAGTGGTGCACCCCACATGCCGGGCAATAGATAGACTACGAACGAGAAAGTTGCAATTACAAGCGTTAAGCGAAATACTCCAATATGATGGACTTCGTCGTCATGTTTGAAACGGATTTTACCCAAGAGATAGAAACCCATTAATGTGAATACTACGATCCAGATGGCGATATAGATTTCGCGGTCGAGGATACCCCAGTGATAAGTTTGATCGGCAACGCTCAGGAATTTCAACCCAAACGCCACTTCGATAAAACCCAAGACAACTTTCACCGAATTCAACCATCCGCCAGATTTTGGTAAAGTACCCAGCCAGGAGGGGAATAAAGCAAACAAGGTAAAAGGGAAAGCAAAGGCTAAACCAAAGCCTGCCATACCGATGATGGGCTTGAGGATTTCACCGCTTGCAGAAGCTACAAGGATGGTCCCTACAATAGGAGCTGTGCATGAAAAGGAAACCAATACAAGGGTGAAAGCCATGAAAAATGGACCCAAAATCCCTCCTTTTTCCGCATTTTGATCGGCTTTATTTGCCATCCAATGGGGAAGAGTGAGATCGAAAGCTCCAAAAAAGGAAGCGGCAAATACCATAAAGATGACGAAAAAGAACAGATTGGGTAACCAATGAGTACTCAGAAAGTTTGCAAAATTCGGTCCTAAGGTCAAAGCCACTAAAGTGCCTATAACTGTATAAATAACTATAATGCTCAGACCATAAATAAGCGCCTGCCGTCTAGCTTGCTTCTTGTTTTCTTCGTCATGCATGAAAAAGCTAACAGTCATAGGGATCATTGGAAAAACGCAAGGAGTGAAAATGGCAATCAATCCTCCAAGAAAAGCTAAACAGAAAAAGGCCCATAAGTTCGAATGCCTTTCCTTCTGTTCGCCTCCAAGGCTGGTATTCAATGCGACACTATCGTTAGCACTGGTTGCAATGTTTTCTTCTGATATCTCCCCAAAAGACGAATCGGTATTTAACTGATATGCCGTTTCAGTTTTCTGAACGCCGGTAACTGCTTTGTCCGGTTCAGCAGAAGGAGAAATGGCAAAATCGAAATCCACTTCGGCAGGAGGAATGCAACGAGAATCATCGCATGCCATGAACTCCACCGTTCCTCTAACATTAAAGCTCTGCTGAGTGAGTGATTTGATTCTTTGTTTGAATATGGCTTGCCCGTCGAAATACTGTACTTCCATTTCGAAATTTTGGTCGTACATCTTATGGGGTCTTGGCTCGGTTGTTTTTCCTATTAATTTAAAATTGGAAGAAGGTTCGAAGATAAAATTGGTAGGAACAGGCCCTCCTTCTGGAACATATTGAGAATAGAGATGCCAGTTCTTGTCTATTTTAGCAGTAAAAATTAACTCATATTCATCGGAATTTATTTTTTGGGACGAAAAACTCCACTTTACTGGATCGAGCACCTGGGCGTAATCTTGAGGAAGCTGCGTCAAAAAGAAAAAAATTCCAAGCAAGGATAAAAGAAATTTTCTATTCATAGATTGCTATTATTCAATTTGTTAATATTCTCGAGGATTTTGCTATTCAATGCTTTCTTCAGCAGCCTGAATCACTTCATTGGTTCCCACCTTGCTCATAAGGGCAACCACGTGGCATTGACTGGCATTCCAATTCTCACTCATAATAAAATTGTGAATCAATTGTATGGTTTCATCTTTAACGAATCCATTCCCAGGATGTAAGGTTTCGCCCCAAATTCCATTAATGGAAGTCCGAAGTACATGATTGTGGACATAATCGGTTATATCGGGCACAGGACCAACGAAAGAATTGTTGTTTTTTTGAGACGAAATGAGATGGTTTTCGATTAGATAAAGCGTATAGGTATATTCTCCTTCGAGGTTTTGTAAAATTTTAATGTCAGTTTCAATTCGAAGATTGCGATTTTGAGGGTTAAATGTGTTTTCGAGTTGGATGAAGGCCAATGGTTCTTGCTTAAGCTCCGCCAGTATGGCCGATTCCCAGCTTGTGGGAAGCAATCTTATCTTTCCTTCGTAAGCTTTTCGGTTTACCAGGCCGGTAGGATATTGCATGATGTTGAAATAATCGTTCAATGAAGTTCCTTCCGTACAGCGATAGTCAGCAATATAGAGCCCTGATTGATCGGGAACTGCAAAAAAACCTGCATGAATTTCCACCACGACAATCTGACCTTTATGAGCCAACTGTAAATTTTTTGCCAGTTGTGCGGCTTGGGGGCAGTTCACACATTTGTGACCGGTAAAATCTTCTAATAGCGCGATTCTCTTATAGGAAGTATCCGATGTTTGTGCCGTATCAAGATATGTTTGAATATGTTCGAGGTAGGGAGCATCCACTTTATCGCAGGCAATTTGCATCATCGTAAAAATCCATGTAATAATTATGACTGAAGTCGGGTGGTGTTTTTTCATATTGTTCTATAAGTTGTTATTATGTTGATTGAAAATATTCGTTTTGAAAAAATTTTCTAGATATTTCGATTCTTCAAACATTTCAAAACGATTTAAAAATTGCTCGAAAGTGTCAGTCCGAAACCGGTATAAGCGGGTACATATCGGCAAATACCTCCTACACACAGTAAACCTTCTCTTTGTCGGCCATAGGAAAGAGAAATGCGGGTAGATTGATGTGTATATCCAAACGATATATTATAATAATGTATCCGGTCATCGGGATTATCGTTTCCATAGTTATATTCATCCATGAGGGAAAAGAACCATTTTGGAGCGAGTGTGTATTCAATCGTGGTTCCCATCCAATTTCCCTTATCCTGCTCAGTAAATAGAGTTTGCAATTCAAGCCGTATGGAATGCTGATTGTTGATACGATAAGTCATATCCACGACTCCAATGTTTGCATATACTTTTCCATATTCGTTCGTGTGTCCTTCGATTACATCTTTGTCGTAGACTTGATTGAAATAGGCTGCAATCATTTTTAACCGCTGTGAAAACTTTTTTGTAAGCTGTATCTTCAAGTCTTCGTAGAATTTGCGGTCTCCGAAGGCGAAAAAATCAGAGGTATAGCCCAGGGTGCCGGTGCTGTCGATGGGAATATCAGCTGAAACAGGTTGTTTTTCGATATCTTTGATCAATGAATAGGAAAGGCTGAGATTAGTGCCATATTTGCCTCCAAGTAAGGTATTCTTGGGGAAAGTATATTCGATTCCGGTGTGAACGGCCATTTCGCCATTGGGTTGAGTTGCATAAGGATACATTGTAGCGAAGCTATAAAGGTGCAAGGGATTAAGAGGTGGCAGGAAGTTGATATCCAAAACATTCTCCTTTTCTTCCATTCTCGATTTAAAGCCCATGTTATCGATTCGTTTGGCCGAGAGTTCAATTCCCAGGCCTTTTTTCGAGTAAGTAAGTACGCTCAATAGAGCCTGGCCTTCGCGATAGATATAATTATTCAAGGCGGATGGATTTTCGCTTTTGCGAACATATTCCGTCATCAGATTCCAGTTAGAATAGCCAAGATTAATGGCTGCCAACCAAACTCCCACATTTTCGGGCAATTTGTATTGATATACCTCATAGCTGCCTTCGGGAAGAATGGGCCGTATTATGGTTTTTAGGGGCATTTTTTCGTATTTACTTACGAAGCTTGCTTCCAAACTCAATCGAAAAGGACTATTTCCCAGTTTTTCGATCAGTTCGTTGAAATTCAACTCCCCATCGATGCCTCTTACCAACCCTCGATTTCCTTCGGAATATTTTACCCAGTAATTGCGCTGATAGCCCATCAAGCCTTTCAGATAAATTCCATGATAAGGTTTGAATTTTACTCTGAATCCATCGAGTGCATTATCGTAGCCAAGTGTCCATTCTTCATACGAACGAAGGATCATACCCGAACCGAACTGTTCATAGAAATTTCCAGCAGTTACTTCAAAATTATCGACCTTGTAGTTGACAAACCAGTTGGCTATTCCACTTCCTTCGGCATCGGGCGAAAATCCGAGCAAGGGAGGCAAAAAGGCTTCATACCGCAAGCCTGCCGAAAAATTCTTGTAATCATAATGAATAAGAGCAAAACCATTTATTCCCAATCTCTTGCCATTTAACGTACTGTCGTTGATGTGGAGTAATTTATCATTGACATAGGCATTGGCATCGGCCTGAAAAGTTCCACTTACCTGTGCATTGTGAATAAAATCCTGACTCTTTACATATAGAGAACATGACAATAGAACGAAGGGCAAAGTGATTCTCAGTAATTTTTTCATATCGATAATAAAAAGAAATAAATTTTTATTACTTAGATGATTCCTCGATTTTTCGAACATTCTGGTCAATATTGGATTATTCTAATTTATTGGATGGTTTCGCCCTGATTGAGTTTTCTGACCATTTCGATGAGTTCGAGTTCGCTTCCTTCAGTGTAGGAGGTATGCTGCCAGACTACTTTGCCGTTGCCATCGAGCAGAAAGGTATGAGGAATCAGGTTTACATTCATGGCGCGCTTGAAGTCGCTGTTGGGATCGAGCAAAACTTCGAATTCCCAGCCTTTCCCATCGACAAAAGGTTTTACGCGGGACGAAGAACGCGCATCATCGATAGAAACGGCGATGAGTCTTACTCCGGTTTCTTCGACCCACTCTTTATAAACGTTGCCAATGTTGGTAAGCTCCTTGATGCAAGGTTTACACCAAAGCGCCCAAAAACTGATGATCATGGGTTTGCCATGGTTGCTCAAAGTATCCGTAAGTAGGGTTTTTCTGTCTAAGGTTTTCAATTCAACCGATGGCAAGGAACGACCTTTCGAAGATTGCTTTGGGTCCTGTCCCTCCATATTTAAAAACAATAAGGAAAATAATGCAATCAGAACGATGTTTTTCATGGCGTTAAAGTATTGAATGAGTATAATTAATCAGATGTTCGAAATTACTTTCCATGAGAATCTGTTGGGTGGAGTTTCGATGGAAGATTGACCGGTAAACGATTGAACAAAGCATAATCTTTCGTTCTTATGCAAAATTTCGACCAAAATCCTGTTCGTTTTGCCGGTCATGTCTTCCATCTTATTTACTAAAAGTGGTTTGAACAAGTTGTTTTTGGCAGGAAGCACATTGTGCCAACCTTGTTTGAAGAACGGGAAATTCCAGAACAAAAATACAAGTTTCCTACCCCACATACGTATTTTTATATTCTATCATACTTCTACAAGTCTTGGATTTTGGCATATTATTGAGTGAATTTACCTCTACAATTAATTTAACTAAATTATTAAAAATCAATTAATATTCATATAAAAAAATTCTACAAAAGTGAATTTGCGAACATTAGAATAGGCAACAGAATTATCAATCGAGCTTTTGAAGAAAATCTACCAATTTATCATTGCTCTCGAGCTGGAGTTTTTTGCGCAAACGATATCGGCTCATTTCTATGGCTTTTACCGAAACATTATGCAGTGATGCAATTTCCTTCGATGAAAGGTTGATACGTAATAAGCCAGCGAGCTCCTTTTCGTGCAAAGTAAGCTGAGGGCAGATATTATTTAGCTTTTCGTAGAAACTTCGATTGGCATCATCTATTTCTTTCTTGAACTTATCCAACTCTTTGTTGATGTTGCCCTGTTGGGTAGTTTTTTGCCAGAGTTCCTTCATCACTTTGTCCTTTTGGCTTTCATTGCTGTTTTTCAGTTCTTTTAAGAGGTTTTTCAATTCGTTGATGAATTCATTTTTTTGAGCAATAATCAGTGCTAAGTTGGTGAGATGATTGCTCTTGTATTTTAATTCCTCGATAAGTCGTTGTTTTTCGAGATCTTGATTTCTTAACTGTGTTTCTATCAGAGTTTCTTTTGCCTTACTGATTTCCGCTTCTTTCAATAGTTTTTCAGCTTCTATCTTTTGCTTTTCTTTGATTCGTTTGAAGATCAGATAGGTAATAAGGCCCGTTAAAATGAGAGCTAATAATGATGAAATAGAAATTACTCTTTGCAAGGTTTGATTTTTTTCGAGAGTCTTTCGTTTTTCTTGTTCAAGAAGCAGTTCGTTTTGCTGTTTTTCGAAATCATAAGTTGCCTGGATGCTGAGGATTTGTTTCTGACGTTCGATATTATTCAGTGTATCGCTCAAGATTGAATACAGTTTTTGGTATTGAAAGGCTTTGAAGTAATCTCCTGTTCTTTCATAGATATCGGAAAGATATTTAGCGGCTGATTTTCGAATGGGAATCATGCCATAGTTCGAGGCCATCTTCTCTGCTTTAAGAAGTAAGTCGATGGCAAGGGATGTATGGTTTTGATTTGCTTCCAAGAGTCCTTGTTCAAGTAGAACTCGGGCAAGATTTTCCTCGTCGTCGATTTGTTCGAAAATTTTTTTTGCTTCTTCCAGATAAATGCGGGCATGTGAGTGCTTGCCCCTTTCTTCCGATAAAATGCCAAGGTTTAGATAGTTTATGCCCATTTCTTGCTTGTTGGAGAGTAATTTATTAATTTCGAGACTTTTCTTGTAATAGAATTCAGCCGAGTCGGTTTCGTTGAATATCCGTTTTAAATTGCCAAAATCGTTGTATATGGTAGCGAGGCCTGCTTTATTGTCGAGAGATTTATGTACTTGCAAAGAGTTTTTGAAGAAGCGGTAGGCATTGATGTAGTCGCTGTTTTCGATATATATTTTGCCTATGGTTTGATAAGCATTGGCTATCATGAGTTTTTCGCCGAGTTTTTCGTAGATTTTAACGGCTTTAATCAAATACTCGAGCGCTTTTTCGTAAATCCCCTGTTTTTGAAGAATCTGGCTCATGTCGGAATATAAACTAGCTTGAAGCTGCGTATTATTGCACATAATGGCCAATGTAATTCCTCTTTGCATTTCCTGCAGAGCCAGTTTGAATCTGCCCTTGTTCTGCCATCCCAAGGCCAGCAAGCGGTGAAGGTCGGCATTTTGTTCTAAAAGTCGATAATATTCGGGGCTTTGTGGTTCCTGATTCTTTATCATTTCGTCGGAAATGCTGATGGCTTTTGCAAATTCTTGAATTGCCGAATCATACATACGGTTCTGAAAATACAACAATCCTAAATTCTGCATGGATCGAATATAATCGAACCATGAACCATATTTTTTGTTCAACGTTTTATTGATCTTTGCATAGTAAATAGCCGTATCCAGATTTTTTCCCATGAGGCTGATGTTGGACAACCGGCTATATATCTTAGCAATTTTCAGGGAATTCAAACCCATAGAAAAATCGAGGCATTGCAAATAACAATTACGAGCTTCAGTGTAATTTCCCGTATAGAAATAGTAATCTCCCAGCAACAGCATTGCTTCGTGCTGTCCTAATGTATAATTATTCTTGCTTGCTATTTCGAGTGCAAGTTGTGCAGCCCTTCGGCCAAGATCCGGATTGTTCATCAGATAAACATGGGCTGCCTCGTTTAGAATGTTTACTCTGACAGTATCATGTCTAACTTTTCCAAGTCGCTTTTCGAGAGTATCGGGCAGTTTTATTTCGGTTTCTGCATAGAGAAAAATGGGTAACAAGGAGAGAAACAAACAAGCAAAGGTTCTACACTTCATCGAGTAAACGCATCATTGAACATATAGATTGATTATTTTGCTGATGGCTTCCTGACATACTTTGCAGAATGCCTGCCGGTTGCGGGTAAACATGATACAGTCGGTTTCGGGCCTGTACATTCCATATTGGTTATACCCTGCACCTTCGAATGCACCTACTTTGCCTATGTATTCCATATTGTTGATCAATTGAGTTTCGAATTTGCGTTCCCGTTCGAACAGGGCTTCCATGACTTCTTCTGGTTCGTTGCGAGCACGGATTTCATGCCGTTCGATCTGTATCTGGTAACTGAATTTATCGAAGGTTTCTTTGTTCCATGGGGTTGGAATTGGAGTGGAAGGATCTACCAGATGTTTCCATTTGAGGTTATTGGGGTCTTTGAGTGCGGTAATGTTGGGTTCCCAGGGTTCGATTTCGATGGATGGACCCTCGTATGATACCGAAGAACTATAATACTCGTCGGTCAAAGCCGCAAATTGATGCCCAAATTCATGGACCATTATGTAATCGGCAAATTTGTTGTCGGCCGAAACCGTAGAATAGAGATTGTAGATGCCTCCACCTCCGTATGTTCTTTCATTCACCAAGATGATCATGAATTCATAAGGAACCAACGAAGCCACTTCGCGAATGCTTCGGTTGTCGAACCCCAGAACATATCTTTCCGAATCGAAAGCTCCGTAGGTCAGTGAAAGAGGGGTGCGGGCATATACACCGGGATGGGGTTTGTTGATGCCAGCTTGCTGGCAAGGTGTAAAAACAGCCCGGACATTGAAATCGGATTTCCGGCTTTGAAAGGGTTCTACGGCAAATAATTCGGATACCAGTCTATTGACATCTGCCCTGAATTTTTCCATCTGATCATAGCGGTAACCATCGCCTAAAACGACGATATCTACTTTATAATGCGGATCGCCATTTTCGATTACTGTCCATGATTTGAAGGGAAGTTCGGGTTCTGCTCGATTTACGAATCGAGAATTGGGATCGATTTCTTTTTCCCAGATTTTATGGAAAAAATTATCGGATCCTCTTTTGCTGATGACCAGTGTGAATGGTTCGAGAGGCCATGGAAATCGGATGGATTCATGAAAAGAGCCATATTCCGAAGCTTCGGGAGTTAATTGCCATTCGCCGAAAATGCTGGCAAAGCCTCTGCTGTAAATTACCTGATTTTTTCCTTTATCGATTACTTCAAAGAAATACAACCCCAGATTCATCTTGTCTTGAAGCTGTGTGAGACTGCCAGCCCAATCACCATCATTCACGATGCGGTCGATGGCAAATACTTCCGTTACATTATTTCCGGTATGAAAATAATCTACCCGCATGGTTTTATTTTGAAAATAATCGCTGAAGCGAATGTCTTCGCTTTTTACATTTTGTGAAAAAATCGAGCAAAAAAGAAAGAGAAAAACTGTAAAACGATGATTCGACATAAGTTTAAGGTTT
The DNA here is from genome assembly GCA_002071415.1 of Bacteroidetes bacterium ADurb.Bin012. GTDB lineage: Bacteria > Bacteroidota > Bacteroidia > Bacteroidales > TTA-H9 > TTA-H9. The sequence continues at coordinate 9,631 of MWFC01000051.1, forward strand.
TTATGATTTATTCGAAAATCGAAAATGTTAAATTTCAGAATATTTTATAGAGCCAACCGACAAAGTTAGTACTGAAATAGAAACTTATAAAATCATTTTGATACCCCATGGTAAAACTGTACTTTTGCCAGTGAAAAAGATGGTACTGTCAACTTATTCAAACTGATTTCGATGGATATAAAGTTAGAAGAATTTAGCCTGAGCAAAAATGAATCGCAAAAAGGCTTATTACAGAAAGTTGGGATTGTAGGCTGCGGCATCATGGGGCAGCAAATAGCTTTACAAACGAGTCAGTATGGGATCGATGTAATCGGGTTAGATGTTGATCAGACTCGAATTGAAGAGATTACACGATGTTTGGATGATGAGCTCAATCGAATCATTAATCATTGGGGTATGACGGCTGCCGAGAAAAAGCTCATTTTGTCGAGGATTACACTTACTACCCATTACGAAGATTTAAACGACTGTGATATAGCAATCGAGACGATTAAATCGAAAAAGCCTGGTACGAGCCTTAGTATGAGGCAAGAGGTATTTCACAAATTAGAAGAAGTATTGCGTCATGATGCTGTTATAGCGAGTAATACTGCCACCTTGATGATTTCTGATCTTTCATCTGTACTGAAAGACCCCAGCAGGGCTGTCGGCATGCATTTCATTTCACCTGTAAGGGAAGTAAAGATTGTAGAAACCGTACGGTCTATGCGTACTTCGAAAGATACATGGGATTTGGCCTGCAAGTATATCAGGATGATTGGGAAAAAAGTAATTCCCGTGAATGAATCACCTGGCAATATCAGCACTCGCATGATCATACCGTTTATCAATGAAGCCTGTTCCATTTTGATGGAGGGGGTAGCCATGGTAGATCAAATCGATGAAACCATGCGCGAAGCCAGCGGACACATGATGGGCCCTTTCGAAATGGCCGATACCATAGGTTTAGACAAGATCATGCGCTGGATGGAAAATTTATACAACGAATTTGGTGAAATTCGCTATAAACCTTCGCCCTTGCTCAAGCGAATGGTTCGTGCCGGAATAGTTGGACAACGCGTGGGTGAAGGATTTTACAAATGGACTCCAAAGGGGAAACAAATTAAGGAAGGGCCAGTTTTTACTCTGGGAAGAGAATCATTTTTTAATACGTAACGAATTATATTTATGAAAATAATTGTTTTGAATTGCGGAAGTTCTTCCATTAAATATCAGCTGTTCAATATGCCTTCGGCCGAAGTGCACGCCAAAGGCCTGGTAGATAAGATAGGGCTCAAGGGAGCTTCTATAAAACACCAACGCAACGATGGATTGGAATTCAAGGTGGAAGGAGAGATACTCGATCACCAGAAAGGAATCGAATATGTTCTTGGAATCTTGATTCACCCCGAGTATGGTAGCTTGAAAGGAATACACGAAGTGGATGCTGTCGGGCATAGGGTGGTTCATGCGGGTGAAAAGTTTGGTGGAAGTGTACGTATAAATCAGGACGTAGTCGGTGCATTGGAAGAATGCATTGATCTGGCACCCTTGCACAATCCTCCCAATCTCGAAGGAATTTATGCCATTACCCGACTTCTTCCGCAAATTCCACAGGTTGGCGTTTTCGACACGGCTTTCCATCAAACCATGCCCGATTATGTCTATCTTTATGGCTTACCCTATTCGCTCTACGAAAAGTATAAAATCAGACGATACGGATTTCATGGTAGCAGTCATAAATATGTGTCCTTACGTGCTGCGAAGATTTTGGGACAGGATTATGATAAATTGCGGCTGATTACCTGTCATTTAGGAAATGGAGCCAGTGTAGCGGCTATCAAGAACGGGAAATCATTCGATACTTCTATGGGAATGACACCTATCGAAGGCCTGATCATGGGTACACGTACGGGTGATGTCGATGCAGGGGCATTGCTTCATATAGCCGAAAAGGAAGGAATAGGGTTTCAAACCCTCAACAAACTCATTAATAAATTTAGTGGTTTGCTGGGAATTTCAGGCATTTCGAGCGATATGCGCGATTTGGAAGAAGCTGCCGCCAAAGGCCATGAAAGAGCCATAATCGCCCTGAATATGTTCCGCTATCGCGTGAAAAAATATGTAGGAGCATATACCGCTGCTATGGGTGGCGTCGACGCTATCGTCTTTACGGGTGGAATCGGAGAAAATGATGCTGCTTCGCGCGAAGAAATTATGAAAGACATGGAGTGGCTGGGAATAGATTTCGACTTCGAGAAAAATCGTAGCGTGAAGAGCCAAGAAAACATAATTACCCGTGAGGATTCGAAGGTAAAAGTCATGGTAATTCCAACCAACGAGGAACTCGTCATTGCCTCCGATACTTATGAAATTGTTACCCGAAATCTCGAAATGATCTGACCTTCTTCGAGGATTAAGGCATCATTTCCTTCGATGATCATCTAACTCGGAAATATATTCACATGCGACGACTTACTGTATGGCTGATAGTTTGCGGGGGACTTTTCCATTTGAATTGTCCGGCTCAGAACTTACCTTCTGACAAACATTTCCATCATAACTTATTAACCATTGATTCCCACCCAGATACTCCCTTAATGTTATTAAGGCCGGGAACTGATTTCATGCAGGATAATAGCGCTAATCCTTATAGCAGAGTGGATTATCCTAAGATGCAGAAAGGCGGACTCGATGCCGTGTTTTTTGCGGTTTTTATACCCCAGGGCGCACTCGAAAGCGCCTCATTCGATAAGGCATATTCCATGGCTCGCAAGATGATTTTTCATATCGATTCCCTGGTTTCTCATAATTCGGAAAAGCTCGGTCTAGCGGTTAGTGCGGAGATATCCTAAGAAATCATTCAGAGGGCAAATCGAGTATTTTGATGGGGATGGAAAATGGATACCCCATAGCTGATAAAATAAACAGAGTAAAAGAATTTTACGATTTGGGAGTGAGGTACATTACTTTGTGCCATTCGAAGAACAACCAGATTTGTACTTCTTTACCGATATGGAACAGGAAGAGGGCTTGAGTGATTTAGCCAAGGAAGTAGTGCGTGAAATGAACCGTTTGGGAATGATGGTGGATGTTTCCCATATTTCGGACAAGGCCTTTTGGAATGTCATTTCCATTACAACCAAACCCGTTATTGCTTCTCGTAGCTCTGCCAGAGCTATTTGTAATCATCCGCGAAACTTGAGCGACGATATGCTGAAGGCAATTGCACAAAATGGTTGCGTTGTACAAGTATGTATTTTAAGTGATTATGTAAAAAACATACCTCCCGATTCTCGTTACGATTCTGCATATAATATTCTCAGAGAACGGTATCATCATTTTGAGAATCTCACTCCCGATGAAAAAAATCGTTTTGTAGAGATATTGATAGTCTTCAGAAGCTTTATCCACGTCGGTTAGCCACTGTGAGCGATTTAGTAGATCATATCGATCATATAGCTAAAGTGGCGGGTATTGACCATATTGGAATAGGGACTGATTTCGATGGGGGAGGCGGCCTGACCGATTGCAGGGATGTGAGCGAATTACCCAATATTACCGTCGAGCTTATCCGTAGAGGATGTTCTCCTGAACAAATCCAGAAAATATGGGGTGGTAACCTGATGCGAGTGATGAATGCGCAATGATTCTTTCGGGGTTAGGTGCGTGCAATCACGCGGGCCGGAGCACCATCGGCAGAGCGAAAATACAGAGGAAGAGCAAACAATTCGAAACTCTTTCCCAAAGGTAAAGGCTCCAGCCCTGTGAGATTTTCTATCAAAAGTATACCTTTTCCCATGAAAATATGATGATTAGGGAAGGTGTTACTTTCAGCCAGATCGAAAGAAATGGCATCCAAACCTATCCCTTTTATTTGTGAAGAACTGAGAAACCTGGCTGACTGGAGCGAAAGTACCGGAAAATTCCTGAAATAGGCCGGATGACCCCAATACCGGCTCCACCCCGTTTGTAATAATACAAAATCGAAAGCTTCGGGAAAGTCTTCGAGAAATAAAAATTCTTCTTCCAAAATGGTATGATGGCAATGTGTAAGATTGATTTTGATTGCTCTGCCGATGAAATATTCAGGCCGAAACTTATCTAAAGTGTAGCTCCCGGGCAAAATATGAGCAGGTGCATCTATGTGCGTTCCTGTATGCGAACTCAGACCGAGATGGGTTTCCAGAAAACCGTCTTTCTCTATTGTACATTCTTTTTCGAGCTTTGGTGATGGCGTTCCTGGCCATACCGGCATACCTTCTGCAATTGGATGAGTAAGATCGAATATCATGAGGATTGAATTTTATTTGCCACCGTTTTGTGTTTTCGAAGCACAAGCCATAATCCAAAGATAATAAACGGGATACTGAGCAATTGTCCCATATTCAAGGGCAGATTCTGCTCGAAGCCTACCTGAGGTTCCTTCAAAAACTCTATGAAGAAACGAACTGTAAATACCAAAATTAGAAACAGTCCGACGAAATATCCCGGTGGAATGATTCTATTTTTATACAGGAAACGATGATAGAGATACAACATCAAGAAGAAGATCAGCAGATAAGCCAAAGATTCGTATAACTGGGTGGGGTGTCGGGGTATTTTATCCACTCTCGCAAAAATGAAAGCCCAAGGTAAGTCGGTGGGTTTGCCTATTATCTCGGAATTCATGACATTACCCAAACGTATGCTCGCTCCTGCCATGCCGACTAAAATAGCCACACGATCGGTAGTCCACCAGAAACTCTGATGTGTTTTACAGGAATAAAGCCATAAGGCGAGAATGACTCCAAGTGCACCGCCATGACTGGCTAAGCCTCCTTCCCATATTTTAAGGATTCTAACAGGATCGCGAAGATAAACCTCGGGCTCATAGAACAAACAATGCCCCAAACGCGCCCCGATAATTGCACCCAAGACTACATAAGTCAACAGAGTATCCAGATACGTAAAGGCCTGTTTTTCCTTCTTGTAGAAATCACGCATTAAAAAATACCCGATTACGAAGGGTAGGGCAAATAATAAACCATACCACCGAATTTGAAGAGGACCTAACGAGAAAGCTACAGGACTCGGATTCCAGTAAATGTAAGCCAGCATATTACCGATTTTTGTGCAAACCTACTGTATTTTTTGTTTCGTCGATTTTAGGCGTTTTATTTTGGGCGTACAGCATTAATTTCTTATGCTCCAAACCCGCTTTGAATGTGATGTTCGATGGATTATTCTCTGATCACATCCTCTTATCAAAGACATTATGGATTGGAAATATAACGAGCAAAAGTCTCGAAATCTGCTCTTGCTACATAATGCACTTATCCCAACTTGAGCGCCTTAGGGTTGTAACTTCCTTGTATACAGCAAGTTGACCTTTTGAATTTCAACTTTCGGGGAACACAAATTCTTTCCTGTAAAATGGCATCATGTAA
>MWFC01000052.1 GCA_002071415.1 Bacteroidetes bacterium ADurb.Bin012
AACCATTATATTGCTATCTATCTCACTTACACCATACTGTATAATCCTATCTATATCATATTCCTGTCGCATATACCTGAAAAAATTCTCCTGTGCCCAGCGCGAAAACATGTAAAGAGCTATTAACACCATGGATAATTTCCTGTGAGTAGTCAACACACTGGTTTGATGCCCTTGCGCATTGAGCTTGCGCACTTCACGCATCTTTACTCCATCTATCTCTACCTCTTTCTCACTTAACTGCATCTTTACCTTATTATAATACCCTGACTTGCGAGCCGAATAGTAATCCCTATAACTGAAAAGGCCATTGGCTATAAGAAAAGGCAACAAAAATAAAACCCCTCCATATTGTAAACTTTGACAGGGTTCAAATATTACAGGACTCGATTTGAGCTCCCCAAAGGCTGCAGTATATCGGAGAACCATTGAAAAGAAAATACACAAATTCATCTTTCGAAAAAACTCCAACGTTGGAATTAATCATTCGAGTATCGGTCGGGAAAAATGGTAACGGAAGTTGCATATCAAAAAATTTTTGCCCGAAAATACGACAAATTGAAATACGGTGGTGCTTTTGTAAAATATTGATATGCAATTATAGGATCAGGAGTTCTGAATGTATTGGACAGGCAACCTGAAATATCGATTTTCTTTCATGATTCATGACATGGGAACTGTATCGAAATGGCAGTAATGAATGCAGGTTGGCAAAGTTTTACATAGAAAGGGATCGATAAATAATAGTTGATTAACCAATTGGTTAAATTGATTTGATTAATTTTGCTAAAAATTGAGAAAAAGGGAATGTTAAGTGTTTGCAGCTTTAGTGAACAAGCTATCATTGATTTTTGTGAAGTAACTCTCGACCACAATGTAGTGCATGATCCGGCATATATGAAATCACAGAGTAAAAAAGCGGTTGTGCCAGGAATGTTGATATTGTCGAAAGCGATTGGTTTGGCTGAGGAGATTATATACAAAGGTGCAAATACTTTTCAATTGTACTTGAACTCTATGGTAGGAGCCAATGAATTTTTAACCATTGGTTATAATATGATTGCAGAAACTCCTGTCAAGGCCGAGATTGTAGCCCGAAATTCGACCGATGCTTTGCGTCATAGAGGAAATCCCTCTACCATTTTCAAAAGGGATCATGATCCACAGTTTGAATACTTGGGGAATCGGCGTCATCTTGAAACCGATGCTGCTCAGGTAGAATCTTTTTCGGAGATAGTGGGTTTGAAGGGGAAGCCCTTAGGGGCTTTACTATTTAGCATTGCTTATGCCAGTCATTCTCTTTTTCGGGCTATCGAAAAACCAGTCAGCAGAATGGAAAGGGAAATTCGGGAGTACTTGAGCAAGGATGCTCGAAACGACAAACAATCGCCTTTCTATCAATCTATTTCTATACATTTGCCCGATAATATCTATGTTCCTCAGGGAGGATTTCCTCTCGATTTTCTCATTCATTTCGAAAGGATAAAAGAAGGTCGTACTTATAGTGCTCAGGTAATATGCACGCAAAATGACAGGGATATTTATTTTTCCAAATATGTTTTGACTGCCATTCCCGATCGTTTGATCATGCGCATGGCCCCAAATCTATGAATGCCCTGTAAGGTTTTACATGATTTTTAGTTTCAGGCATTTTTGATCGAAAATATAACCTTCGAGCAAATCTCCGCTTTTCACAGGTCCAACCCCCTCAGGAGTCCCGGTAAAAATAATATCTCCCTGCTTGAGAGTGATAAATTTTGATACATAAGTAATAATTTGAGAAAAAGAAAAGATCATATCCCTTGAATTGCCCTGTTGTATGGTCTCACCGTTTTTTTGTAGCGAAAACGAAATATTTTTTAAATCTTCGAATTCTTCTTTTCGAATAAAGGCACCCAGAGGGGCCGAAAAATCCCATGCTTTGGCAATCTCCCAAGGTAATCCTTCTTCCTTGCATTTCCGCTGAAGGTCGCGAGCAGTAAAATCTATCCCAATCCCAATGCTTTCCACATAACCAAGGGCAAATCTTTCGTCGATATGTTTGCCCAAACGGCAAATTTTTAAAACAAGCTCGCACTCATAATGAAGTTCTTTCGTAAATTCCGGAAAATAGAAAGGATGATGACGCGGCAGAAGGGAGGTTTCGGGTTTCATGAAAAAAATCGGATTCTCGGGAAGCCGATTGTGCAATTCTTCCACATGTGCTTTGTAATTTCTTCCTATACAGATGATTTTCATTTCGAGTTTGATTATTTAATCTTTAATCGATGATAAAGTAAACCAAAACGCCAACATTCGGATCGGTATGAAAAATGAATTTTCTATAGAATTCAATGGTTTGCAAATCTAAGAATAATGATGTTTATTGTTTACAAGATTTGACTGTTTTACTAAAACTAGAGGCAAATTTGATAATTATGATTTATTTTTGCTTATGCAAACTCAATGGAATGAGTGGATAAAAGGATTCAGGGCTTACTTGACTCTTGAGAAAGGTCTTTCAGCTAATACTTTGGAAGCTTATGTTCATGATGTCCAACTTTTAACTGAATATTTTGAAATAACTTCGATAGTAAAATCACCAGCTGAGGTCAGCAGAGAAGATCTTAGCCGTTTTGTGGAATACATTTATCAACTGGGGCTTGAAGCAAGTTCTCAGGCAAGAATTATTTCAGGAATTCGTGCTTTTTTCAAGTATATGTTGCTTGAAGGCACTTTGAATGAGAATCCGGCTGAATTATTAGAAATACCTCGTTTACAAAGGAAACTTCCTGTAGTTTTATCAGAAGAAGAAATCGATCGACTAATTCGAATTATCGATGTGAGTCGGCCTGAAGGGCAACGCAACAAAGCCATCATTGAAACGCTGTATGCGTGCGGTTTACGTGTTTCGGAGCTGATCGAGCTCAGGATTTCGCGTTTGTATTTGGAAGAAGGCTATATCCGTGTGATTGGAAAAGGCAACAAGGAACGTTTCGTTCCGATTGGAGAAGAAGCTATTCATAACATAGTGCTTTACATCGAGAATGTGAGGAATACATTGAAGGTTCAAAAGCAGTGGAGTGATATAGTTTTTCTGAATCGAAGAGGCGGCAAGATGAGTCGTGTAATGGTATTTTTAATAATCAAAGATTTGGCAGCAAAGGCAGGTATTTCGAAAAAAATAAGTCCACATACCTTTCGGCATTCATTTGCTACTCATTTGGTCGAGAATGGGGCAAGCCTCAGAGCCGTACAAGATATGTTGGGGCATGCATCCATCACTACAACTGAGATTTATACACATCTCGACAAGGAGTATTTACGTCGAACGCTGCTGGATTTTCATCCTTTTTACGTAAAAAAATAGACGCTTCCCGTAAAGGAAGCGCCTATCCTATGTCAAAAAAATATTTATTATTTTAGCGCTACAAAGATACAAAAAAATTGTGAATAACAATCAATACACCGGAAAAAATTAATTTTCGGAGGGGGGTAAGAGGTAAGCTTTTACTTTCGCTTCGGTAGCAATAGCATCGATTTTTTTACTACGAGTAGCCAAACCTGACAGACAGGCTGCAATAGTATTCCTTACATAATTCGTTTTTTTATCAGGAATTTCGTATTGTTTGATGGCAATATTCGCAATTTCCTTTGCAGTCAGAGGATGGGTGGCATTTTTAAGGGTATCCATAATAAAACTCGTCCAAGGAATTTTTATACCCAGCTCCTCACTTTGTTTTATCGTTTTTTTCGAGCTTTTTGTTTCAACCTTATCGGCTTTCTTTCCTGCTTTTTTTAGTTTTTTCGAGGTTTGAATTTCTATGTTTTCCTCCACAACCTCTGTAGGCATTTCTTGAGCAAGTGATTCGGTTTCAAAGGGCTGAGGTATGTTTTTTGAAACTTCAGTCTCTGGAGTTTCACCTTTTTCCAAAACAGGTTTTTCTTTTCTTGGACGACCTATTTTCTTAGGGGCTGCAAGGGCGGCTTCAGGCGCAGCAATGGCCTGACCGGCAGTTTGTTGATCTTTCCTTGGCCTTCCCCTTTTCTTTTTTTCGGTATATACTTCACCCGCTATGGGTTCATTCGTAGCAGTAACCTGTTTTGGCTTAATTTCGGTAATTTCAACAGGCGATTCGAATTTACTGAGAATCTGTTGGCAATGCGATAATCTGCGTTGCGCGCGGGCCAGTTCCCTCATATAGAATTCTTGCAGTTCACTGGCTTCCTGATCACTAAGAATTAATGTTTTCATCTGGTAAGGTGTTTAATAGTTTTGAGTGATAATTTATTTATTTTCAGAGAATAAGATAAATGTTTTGCAAAGAAAAACTTGTATCTGAATTCAGGCTACAAAAATATAAATAATTTTTAAAAATGCAATCTTTTGTAAAAAAAAATCATTAATTTAACTTTCTTGAACCGAAAGAAAATATAATAGATTTTTAATCAATAAATTATCTAAAAATATGACGCTCTAAATTTTTCATAAAAACCCATTCCTCTACTAATTGCCCTGTTCTAATTCTTGTTGTTTCATTGAAATTTAGTTTTTTGAAACCATTGTTTTCCAATACCTTAATTGAGCCAATATTTAAACTGTAAACTTTTGCTATGATTTCGTCGGTATTTAAATAGAATGCTAAATAATGAATAAAGTTCTTTACGGCATCACTCATAATTCCTTGATTCCAAAACGGGACTCCAAGCCAATAACCAAGTTCCCATGTGGATTTACCCACGAATTGTATGTATTGAACACCAATCGAACCAACAGCTTCATGATTTATATCGATGGCCAAAACAAATGCATCTTGTGCATTCAGGCAGAAATAAATATACTCCTCTGCGTCTTTACTGGTGTAGGGATATGGAAAGGAAGGCCGCAAAAAAGTCGCCACCCTTGAATCATTGGCATAATTTGCCAGTGATGTTGTATCGGCCCATGAAAAAGGCCTTAAGGTAAATTTGTTGAGTTTGATGATGATTCTTGGAATCATTCATTTGTTAGCTTAAGATGCTTTTTTTCGATTTTATTGAAATCGGGCATTGATCGAACATTCCATTTATCGATAATTACCCCGTTTTTTATTAAAATTAATCCAGGATTTGCCCTTACCATCATTTTGAGTGTGATATCGTCGATATTGAAAATTTCAGCCTGGATATCATATTTTAGTGCAAAATCCTCTATCTCTTTGTTGAGAGCTGAAGTTAGTATTATGCATGTATATCCCGAATTTTCTGCACTACGAATGAAATCAGACAACTTTTTCAAGGATTTATCAGGTGCTGAATGTAAATCATAAATTGTGGCAATAAAAAGAAAATCGGGATAATTGAGGTAGTAAAGGCTAACATCATTGCCTAAAGTATCACTAATAAGCAATAGTGTATTATCTGATGAAGGATGGCTTACTACTCTCGAACTCACGAATTCCCATTGGGACATCCATATAGAGTCTTTATACGGAAAATCATTGGAAGGGAATTCTCTTTCCTCTCCTGTGGTTTTATTCCTATATGTTACATAATATTCTGAAGATTGTTGACTTACCGTTGAAACGATATTTCCTTTTTTCCAAGGCAAAAAATCGATAAGAGGTAAATGGTAGAATGACCAGATCGAAAATCCGGCAAATATGCAGGTTACTGCTATGAATAAGGCTGTACGTCGAAAAAAGGGTGGTTTTGCGTTTCGGGATGTATAAAAAAGTATTGCTACTAAAGCAAGTAAAACGATATTTTTAAAAAAGGTTTGCCAATTGGTGAGTTTAATGGCATCGCCAAAACATCCACAATCGGAAACAGCATTATAAAGGGCATCATAAAAGGTAATGCAGGTAAAAAAAACCATGAAGAGCAAAATAAGCCATTGTATGAGTTTTGTCTGATAATTGAGAATTAATCCGGCACCTATTACAAATTCTGCCGTGCATAGAAGAATGGAAAGTGCGAGTGCAAAAGGCAAGGCCCAATCCCAGCCATAAGCAATCAAATAATCCTCTATCTTGAACATAGTGCCCAATGGGTCTTGGCCTTTAACAAATCCCGAAAAGATAAAAGTCATTCCTAAAAGCAGTCTGCTGACTTGATAGAGTTTTTTCATCATAAGTCAAAAGAAATTTTTATTCTTACTTGTTTTCTGATATCTTGATCAATGAGAAAATAGCGTAATTCATAATATCCAAATAATTCGATTCAATTCCTTCCGATACCAGTGTAAGTCCGCTATTATCTTCGATTTGCTTGATGCGTTTTATTTTCATCAGAATGATGTCGGTTAATGAGCTCAGGCGCATTTGCCGCCAGGCTTCATCGTAATCGTGATTTTTATCCAGCATGAGTTGTTTGGCTTTTTGCGACCACCTGTTGTATGAATTGAGATAATCTATATTGCTGGGGCTGGCATTCTCTGGCTCTGGGCCAAGTTCGTGCTGAATCAAGGCAATGAGTGAATAATTGTAGATGCCTATAAATTCCGGCTTAATCCCTTCGTTGATACGTTGTTCGCTTGATGATTGTAAAGTACGTATTCTTCTTGCCTTGATATAGATTTGATCGGTAATGGAAGGAAGCCGCAAAACCCTCCATGAAGGCCCATAATCTTTCAATTTTGCCTCGAATACCTTGCGGCATTCTGCCACCGCTTCATCATATTGCAATAAGGTATTTTGCATGATTTTCTTAATTTCGCACTATAAATCGAATACTGATGAATTTGGGCAGTAAAGATACAAATTCCCTTACAACTCGGGGCTTACTCATTGGCGAGAAAGGTATAATGATTCCTTTTCCCGCCGTTATGGGCATATTAAACATTACTCAGGATTCATTCTATGATGGTGGCAGATATCTAACTGAAGATCAATGGATAAATAGAACTGCACTCATGCTTCAAGAAGGTGCTTCCATTATCGATGTAGGTGCCGCTTCTACACGCCCTGGAGCTCAGGAAATACCCGAAATTTTTGAAATAGAAAAAATTAGAAAAGTCGTTCATACGCTCATACAACATTTCCCTGATATTATCATTTCGGTTGATACTTACCGCTCGCTGGTTGCACAAACCGCCCTGGATGAAGGTGCTTCCATTATTAACGATATTTCGGCAGGCGACTTCGATGCCAGCATGATTCCACTTGTAGCCAGCCGGAAAGTCCCTTACATCATGATGCATATTCTTGGCACTCCTGCCACCATGCAAATAAATCCTCATTACAATGATGTAGTTACGGATATTATCGACTATTTTAAGCATAGAATCGAAGTTTGCAACCGATATGGATTGGATAGTCTAATTCTCGATCCCGGCTTCGGTTTCGGCAAAACCTTGAAGCATAATTATACACTATTGTCTCATCTTTCCTCATTTATTAAACTGGGTTATCCGGTTTTAGTGGGCGTTTCGCGTAAAGCAATGATTTATAAATTATTAAATGTTCAACCCGAAGAAGCCCTTTTTGGGACTGTTGTTGCCAATGCGCTTGCTTTATTGAATGGAGCTCATATTATACGTGTTCACGACGTAAAACCGACCATTCAGGCCATAAAAATTCTCGATGAATACAAGGATTCCCTGACTAATCCTTAATAATTTATTTGAAGACAGTTTTAACTGGTTTTAATGAATGCTTGAATATTCTTTACATGTTTTTAGTAAACAAAATAACCGAAATTCGTATAGCAAATACCGAATTAATTTTCAAATAGAGTAAAAAATGAAATTTTGATCCATATTAACGATTAATGAATACATCACAAGGAAATGTTAATCAAAACCATACTCCCATTATTTATTACTTTTCGCTGGATAGATGCCATCGATATTTTTTTGGTTGCCCTGCTACTGTACGAATTTTATAATTTGGTGAAAGGTACGGGAGCCATCAATATTTTTATAGGAATAGTCGCTGTGATTATTTTATGGAAGATTGTATCGGCACTCGAGATGGTGCTTTTGAGCGAGATATTAGGTGCCTTCATCAGTGTAGGATTTATTGCCCTAATTGTGGTATTTCAGCCCGAAATCAGGCAATTTCTTTTGTTATTGGGTAATCCTTCGTTTATACAGGAAAGGAGACGAAAATTCTTTTTTTGGAGGATTCCGAGAGCCAATGATGAACGTCTTGCTATAGATAATGTTGTTTCAGCCTGCCAGAGGATGGGAAATTCGGCTACTGGAGCTCTCATAGTGATAGCCAAAACCAACGAATTGAAAGAATATGTTCAGTCGGGTGAAATCATCGATTCCTTGATTTCTGTGCCTTTACTGGAAACCATTTTTTTTAAGAACACACCTTTGCATGATGGAGCAGCAATTATTGTAAACAATCGCATCAAGTCGGCACGCTGCATTTTACCTGTATCGAGTAACAATAAGATTCCCATTGATTTAGGGTTGCGTCATCGAGCTGCTATAGGAATTACCGAACGAACCGATGCTATAGCTCTGATTGTTTCGGAAGAAACTGGCGAGATTTCGGTAGCCAAGGAAGGCACACTTGTACAAAACATTAGACCAGCTCAGGTGAAAGATTTCCTCGAAAAGGAATTTGCCCCTCACGAAGCTGCACCTCGAAAGAGAAAGGTTTCGAAAAAGGAATGAAACCCTATGATTTATTATTGCTGGTTTTTCTCCAAATTATTCTTATCAGCATCAGCTTGTAATATTTCAAGTATCTCGGCATTACTCATCCCCAAAAACTGTATCGATTTTTCGGCATCTCTTCTCAGGTCGTGATTGGGGAATTTTTGGATGAATAACATATAATTTTCACGGGCTTTGTCATAACGATAAAGATAGTTGTCGAAGACGAAGGCTTTCATAAACATGGCTTCGGCAGCTTTAGGAATCTCGGGAAATGAAATGATCAGGCTGTCGTAAAACTTGATAGCCTCTTCGAAGTTGCCGATGGCGGTACACAACTGAGCCGCTCTGAACATATACTCGGCAGAAAGGCTGTCGTGTGGATAATTGTGTATATATTCAGAGTATAACTCGATGGTTTTTTGTGCTTTTTGTGGCATTATTATGCCAGTAGTGTCATTAAAGAGCTGTTTTTCGATGTTGGTGATTTCGTTTTTTAAATGCTCCTGTTTGTTTGAACAGCCCCATATAACTACAACAACGATCAGGGCTAATGACAATACGTAAATATTTTTATTATTCATGGCTTTGTGAATTAATGGTTATCTCTTCTGTTTTTTTGATCTCGGGAAAATCATCCTGTATTTTGTCTCTATGTTACCTAATGCAATATTGTTGAGCTTTCTTGCAAGCATGGTTTTTCGCATAGGACTTAGGTAATCGGTAAAGAGAATTCCTTCTAAATGATCATATTCATGCTGAATGGTACGTGCTACAGCACCTTCGAACCATTCTTCGTGTTCGTCGAAGTTTTCGTCGAGGTAGTGCAAAAGGATGCGTTTTGGACGGCTTACATCTTCATGTATGTCAGGAATGCTCAAGCAACCCTCGTTGAATAGCCAGGCGTCTCCTCCTTCATTTATTTTATAGGCATTTATGAAAGTTTTCTTAAATCCAGTGGTTTCGGGATAGTTTTTAGCCAGAACAGTGGCATCGATCACAAATATGCGAATTGCACGATTCACTTGAGGTGCAGCCAAACCAATTCCATCAGTGGCATACATGGTTTCCCACAAATTTTTAATAAATTCTTGCAAATCGGGAAAATCGGATTTAATATCTGCAGCTTTTTGTCTTAAAATTGGATGGCCATATGCTACAATGGGATAAATCATAGTTTCGTTGTTTTAACTGTTTTTGGCTATTCCTCTTGCATCGAGCCATGATTGAAGAATAATGACGGCACTTATGCGATCGATGGTGGCTTTGTCTTTTCTGGCTTTCTTTGAAATGCCAGAGTCGATCATGGTTTGAAATGCAAGCTGAGAGGTAAATCTTTCGTCGTAGCGTTCGATCTTGACCTCGGGGAAAGCCTTTATCAATTGTTTGATGAAAGGAGCAATATAACGTTCCGATGCTGAAGGAAGATAGTCCATCGTATAAGGTTGTCCTACCACTATTACGTCCACTTTTTCATGCTTCATATAATCTTTCAGAAAAGGAATGACTTCAGTAGCCGAAAGTGAGACCAGGGAATTCGGTATGAGCTGAAGCTCATCGGTGACTGCTAGGCCGGCTCTTTTCTGTCCGTAATCTATGGCTAATATCCTTCCCATAATTTTCTGCAAAATTAGTTTTTTTGCGGTTAGGATAAGCGAATAGGGATTTCCTCCTAGAAAATATGGTGTTTTCGCAGTCAGAAACGTTGCTATCAGGATTTTTCATCGAAATATGTAAAAGAAAATAAATTTCAGACAAAATGCAAAGGCTTATTGAATTTTGCAATTAAATTTACATGATTCAAGAAATAATTCATTGAAATAAAACATTTTATATTGATAGATTCGGTTATTCTTCAATAAGGTGTTTAGTCTGGCTGTGGATGAGATATATGAATCGATTGGCCTTGCCATGAATAGCTTTTGTAACTTTGTATTTCAAAAACGAGTCGATGAATGGAAGCCTTAAAAGAATTGATCGAGAAAGTATGGGATAATCGAACATTATTGTACGATAATGAGTGTGCACAGGCTATACGCCAGACCATTCAGTTGCTTGACAAGGGCCTTCTAAGGGTTGCTGAGCCAATTGATGGAAGGTGGATAGTGAATGAATGGATAAAGAAAGCAGTGATTTTGTTTTTTCCTTTGTCAGGCTATGAAAGTTCGGTTGCTGGCCCGATGGAATTCTACGATAAAATTCCTCTAAAACGAGGATACAAAGATTTGGGGGTAAGGGTCGTTCCGCATGCCATTGCTCGCTACGGAGCCTATCTTGCCCGCGGTGTTGTTTTGATGCCATCTTATGTAAATATTGGTGCTTATGTCGATGAAGGGAGCATGGTAGATACCTGGGCTACAGTAGGGTCGTGTGCGCAAATTGGGAAGAATGTTCATTTGAGTGGTGGAGTCGGGATAGGGGGGGTACTGGAGCCAGTTCAGGCATCTCCGGTAATTATAGAAGATGGATGTTTTATAGGTTCGCGCTGCATCATTGTCGAAGGAGCTCATATTGGTCCTGAATCGGTGATAGGCGCCAATACGGTGATTACGGCAAGTACCCGGATTATCGATGTAACTTGGCAAGAACCAGTTATTTATAGGGGAGAAGTTCCTCCACGTTCGGTGGTCATCCCAGGTTTCTATGAAAAACAATATCATGCAGGTAAGTTTTATTTGCCTTGTGCACTGATAATTGGTCAGCGAAAACCTTCAACTGATCTGAAAACTTCGCTCAATCAGGCATTACGTGATTTCGATGTTCCGGTCTGAGTTTTGTATATTTTCGAATTTGTTTCTTTCGGTTTTTTTATATTCCTTTATATTCCGTCAGATTTTAGTTTTTGTTGATGAATAAAATTATCCTCATACAAACTGCTTCGATAGGAGATGTGATTTTAACCACCCCCGTGCTCGAGAAGCTTCATTACTATTTCCCTGAAGCTATTATAGACGTTGTAGTGAAAGAGGGAATGGAGTCCCTTTTCGCAAAGCATCCTTTTGTTGGCAAAGTTTGGACCTGGGAAAAGCGCAAGCATAAATACCGTCATTTATTCAGCCTGATAAAGCAAATTAGAACCGTACATTATGACCTTGCAATCAACTGCCAGCGATTTGCCAGCACAGGTTTTCTGACAGTTTTCTCGGGTGCAGTTATTACAACCGGATTTCATAAAAATCCTTTCTCGGCATTTTTTACGTATCGTATTAGACATCAAATTGGAAATGTGCATGAGGTTGAGCGAAATTTAAGCTTGATTGATTTCATTGGACCAGAAAAACGATTTTCTGTTCGCTTGTATCCTTCGGAGGCCGATTTTAACGAGGTCGTTCATTTGAAATATCGTCCCTATATTTGTATTGCACCGGCTTCATTATGGTTTACCAAGCAATTTCCCGAAAGCAAATGGATAGAATTTGTCGGGGCCTTACCTGAAGATTTGCAGGTTTACCTCCTTGGAGCTGCTGATGAGCGGGCTTTATGCGAGCGAATTGTTAAGGCCTGTGTTCCTCGTGGGGTGATATCTCTGGCCGGTGAGTTGAGCCTATTACAAACAGCTGCTCTGATGCAAGATGCTATATTGAATTATGTAAACGATTCTGCTCCTTTGCATATAGCTTCATCGGTCAATGCGCCTGTAGCTGCCATATTCTGTTCAACAATTCTCGAATTTGGTTTTGGCCCCCGTTCCGATAGATCTTTTATGATTCAAACTTCACAAACTCTTACATGTCGACCTTGCGGGTTGCATGGTTACAAAAAATGCCCTGAAGGCCATTTCGATTGTGCTTATTCTATATTGAATCAACAACTTATCCAATGTATATCCTATGTTAAATGCTATGAATGAGAGTCTGTTTTTTGAAGATGATGTCCGTCAAGCTGTTGCAGTGCTTCAAGGGGGTGGAGTAATCCTGTATCCCACCGATACGATTTGGGGAATTGGCTGCAAAGCTAACGATACGAGAGCCATCAGCCGAATTTATACCATAAAGCAACGTTACGAGAAAAAGAACTTAATAATTCTTGTAGATTCGGAAGAAATGTTGCGCAGGTATGTAACCGAGGTTCCTGCAGTTGCATCGGAATTGATCCATACTTATTCGAAACCTTTGACTATTGTTTATCCGAAAGCGCAAAATCTTCCCTCGATTCTGGTTGCTAACGATCAAAGTATAGCCATACGCGTGGTAAAACATCCGTTTTGCATCGAAGTCATACGTCGAATCGATGCTCCTTTAGTGAGTTCGTCGGCTAATCTTTCGGGTGAGCCCGCTCCGGCCTCGTATAGTTCGATTACCGATCAAATAAAGCAAGCCGTAGATTATATTTCCACCACCGATCGCGACAAATTATACAAACCTGCAGCATCAACGCTCATCAGGATTTTGCCCGATGACAATTTCGAGACCTTGCGCGATTAGGAATTAAAATCCTCATTTTTTTCAGATAAGAATATCCATCGAGTGATTTTTTCTTCTATAAGGGTTTCAATTTCTTTATATTTCTTACTTATTTCGAATAATTTTTCATGGTGTTGGCTATGTAGAGCCATGGTTTCGAGTAATTCATCCTTTTGCATTTCCAATGATTCGATTTCAATTTCCAGATTCTGTAATTCGTTCTTTTCTTTCCAACTAAGGCCCTTGCGTATTTTTTGAACTTCGGGTTGCTTGCTGGTTCTTGGCTGGTTTTTATTCGTGAGTTCGGTTTTACGTGTAGCGATGTATTGGCTATAATTACCTGGAAAATCTATGATTCTTCCATTCCCTTCGAATGCAAAAACATGGTCGGCAATGCGATCGATGAAAAACCTGTCGTGTGAAACCGCTAAAACGCATCCAGTATAGTTTTCTAAAAAAATCTCGAGCTGGTTGAGGGTAAAAATGTCCATATCGTTAGTAGGCTCGTCCAGAATGAGAAAATTGGGATTTTTAATCAGTGTAAGCAGCAATTGTAGTTTACGTTTCTCCCCTCCGCTAAGAGAAGAATAATAAGTGTACTGAGAAGAATACGAAAATCCGAAATACTGCAGAAATTGAGAAGCAGAGAGATTGCCCATGGGTGTAGGAATTTCTGCGGCCTGATTTTTCACTATCTCTATAATTCTTTGATCGGAATCGAGCTCGAGCCTTTCTTGTGTAAAGTACCCAAATTTTATGGTTTCGCCTTTCGAAATATGTCCCTTTTCGGGTTTTATTTTTCCCATGATGATATTGAGCAGGGTGGTTTTTCCTGCACCATTTGGACCTATAATGCCAATTTTTTCGCTTTTTTTAAAGGTATATGAGAAGTCGGTCATAATGGCTTTTCCGTCGAATGACTTGTGAATATGATGGAGTTCGAGAATTTTCTTCCCAATTCTTTGGGGTGAAGCCATGAAATTTGCTTGTGGGCTGGAGGCGGGTCGATTTATTTTTTCTTCCAAATCAAAGAATGCTTGAATTCTGGCCTTTTGTTTTGTTCCTCTTGCTTTTGGCATACGTTTCATCCATTCGAGTTCGGTTTTGTATCGATTTCGGACTTTCTCTATTTCAATGGTTTCGGCTTCGTCTTTTTCCGATTTTTTCTCCAGATAATAGGCGTAATTGCCTTTATAATGGAAAAGTTTACACCTGTCGAGTTCGATGATTTCGTTGCACACCCTGTCGATGAAATACCGGTCGTGGCTGACTAACAGCAGGCTAAGCTTCTGTCGGCTGAGATAATCTTCGAGCCATTCTATCATCTTGATGTCGAGCTGATTGGTGGGTTCATCCAATAATAGTAAATCAGCTTCGGCAAGTAATACTTTTACTAAAGCCAATTTTTTCGTTTCACCACCCGATAGTTCACCAGTACGCCTTTGCAAGTTCTGAAAACCTAATTTTCCGGCAATTTCCTTTAAGCGGCTTTCATAATCCCATGCTCTGGCTTCTTCCATTTCTCCGATTATTCTTTCGATTTCAGCACGATCGGGTTCTGCCGAAGCAACAAGCGATTCATAATGGTTGATCAATTCGGCCAGTTCGAGGTTAAAATCGAGTAGCCATTCGATAATGGTTTGTTGGGGCTCGAGCCGAACTTCTTGCTGAAGATAAGCCAATTTTGAGCTCTGGCGGAAAATTACCTTGCCTTCGTCGGCAGTGTCGAGTCCGGCTATAATGTTGAGCAAAGTCGTCTTTCCTGTTCCGTTTCGAGCAATAAACGCAGCTTTTTGTCCTTGCTCGAGTCCAAAGCTTAGGTTACTGAAAAGAAGAGTATCACATACTGATTTGGTGAGATTTTCAATAGAAATCAAATTCATGAAACAAACTTATATAAAAAAATAATTTTTATACGCCGCACAACAAAAATCAAGGCCATGATTGTTCTATAAGTAATCAACGTACTCAAAAGGTACAATTGTTTA
>MWFC01000053.1 GCA_002071415.1 Bacteroidetes bacterium ADurb.Bin012
TGGCAGGAGGCTTGCCTCCCTATTCCTTTTCATGGGCTATAGATGGGATTGTTCAGCCTGGTGTTAGTGGATATAGTGGTCCATGGCCTTATGTGATTCAAACTACCCAAGCAGGTATTTATACTCTGCAGAGCATCTCGGGTTCTGACTGTCCGGGAACTGCCTTCGGTACTGCCACGGTAACCACTTCCATGCAACCCAATGTAATTTTACAGGATACCTTGGTTTGTGAAGGAACTGCAGTAGTTTTGGATGCAGGCTCGGGTTTCGTATCCTATCTTTGGAATACGGGAGAACAAACTCAAACTATTACTGCAAATAATGCAGGAACCTATTTCGTAACGGTAACGGATACCAATGGTTGTGAAGGCAGTGGTCAGGCAACGGTTTCCTATCTCCCACGTCCTACACCTAAACCCATAAAACACGATTGATTCGATTAAAACATTATTTAACACAGAACAAGTTCTCAACCTACTTTATACCGATTTTAGGTTTATTATCAAATTTTACAAAAGTTGTGAGCCATTGCTATAAATTTTCTTATCAAGCCAATGAAACTCGTGTTTAAGTGATTCTTGAACTATATATCCCTTATAACGAGATCAATGTTTATATAGCTTTCACAATAAAAAACCTCTCTTATTGGAAAAACTTTTCTGTAACTTTTAATAAAACAATTCAAATCTCGATTATAATTGAATTTCTTGTTCAATAGAGCTTTATTTTAAAAAGGAACGACATATTTGCAATAAGAAATTTTGGATATAAATGCCAATGCATTAGATTTGCTAAACAATTTCAACCCTAAACCATTTGCTGATATGGGTGTTAAAAATTTCATATTCAGAAACAAAACCATTTACATGCTTGGACTTTTGAGTATAATAACCGGATTTGAACCTCAACAAGAGACCCACTATAAAACGGACAATTATGATCAATTTCCTTATTATGAAGGGAATGATTTAGAGATGACTTATAGTCAGGAAGGAACATTTTTCAGGGTATGGGCGCCTACGGCCGAACAAGTGCAGGTAAGAATCTATAAAGATTATGATGACAAGGAATGTCTGATGGCAGTGAATATGGAACAAGATGTTGGAGGGACTTGGAAAAAATATGTTGAAGGAGATTTTCATCATCGATATTATACTTTTCGTATTCAATATCAAGGTGACTGGCTGGATGAGACGCCTGGTATTTATGTAAAGGCAACAGGTGTAAACGGCAAGCGGGGTTTCATTTGCAATCCATCGGAAGCCAATCCAGAAGGATGGCAAGATGATAAGGGGCCAATATTGACATCTTCGGTAGATGCCGTGATTTATGAGCTACATTTGCGAGACATAAGTATTCATCCCAATTCGGGGATAAAAAACCGCGGGAAATATCTTGGCCTTATTGAAAAAGGGACTAAAAATATATGGGGGCAATCCACAGGTTTGGATCACTTGAAAGAATTAGGTATCACACACGTTCATTTGCTTCCGGTTGCCGATTTTCTTTCGATTGACGAAAGCAAAACAAACTCGCGACAATACAACTGGGGTTACGATCCTCAGAATTATAATGTTCCAGAAGGTTCTTATGCTACAAATCCATATGATCCCTTGAACCGCATCGGTGAATTGAAGCAAATGGTGAAAGCCTTGCATGAGGCAGGCATTGGGGTTATCATGGATGTGGTTTATAATCACACGGGAGAAATACAAAAATCGAACTTCAACCTGATAGTTCCGGGATATTACTATCGCCACACGGCCAAGGGAGAATGGTCAAACGCAAGTGGGTGCGGCAATGAAACTGCCAGCGAAAGACCCATGATGCGTCGTTTTATCGTTGAATCGGTAAAATATTGGGCTAGCGAATATCACATCGATGGCTTTCGGTTCGATTTGATGGGCATCCATGACATAGAAACCATGAATTTGGTCAGACAAACATTATATGAAATCAATCCAAATATTATTATTTATGGAGAAGGATGGACGGCTGGTGATAGTCCTTTCCCAGCCGAAAGAAGAGCACTGAAGACAAATATTGCACAAATGCCAGGGATAGCGGTTTTTTCGGATGAATTGCGTGATGGTGTAAAAGGACCATGGTACAATAGTACGGAATCCGGTTTTATAGGCGGAGTAACCGGACTGGAAGAAAGTATCAAGTTTGGTATTGTGGCGGCTACAAAACACCCCCAAATAGACTATCAGAAGGTAAATTATTCCAAAGCTCCTTATGCGGCTCAACCCGATCAGTGTATCAATTATGTATCTTGCCACGATAATCATACACTCTGGGATAAAATACGCTTAACGGTAAAAAATGCTTCCGAAGAAGAACTCGTAAAAATGAACATGACTGCCAGTGCCATAGTGCTCACTTCACAGGGAATACCCTTTTTGCATAATGGCATAGAAATGATGCGTTCGAAAAAAGGAGTTGAAAACTCATTTAATTCGCCCGATAGCATCAACCAAATCGACTGGAACTGGAAATATCTTTACAGCCGTGCAGTAAAATTCCATCAACAGCTCATCGAACTTAGAAAACAGCATCCTGCATTTAGAATGAAAACCTCGAATGAAATCTCGGAAAATCTCCATTTCTTGTCCATTCCGAAACCATGCATAATAGCTTATACCTTGAATGGAAAAGCAGTAGGCGATAGTTGGCGTAAAATTCTGGTCATCTTCAATGGAAATCGCCATCCCGAAAATATTACCATACCCGATGAACATTGGAAAATAATCGTAAATGGCGACAGATTTTTATCCTCTCCTGTACCCTATACCGAAAAAGGACCTCTTACTATACCCGCATCTTCAGTCATTATACTTGCAGTTACTGAATAATACTCTTTATTTCTCTATGGAATACAAAAAATTAAAGATAGTCAAAGAAGACCCTTGGTTGGAGCCAGTCGAAAAAGAGGTTTTCGATCGTTATCAACGTTATATAAATCGTTTGAACGAAATAACTAGCCAGTGGGGCAGCCTTCTGAAATTTGCCAATGCACACAATTATCTGGGCATTCAATACAGCAAAAAGGACAAGGGGTGGTATTACCGAGAATGGGCTCCACGTGCATTCGATCTTTATTTAATGGGCGACTTCAATAATTGGGACAGGTTTTCGCATCATTTGGAGAAAAAAGACAATGGGATATGGGAAATTTTTCTCCCTTACGATTTATATAAAGATAAATTCATTCATGGCAGTAAGGTGAAAGTTCTGGTTCATGGAAGAAATGGCTGGCATGAGCGTATTCCGGTTTATATCAGGCGAGTCGTTCAAGATCCCAATACCAAAGATTTTACAGGACAGTTATGGTTCCCCGCCCATCCTTATGATTGGGAAGGTGATAATTACAGAATTTCGGGCAAGGAAGCTCCATATATTTACGAATGTCATATCGGTATGGCTCAGGAAGAACCTCGAATAGGAACCTATCGTGAATTTGCCGATAATATACTTCCGCACATCAAGACCTGTGGATATAACATGATACAAATCATGGCCATAGCCGAACATCCTTATTATGGTTCGTTTGGTTACCATGTGAGCAATTTCTTTGCACCCTCCTCACGTTTTGGTACACCAGAAGACCTGAAATATTTGATTCATAAGGCTCATTTAATGGGTTTAGGAGTTATTATGGATATAGTGCACTCACATACAGTGAAAAATTATAATGAAGGTTTGAACGATTTCGACGGTGATGAAGGTTTATATACTCATATTGGCCCCAGAGGCGATCACCCAGCATGGGACTCCAAACTGTTCGATTATGGAAAGACAGAAGTATTGCAATTCTTGCTTTCCAATATTGCCTACTGGATGAAAGAGTTCCACTTCGATGGTTTTCGTTTTGATGGAGTAACCTCCATGATGTATTTTCATCATGGGTTTGTGGGTAACTGGACTCGTGAACTTTATTTTTTGGATGGAGTGGAATGGGATGCCATTACCTACCTTCAATTGGCTAACACTCTCGTACACAAAATCAGACCCGATAGTCTCACCATAGCTGAAGATGTGAGCGGAATGCCAGGACTTTGCAGCCCTATCTCTCATGGCGGAATAGGATTTGACTACCGTTTGGGAATGGGAATTCCCGATTATTGGATTAAAATATTAAACGAAAGAAAAGACGAAGACTGGGACATGGATGAACTTTATCATGCCATGCTTAATCGCAAGTTTGGGGTAAAAACCGTAGCCTATTGTGAATCGCACGATCAGGCACTGGTGGGTGATAAAACCATTGCATTCAGGTTGATGGATCAGGAAATGTATTGGCACATGAGAATAGATGACGCAAATCTCGTTATTGATCGAGGAATTGCTCTGCATAAGTTGATACGTATTTTTTCACTTTCTCTGGGTGGTGAGGCTTGGTTAAACTTCATGGGCAATGAGTTTGGGCATCCCGAATGGATAGACTTCCCCAGAGAAGGTAACTGCTGGAGTTATTGGTATGCGCGTCGGCAATGGTCACTGGCTTATGATCCCAACCTAAAATACAAGTTTTTGCTGGCTTTCGACAAAGCCATGATACATTTAGCAAAGACCTCTGATATTATGCGCTCGCCTTATCCCAATTTGTTGAACATCGACCAGCATCATAAAACCATTGTTTTCGAACGCGCTGGACTAATCTTTATCTTTAATTGGCATCCCACCTTAAGCATTCCCGATTATGCCTTTCCAGTTCCCGAACCGGGTGTTTATCGCATCATACTTTGTAGCGATGACGGACAATTTGGTGGACATCAAAGAGTAAATACACATCTCGATTATTTGGCCATTCCCGGCCCCGAAGGTACTGGTGTAGCAAGAATTTACAATATCAACCGCGCTCTTATTGTACTTCAAAAAGTTTGATGAAAAACAGTCATCCATTATCGAATTCTGGACTTTCGGAAGAGAATTTCAAGGCTATTTTCTTGGAGGAATTTTCTAATCTTAAAGCCTATGCACAATCCATAGTAAAAGAGAATGAAACCTCCTCAGACATTGTTCAGGAGGCTTTCATGGCACTATGGGAAAACCGCAAGATTTTTGAAAATAAACGCGATCCCAAACCTTATTTAGCTACTATTATTCGAAACAAATCACTTAACTATTTACGTAATAATAAAAAATATCATCCCGATCTCGAAGCTGCTGAAGGCTGGGAGCAACATCTGGGCATATCATGCAATGATCAATTCACTCAAAAACAATTAAAAGCGAAAATACAAGAAACCCTTGACCACCTCCCTCCAAAATGTCGTGAAATCTTTCTGATGAACAGACAGGAAGGATTAAAATATAAAGATATTGCCTTCAGATTGGGAATTTCCATTAAAACTGTCGAAGCTCAAATGGCCAAGGCTTTAAAAGCTTTCCATGATAATCTCGACCAGTTTATCCTATTAACATTAATATTCTTAATGAATATTTTCTTTTAATTTAACATAAGGGTAAATGAATGATAGAGTGTTTTATATAAAGGAGGAATAGACCATGGACGTTCCAGAAGATATTCTTGAATTGATTACTAGCTACTTTTCAGGCGAACTGAATGAAGAAGGAATTCAGCAGCTCATTGACTGGTTAAATAAATCAAGCGAAAACAGGAAACTATTTTTAGATTACAAAAAAGCATGGGAACTGCAGGCAAGCATCTTGAAACAACCAGTGAATCCAGAAGAAGAATGGGAAAAGTTCAGAAAAAAGAATTTATCTACCTTTACGAAAAAAGAAATAAAGGAAGAAAGAGTAAAAAAATTGATGATAAATCGGTCGTATTGGCGTATAGCAGCTTTACTGGCCTTGATCATTATTTCGACTTTTGCGGCCATTTATCTTTTTAGGAATGAGGAAGTAGAAATTTTACTCACCCAAAAAACAAAAGAGACCTTTACTTTGCCTGATGGATCAACAATTACGCTGGCACCTGAAAGTAAGGCAATTTATGATAAGACGTATGGCAAAAAAGAAAGAAAAATTATCGTTACAGGTTGGGTTTATTTAGAAGTTGCAAAAAACGAAAGACTTCCATTTAGGGTATGGGCTGGAAATTTAGAAATTTTAGTTACAGGAACATCATTCTATATTCATTCTTCTGCTACTGAACAAGATGCCTCTGTTATACTCGAGAGCGGAAAAGTGAAAGCCTATCCCAAAGGAAAGCCTTCCGAAGCCATTGAACTTAAGCCAGGTCAGGCAGCTTCTTATGTCTCAAGCAAAGACATTATTACTATTACCTCTCCTGAACCGAATTATGCAGCATGGAATACTCATAAATTTCAATTTAATAATACATCTCTTGATGAAATCATTGCTCTAATTGAAAGCGTTTATA
Source organism: Bacteroidetes bacterium ADurb.Bin012 (assembly GCA_002071415.1). Classification (GTDB taxonomy): domain Bacteria; phylum Bacteroidota; class Bacteroidia; order Bacteroidales; family TTA-H9; genus TTA-H9. Next base: position 6,353 of record MWFC01000053.1, read on the forward strand.
GTATTCATATAGACCTTTCATCTCCTGAATTGGGCAGTTGCAAACTAACCGCAACATTTGAAAACCAAAGCCCTGAATCCATACTTCAGGTGATTGCATCTGCACTTCATCTGAAACTTGGAGGTGATGATACATCATTCATCCTAAGCGGTATGCCCTGTCAATCAAATAAATAATGGCAAAAAGGTGCAGTATATTTGTTTTCTTCTTCCTTATTTGGAATTATCAAGCCTATTTACAAGAAAATATATCTACATATACATACCGAGCTCGACAAATTCCACTTCAACAAGTCATTCATGATTTGGAAATCATAACGGGTTTACCTTTTGCATACAGCCCCGAGCGCATTCCTTTAACCAAAAAAATTTCTTGCAAGGTCAAAACAAACCATTTGACAACATTTCTTGATGAGGTTTTTGAAAGAAATGGGATACAGTGGGAAAACATCAATGGACAAATCGTACTCACGGGGACAATTGAACCATTAAAAAAACAAAAAATAGTTATAAGTGGAATAATTTCTGATTCTACCAGTGGAGCCCTTATTCCTGGAGTTTTGCTTACAACGGAATCGGGCAAAGAACTTGCCTTTAGTAATTCGTATGGATATTTTTCCGTTGAAATACCCATAGAAACAAAAAGTTTGTTTGTAAGTTGTGTTGGATACAAAACTCAAACGGTGAAGCTGAATTATCCCAATATAGATTTATTATGGATAAAACTCAATCCTTTAGTGATAGAAATGAAGGCCATAGAGATTAAAGCTACATATAAAAACGAGGACAAAGCGAGTTTTGGGGTCAATATCGATCAATCTATTTGGGGAATGGGAGGGCAAAATGATATCATACAAGTTTTGAATAGCGTTCCCGGTTTTCATTTATTTGGAGATGGCAGTACAAGATTTTTTGTGCGAGGTGGGGAAAGTAATCAGAATCTAATCCTTATTGATGAATCTCCTATTTATAATCCTTCTCATCTTTTTGGATTTTTCAATGCTTTAGCTCCAGAGGCTATCAGCCAAGTAAATGCTTGGAAGGGAGATGCTCCAGCACGATATGGAGGAGGATTGGCATCTATCATTGACGTCCACGTTCGTGAAGGAAACATGTATAAAAATATAATTAGCGGAAATTTAGGGCCTTATGCTTCCTCACTCACTCTTGAAGGACCCATCATCAAAGAAAAATTAAGTTATCTTATTTCAGCACGCAGATCGAATATGGAATGGCTAAAACCCTCAAACTATACTCCAAATTCCTTCAATTTCTATTTTTATGATATCAATCTGAAAATTAATAGTATACTGAATACCCGAAACAGATTGTACCTCAGTTTCTATAGAGGTGAGGACAATATTTCACAACTTACCGAATCATCCATAAAAACTTTTGGTATGAGATGGAACAATTTAACTGGCAACTTCCGCTGGAATTATATCCCAACTAATAAGATATTCCTTAATACTACCTTGGCTTTCAACAAGTACAGCTATTTTTTATTTCTTGATGCCCGACATAATTCTTACTGGAAGTCGTCAATTGAGGGACTGCATTTAAAATCTGACCTTACATGGTATGTAAATGCTGACAATACCTTACGCACAGGGATTTTCATCGAAAACCTCATTGCAGATCAAGGAAATATTTATCCATCGAGAATTGACAGCTTAAACTATACAAAATCTTTTCCTTTTTACCGATCTCTTTCTTCCCAGCTATATATCGAGCATCAAGCTGCCTTACTTGACAAAAGGCTGGTAATTAACTATGGATTTCGTATGCCCATTTGGAGCGACTATGGTCCCTTTTATGTTCATTATTATAATCCCGAGTATGAACCATTTTATACGGATACTATTGGGAAAGATAGAATCTATTATACTTACATTGGTTTTGAACCCCGCATCCATTTAAGTTTTGATGTTCAACCTCATTGGAAAATTAAATTAAATTATAACAGAACATTGCAGTTTTTTCAATCACTTTCCAATTCTATCAGTCCTTTTTCCACCATTGAAAACTGGGCACCTGCAGGTCCCAATATTTCTCCACAAATAGGAGATTTATTTTCTATTGGTAGCGAGAACTATTTTCTTCAAAATACCTATTCATTATTATTGGAAGCATACTTGAGATTTGCCCATAACCAGATTGATTATAAAGAACATGCTAATTTACTGTATAATGCATATCAAGAAGGTGAATTACGTTTCGGAAAGGCAAAAGCATATGGAATAGAGATGTGGTTGAAGAAGAATACGGGTAAACTTTCAGGATGGTTAGGTTATACCTACAGTAAGGTAAGCCGTGAAACAAAAGATATTAATGATAATCAGCCTTACTACCCTTATTACGATCGGCCACATCAAATTCAGATTCGACTTAATTACCATCCATCCCAGCGCATCAGTCTTTATGCTTCTTGGTACTACATGACTGGAGGTAAAACCACTATTCCGTCTGGATTTTATGATAATAATAACTTTATTATTCCTATTTATGAAGAAAAAAATAACGCACGTTTACCTGATTATCACAGAATGGATATTGCAGCCGAATTTCAATTAAATAAAAAAGACGCCCGTTTTCGACAAACTCTAAGTGTGAGCATCTACAACATTTATAACCGAAACAATCCTTTTTTAGTCAGTTTTAATAAAATTATGGATGATAAAGGGAATTTTGTGGTTCCAGCAAATTTCTACCAAAAACAAATCATTATCCCCACTCAATTATCGGTAGCCGGAATTATTCCTACTATCATTTATAAATTCAGTCTTTGAAATGAAAAAATGTATAGTCTATTTTATTGTTGTAATTTTTTTATATGGTTGTGAAAAAGAATTTGCACCTGATTTATCTTCTGAAGTAAACAAGAAAGTAGTGATTAATGCGCTATTTACCGATGAAGCGAATGAGAATGAGGTTGAAATAAGATGGTCAGTTCGTCAGCCGAATGATGTCCCATCTCCTATTAATGAAGCTCAGGTAATATTAAGTTCAATTGATGAAGTTATCATATTTAAGTTAGACAGTTTAAAGCCGGGAATATACAGAGCAAAAATGAATTTAAAATCCAACCAGGAATATACTCTTACGGTGAGTGTGGAAGGACAGGTTTTTTCGGCGAGAGCCGAGCTTGCTGAGGGCAAAGCCTTTAACCCCCCCACTTTTTCATTTTCTAATGATGAGAAATTATATTATTTGGATAAAGTAGCCATTCCTTTCGATCCATCCAGTCCCGCCATATATCAAATAACAGCCGACTGGTCAGAGGTATCGGGATATACTCAGCTTCCTTCTGAACAAACTCATGCTGTAATATATTTTTTTAGTTTGTCAACCTTAGACGTTAGCCAACTTTTGCCTCCAGCTTCTGAAAAGATTGGGTTTCCGGCAGGTACAATCATGGATGTAAAACGTTTTGCATTGACTCAGAGTCATGCAGAATATTGGCGACAGGTATTGCTCGAAACAAGCTGGGCTGGAGGATTATTTGCCACGGAACCTGCAAATATCATTTCAAATTTTAGCAATGATGCCTTAGGTTGGTTCGGATTATGCGGCACTACACAGCTTTCGGTCATTGTTGGAGAAAAATAATCGATCCTACATAAGGGTAAATCTTAGTTCATGTGTATTTTTTATAGAAAACATTATAAAAATTCTTACCATGGAAAAACATCTATTATCACGATACCTTCTGCCATTTGTGATTGGCGTATGCCTTGCCGGATGCGACAAAAATAACGAAACAGAACCAGAAGTAGATACATCCGATGCGCAGCAGCTTATCCAAGAAGACAACCTTTTTAGGGCCAACGTCAATGAAATTACGCTTGAAGCTGCCCTCCTCTCTCTTGAATCAAATTCAAAATTGGGGAATATTGATTATTTATGCAATGTAAATATCGACTCCATAACTCTGGCAGGTGATAGTACCCTTATTTATGTGACATTTAAGGGAGAAAATTGCAGCGGTACACGCTCACGCTACGGAAAGATGATTATTCACCGCAAAACTTCTACCTATTGGATTCAGGCAGGAACAAGCATCATCATAGAAGTAAAGGACTATTCCATTACCAACCTTACCTCCAATAAAACCATGGTATTAAACGGAAAAATTATTACACAGAATGTCAGCGGCGGCAACATCGTTTTACTCGGTTTGCAGCAACAATCAATAATCCATCGAAGTCAAGGATACATGCACACCCTTTTCCCCGATGGAAGCACAAGATTATGGCATCATGCGCGCCAGACTATATTTACGCACTCTTTTAATAACCTCATCATTACAGAAGATGGAATGGGGAATATAGATGGTTATGAAAAGTTAATCTGCTGGGGAACTTTACGTAATGGGCAAAAATTTTATAATCAGATTTCGGAACCCGTTACTCGAAAGCGAGAATGCAATTTCCTACCTTATGCTGGAATTCAAAAACATATTATACCCCAAAATAATATGACGGTTACTACAACTTTTGGTTTTAATAGCAATAATAAGCCAATAAATGTTGGGAAATGCCCATCAAGACTACGCTTTCAATGGCAAAAACAAAATAAATCTGGAATATTGTTCCTACCCCTCGAATAATTTTAAATATTAAAAAATAAATCATATATAACCCTAAAATTTAAATGAAATGAAAACACAAAAATTGATTTTCGGAATTTTTACGACAGTTGTATTTGCGAGTTTGCTCTCTTTAACGAGTTGCAACAAGGATGAAGATAAATCTGCAAATAATGATAATGAAACGAGTGCCACATTCGTTACTCTAAGTCAGGACGAAAACTACTTCGAGGAAGAAATCGACCGCATAGACGACGATGCTAATCTCTTTATGATGGGGGGACAGCTAAAGTCGAGCGAAGCAGGACCTTGCAATGCTACCCTCGATTCTGTCAGAATTATTAACGACACCATCGTTTATTACATATCCTACGATGGATTGAACTGTAATGGGAAGGTTCATCGCACGGGAAATTTAGAAATCAGAATAAAGCAAGGTATTTTTTGGGTACAGCCCGGAGCCAGTATCAAGGTAAAGATCATTAATTACACCGTAACCAGGCCAAAAATGGGTAAAACAACCATTTTGAACGGAGAAAAAATTCTAACTAATGTAACCGGTGGTCATGTTGGGCTTTTAGGAATTACTTATGATACGATAATTCATGAAATGACAGGTTCTTTCCAGATGACTTTCGATGACAATACTACCCGCACATGGAATATTGCCCGCAGAAAAACCTTTACGGGAACGGCCACCAACATGGATATATCCATTGAAGGCTTGGCAACATCAGGAGAATACACATCACTTGTATGCTGGGGACAAAATCGGAAGGGAGATGATTTTTATACCCAAATTATCCAACCTGTGATATTAAAACAAAGCTGTGATTTCGACCCTATTTTGGGACAGAAGAAACATTCTATTCCCTCCAAATCGGCTACTTCAACGGTTACTTTTGGATATAACGATAACAATCAACCTATTGGTGAAGGTGAATGCCCAACCAAATATCGTCTGGATTGGGAACATAATGGAAATTCCGGCACCGTTTATCTTTTTCTGCATTGAGTAGTGGTTAATAATCAAGCACGGAAATAATGGGGTACTTCGTATCCCATTATTTTTTTACATAAAGCACTATAATATATTATCCTTAAATGTTTTATCGAATTTTATATTATTTATCCAAATAAAATAGCTTTTCAATATTTTAGCATCTAAGGTATGAGAAAGATTACACTGTTATTAATACCTTTATTCTTGAATTTCTTTATTTTTTAAATTAAAAACTAAAAATCTCGAAATTCATTGATTTTTTATTGTAGGTCAAACAATAAAATTTATTAGGTAAAACTTCGTACAGAATGGCTTCTGAATAATTGCCCTCGGGCTGTTCGATACAGGAAATCTTTATGAATTTATCTTTATTCAAATCATACTGGCACAAATAAACTCGATGAGAACTCAAAATAGTACAATAAATGTCTTTCCCATCTGAGTACATATCAGAAATCCGATAAGGCAATACTTGAGCCAGCCATTTAGAATATTTTTTGGATGAAGAGTTGAAATCGGGGATGTTTTTATATGGAATATCAGGAGTAAATAAGGTGATTTCCTGAATTTTATTATCATAATTATCATAAATATGGATTCTTCCCGAATAGCCATCGGTTATCAAATAGCCATCCTTATATGTCTTATATATTTGTTCGCAACGGCTATACCCGCATTTTATTCTTCTGAACAAGGGATCGAGATTTCCGATAAAACGTAAGGGTTTGCCATCGAGACTCATTTCCATGAAAAGAGGAGTAAAATTGTAAAATTCATCACATTTTGGATCGATGTCGCAACCAATTGAATCAGGAATGTATCCGCCCTTTGAATAATATGCATTTCTCTCGGCAGGAAGTATATAAGTATTATGATTACTAATACGACATCGCAAATGTGAAACCCCAACATCACTTCTACCACTAAGCTCCGTCAAAGAATCTCTCCGGCCTATAACTTCTATTGAAATGAATTTTCCTTCTGGAAAAGTTTTAATAACCAAACATGCCATATTAAAATAGGTTAGTGTAGAATCGATAAAGGAAAGATAAGGCAACGAAGCGGGTATGTATAAATAACTATTGTGTAAAAAAGGAGAAAAATACATCACCCTCGTAATGGATAAATTTAGCAAATATTCTTTCAATTGCTGTGGAATATTATTTGCAAAAAAATAAGTTCTTTCGAAATCGGAGGGTCCAATTTTTTTGAATTTTAATGCCTTATTGTCTGATAATCGGAATTCTACCACGGAATTAGTCATGTGGTCATTACCAAAAATAATGGAATCATGAATGTTGATGTTGTATAATTCCGATAGAGTAAATCTATCATCGGCAGTATCGATTAGATGGCGATGGTATAGCTGGGGTGATTTGGCACTTTTAAACAAAGGAGGTTCTATTCCAGAAATAATTTTTGATTCCACTTCATAGTCAGAATCATATTTATTATTTTTATCGCAAATCAATTCAATGTTTTTGGTAAATGAATCCTTAATATCAACTACCATCTTCTCATCTAATGATGAACCCAAAATCGATGCCGAATAAGTTATTGTTTTCTTCGAAAAATTTACTCCGGCAATAAATGGAACTTGAATTATTTCAGCAGTAGAAGAATTAAAATACTCATGGAATTTCTCCTGTGACATGAAGAAATAAGAATTTTTGTTATCTATATCCCAGACCTTGTTCTCCGTGAGATATTCCTTGGCAGCAGCAATTTTATCAGTAATAAAAATAGCATATCTGTTCACATCGATGACATTTTGTGCCAGGCTCAGATTAAAGGTGTGGATAAGCGCATCACACCTTGGACAATTAGAAGGAGGAACAATAAATAGAATGGCATTGCCCTCGCTTTGACCCGTTGTTTTGCTCAATAAATCAAAAAAATCATTTGCCTTATTCTGTTTGAGACAGATTTGATGAAGCATTTCACTTTGAGCATGTATAAAGAAAACTGTTAAAATAAAAAAAAGAGAAAGGGAAATTTTTTTCATAACAAATTTTATAATTTATTGTAAATTTAATTTTTTATTCAATAAAGGGGGCATTTCTGCCCCCATAAAAGTTTCAGTAAATTGAAAAATTAATAACATTAGAGGGGATAACCAGTGTATCATTATCAATTGAAATGGAACCATTGAATCCGTAAATTGTTATTGAACAACTGGTTGTTGTCTGATCGTCGTTGTAAACAGTAACCGATGCATTTAATGGAAGATATTGATCAATAGTTGATTGAAAATTATCACCCCAAATAAGATTCCATAACTCTCGTATGGTTATAGTACCAGATGCACATTTATGAAAAGAAAATTGAGGACAAATTTGAGGATTATGTCCTGGTTCATAGACTAAGCCCCCCTTGCCAAGAATAATAAAAGGAATATTTACAGCTTGCGAAGCATTTTCCCTTTTATTATCACTAGGTGGCGTTTTAACTGTTTCAGCACTCATATAAATTATAGGTAATATGAGCCATATTAATATAACCCTTTTCATAATTCGACAGTTATACTATTACCTATATAATTGTATTCATCAACAGAGGCAAAGTTGTCTATGTTTAGAATTGAACCTGTAAATATGGAACCATCGTTAAGATAAATA
>MWFC01000054.1 GCA_002071415.1 Bacteroidetes bacterium ADurb.Bin012
ACACAAATTAATCGCACCTCTTTTTGATGAAAAGTTTTGGAAAAATTTTTAGGGTGACGCATTGTCGAAGTCAGGTGCTCGATACCTTATCGCAGGGTTTATTGTTTAATGGGAGACCGTTTTCGTCAAATTTTATTTTCTAATAGAAGGCATGGGTTTTAAAGGCGGGTTTATTGAGCAATGTCCTCTTTTTACTGAATTCCCTACCCGATTAAAATGTTATACACTCAATGATACTACTTGGTATCCCAATTATGGAGATCCATGCGATTTGGAAATGAAGATACCGGAATTGAATAAAGCTGATGAAGTCAAAATATTTCTCAATTCCATGTTCAGCTTCCAGAGTATATTGAATATGTACCCCAATTGCGAATTGACGAAATACCATTTTATAATATGCCGGGCAGAAATATTCTCCTAAAATTCGATAAGTTCGATAGAAATTGAATGACCATCGATTTCTCAGCTTCGAAGAAAGGAATATATACTCTGCAACTACTTGGTGGAAACCGAATTATCAAAAATCAAAAAATTATTAAGCAATGGCAGTAATAGATAGTATAGGTAAAATCCTGAACAGGTTGAAATAGCTCCCTCAGTTCTTGTAACGAAACGATCGGTCAATCTATCTGTATCTCAGAACGAGGAATCGGAGAGGAATTTACTCTGGCCATATTTTTTTTTAGCTTCTTTGCTCATTTCACCATTTTTCTTCTTATTTCATAACTTTGTTTTGGTTCCCGAATCCATTCCATCTTAGTTCGATACAATGTTTGGTTGTATTCTTCAAATATTTTTCGAGAAACATTACCTAAAATTATGAAACGTTCATATATTTGTTCAATAATAATTCCAATCCATCCTTTAACCATATCGATCACCATGAAAAATACAATTCGATTTTGCAGGGCGTTTCTCATTGTAATGGCCTGTATCTTTAGCATAGGAATAAGTTTTTCTCAAACAGAATATGGTGCTTTTACGGCAACGGGTTCGGGAATGCCGGTCATCGTTGTGAGCGATTATCAATGTTTGGGCATCAATCCGGCTAATTTAGGATGGAATGCCGATAATCACAAATGGCATTTTGGTATTGTAGGATTAAGTGTTTCGGGATATACGGATGCCGTATCGAAAAGTGATTTGAATTTATTGTATGAAGATCACGAATATACGCTTGCCGAGAAGCAGGAGGCAGCCCGACGTTTTTCCGATTCACGTCTTTCGTTCGACGTAGGCATGAACGGCATTGGGGTTTCTTACCAAGACCCTGATATTGGTGGTTTTGCCTTTACGATGCGCGAAAGAGGTTCATTCAACATGCATTTGAATTCAACTGCGGCCGAACTGCTTTGGCTGGGTTTTAACAGTGATTATTTCGACTACAAGGTGATCGAACAAGGATTGACTATAGCTGGCATTTCGACCAATCCAAAACCCGTTGCGGAACTTTTTAGAGGATCATCCTTTTCATCGGCCTGGTTGCGTGATTTTATTCTGGGGTATGGCCGCCAAATTGTGGAAATCAAGGATTGGAGCTTGTATGGTGGGTTAAGCATGAAATACACTATGGGATTTGCCTGGGTGGATATTTTCGTGAATAAGGACAAGTTCTTTGGATACTCGTCCATGTCGCCCGTATTCAAGTTTGAGTACCCACAACCTACTCCATCGCTCGATACCAATGGAAAATTACGGCCTTCGGGACACGGTTTTGCATTCGATATAGGATTATCGGGTCGTTATAAAAATTTATGGCGCTTTGGTTTAGCTATCAACGACATTGGGACGATGACATGGAACAAGAATGTGTATTCGGCTTCGTTCGAGGCTACTATTCGAAAAATCGAAACTCCTGGTTTAGGAAACGAAAATATCAACGAAGTATTCGATGCCATTGTCATTGAAGATGATTTGATGCAATGGGAAGGACTGAATGATAAAAAAGCATCATACCCTTCTCAAATGCGATTGGGCGCAGCATATACCGGAGTGCCACATATCATCATTGGTTCGGAAGTTATGATACCGCTCAACAAGGTGCCTGGGGCTCAAGAACGCCCTGTTTACAGTTTGGGTATGCAGGCTAGTCCATTAAATAAATTCTTTATCTCGGCAGGATTTCAAACCGGAGGCAATTATGATTTCCATATTCCAATCGGATTTTCCATTAAACTTGTGCCGGGATGGGAAATCGGACTGGCTACTCAGGACATTAGTGTGTTGTTTCGTAATGTAAGTCCCTATCTCTCACTTTCCTTCGGATTTATGCGATTTAGCTTCACCCAATACGAACGCAGCAAAGAAGTTCCTCAGGAATAATAAATACGATCAGGATTTTACCAGTTTAAAATCGATCTGTTTCTTCTGAATATCGACGTTTTTTACGATCACTTTTACGGGGTCTCCCAAACGATAAGTCTCACCATATCTTTGTCCAATCACCTGATAATTATCTTCATCGAGGTAATAAAAATCATCCGTCAAGTCGCGCAGGCGTATCATTCCTTCGCAGTAGTTGTCCACAATCTCTGCAAAAATACCATACTTGCTCACTCCCGAGATCAATGCATCAAATATTTGTCCCACCTTATCTTTCATAAATTCAGCCTGTTTCAGTTTTACCGATGAGCGTTCGGCTTCGAGTGCCTTGCGCTCCATCTCCGAGGCATGTATGCAACGTTCTTCATAGAATTCCTTATCGGCCGAGCCAGCTCCGTTTAGATAATCCCAAAACAGACGATGTACCATCATATCGGGATAACGACGAATAGGAGAAGTAAAATGGGTGTAAAAGTCGAAAGCCAAACCATAATGACCGATATTGTCGGTCGAATAATAAGCCTTGGCCATAGTGCGCACAGCAATGGTTTCGATGAGGTTTTCCTCCCCTTTTCCAGCTACTTCGGTAAACAGACGGTTTAGCGAACGAGCAAACGAAGCACGTGAACCCAGTTTAATGGAATATCCCAACTTGCTTACAAATTGAGCAAATTGGTTGATTTTTTCAGCTGGAGGCTCATCATGCACCCTGTATACAAAAGTTTTGGATCTGGTTTTACCTTTGGTATGGCCAACCCATTCTGCTACTCGGCGATTAGCAAGTAACATAAAGTCCTCGATCAGCCAATTGGCTTCCTTTTGCTCCTTGATGTAAACCCCCAGAGGTTTCCCTTTGTCATCCAGATCAAACTTTACTTCCTTGGTTTCGAAATTAATTGTGCCTTTTTTCATTCGTTCTGCTCTCAATTTAGCCGAAAGTTTATAAAGAGCAATAATCTCATCGCGCACGGCATGCTGGCCTCCTTCAATAATTTGCTGTACCTCATCATAGTTGAAACGATAATCGGAACGTATGATGCTTTTCCCAAACCACTGGCTTGTTATATGGGCTTCACGATCCATCACGAATACTGCTGAGAAGCAGAGTTTATCCTCGTTGGGCCTGAGCGAACAAACGAAATTCGACAGTTTTTCGGGTAACATAGGAATGACGCGATCCACAAGATAGACAGATGTTCCTCTTCGTTCGGCCTCTTGGTCTATGGCGGTTCCTGGCCTTACATAATGTGCTACATCAGCAATGTGTATCCCTACCTCATAAAGACCGCCTTCGAGCTGTCGAAACGAAAGTGCATCATCGAAATCCTTGGCATCGGCAGGATCGATAGTTATGGTAAACACCTTCCTGAAATCACGACGTTTCTCTATTTCTTCCGGAGGGATTGCCTTGGGAATGGCTTTGGCTTCCTTTTCGGCTTCGCGTGAAAATCCTATTGGGAAATCCCATTCCACCAGAATACTTTGCATTTCGACCTGGTGCTCGCCAGGTTTACCTAAAACTTTTATAATACGGCCAAAGGGATTGCGGGCATATTCGGGCCATTCCATCAACTCAACCACCACTTTTTCACCATCCTTGGCCTTATTGAGATATTCGCGGGGGATAAAGAAGTCAACTGCCATAGAAGGATTATCGGGGATGACAAAGGCATATTTGTCGGACAGTTGTAATTTCCCCACGAAATGTGTCTTGGCGCGTTTGAGCACTTCGACAACCTGGCCTTCGAGTTTACGCCCAGGCCTTCGGGGAAAAAGAAACACTTTTACGGTATCACCATGAAAAGCCTTGCCTGTATGCGATGGGCTGATATATATATCTTCTCCTGGTTCCCGAGGAACTATATAAGCTTTGCCAGTCTGTTTCATATCTACCGTTCCAATAATATAACGGCTAGCTGGTACAATCTGGTCGAAGCGAGATAAATCGAGTCTGAACTTCCCCCTTTTTACCTCCTGCAATATGCCTTCTTTCAGCATTTCGAGCATGGTCGAAAAAATTAGATCGCGTGTGGCCTTGTCTTTTATCCCCATCGCAGCAGCCACCTGCTTGTAATTGTAACTACGAAACGGATCGGCTGAAAAAACCGCCAGAATATGAGTACTCAGCGAATCAGCCTTGTTACGCTTGTCCCTCCCTTTCTTTGCCATTTATCGATTGATTTATAGTCGAGTAAACAAAATCTTTTTGCTTCTTTCTTCAAAGTTCAAAAATCCTTCAGCCCAAATTTGCAGTCTCACTTTTAAAAGTCCAATATGTAGAAATATACAGTATAAAGGCCATTACCAGCCAAATCTTTCATACCGAAATTTTAGGATCAACTTTGCTTATTGAAAACTTGACTTTAATGAATAAATTTCGTACCTTTGAAGGCAAAGATAAAACAAACCCAAAGATTTTCGGTTATCTCATAAGGCTATAAAATTGAAAACAAACAGAGTTTTAATATGCTGAATTATGGATACACTCGATAAGATTAAAAACACACACGCCGATGTCTGTGTTACCATCATCATGAATACACATCAAACCCGGCCAGCCATTCAGCAAGACATGCTGACTCTTAAAAACCTCACCAGAGAAGCAGAAGAAAGGATTCTGTCGTTATGTGATCCCAAAACAGCCGAATCCATTCTTCATCAATTGAAAAACACCATCAATTCTATTGATTTTTCTCGCAACGATAAAAGTTTAATTCTTTTTGTTTGCCACGAATTCGGGCAATATCTCACTCTGCCGGTTAGCGTCAAGAACCGTGTGGTAATCGATAAGACTTTTGCCACAAGAGATGTTTACCGGGCTATGCACGAAACGGCAGCTTATTACGTACTCGCCTTGAGCCGTAAGAAAGCCAGATTGATTAAAGCTATCAACAATCAGGGAGAAGAATTGAAAATTCAACCTTTCCCCCTATACAACGAGGGGTTCAATGAGCAGAAAGCTAAATTGTCGCCTGATGAGATTCAGGAATCCCTTATCGAAGAATTTTTCAATAATGTGGATAAGGCACTTTGGGAGGTGATTCGCAACAGCGATTTGCCCGTTGTAATAGCTTCTGAAATACGCAATTACAATATCTTCCTAAAATTATCACGGCATAAGAAAAAAATAATAGGAAGAGTGCCCTTGTTGCACGAAGATGCCAAAACCCATCAAATTGTGGCTGAAGCATGGCAACTGGTCAAGAAAAACCTTGAAGATCAAACCAGAAAACAACTCTCGAGACTTGAAAAAGCCATCAATAATCAAAATCTACTGACCGATTATACCGAGGTTTGGAATGCTATACAGCAAGGCAGAGGCAGAACCCTGTTCGTGAAAAAAGGTTTTCATCAACCGGCAGTATTACTCAACGGGCATGTGGCTCTGGTCGAAAAAGTAATGAAAGACGCTCCTTCGGTTATTGAAGATATTATAGATGAAATGATCGAAAAAATGATCGAACAGCAAGGAGAAGTGGTCTTTATAGATGGCGATGATCTGGACCGTTTCAATGGAATTGCCTTGATTGTGAAATCGTAAAAAGAGAAAGATTCTTTCTTCTGATTTTTCATGTACTTTCTGCGCTAACTGCACCAAGCCTTACATCACGAGGTTTAGCTGTTTTGTTTTGCCTGAGAGTTTCCTCTATAAATCATCTTCCATTTCTTCGCCAATGAGGGTAGCCTGAGTGCAACCCGTTATGCGTACCCGAACGTATTGACCCCTAGTAGCCTTTTTCGGCTCGAATACGACCATCTTGTTCTGGGAATTTCGTCCTGAAAGCATCGCTCGACTGCGTTTCGAAGAACCTTCTACCAGCACTTCGAAAGTCTTTCCAATATCCTGACGGTTGCTTCGTAATGAATGCCAATGCTGAAGATCGATGATTTCCTGCAAGCGTCTTGCCTTCACTTCAGAAGGAACGTCGTCGGGATATTTTCTCGCGGCTAAGGTTCCTGGCCGTTCCGAATATCGAAACATAAAAGCCGAATCGAAACCTACTTCCTCCATCAATGAAAGAGTTTGCCTGTGATCTTCTTCCGTTTCACCACAAAAACCTGCAATAATATCGGTCGAAATGGTCGATTCAGGAATCATTTTACGGATGGAACGTACGCGATCAAGAAACTCATTGCGTGTATATTTCCGGTTCATTCTTTTCAAAATAGCATCGCTGCCTGATTGAACAGCCAGATGAACCGACTTGCAAATATTGGGATAAGATGCAATCGTAGAAATGAGTTTATCGGAAAGATCTTTAGGATGCGAGGTGGTGAATCTGACTCTCAAAGATGGATGAATTTCCGCCACTTTAGCAAGCAAATCGGAAAAATTCATGCTTAGATGAGCATTCTTAAAATAATAAGAATTGACATTCTGACCTAATAATGTAATTTCTGGATAGCCTCTCTGAAAAAGATTCCTTGCTTCATTCAGAATAGTTTCAGGGTGGCGGCTTCGTTCTTTTCCGCGCGTAAGAGGAACCACGCAGTAGGCACAAAAATTCTCGCAACCTCGCATAATGGAAATAAAGGCACTCACCCCCGAAGGATCGAGCCGGAGGGGTTCTATATCTTCATAGGTTTCCTCGAATGAAAGCTGTATATTGGCAGCTTGTGCTCCTTGAAGAGTATTGGATAATAATTCGGGTAAAAAACGATATGCGTCGGGGCCTGCCACCAAATCTACACCATGCCCGGCAAAAAGCAACTCCTCATACAAGCGTTCGGCCATACAACCAATTATTCCAATCTTAAGCTCCGGATTCTTCTTCTTCAAACTTTTCAACTCCCTTAATCTTTTCCAGACCCTTTCTTCGGCCTTTTCCCTTATCGAGCATGTATTGATAAGAATAAGGCTTGCTTGATGAGGGTCATTCACCAGAGAATAACCTTCAGAGGACAAAATCGAGGCAACTATTTCACTGTCAGAGAAATTCATCTGGCAGCCATAAGTTTCGATAAATAAACGGTTTTCGAACATCACGCATTGAAATCGAATGCAAAATTAGCCATAATATCCAGAAAGATTCAATACAGAGTGTTACAGCAGGTTACAAAAACAAAACCAATAATTTCAAAATATTACTTTTGCAGACATTTCAAACAACGATATCAAACATTCTTCAAAGCATGGCAAAAAATCTGGTTATTGTTGAGTCTCCTGCCAAGGCCAAGACGATAGAAGGGTTTCTGGGAAAGGATTTTACGGTAAAATCGAGTTTCGGTCATATACGCGACCTCGATAAAAACAAACTCAGCGTTGATATTCAAAACGATTTTGCTCCTCAGTATGAAATTTCAGAAGAGAAGGAAAAGATAATCGAAGAACTTTCAAAAGTCGCTCAGAAGGCCGAAATCATTTGGTTAGCCACCGATGAAGACCGTGAAGGCGAAGCCATTGCCTGGCATCTTTATGAAGTTTTAGAATTGGAGAAGGAACGTACAAAACGCATCGTATTTCACGAAATCACAAAAAAGGCTATCCAGCAAGCCATAGAAAATCCTCGTTTTATTGATTTCAACCTCGTGGATGCCCAACAAGCGCGTCGCGTCCTCGACCGTTTAGTAGGTTATGAGCTTTCGCCCTTACTTTGGAAAAAGGTCAAACCCGCACTATCGGCAGGCCGTGTACAATCGGTGGCCGTACGATTGATCGTGGAAAAAGAATTCGAAATAAAGAATTTTAAGCCATCCACTTATTTTCGTGTCACAGGTTCGTTCGAATTACTCAATAAGAAAGATGACAAAGCACAGTTGTTGGCCGAGCTCGATCATCGTTTTCCGACCAAAGAGGCTGCTCTCGAATTTCTGAACCACATCATGGGTTCAACCTACACGATAAAAAATGTAGAGAAAAAGCCTGGCAAGCGCACACCTGCACCTCCATTTACCACTTCTACCCTGCAACAGGAAGCAGCTCGGAAACTTGGCTTTTCGGTAGCTCGAACCATGATGATAGCTCAACAACTTTACGAAGATGGTTTGATCACATATATGCGTACCGACTCGGTAAATCTTTCCGATCTGGCTCTATCGATGGCAAAAGACGAAATAATAAAACTCTATGGGAAAGAATACAGCAAGACGCGGCAATACACAACGCGTACCAAAGGAGCTCAGGAGGCTCACGAGGCCATTCGCCCTACCAACATGAAGCTACATCAGGCTGGAAGAAACGAAGCACAGCTAAAACTCTACGAACTCATCTGGAAACGCACTATGGCATCGCAAATGAGCGATGCCCTCCTCGAAAAAACAACCATCGCCATATCTATATCCAAAACAAATCGTTATTACTTCTTATCGAAAGGAGAAGTTGTTATTTTCGACGGATTTTTGAAAATATACAGCGAATCGGCGGATGAAGAAAAGGAAGAAATGAATGCTGGAATATTGCCGTCGGTCAACGTTGGAGAAGAGATAAAAGAAAAATACATTTCAGCTAACCAAAAGTTTACCACTCCTCCATTACGATATACCGAAGCTTCGCTGGTAAAAAAACTCGAAGAACTTGGAATTGGCCGACCTTCGACCTATGCACCCATCATCTCTACGATACAAAAGAGAGAATACGTCGAGAAGAAAGACCATGTCGGACAAGAAAAAACCGCCCTCATCCTTACTTCGAAAAACGGAAAAATAAAAGAAGAATCGAAAATCGAGAAATGGGGGTTCGAAAAAGGAAAACTCACTCCGACTGACATTGGAATCCTTGTTACTCAATTCTTGATGCATAATTTCGAGAATATCATGGATTATCAATTTACGG
Organism: Bacteroidetes bacterium ADurb.Bin012; assembly: GCA_002071415.1. Classification (GTDB taxonomy): domain Bacteria; phylum Bacteroidota; class Bacteroidia; order Bacteroidales; family TTA-H9; genus TTA-H9. The sequence continues at coordinate 9,098 of MWFC01000054.1, forward strand.
CAAGGGTTGAAAAGGAATTTGACGAGATAGCCGATGGCAAACTCAAATGGAATCAGATGATTCAGCGTTTTTACTGGCCCTTTCACGAGACCGTGGTTAAAACTTTCGAAACACAAGAAAAAGTCAAAGGTGAACGTTTGCTTGGCGTCGACCCAGCAAGTGGTAAGAAAGTCTATGCCAAAATAGGAAGATATGGGTCGATAGTGCAACTTGGAGAAACCAAGGATCCTACGGGCCAGAAACCTCGCTTTGCCGGTCTGAAGAAAAATCAAAGCATAGAAACCATCACACTCGAAGAAGCACTATCTCTTTTTAAATTACCCCGCACCGTAGGATTCTATATGGGAAAGGAAATCATAGTGTCAACTGGTCGTTATGGACCTTATCTGCTCTACAGTAACACATTCTATTCCATTCCTAAAGATGAAGACCCTCTGATGATAAACCAAGAAAAAGCCATACAAATCATCGAAGAAAAAAATCAAAAAGAAGCCGCAAAAATCATAAAGACTTTCCCCGAAAGGCCTGACGTCGTCATCCAAAATGGCCGTTATGGCCCTTATATTAAAATCGGAAACGAAAACATTCCCATTCCTAAAAAAATCGACCCTCAATCGCTTGAGCTCCAACAATGTCTCGAATTGCAAAAACAATACCTCGAATCAAAGGCCAGTCGAGCCGAATCGGAAGAATCCCCTCTTACAAAGAAGAAAACAAAACCAAGAGGTAAAAAATAATTCGATCTTTTTTGGATTATTTTACGCCAAGCTATAACCTTTTTTAAATTATCTCAGTATAATACTTTCAGAAAAGAACTCTCGAACCATGGAACTCGATGCATATTTCAACCCATTAGATAAAACTGAATTCGAATCAATAAAAAGAGGAAGGCCTCACTTTGGGAATCTGTTGAGATTACATACTCCTGAAAAAGGAATTTCTGATCTTTCCGACATTCATATTGCACTTATAGGGATTCCAGAATCCAGAAATGCTCCTCACAACGCCGGTTGCGAGCTGGGACCCGATATCATCAGAAATTATCTCTACAGGCTCTTTCCACCAAAATCACCTCTTCCCATGGCCGACCTGGGAAATTTGAAACAAGGCAATACCCCCGAAGATACTTATGCTGGATTGGCCGAAGTTTATGCTTATCTCAGAAATCAAGATATAGTTCCCATTGTTCTTGGAGGTTCGCATGACATGACTTACGCTATGTATCTAGGATATGAAAAAACCGGCATCAATATCAACATGGTAAATGTAGATCCCTTCTTCGATCTTGGAGAAGCTCCCGAAGAAATCAACCATACCACATGGCTCTCGAAACTATTCCTGCGTCAACCTAGCGTACTGTTCAATTATACTCATCTGGGATACCAAACCTATTTTGTTGACTCAGCCGCAGTTACTTTGATGAAAAATATGCTCTTCGACGTTTATCGCCTGGGGCAGATCAACCCGAACATCGATAACATTGAACCCCTCGTACGTAATGCCGACCTTATTTCGATCGACATTTCAGCTGTCAGAGCTTCCGATGCACCTGGCTGCGCTTATGCTACACCCAATGGATTCTTCGGAGACCAGATTTGCCAGATTACAAGATTCGCCGGAATGAGCGATAAGGTATCGTCGCTGGGAATTTTCGAATACAACCCTAAATATGACTGCAATGGACGAACGGCTTACCTCATTTCTCAGATGATCTGGTATTTCGTGGAAGGCTATCTTGGTAGATTGAACGATTTTCCGGGTATAAACCCTTCACTCGAAAATCATTTCAGGTATTTTGTCAAAATAGAAAATATGGAAGAAGAAATTATTTTCTACAAAAGCAAGAAGAGCGATCGCTGGTGGCTACAAGTACCTTGCCCTGAATATCTTCAAACCAAATATTACCGCCATATCATTGTGCCTTGTTCTTATCAGGATTATCAATCGGCTTGCAACAACGAACTTCCCGATCGCTACTGGCAATTTTACCAAAAAATGATGTAGGTTTTTTAATCCACTTTATAAGGGAGTTTTATTTTTTTGAGTTCGTCATCGGCTTTTATCACTTTTTCTTTCAGACCTTCCTTAAAGGCAGCCAGGCGATGAGCCACTTCAGGATCGGAAAGCGCAATGATCTGAGCGGCGAGTATAGCAGCATTGCGGGATGCATCGATTCCTACAGTAGCTACAGGGATTCCCGGAGGCATTTGAATCATCGAAAGCAGAGCATCCAATCCCTCGAGCGAAGCTTTTACAGGAACTCCAATAACCGGTAAAGCGGTGCAGGATGCAATTACACCAGGCAAATGAGCCGCCATGCCAGCTCCAGCAATAATCACTTTTATTCCTCTTGCCTGAGCTGTGCGAGAAAACTCATTCACCTTCTCAGGAGTTCTGTGAGCAGATAAAGCCTCGATTTCGAATGGGATCTGAATCTCGTTCAAAAAATTTGCAGCCCCTTCCATTACCATCCAGTCGGAAGTGCTTCCCATAATAATACTAACTAAAGGTTTCATAATGAATGAATTTGTTAAAAATGAACCGAATCAGAGAATTTTATCGTTATTTTGCATAAGGAGTTCCTTAATGTCCAAATGTAGAACAAATTTCAAACAAAAATTCTGCAACCATGGAAAAAACTATACAACTTCACGATAAAACCTTCACCATATACATCAAAGCATCACAAATCGAAGAGGCTATCGAAAAGATTGCCCAGCAGATCAACGAAGACATTGGTCATAAAAAACCCATCTTTCTGGTCATTTTGAACGGAGCCTTTCTTTTTGCAGCAGATTTAATAAGGAAATATTCAGGAGAATGTGAAGTATCATTTGTAAAACTTTCTTCATATTATGGTACACTAACCACGACTCGAGTGCGCGAAATCATAGGCCTGGAAAACGACGTGAAAGGACGAACGGTTGTGATAGTAGAAGATATTGTGGATACAGGAATTACCATGGACAATATAGTGAAGAAGCTCATAGGATTGGGAGCTGGAGAAGTCAAAATTACGGCTTTGCTTTTCAAACCCGATGCTTTCCGAAAAAACTTCAAAATCGATTATCTGGGATTCGAAATTCCCAATGATTTCATTGTTGGCTATGGCCTCGACTACAATGGATTAGGACGGAATCTGCCCGATATATATCAAATTGTTAAAACCAATTCGTAAATTAATTAAGCCCTATGCTCAACATTGTATTATTTGGCCCTCCGGGTGCAGGGAAAGGAACACAATCGAAAAAACTCATCGAAAAATACAATTTGACTTATGTTGCCACCGGTGACTTGCTCCGTCAAGAGATTACCGAAGGCACTGCCTTAGGTATGGAAGCCAGAAATCTTATCGAAAAAGGTCGTTTAGTACCCGATGATATGATTCTTCAAATCATCGAAAAACATATCAACGCCAACGCCGATACAAATGGGATACTGTTCGATGGTTTTCCAAGAACCTATGTTCAGGCTTATATTCTCGAAGGCTTGCTCATGCGCATGCATACCAGCTTGACTTGCCTTTTAAGTCTCGAAGTTCCACGTGAGGAATTAATTGCCCGAATGCTTAAGCGAGCCAAGATGGAAAATCGCAACGATGACACCCTCGAGGTCATAGAATATCGCTTGCTCGAGTACGAAACCAAAACAATACCCGTCATTGAGTTCTATAAGGAAAGAAATATCTACTTTCCTATTGATGGAGTAGGTACTGTGGATGAAATTTTTGAGAGATTGTGCCAGGTCATCGATAATTCTCTCACCAAACAATGGATGAATGTAGTGCTGTTAGGTCCTCCGGGAGCAGGCAAAGGCACTCAGGGCGAGATTATTGCCAAACGCCATGCTTTGGGATATATCTCCACAGGTACCCTACTTAGAAAAGAAATTAAGGAAGGAACCGAAATTGGCCAGAGGGCAAAACCCTACATGGAAAAAGGAGAAATCGTTCCCGATGAGATTGCCGTAAAACTCATCGAACGTGAGCTTCATCTCGAATCGAAGGTAAGAGGTTTCATTTTCAAAGGGTTCCCACGAACCATCGTTCAAACCTATATTCTCGACGGAATATTGAAAAAAATCAACTCGAGCGTTACCGTTGCCATCGAGCTGAAGGTCCCTACACTCGAATGCTTCAAACGTCTTACCATGCGGGCAAAAACCGACAAGGCATGCTCCTACGACAAAGACCCCGAACTAATTATCCACCACCTCGAAGAATATAAACAAAAATCCATCCTGGTTAAAAAATACTACAAGAATCAGAACAAATTGGTAAAGGTAGATGGCACAGGTGATGTGGCCGAAGTGTCCGACCGCATATCAGAGGTGATTGATAAAGTAGCCCGAATGAGTAGATAAGGTTTTGTGGTTTAGTTTATAGATAGCATAGAGGTTCACTAGCTTTCGATTAACTTTGCATTGGGTTAAGAATTTATCATGTCATCGCCTAATTTTGTAGATTATGTAAAGATTTATCTTCGCTCAGGTAAGGGAGGGGGTGGTTCTGTACATTTTCGACGCGAAAAATACATTCCCAAAGGTGGGCCTGATGGGGGTAATGGAGGAAGAGGGGGTCATATCATCCTGCGCGCTAATGCACAATTATGGACTTTGTTGCCTTTGAAATATACTAAACACGTCTTTGCGGGAGATGGCAATCCTGGTGCTGGAAATCGTCGTACGGGAGCCGACGGTGAAGATAAAATTATCGAAGTTCCCGTAGGTTGCGCGATAAAAGATGCTCAAACAGGTGAAATTCTGGCCGAACTCGTTGAAGATGGGCAGGAAGTTATTCTTTTAGAAGGAGGCCGGGGTGGTATGGGAAATGATTTCTTCAAAACGGCTACACAGCAAACGCCTCGTTTTGCACAGGAAGGAGAAGCCGGAATAGAAGGTTGGTATATCATAGAACTTAAGCTGCTGGCCGATGTCGGCCTTGTGGGTTTTCCCAATACCGGAAAATCTACCCTACTTTCGGTCATATCGGCTGCTAAACCCGAAATCGCCGATTATCCTTTCACTACTCTGCAACCTAATCTGGGACTGGTAAATTATAGAGACCATCATTCCTTCGTTATGGCCGATATTCCGGGTATCATTGAAGGAGCTCATCAGGGAAAAGGCCTTGGCCTCCGCTTCCTACGCCATATCGAACGCAATTCACTCCTTCTTTTCATGATCCCCGTTACAAGCCAAGATATTTCCAACGAATATCATATCCTGCTCAACGAGCTAAAACAATATAACCCCGAACTTCTCGACAAGGACAGAATTCTCGCCATCACCAAAACCGACCTCGTTGATGAACATTCACTCGAAAATCTTAAAAAAAATATCCCTGCCGACTTACCCCATGTTTTCATTTCATCAGTAGCGCAAACAGGATTGGAAGAACTGA
>MWFC01000055.1 GCA_002071415.1 Bacteroidetes bacterium ADurb.Bin012
TAAATAATCCTAACTTTTTCATACACTTGGGTTTTTTTAAATTTATGAATTGGTTTTTAAGGTTTTTTCCCGCATCTTCGGACAACTTTTTTTGGAAAAATTCATGTCGTAAAGACGAAAGGATTTTTGTTTTTTAAATTGACTGTGAAGAATAGCAAAATTAAAGCCATAGTGCCAAAAATTTTTTTCCTTTTGTTTTATATTGATTTTCAATGGAATATAATTTTCCCCGAAATATTATTTTTCTTAATATTAAGAATTTCCTATTTTTGCATTCTTAAATTTCAGAAATTCCCCTTTTTATGAATGCCATAGAGAGTTTATTTCCTATTCATGAAGCCAATGCCATTATTATGGATGAACATCGAGCTTTTTGCCCGAAAAACAGTTATTTGGTTCTAATTCACTCTTGCTTTCTCGGATTAATACCATTTTTCGAAGCCATTTACCAGAAGTGCGGTCTTCATAATACGGCCGGCGAAGCCAAGTGTATGCTTCAACATTGGATTCCGTCCCTTGAACTTATCAGGCTTCGGAATTTTCCTTATCATTATCGATTCGACATTTCCACAGCCAAGTTTCATCCCTTTGTATTGCTTTTTATCTTACGAATGATTATCTTTGTTTTTTCGTTGGATTTGAAAATCTTGAAAGGGCTTTGTCATGAAGATTTACGATAATGAAATCGAAAAATTGAAGCAGATAAGCCAGCTTCAGGTTGACTTTGTAAAACATCTTCTCGAGGTAATAAACCATCCTGATATCTTCCTGCATTTGAGCAGGGAATTACACAAGCTGGTAAAATTCGATATTTTTAATTTTGCCATTCTCAATGCCAGCTTAGATGTTATTATCGAAGCAACTTTTATAAAATTGGAAGATGATTCTTTTCGGTTTATACATTTACCTGACAGCTTCAAAATTTTACCACCCAAAAGGGAATATTTTAGCAAGGGGAGCCCGTCTCTATTTCGCCTGAGCAGTGAAAAATTTCTGGCACTCATTGGTTCGGACAGTCTTTATCGGGAAATCCGCAACTTAAATATTCGATCGGTAGTTTTTATGGCTTTGAACCCGGAAGAATCGCGTAAGATGATATTATCATTAGGCAGCAAATCGGCCGATGCATTTAGCGAAGAAGAAACAATGGTGTTGGAATGTTTATTACCTCAAATAAGATTGATTATTGAGAATTATTTTTCGTTCGAGCAATGTCAGCAATTAAGAGCTCAGTTAGAGAACGAAAAGAAAGCCTCATTAAAGGAATGGCAATTTAAGTTTGGCAAAGAGGACTTAGTGGCGGAGAGCCAGCAAATGAAGCAAGTATTGTATAAGGTCAGGCAGGTAGCTCCAACGGATTCCACGGTATTATTGGAAGGGGAAACCGGTGTGGGGAAAGAGCTTATTGCAAAAGCCATACATTGCAGTTCCTCACGGAATAAGGGTCCGTTGGTAATGGTGAATTGTGCGGCTTTGCCACCCAACCTTATCGAATCGGAGCTTTTTGGACATGAGAAGGAGAGTTTTACGGGAGCCTCCGAGCGTCGGATCGGAAAATTCGAACTGGCCAATGGGGGTACCATTTTTTTAGATGAAATAGGTGACATGCCTTTCGAATTACAGGCAAAACTTCTCAGAGTTCTTCAGGAGAAGGATATAGAACGAATAGGCGGCACACAAACTATACATGTTGATGTGAGGATTGTGGCAGCCAGTAATCGTAAGCTCGAAGAAGAAATAAAAGCCGGAAGATTTCGCAGCGATCTTTATTTCCGTTTGAATGCATTTCCGATTTATATCCCTCCTTTGAGGGAGCGTGTAGAAGATATTCCGGCCCTTATCCATTATTTCATCGAATATTATGGGGGGGTGTTGGGTAAGCCCTACCTAAAGATAAGTGAAATGGACATGCAAAAACTCATGAACTATCAATGGCCGGGGAATGTTCGTGAACTTAAGCATATCATTCAAAAGGCAGTTATTTTGACTACAGGTGATATATTGAATTTTAGTGATTTCAAAACATCGCCCTCTCTGTTTCAAGTCGAAAAACTCAGAAAAACAATGAAGACCCTCAAAGAAGTTGAGATAGAGCATATTTTAGAGGCTCTTCGTTTGACCAACGGGAAGGTGAGTGGTGAAGATGGTGCAGCTCGGCTTTTAGGTATAAATCCAAAAACTCTGGATTCCAAGATACGAAAATTAGGCATAAAAAAGGTACTTGATATCCAGCATCCCGGAACCTCCTAAGCAATTCATTCTGATGCTTATCAAAATTTAGAAAAAATTCTCGTATCAGGTTTCTTCGTCGGGTTCACATGTTCATTCTTCAGGGTTAAGGCTATGGCAATACATGGTCATGGCGCGGGCACTCATTCCCATGCTCGAAAAACCCCCGTCATGAAATAGATTTTGCATGGTTACCTTTCGCGTGAGGTCAGAGAAAAGGGTGATGATGTAAGCGGCACATTCTTCGGCGGAGGCATTTCCCAATGGAGACATTCTGTCGGTAAAGTCGTACAAATCGTCAATTCCTTTTACACCGCTTCCAGCGGTTGTAAGTGTAGGTGATTGCGAAACCGTATTGATCCTTACTTTTTTTTCTCGTCCGTAAATATATCCAAAGCTTCGGGCAATCGATTCGAGGGTAGCCTTTGCGTCGGCCATATCATTGTATCGAAAGAGCGTCCGTTGAGCGGCAATGTATGATAAGGCTACTATGCTGCCCCATTCTTCGATGGCATCCAATTTCTTGGCCACTTGAACGATTTTGTGGAACGATAAGGCAGAAATGTCGAGTGTTTTCAAGAAATAGTCGTAATCCACGTCATCGTAGGGTCTATTTTTTCTCACATTCATCGACATTCCAATCGAATGCAGAAGAAAATCGATTTTCCCGTCTAAAAATTCCATTCCTTGAAGATAGACGTTTTCAATGTCATTGACATTGGTAGCATCGGCTGGAATGACAATGCTCTGAGTTTTTTCGGCCAATTGTTCGATTTCTCCAAAACGAATAGCAGCGGGAGTGTTGGTGAGCACGATGCGTGCACCTTCTTCGTAGGCCTTTTCGGCAACTTTCCATGCAATACTCTTATGGTCGAGTGCGCCGAAAATAATACCTTTCTTTCCTTTTAGTAAATTATACGACATACTTGATCGATGTATTTCGTTTAAAATTTTCAAACAAAATCACTTCAACAATTGTTTAGCAGCCGCTATGGCCTCTTGAGTAATTTCGTGATTACTAAGCATCCCGGCCAGTTCTCTGATTCTTCCTTCGGTTGAAAGTCGTTCGATAATGCTCTGGGTGGTGCCTTTATTTATTTTTTTGGATACCAGAAAATGGTTGTCGCCCAGTGCCGCAATTTGTGGTATATGTGTAATGGCAATGATTTGCATATTTCTGGCCATTTGTTTCATCAGCCTGCCTGCTTTGGCTGCTATTCCACCCGAAACTCCGGCGTCGATTTCATCGAAAATGAGAACCGGAATCATGGTTTTATTCGAAATCAATGATTTGATAGCCAGCATCAATCGCGAAATCTCTCCTCCCGAGGCAACCTTAGAGATGCTTCGAGGTTCTTGCCCCACATTGGCACTAAATAGAAAATTTACTCTGTTTTTCCCGGTTTCGATAAAATCGGTTGTGGATTCTAAAACTACTTCAATGCTGGCATCGGGCATTCCCAGCTCTGAGAGTGATTCTTTCAATTGATGCTGAATGGGCTGTATAGCAGCCTTCCTTCTGTCTGATAATCGATTGGCTTTTTCTTCGAGTTCTCCTTCTATCCAGATAATTTCTTGTTGAAGCGATTCTATCTGTTCATTCAACGAAGCATAGGAATTCAGTTTTTCGATGAAATGTTCTTTTACTTCGATCAGCTCGTCGGCATCTTTTACGCGATGCTTTTGCTGCAGGCGGAAAAGAATATCGAGGCGCTGACTGAGAGCCGCTATCCTATCGGGTGTGTAATGTATAGTGTCGGCATATTTAATCAATTCCTGCAATATGTCCTTGAGTTCATAGAAACAGCTTGTGTATCTCGATTCTATCTCTTTGAGAGCTTCATCGAAACGAATAAGGCTGTTCAGGTTCGAAAATTGGCTGGCAAGTGCAGGAATTACGCCCGAATCCTCGTCATCCAGAATTTGAATCATTTCTGACAGTCGAGTTTTAATTTCTTCTGCATGTGTGAGTAAAGAGAGTTCGTTTTCGATCTTAGCTTGTTCTCCTGGTTCGATATGGGCTTCATGAAGTTCATCGAGCTGGAAGTGAATAAAATCCTGTTCGGCCATCGATTTTGCTTCTTGTTCGCTGAGTAACTCCAGTTTGGTGGTTTTATTGCGATAATCCAGATATTGGGCATAATAACTCGATAGGATTTCTTTATTACGGGCAAAGTCGTCGAGAACGGCAAGCTGGAATTGGGCTTCATTTACCAGGAGGTTTTCATGCTGTGAATGAATGTCGACCAACATATCTCCAATAATTTTCAATGCATTGAGATTAACGGGTGTATCGTTGACGAAGGCCCGTGATTTTCCTCCTGGCAGGATTTCCCTTCTCATGATGAGCTCATCGCAAACATCCAGATTGTTTTCGTAAAGGAATCGATTTACGGGTTCGAGGTTTACTTTGAAAGTGCCTTCCACAATACATTTTTGTGAGTTATCGCGTAATGCCTGCATATCGGCCCTATTTCCAAGAATAAGCCCCAGAGCTCCGAGTAAGATAGATTTTCCTGCACCGGTTTCGCCTGTAATAATATTGAATCCCGGCCCGGGTTCGAACTCGAGTTCTTCGATTAAAGCATAATTTTTGACGCTCAGCCTGCAAAGCATAGTGTTATTCCTAATTGTTCAAAATTACGAATAGCATTTTGAAATTCGAATTGTGGCAAGATTATTTTGTGAGGACAGTTTGGTATTTTGTAGAATTGGCAGGGTCGATTTCTTTGAGAAGATTGACTGCTTTCACCTTATCCTGATCGGGAGCTCCGGTCAATATATTGATAAATTCGTCACGCTTGGCATCTAGGATTAATTGCAAGAGGAAAGAATTGGGTTTATCGCGGTAAGCCTGACGCATAAGTTCGAGGCTCTCGATAATATTCGTTCTGCCCTGATCCACATTTTCGGCCATCAAGTCGAGTCCCTGACGGTGATATTGATAAATGAACTGCCTAATTTTATTATAACTTGTATTGTTGAAATTCTCTGCCAGCCAATAACGATTGCGCATGCTTTCGAACGATTTCCATCCTTTTTGTGGAAGGTTCTGGGCCATGTTGACAATGGTCTGAGCTTTTTCATAAAAAGGGGTTCCTCCATATAACGAAAACGAATCGAAATCGAGACCAATAAGGATGTAGGCGTAATAAGCCAATATAGCCGTTAGATTCGAAGTAATGGCACTTTCCTGAAAATCAAGAGGTTCGAATTCGACATAATTGAATTGAATATCTTTATCTACATGATTGAGTAATATGGAATTGTAACTGCTTTTATATACTGGCCTGCGGAGAACCACATTCATGGTTCCTTTGAATTCATCTACAGACAGCCTTTCAGAGATTTGAATGAGCATGGTGCATTCGATACGTTCCTCCAATTTAAATTGATAGTTGGTCCATCGTTTGTTGTTCATGAATTCGAACAAAGCCGTTTGCAAGGTGTTATAGACCTGACGGTCGGTGCCTTCTACCTGACGTGTCGAGACAGAAATCTGGCAATCGAGCTCCTGACCAATTGAAGCAATGGATAAAAGTAAAATGCCGATAAAAATTCCAAAACGACGCATTTGACGCAATAGTTTTAAAAATGATGTTGAATGATAAAATCGAGAATCATTTGAGCAATTTCTGTTTTGGGTAGAAGTTCTGATTGTGCCCTATCACCATTTTTATGAAAGATAGTTACACGATTGGTGGCAAACCCAAAGGTTGCCCCTTTGTCGCGTGTCGAGTTCAAAACGATGATATCGGCATTTTTATTTCTTAGTTTGAAGAGGGCATTGTCTTTTTCGTTGTTTGTTTCGAGAGCAAACCCCACTAGGATCTGATCATTCTTTTTTCGGCGGCCCATTTCGGCAAGAATATCCATTGTAGGTTTCAAATTCAAAACCAGTGTTTCCTGCTCATGTTTCTTGATTTTCTCAGGGGAGGGTTCAACTGGAGAAAAATCGGAGATGGCAGCAGCCATTATAATGATGTTGGATTCAGAAAAGTAATGTAGGGTGGTTTCTGCCATTTGCTGGGCAGTTTCGACATTTATGCGTCGAATCTCTGGATGGGTTGTTTCCAATTTTACCGGACCACTAATCAAAGTTACTTTGGCACCCATTTCCGCGGCTTTTTCAGCCAAAGCGAAACCCATTAAACCCGAAGAATGATTGCTGATATATCGCACCGGATCTATGGGTTCTCGAGTGGGACCTGCAGTAATCAGGACTTTTCTATCCTTTAGTGTGGTTTTTTTTTTAAAGAAATCGTCGAGGACAGAAATTATTACTTCGGGCTCTTCGAGTCGTCCGGTTCCCGTCAGGCCGCTGGCAAGTTCTCCTGTTTGTGGAGCAATAAGATGCAATCCGATTTCCTGAAGTTTTCTGATATTGGCTTGTGTAGATGGATGCTGATACATGTCGACGTCCATTGCCGGTGCGAAGAATACGGGGCAACGAGCTGCCATAAAAGTACAAAGTAGCAAGTTGTCGGCCTGTCCTGAAGCCATTTTCGAAATCGTGTTGGCAGACGTGGGAGCAATCAACATCAAATCGGCCCAATTACCCAATTCTACATGGCTATTCCATTCGCCAGATTCTTTTTCGAACATATCTACTATGGCTCGACGCCTCGAGAGAGTAGATATCGTTAAAGGTGTAACGAAATTGCAGGCTGTCGGGGTAAGAATTGCCTGAACACACGCACCCTTCTTGATCAATAACCGGATAAGAAAAGGGATTTTGTAAGCGGCAATGCTACCCGTGATGCCAATCAGAATATTTTTCCCTTCGAGCATTAGGCTCTATTATTGGATTTCTTTGACAGGATTACGCCAATAAAGTTTGCCGTTGAGATATTCGGCAATGGCTAATAAAGTAGGCTTTGGCATTTGTTCATACTTGCACGAAACCTCAATCTGGTCTTTATTTTCATATACTTCGTCGAGGGTTTCGCTTGTAGTTTGAAAAGCTTTTAGTTCGGCATCCAATGCTTCCTTCAATTCGTTGCTGATCTGGTTGGCACGTTTGGCCAGAATGGCGACCGTTTCGTAGATATTACCCGTTTGTGCATCAAAATCATTAATACGACGAGTAACGGCGGTGGTATCGGCATGTAGCCTCTTATATTTATGTAACATAAAGAAATTTAAAGAATTATAAATTCAAATTTTGATTTTTGCTATTTTAAACGAATTTTTGATCAAATTCTGTGCATTTTGTAAATATCTACTTTCGGGATACTGAGCCTTGAAATCGTTAAATGCATCAATGGCTGCCTGATGTCGTTCGATACGTTTTTCGGGTATACTTTTTTCGGCATATTTATACCATGCTTCAACAATATAGTACATGGCCTCTTCTCTGAATTTCGTATCGGGATAATCTTTCATCAGGTTTTGAAACGAAACTATGGCGGCTTTATATTCCTCCATTTGTAAATATAATAGAGAAATTCTGTAATATTTTTCTTCGAGTTTCAACCTGAGCTGGTCTATTAATTCATTGGCCCTGGGAACTCGACTGCTAGTGGGATAGCGGTTGATGAAAACCTGAAAATCGCGTATGGCATCCACTGTGCTTGTCTGGTCAAGATAATAGGGGGGAGAGTTCAAATATGAACAATAAGCCGTCATGAACAAGCATTCCTCATTATACCGGCTCGTAGGGTAGGTATCGGCAAAACGTTTGAAATAATATCCGGCCAGAATATAATCTTTTTGATAATAATAAGCATAGGCATAGTAATACGAGATTTTTTCCTCTCTTTCGGTACCTCTGAAAGCTGGTATGATTTGGTCGAATAGCTGCAAAGCTCTGTAATAATCCTTTTTCTCGTAAAATGCAATGGCTGCTTCATATTTCAGGTCGTTATCCGTACTTTTATATATTTTTTGATACTTCGAACAACCTGTTAATATAATGACAGTCAGCAAGATAAAGCTAATCAGGTAAGCGTTCTTTTGCATGGTGCAAAGGTATGAAAAATCGTATTATGAATTGTTGTTTCTATTAGATATTTTAGAGTATCTTGCTCATAAAGAAATTTTCAACTAAATTTTCAATGGCCTCGTAACGGGCTTCACCCATTCGGCCATATTCTTTTGAAGTTATTAATCCACAATATGGGTTTAATCGATTAATTGATAATCAAATTCAATGAATAAGGATTTTGGATTTTTGAAAAATGGCAATTAAACCATAGTTTTGCCAATTTTTAAGAGATAAACTTATATGAGAGATATATTCGAGAAAATAGCAACAAACAAGGGGCCACTCGGACAATATGGAGAGGATGCTTTTGGATATTACATGTTTCCGAAACTCGAAGGGGAGATTGGTCATCGGATGATTTTTGGTGGCAGGGAAAGAATCATCTGGAGTTTGAATAATTATCTTGCCTTGGCCAATCATCCTGAGGTTAGGAAGGTGGATGCCGAGGCTGCTGCCAGATGGGGTCTGGCTTATCCTATGGGAGCCCGGATGATGTCGGGACAAACGATTTATCACGAACAACTGGAAAGGGAATTAGCCGAATTTGTTCGAAAAGAAGACGCTTTTGTGCTCAATTATGGTTATCAGGGAATGATTTCGGTGATTGATTCATTGGTTGACCGTAAGGATGTAATCGTTTACGATAGCGATGCTCATGCCTGTATTATAGATGGTGTAAGACTACATCTTGGCAAACGTTTTGTTTTTCCACATAATCACATGGAAAATCTCGAAAAACAACTTCAGCGGGCGGCTCATCTTGCCGAAGAAAACAGAGGAGGAATTTTGGTGATTACCGAAGGAGTGTACGGGATGTCGGGCGATTTGGGAAAACTCTGCGAAATTATAGAGTTAAAAAAGAAATACCCTTTCAGACTTTTGGTGGATGACGCACATGGTTTTGGAACGATGGGAGAAACAGGGGCTGGTACGGGGCAGTATCTGGGAGTTCAGGAGGGCATAGATATCTATTTTGGCACCTTTGCCAAGGCCATGGCTGGAATTGGGGGATTTGTGGCAGGCTCGAAATTGGTTACCGATTATCTCCGTTTTAATATGCGTTCGCAAACCTATGCAAAATCATTGCCTCTGGCCATGGTAATAGGAGCATTGAAACGACTCGAAATTATCCGTACTCATCCCGAATTAAGAGAAAAACTCTGGCTTATTGCAAATGAACTTCAAAAAGGTTTATTGAATGCAGGTTTCAATATCGGGAATACTCAATCACCGGTTACTCCGGTTATTTTGTCGGGAAGCGTATCCGAGGCTACCGGACTTATTTACGATATGCGCGAATCGTTCGATATTTTCTGTAGCATCGTAACTTATCCGGTGATTCCCCGAGGGCAGATTCTCGTCCGCCTTATTCCCACCGCTGACCATACGCTCGAAGATGTATCCTATACCATAGAGGCATTTTCGAAACTTAAGGATAAGCTCGAGAGAGGTGAATATGGCCACGATAATACCGTGAGAAGCTTTTAGTACCCCTTTTTGTATCTATCCGAGTCAAAAACATGGCTTGGATTTTTTTAAATTTATCATGGATTTTGTGTAGCAAGGTGAATGACCGTTGCAGATAGTTTATAGGTAACCTCCACTCAGGAGGATGGATTGAAGGGGGCAATTCGATATTTATTTTGGTCTATGTAGATTTTTTGGAGAAGGGATAAAACTTGAATGGTTGGTATTTTATTTTGGGAGAAGATAAAAAAGTTGATGGGTGTGGAGCTCTGCTCCACACCCATCAAATACAAGCCACAATGTGAGTAAAATGAATGATGAGCTCCATGCACAAGCGGCCAAAATTCTTTATTCCTTTTCCTCTTCCTTCTCTCCCTTGTATTCTTTCCATTTCCCTACTTTTTCACCATTCTTGTATTGGCCCGAAATAATCAGGTTCCCTGCATCGTCCCATTCTGAATAATTTCCATGGAGAACACCCTTGGAATATTCTTCCGACTTTATGAGTATTCCTGCATCGTTGTAAGTTTTTTGCACACCATCGAATTCACCTTCAAAGTAGTTGAATTCAGCTATCACCTGCCCCTTGGGATTGTACCAGCGTGATATGCCATGACGTTTCCCATTTTTGTAATTCGATTCTTCCTGCACTTTGCCGTTGTCGTAGTAAATTTTTTTCAAGCCATCGGGCTGTCCATTCTTATACCATTGCTCTACCCGAGGATGAGCTCCCATGGAGTAATTGATAGAACGGCCATGAAGCTGGTCATTTTCGAAGTATTCTTCCACTGCCAGATATCCACGGCTATCTATTTCGAGCCTCAAACCACCGCGCTTCCCATCTTTATATTCGATCACTTCGTGTAAAAATCCCTTTGGATAATAAGTTCTCCAAACGCCCTCTCTTTTGTTGTCGACGTACCATCCTTTCTCCAGTTGGCGATTGATGTTTTCTTCCCAATACCCTTGCTTTGAGCCTTTATCGTCTCGAGTGTTTTTTATGGAGTCGTAGGTTTGGGCAAAAACGGGTTTCATGCTCAGACAAATTACTGATATGAAAATAAAAGTTCTTAAGTGTTTCATATTGCAATGGTTTAATCATTTATAGGGTTTTCCAAAAGTTTCGTAAAGATCGGCTTTTTCGATGATTATCGGATAGAATTGGCCGACTTGTAGTGATGTATGCGTAGCATCTATTATCACTTCATTATCCACCTCGGGAGAATCATAAATTGTACGTCCTATGAAATATTTTTCTTCTTTTCTATCAATAAGCACCTTCATGGTTTTTCCGATAAGTGATTCATTTTTTTCGAAACTGATTTCCGATTGAATTTCCATGAGTAATTCTGCTCGCCGTTTTTTAGTAAATTCGTTCACATCATCTTTCAGGAGGGCTGCCGGTGTTCCTTCCTCTTCCGAATAGGTGAAAACACCCAGGCGTTCGAATCTGACTTCATTAATAAAGTTTAAAAGTTCGTCGAATTCTTTTTCGGTTTCGCCAGGATATCCAACGATGAATGTCGAACGAAGTGCGGCATGAGGCACGAGAGTTCTGAATTTTTCGATCAGAGCCATAGTAGAAGCCTTATCAATTCCTCTATGCATGGATTTCAGGATCCTTTCTGAAATATGTTGCAGGGGGATATCGATATAAGGACAGATGTTGTCTTTTGTTGCCATTAAATGCAAGAGGTCTTCTGGAAAAGAGGTCGGGAAAAGATAATGAAGCCTGATCCACGGGAAGAGATTGCTTTCGCTCAGATGCTTCACCAGTTGAGTAATCATCTGCTTTTTATATAGATCGATTCCATACGAAGTGAGATCTTGAGAGATCAGGATAATTTCTTTAACTCCCTTTGAGGCGAGCCCTTCGGCTTCTTCCATGATTTCGTCGATGGGGCGCGAACGATGTGAGCCACGAATATTTGGAATGGCACAAAATGAACATCTCCGGCTGCAACCTTCCGCTATTTTCAGATAGGCATAGTGCGGGGGATTGGCTAATTTGCGAATAATTCTTCTTTCTCGATATTCAGGCAAATTGAGCCATTGTATGATCTGTTCAATGGATTCCACACCAAACCATGCATCCACTTCGGGAATTTCTTCCCGTAGCTCCTTTTTGTAGCGCTCCGACAGGCAACCCATAACGACGATTCGCCCAATCCTGCCTCTCTTTTTAGCCTCTATGGCCTGCATGATGACCTCTATGGATTCCTCCTTTGCATCTTTAATAAATCCACATGTATTGATAATCAATGTATTCCCTTCGAACTTATCAGTATGCATTGCATTTATTCCTGCCGATTCTATCTTGCCAGCAAGTTTTTCACTATCTACCTGATTCTTATAACATCCTAAAGTATAAATCTTTATACCCTTCGATTCCATTTATTTCAATATGCGAGGTGGTTCTTCATTTTGAATTTTTCCCTGATGTCTCCTGCTACCCTCTTTAAGTCTTTTAACAGTGATTCCTCGTCGAGCGTGAGAATTTTTCGATCTTTCATCACAATTTTACCGTTGATCATCACGGTATCGATATCGGATGAATGCAAGCTAAAAACAAGTGTAGAATAAATGTTGTAGATGGGCTGAAGATGGGGTTTATCGAGTGGTATGATAATCAAATCGGCTGCCTTGCCAGCTTCTAACGATCCTGTAATCTGGTCGGCTCCTAAAACTTTGGCTCCTCCAATAGTAGCCATTTTAACGATTTGGAATGCCTGGTCTGATTCGCGGTTTTGATGGAGCAACCGGTCTACCAGCGCAGTATGACGCATTTCGACCGGGATGCTAAGATTATTGTTCGAACCAGCTCCATCGGTGCCCAGTCCTAAAGGAATTTTATATTGTATTTGTTTGTGAATAGGAGGGAAGCCTGAGTTTAGTTTCAGGTTGCTCGAGGGATTGTGTGCAATACGAACTCCCTTGTGAGTCAGAAGTTTCAAATGTTCTTCTTCGACGTGGACAACATGTGCAGCGATTAACCTTTGATCGAGCAAACCTATTTCATCGAGATAATCCACAGGATGTTTCCCCGTCGATGCAATGCAGTTTTCGACTTCTTCGGCGGTTTCGGCCAGATGAATATGTACCGGTAAATGATTCTTTTCTGAACGCAGAGCGACTTCGCTCAGAATTTCTCTTGGACAGGTGTAAACAGCGTGAGGTGCATAGGCTACCTCGATGAGTGAATGATTCTTATATTGTTCGGCCAGTGTTTCAGTAAAATCGATTCCCTGATAAGGAGTGGTAAAATGCGGGGTGTGGTTACCCAATAATCCTTCACCTAATAAAACACGCATACCTGCTTCTTCACAAGCTCTGGCTACTTCGTCCTCGAAGAAATACATATCGGAAAACATTACCGTTCCGGAGGCTATCATTTCGAGGATTGCCAGCCTTGTTCCCAGAGCAATATTTTCACGATTCATGAATACGGCTTCGGCTGGCCAGATATAATCGCTCAACCATTCATGCAAAGGCTTGTCGTCGGCAAAACCACGCAAAAGAGTCATGGCTGCATGAGTATGACAATTGATGAATCCAGGCATTACCAAACTGCCCGAAGCATTGATTACTCGAATACCATGATCATCTTTCGAACTTTCGACTGGAAGAATTTCTTGGATAATTCCGTCGATAATTCTAATGCTGTGATGGGGCAAAATCCGAGCTTCTCTATCCATTGTCAAAAGAAGCCCATTGTGTATGATTGTATCTTGTTGTTCCATTTTTGGGTTTATTCCGGAATTCTACTTTCCTGCACTTCTATCTGAACAATTTCATATCCCTTCCATACTTCACGGGCAGCAAAAATAATTCCTATCAATACGCTAATCATACCTGCCAGGAAGAAAGCCATAGAAAAGGATTCAGCCCATCTGCTCTCGATAATATAGCTCAACCCAATGCTCAATGAACTCAGTACAAACAAGGCTACTGACAAGGTGTAAAAAAACACTACATTGCGAATGAGTTTCACTCTGTATTCGAAACGAACAATTTGCGACTGAATGGATTCTAAACGCTTGCTTTGGTATATATTCAGGGTTTTTTCCACAAAACCAGGAATGAGGCTTCGCTTTTCTTCTTCGAGTACCCGGATGCGATTTACTACAATGCTGTATTTATTGTGAATGCCTAATAAAAGTAGTCCACAGGCCGAAATCATAATACCCGGAGCCAGCATGGTTTCGATAAGCTTAACAGAATCAATTGATATCATTCTTTCTTGAGATTTATTGATTATGGTGCAAAATTAGTCAGAACATAACAACCAACCAGAGTCATCTTTATCCTTTCGAAATTTCCTTCTATCACAAGGTTTAACTCAAATTTATTATTAGTGTGGAGATTCTGACAACGGTCAATAGAATAATATGATGTAATAATTTGGATTACAATAAAATATAATAAAAAGAATTCATTCTATCCTTGAATTTTAGATAAAAAGAAAAAATAGGAAAAAGTGAGATAGGGATAGGGAAGGGGATAGAGAAAGAGAAAGAGAAAGAGAAAGAGAAAGA
>MWFC01000056.1 GCA_002071415.1 Bacteroidetes bacterium ADurb.Bin012
AGGGCCATTGATAATGTTTATATCGAACGTTTCTTCAGAACCATTAAATACGAAAAAATTTACCTTGAGCACCCGGAGACAGGTAGTGAATTATACCACACCTGTTCACAATTTATTCACTATTACAATGAAAAGCGGGATCATTCTTCCATAGGGAACAACCCGCCAATGGTTGTATATCAGAATGC
Source organism: Bacteroidetes bacterium ADurb.Bin012 (assembly GCA_002071415.1). Lineage (GTDB taxonomy): Bacteria > Bacteroidota > Bacteroidia > Bacteroidales > TTA-H9 > TTA-H9. The sequence goes on from MWFC01000056.1 coordinate 189, forward strand.
TGCATAATTTATTAACAAAAAATCAAGTTATGAGTCTCCCCCAGACCCTCTCTTTTCAACATAATAAATTAACTTTGATAAAAATATTGTCCAGACTCATTAGACCATCTCATAATTGAGGATCATAGGACCAATCAGGTTGTTCGAATAAAATCTTAAAATCTTCAAATAAACGCATGGGATTATTTTTTTAATAATTTTCAACAAATTTAGAATAAAAAATAATGCCAATAACAGTTTTAAATAATTAGTTATCAAAAAGTTATTAACAATTTGAGTTTATGGACAGACTCTCATTAGTTTTATAAACCCTGTTTGTTTCTGATGATAAATTATAGGTTAAATTGATTTATCAGTTAATTGAATATGGTGATCGAGCAGATTGAAAATTTTGTTTTTTATCCATAGCTTCATATTTTCCCCTTTCCTCTGTTCAAGTTCAATTGTAGATTTAAAAAGATCAAGTTCAATATTTTTACTTTTGCAATGATTAAAAACATTCGATTATGCTCAAGAGAATACTTTTTGGAATTGCTTCGGCTATACTGGTGCAAGGCCTGAACATTCCACTATACTCCACCGATTTATCTTCGAAACCCAAGGCCAAATATGTATTTTATTTTATTGGAGATGGGATGGGATTGGCACAGGTGAGTGCTGCGGAGGCATTTTTAGCCACCAATAATCCACAAATTCAATTGAAATCCCTCCATATGAGTAATTTTCCCGTAATTGGCTTGAGTACAACCTATGCTGCCAATCGGTTGATTACTTGTTCGGCTGCTGCAGGTACAGCGCTGGCTTCAGGTTTCAAGACTTCGATAAATACTATAGGGATGGACGCCTCCCGAACTGCTTCTTTGCAATCTGTTGCTGCCATGGCAAAGGCAAAAGGAATGAAAGTAGGTATCATTACTACGGTATGCATTAATCATGCAACTCCCGCAGTTTTTTATGCTCATCGTCCTGATCGAAACGATTATTATACAATCGCCCTTCAACTGCCCGAAAGTGGTTTCGATTTGTTTGGATATGGAGGCATAAAGGATGCTAAAGGTGAAAATGGTGATAGACCCGATGCATACGATATTGCCGTTACAAAAGGCTATAAGATCATCCGAGGGCAGAAGGATTTTCTATCACTGCAAGAACTTCCTGGAAAGATTATAGTCCTGAACGATCGTTTGGATGAGGGGAAAGCCGTTCCATTTATAATCGATCAAACTCCTCAGGATATGCCTCTTTCGCAGTTTGTCGAAAAAAGTATTCAGTTGCTCGATAATCCGGAAGGTTTCTTTATGATGGTGGAAGGTGGACTGATTGACTGGGCTTGCCATAGCAACGATGCTGCTACTGCAATTAAAGAAGTAATCGATTTAGATAAAGCCATTGGGGCTGCTCTCGATTTTATGAAACTTCATCCCAACGAAACCCTTATCGTGGTTACGGCCGATCACGAAACAGGCGGCATGGCCATGGGGAATGCATTAATGAAATATGAAAGTAATTTTAATCTTTTATCCAGCCAGAAAGTTTCGGAATCTGTTTTAAAAAAGCACATCAATGACTTTCGGGAAACAAAATGCAAGGATGGGTGTCAGTTCGAGGAAATTTTCCCTCTTCTCAATAAATATACAGATCTGGGATTAAATATTCCATTGACGGGTTTCGACAGTATTCAATTAAAAATGGCCTTTGAGACAAGCATGCTAAGGAAAATACCTTTTTCTGAGAAAGATGGCATTTATTTGCTCTATGGTGATGAAGAGCCTCTTTCGGTAACTGCCGTAAAGATGATTTCACAAAAAGCTGGAATTGGATGGACTACATGGTCGCATAGTGGCATTCCGGTTCCTGTGAGAGCAAAAGGTGTAAATCAGGAAAAGTTCGGTGGTTATTTTGACAATACAAAAATACCTGAATTGATCCTCGAAGCCATGGGTATTTCTTCCGAAATATTCATGAGAGACGGAAAGTAATTTTTTTAAGCTTGTCTGAAATAAGTTGGCTATGCCATATATCTATACAACTTTGAAAGGGCCCATAACCCGCATCCTGAGCATTAAACCACATCCACTATTATGGAATTTTAGTGCGCTTTAATGCGTTTTTGTCATGGTTTGGGGAACTAAAATGGTGAAATTGGCCTTGCCGAGATTTTCCTCCAGCAAGCTGTCCATATTGGCTTGTTCGATAGTTGTAATAGTTAGGATATGCAGACCCGGGCGATACTTTCGAAGATACCACACTATTCCTTCATAATTGTCGGAGTGGTAAGCACCATTTAAATGCAAGAAGATTTCACCGGCTTGCAGATATTTCAGAATGGACCATGCCATGGTAGCATCTTTGATGGCTTGAGCTTTGGGAAGATTTGCTCCCAGATGTCCTCCCATATTTAGCATAGCTTTATAGGCAGGCAAGGCAGAATCGTATTGAACAGGTAAGGGAGCTATCAACATTTTGGCCTGATTACTTAAACCATCGAGTGCTTCGAATCCTTTTCGATTTACCATAGCAGCATACCTGCGGGGAATATTCGTCCCAATGAATGGTATTCGATGTTCGAGTGCAAATTCCACCATGGGTTTGTAATCGGTCGAATAATTTGGCCACAATTTGGCTTCGGCCTCGAAATTCTTCAAGCTGATTTGCCCTGCTATCAATTCATCGAGCAGAAGCTGATTGTCGGTTTCGAACATTTCGGCACCAGTAACAAGTTGAGCACCTTTCATTCTGTACAAATCAGATAACAGCTCATATTGAAGCCAATGGCTGATGGGATTATCATGCAACTCGCCAAACAATACCACGTCGGCTTTCGATGCCTCATCCAACAAATTTTGATAATTACATTCCTTGCCCGATTTATCGAATAATTTCCATGCAGGTTTATCCGTCGAAAAAGAAGTGAGAACCAAAAATCCACAAAAAATGAAAAATAATTTCTTCATGTTTAGTTTGTTTTTTAATTCATTTTTCAAGTTTATAAAATTCGATCGAAAAATTATCAACCCATAGATTTCTATGGTCTTTATTCCAGATAAAAATTTTCAGTTCATCGCCCAAGGAATAAGGATGAGGCAAATCGGCAGTAAAATAGGCTGTGCCCCATTTACCTGGGGTTAAGAAGTTTTCGAGTTTACCACTAAGCCAAATGTATTGTTTGTCAAACTGATCGGTAAGTGTAAGAACAATGGGCGAATCGATGAGCGTACTATCTGTTAGGACTTCCACTTTTATTCTTACTCTTGAAGGTGAGCGAAGTTCAGCCTGTCGGGTCGTAATTTTTATACCTGGCCCCCATTCCATTTCAGGACGCAGATGCATGGCATATTTTCCACTGCAACAGATAGTATCGAGATTGGATATTCTAACACCGAAAAGCTCATCGTCGCCTTCAAAATCACAGTAAAAATTACTTATAGGCTTGGGTTTGGGGATGCCTTTCAAGGAAGTATCTTTTGCAAAAAGAAATGCTTCGGCTTGACCGAAATAATCTCTGTAATCGAGCAGCACAGGATATGTACCTGCAATAACATCTGGAATTTCGATGGGTGCAGGTTTTAAACGAAAATAAGCAAAATAGGGTGTTCGGCTCTGTTCTAATATTTGTACGAGATCAGCCAGTTCACGGCCTTGTTTCGATTCCAGAACAATAATTTGAGGAGGGTTTTTATGCGCATTGTGAAAATAATATTCGAGATAATAGGGATGATTGATGGATGCGGTAAGGGTAATGCTGTCTTTCCGGTATTTATTTTCCCATTCCATGTAAACCGAAGTGCAGGCCTTGAAATCGGCAAATTGTGAATTTCGGAAATCATCGGTTTTATCCAGTGCTACCCATGAACCTCCTATCAAACCTACTAAAACGAAGACAGAAGAAACCACAGGGCGATCGTCATCGAAAAATGAGAATAAAAACAAAAGAAGAAATGGGAAAGCAAACAAAAGACCGCTGTACTGCAAAACCGGATTGACAAGAATGCTATAAACAAAACCTATCAGATACGGCAATAAGAATATAGCCAGTAAAACCCATTGGATTTTTCGGATGTGTGTATTTTTTACATACCATACCATAAAAATCGTCAGAAAAGCCAGTAACAATAACAGATGAAAAGCAGAAAGTCCGAATGCATAGTAGAAGAAATTAAAAATCCAGTCCCATTTAGGTTTGGTTAGCCATCCCTGAGCTCCTCCCACTCCGCCAAGCGATAATTGAAACAAGAAGATGTTCAGATATGGAAGATAAAGTAAAAAGATAGTTACTATCGAAATGAGAAAACCTTTCCCGTTGTCTCGGGAGATGAATAAAAATCCGGCTAAAATGAAGAGGCCGGCCATCATAAAGCTAAAATAATGGGTGTACATGGCGAATGCAGCCGAAAGTGCAAAACCGGCCAGAGTGCCCCAGCCATAGTGGTGAAGAAGAAAATATCTTCCCCAGAAATAAGCTGTAAGCAAGGTAAATAATAAGCCGAAGCTATAGGGCCGTGCAAGCTGGCTGTATAAAATCGTGAAAGGCAAAACGGCTATAAATAGAGATGCATATAGGCCGGTAGCTGCATTGAACCATTGTTTGCCAATGGCATAAACCAGCCAAATAGAAGCTATTCCTGCCAAAACGAAGGGTAGTCGTACCCAGAAAGGTTGCAAACCAAAAATTGCCGTCCAGTAATACAGAAAAACCTGTGTAAAGGCCGGGTGACCATCAGGACGGACACCATTCTGGATAAGCTCTGAGAAACTGTCGGAACGCAGGCGATTCAAGGCACTTAATTCATCATTACTCAACGACCAGCAGCTAAAGTCATATAGCCTCAATACCGCTCCTGCCAAAATGACCAGAATAAACAATGCATCGTAAGGATGCCGTGTAATCCAATTTTTTATCCTTTCCATCATCTATTGGTTTTTATTTATTCGTTGACGCACAACTTCATACATTGCAATACCTCCTGCTACGGAAACATTCAACGAGCCAATCTTTCCCATCATCGGAACAAAACAAATTTCATCCGACAAGCGAAGCAAAGCATTGCTGATACCGTCTTCTTCACTGCCTAAAATAAGGGCTACCGGTATGGTAAAATTTATTTCCGAGAAGGAACAATTCCCTTTTTCTGAGATGGAAATAATGGATAAACCACTTGCTTTCATATAATTTACCGCCCATTTCAGATTATCTACCCTACAAATGGGAATGCGTGCCAATGCACCCGAAGAAGTCCTGATGGCTTCAGCATGTATCATGGCCGATTCATGCAAGGGAACCACAAGAGCATCTACACCAGCACATTCGGCAGTTCTGGCTATGGCACCAAGATTCCTCACATCGGTAACCCTGTCGATGATTACAATAAAAGGAGAACGGCCCTTTTCAAAGACCTCAGCAATTATATCTTCGAGCTGATGATAAACGATTCGAGAAATTATCCCTACTACACCCTGATGATTTCCCTGTACCATGCGGTTGAGCTTTTCGATGGGAACCAATTGATAGGCAATGTGATATTGCTGCAACAATATTTTCAACTCCGAGAAATTCTCTTTGTTCATCCCTTTGTATATATACAGCCTTTCGAAATCCTTACCAGCCTTTACGGCCTCCTTTACAGGCTGTAATCCAAAAATAATCTGCTTGTCATTCGATTTCAAGTGAATAAAGTATTTTAGATAAAAATTTTATAGAATTCGATTCAAAAAATGAAAGCTTTGTTTCATTTATTTCGGGCACAAAATTGCAAAAAGACCTCGAAAGGTGAATACTTAATTTATCTTCTCCATCTTTCGATGGCCTCGTACCATATCTGAGTATATTCAGCCCTGCGATCGAGCCTATATTCCAGACCAATGGGGAATATCCATTCTTTTTTGAAATTGAAGATGAGATCTCTTTTCTGCCGAAATTCTCTGTAAACCCAGGTTTCGAGCTCATTATCCTCGTAGATGGCATTGGGAGGACCGAATACGATGTAGATCATGCCTCTGTCGGTGAGACAACCTGGTAAGGCTCGCGTAAAAAGAAGATTGGACTGGTTTACGGCATAACTAAATCGTTTCGAGAGTTCTATAGTTCTTTGAGTGCTTCCGGCAATGTTTTCCCAAAAATCGAGCAAACCAATATTCCCCAACCAAATATCCCTAAATTCATCATTATCGGTAATATATCTTGACGAGGCTTTAATGAGCAAATGTCGAAACTCAGGATTTAATACAAGGAAAGAGCCGGCTCCAATGAGATTGGTGTCTATCTGGATAAAATATAACCCTGGATTTTCAAGTAAGAATTCTTCCGATTTGCCGTGATGAATTCTTATGGTTTTTATCGAGTCGAACCGAATCTTGCAAGCGCCGACTTTGAGTGCAAAGGGTGGAGAGGGAGTGCATGAACATAAATTTATCCTCCTGAGGAATAAATTTGTATTATCTGTAGGAACGGAATGGTAGATATACAAGGGTTTATCGAATAATTCTTCCGAACGGAATATCAAAGTGCTATCGGATAGGGTGATGAGAAAATGATTATGACTTTGCTCGTTAGTTCGGTCAATCCACATAATATTCCAATTTCTGTACCTATCGGAAGAAGGTTTATAGCATAAATAATAGGATTTTCCTCGAGGCGCTTTCAAGGAATGTTCGAATATGAGTTTTTCACTTTGATGGGGACTCAGAGGGCCTGTTCGAAAAGTGGAAGAATCGATAATGGATTTTTCCGAGAAAGATGAAAAAATCATCCATCGAAGGCTGAGCGAAAGAAATTCTAAGCCATCAGGTAAGGCTTGCGGTTTCAACAAAGATGGATCGATTTCGAGATAAAGGTGTATACTATCTGGATTGGCACCATAGACCTGTATACCTGTTAATGCCTTCATAGACCCGGCCAGCATATCCGAAGCAAAGTTGTTGTTTTGTAAGAGTTTGGAAGATGTGCACGATCCTTGCAAAATCAATAACAAGATGGATGAAATTACACTTACCTTAATTTTCCGTTTCTTCTTCATCGAACAAGAGCGTTTCGTTAGGTGGACTTAATTTTTTCGTAACTGGGGTTCCTAATTCCTGCATTTTAAAAGCCTGTTGCATTAAATTTCCCTTCCCAGTTCTCAAAGTTCGCATCACATCATCGTATAAGTCGGAAGATTTCCGAATGTTTCTGCCCAATTCTTCGAGTTTCTTTACCAATAAGGCAAGTTTATCGTACATGTTCGAGGCTAAGCGGATAATTTCTTTTATATTTTTTTGTTGTTTTTCTTGACGCCAGATCATTTCCACTGTTCTTAGCGTGGCTAAGAGGGTGGTGGGGCTTACCAGAATAATATGTTTTTCGAGAGCATAAGAATAGAGATCAGGCTCGGTGGAGAGAGCCAGTGCAAGAGCGGGTTCGATGGGAATAAACATCAACACAAAATCTGTCGAATGCAAATCATTCAAATTTTGGTATTGTTTTGAGCTTAAGTTCTGAATATGTGTTTTTACGGCCACAACATGTTTCTGGGCATGAAGGGATGCTTCATCCTCGGTTTCGGCACGTAGATATTGATCGAAAGCAGAAAGCGAAACTTTACTATCTATAATAATTTGTTTATTATCAGGAAGCAGGATAATGGCATCAGGCCGTAAGGCAGTGCCTTCTATATTGGACGATTGCCATTGCATAACATATTCTCTCTCTTTTTCGAGACCCGAAATTTCCAGGACCCTTTCTAAAACCAGTTCACCCCAATTCCCCAATTTTTTTACATCACCTTTGATAGCCTTGGCCAGTCGGTCGGCTTCTTCACTCAAATTTCTGTTTTGCTCGAAGAGTTTTTCGATAATTCCTTTCAGCTCTCCCTGTTTTTCACTTTGCAGGGCAGAGGTTTCCGAAATCTTCCGATCAAAGGTTTCCAAACGTTCTTTAAGTGGGTCCAAAAGTTCCTTGACCGTTTTGCGGCTTTCTTCGCCAAGAGCTTCGGCGTTTTCTTTTAAAAATTTCGTATTCAGTGCTTCAAATTCTGCTTTAAACTTTTCATATAAAGCCTGTGCTTCATCCTTCATTTGTGTTAAATACGCATTCTTCTCCTGTAAACTCACCAAGTTTTGCTTCAGATTGCTTGCCTCAATTCGGGATGAATCCAATTCAGCCGAAAGAGATTGCATTCGTTTTTCATACTCCTGCTTAATTTCTTCATACCAACGATTTCTTATATCGAGTTCGGATTGTAAACGCGCCTCCTCCTTTTGCTTTTCGATAAAACCTTCTCTTAACTTCTTTTGTTTGCGGATGAAATAAAATCCCGTAACTAAAACGCCAATCAGCACACCAAGGCCTGTTAAAAATATATCGATAATATTTATTCCCATCACAAAAATTGACTAATATTGTAAGAGGTAAAATTAAATAAAAATGAAATCATTTCGGTGGTTAAGTTTACTGACAAGCCTTTTTTTTGTTTGGGGCAAGTTTTTATTTGCGCAGCAAGCCATGCCAGCGATGGGCAAAACAGAATTAAGGGAATTCATTAAAAATCAAATGATTTATCCCGAACAGGCTCTTTCGTTGGGCTTGTATGGGAAAGTGGAATTGCTTTGTGTCATTGATGCCGACGGGAATCTGATAAAATCCCGGTCTATCGAAATGACTGATAAAGACCTTATAAGAGAAGGGAAGAGGTTGGCAAGAGGAATAGTTTGGAATCCAGCGCGTGAAAGAAATAAACCGACTGAAGGAGAATATATTTTAGAGATTGAATTTCATCCAAAGAAATATTCTAAATGGGTGAAACATCGAGGGTGGGACAGGCCCGATGCCGATTGGGACACTTCCATGCAGATTTTTTCTTACAGAAACCTCACCCAACTGGCAAAGCCCGTTTTGCCGGAAGGAGCTACATTTGCCGATTTTATAGAAAAAAACATTCATACTCCCGATGCAGCAAAGCGTATGGGAATATCGGGAAAGGTAGTTTTGAGTTTTATTGTCGAATCCGATGGAAGTTCGAGTAATTTTATCGTAAGGGAATATCTGGGGATGGGATGTACAGAGGAGGCCATCAGAGTGATGAAGCTATTACGGTGGCAACCCGCCCGAAAAAACGAAAAAGCAGTAAGGAGTTGGAATAGTACCACGCTTTGGTTTGGAGAAGGTCAACCTCAGTATAACCTGCAACCTGGCTATAACCCTGGCTCGATGCTTTGACCATGGAGAAGCGAAATGAAGAATTTCGATAAAATTTTACCGAAATTATTGGCAATTCCGATAGAAGTATTACTTTTGCAAGCCCAAGGTATTGATATAATCTTTCAAGGTCTGGTAGTTCAGTTGGTTAGAATGCCGCCCTGTCACGGCGGAGGTCGCGGGTTCGAGTCCCGTCCAGACCGCAAAATCCCCGAGGATTTTCGAGGGTTTTTTGTCTCATCTCTGAAATACTTGACAGGTAAGCCTTCTTGAAATAATTATCATTGATTTGACTTTTTAACCACATTGAATAAGTAAAAAATTCTAAGGTCTTTACAGAAATTCAATGAGCAGGAGAAAAATCCGGGTAGCAAGTTTTTGAAATTCTATGCTGTGTGGGTTTCTCGTAATGAAATACAAAGCCTTACGATTCCAAAAATCAGGATATGCGTGACAATAATAGTTGCTCCCGAAGGAAGATTCAACAGGTAGGAGAAAATCAGGCCAAGTACGTTTCCAGCGAGTCCTAAAGCTATGGATAACAGAATCATGGGTTTCAATCGTTTAGTCAGCAGATTGGCCGTTACAGGAGGAATGGTCATCATAGCCAGAACGAGTATAATGCCAGAAACTCTGATATTAAGTACAATAGCCAGGGCAATCAGCGAAATGAGCGAATAATTGATGAAATTCACAGGAATATGATGGGTACTGGCGTATTCCATATCAAAGGCCACGGCTAGTATTGCTGGGAAAAACTGTATAAAAAACAAAATAATAATGATGGCGAGCACAGCCATCAGCCAAAGCTCGGTATTGCTTACCGCAAGAATGCTTCCAAACAGACCCGACATCAGATTGGGAGCATAACCGGGCGAAAGAAACGTAAAAATAATTCCTATGGCCATTCCCAACGACCATAACATGCCAATGGCCGAATCTTCTCTTACCTCAGTTCGTTTGGACAGATATTCAACAACCAAAGCAGAAACGAGTGCAAAAACAGCCGCCCCAAGCAGATAATTAAAACCAAAGAAATAGGCCAAACCCATTCCACCAAACGAGGCATGTGTGATGCCTCCACTGATGAAAACCATACGGCGTGAAACTATGTAAGCTCCTATAAAACCACAGATGATGGCCGAAAAGACCGAGGCTAAAAGTGCATGTTGAAAAAATACGTACCCAAAAGGTTCAATGAGATTCATTTGTAGAAGAATTTTCCTGATGTGTGGATAGAACCCTGTGCGGAACAATCCCATGGGCAATCAATTCGATAGGACAATTGTAAACTCTCAAAATCTCGGGTGTAATTTCAGGAGTTGGGTGATAATGCAGCGTTCCGTTTACACAAGCTATCGATTTTATATAGGATGGAATCATTCCCAGATCATGGGAGACCATAAGAATAGTCATCTTTTCGTTGAGCTGAACTAATAACTCATACAGCTCGGCTTCGAATCGATTATCGGCATAAGTGGAAGGCTCGTCGAGAAGTAAAATCCAAGGTTGCGAAACGATGGCTCTGGCTAAAAATACACGCTGCATCTGGCCACCTGATAATTCTCCAATAGGTTTCGACGCCAAATGACTTATCTTTAATCTTTCCAGAACTTCATGTACAGCCTCCTTATCATTTGCTCTAAAACGGCGCAATCTTCCTTTAGCCGACAATAAACCCGTAAGAACGACTTCTTCTACCGATATGGGAAACGACTTGTCGAAAGTATTCACTTGTGGCAGATAACCCAATTTGGGTTTTTCTATCGCTTGCCCTTCAGGACTGTAAAATATGAGCATCCCACTCAAAGGTTTTATGATGCCTGCAATTGTTTTTATAAAAGTAGTTTTCCCACCCCCATTTGGGCCAATTATACCAATAAAATCACCTTCATAAACCGTTAGGTGAATATGATAAATCACTGGTTTGCCATAATATCCTGCGCTCAGGTCGCTAATTTCTATTAACTTATTTCTTGTCAAAATTTATAGGCGTTTTATTTCAATGAATTGATTTTTCCTGAATTAATCGTAATTGTATCATTTTTTATTAGATGGGTTCAAACCTTGATAAAGCAAGTCGGTCAATTTGATCATATTCTGATACCAGTCGTATGCCATAGGATCGAAAGGAACTGCTGTACCGCCAATTTCTTTGGCTATGGTTGCAGCATTTCCCGAATCGAACTGACTTTGATAGAGTATCATAGTGATGCCCTTGCTGCGGGCTAATTCTACGATTTCCTTCATTCTTCTGGTCGAAGGAGAATTTCCGCGTTCTTCAATAGCAATTTGTTGGATATTAAAATCTCTGGCCAGATAAGTTAAAGAAGGATGAAAAATCATGAAGCTGTGTTGTGAAACACTATCGAGCCGCTGATGTATGTAAGCCTCCAGCGAATCTAAACGCTGCTGAAAATTCTGAAGATTTTTATTATACTCCTCATGGTTATCGGGATGATCCCTTATGAGCTCTTCGTAAATGTTTTGAGCTATTATTCTTGCACCACTTACCGATAACCAGTAATGGGGATCTACACCTCGATGCTCTTCGATGGAAGATTCTGTTTCATGACTTTCTTCTCCATAATTTTCGACAATATATTGTACTCCTTTGGACAGATCGACGACTTTCAATTTTGGATTTAGTTCTCGAAATTTATCTTCGTATTGAATTTCAAAACCTAAAAAACCATTCTTGAACCAAATTAAAGTACTGGCCATACGGGCTAACTGAGCCGGAGTGGGATCATACATCTCGTGGCTGGCACCTGGCTCTATCAGAACTTGAATGTCGAAATCATTCCCCGCTATTTGCTCTACAAAATATTTCTGTGGCAAAATGCTCACGGCTATTGCCGATTCATTTATTGTGTTAGAATGTCTGCAAGACGAAAAGACACAAATCAGTATAAATGCACTTATAATGTACAGATGATGCTTTTCCATATCATTCATATTCATCAGCAAATTTACGAAGGTTAAGGACAAATTACAACAAATAACAAACAACGAACAACTTACCAAATTACAAACTCCAAATTACAAATTACGAACAAACTCCAACGAACAATGAACAACTGACAACCAGTAAATCCCAAATTACAAGCAAATTCCAAATTCTAATTACCAATCACCATCCACTATCCACCATCCACCATCCACCATTCTCCGTTCCCCCCTCGGCATTCACCATAATTAGTCCGAAAACGGTTAAAATATTAAAGCATTGATACTTGGATAGGGGGAACTGTTATTTAATGACATGATCGAGTACCGGACGAGCGGCTTCCTTGTGAAGCATTAAATTCATCATTTTGAGCTTTACATAATCTTCGTGCATGTAATTATATCCCGGTGAAGGAGAATCGAAAGCACCTCCTGACTTCGACACATTTTAAGAGACATTTTTACAACAATCACACAATGAGATATTTGTGATTTTTGCATCACCCGAATGGGTGACGCAAGGGAAAA
>MWFC01000057.1 GCA_002071415.1 Bacteroidetes bacterium ADurb.Bin012
ATGAGTTAATAATTTTTGAAAAGGTTATTCATGAGGTAAACAAGGTGATTGGGATGAAATCGCTTTGTATAACACGTATTTTGGAGTGTAATAGCATACAATATCGGAGTTATATCAGTATATTTTATAAAGAGGATACTCAAGGAGGAAATAGAGGAGGTTAATGTAAGAGCCAAGTCCTCATACAGTATGGCTGTATAGAAGAACAATTCGATTTCATAGAATCAATTGATAATCAGCAAATAAAATTTCTGATAAAGGATATTCATGTTTAAAATAATAAAAAATACTTAATTTTTAGAGGAGTTTGAAAAGAAGTTCTTAATTTTAGACTGAAAAATTATAAAATTGACCAAGAATAACTTCAAAAAGGTAAACTTTCATAAGAAGTTTATACTTTTACTGAAAATTTTGATGACTGTATGGACAGACTCTAGTTAGGCAAGGTGTTTACCCTGTCAGTTTTTCTCATGGTAGAAATGGCAGTACAGTTGTAAATGTTTTTTCATATTAAAGTTGGCTCAAAATAATTTTAAGGTAGGGAACTCCCCACCTTAATTTAAAAAGAATTATTATGAAATGTATTTTAAGTACTATTATTGCATGTATGATGATCATTAAATGCATAGGTCAAGAAGAAATAAAAAATCCGGTTCTGAATAAAAGTCTGAACAAATATGTTATTGGATTTATTCCCTCAAAAGCAAATAATATATTTGGAATTGCAATAGGACCATTTGGTTCAGAAGTAATTTGTGACAAACCATATACTAAATATTCACATGGACTTAATATTCAAATACCCGGCCAAGGTATTTTACAAACATTTTATATCTTTAACTCACCATTTAAGCAAGTATACAAAAATAAAATAATTGATGATGAATTTATCAAAAAAGATACCTCATTTAAAAGAGCAATTCACAATGGTTTAATTTTATCCTTATTGGGCACTTTTACGGATCAAGTTAATGGCGTTTCTATATCTGGATGGATGAGTTTAGGCAAGAATATTAATGGAGTGTCAATTAATTTGTTATGGAACCTTTACTATGAAATTAATGGCCTTTCGATCGGCATATTTAATAGTACCCTGGTTATGAATGGTATTCAAATTGGATTTATTAATCGTACCGTTAAATTAAAGGGAGTGCAAGTAGGCCTTTGGAATAGGAATGAAAAAAGATCTTTACCACTAATAAATTGGAATTTTAAATAAATAATAGATATTTCAGTCCTATTGACCCCCTCAATCGGAGATGGTGACCCCTTAATGAACTTTTATTTCAAAGAACAATTTTAATGATAAATTTTCCCGTAAGTTTTCTTTTTTTAATTCTATTTACGAACATGTTCTGAAGTTGCTTTTCAACGCCGCTTGCAATTATAAAATACTAATCCCATCTTTTATATCTTTTGAAAAAGCTCCAGATTAACCTCAAATATCATTTTAAAATTACAAAATAATCTGCTTCCATTTCCTTTTCAAGAGGAATCAACCTACTCTGAGATATTCACTATATCGCCCTCTGTGGTTAACCATATTTAGATTAATGATAAGCAAATGATTTTTTTAAATCAATGGACATCATCAATTAAAAAATACACTTCACAGCCTTTTGACTGAGGAAATGAATGGTTGTTGGCAAAAATTGCTACATTTGATCATAAAATACTTGCTTCGAAGCTCGATCATGAAGATTAACAACTCTGGTTTTCTCAAGCTCTCTCTCTCCAATATCTTTTTCTATTAATTTGAAAAAACTTTGGCTTAACTTTAAAATTATAATTTTTTTCGTGTTAAAAATTTATTGTAATGTTTTATTTCCGTATTTTGCACATTTTCCTAAATAATAAAAATGCGCCTTTCGATGATATCCAAATTTTCATTTATTCTGATAAACTGTCAAAAATGAACCTCATTATCTTATCGGTTTATGTCGATACGACTTCAATAAAACTTAAAGCCTTATGAAAAAAAATTGTCTTCTTTTCTTCTTCACTTTTACAGTTTCCATTGCCGTATTCTCTCAAACCGTGATTTCGATAATTCCACAACCTGTGAAAATAGAAATGAAATCCGGAGAATTTCGATTTGGCCCTGAAACTAAAATTATGTACATGGATGAATCGCTCATGCAGCTTGCCCAGTATGCCCGCCAGCAATGGAAATTCTGGTCGGGTTGGGATGGTGAAATACAACAGATTAAACACGAAAAGCTGGAAGGAAATTTTGTATTGCAAATTATACAACCCGCCGAAAAAGAATTAAGTACTGAAGGCTATGGCATCGAAATTACTTCACAAAATGTGTTTCTACGTTCCAATACTCAGGCTGGCCTTATTTATGCCATTCAAACCTTAAATCAGCTCATGAGTGCGAATCCTTCGCAGGTATTGCCTGCCTGCATCATTATTGATTATCCACGATTTCGTTACAGAGGACTTCATCTCGACGTAGCTCGACACTTCATGCCTGCAGATTTTATCTATCGTTTGCTCGATGAAATGGTTTTCCACAAGATGAATGTATTTCACTGGCATTTGGTAGATGACCAAGGATGGAGGCTCGAAATCGAGAAATATCCCAAACTTACAAGCATTGGCGCATGGCGTCCCGACATGGAAGATTTGGACTGGAACGCTCGACCGTTACAATGCCAACCCACACAAGAGATGTATGGTGGCTTCTATACTCAGGACGAAGTGAGAAAAATCGTAAAGTATGCTGCCGATCGCAATATCACCATTATTCCTGAAATAGAAATGCCTGCCCACGTGATGTCGGCTCTGGCGGCTTATCCGCAGTTTTCATGCTCGGGCAAAAATTTGGGTGTTCCTTCAGGCAGTGTGTGGCCAATTACACATATTTATTGCGCAGGAAACGATTCTGCCTTTATTTTCCTAAGAGATGTGCTTACCGAAGTAATGGAGATGTTCCCTTCGATCTACATTCATATTGGTGGCGATGAAGCCGACAAGTCTGAATGGAACAAATGCCCGAAGTGCCAGCAACGAATGCAAACCGAGAACCTGAAAAATGTAGATGAGCTTCAGAGTTATTTTGTTCAATGCATAGAGAAATTCCTGAATGCTAACGGACGGATAATGATAGGTTGGGATGAGATTTTAGAGGGAGGATTGGCTCCCAATGTGGTTGTGATGTCATGGAGAGGTGAGGAAGGTGGAATAGCGGCAGCTCGACTGAAGCACAATGCCATCATGACTCCAGCAAGCCATTGCTACTTCGATTATTATCAGGGTGATCCTGCCGTAGAACCCCTGTCCATTGGAGGCTATATCCCTCTGAAAAGAGTTTATAGTTACGAACCTGTTCCTCAGGAACTCAGTCTGGAGGAATCCCATTATATTCTTGGTGCTCAGGCCAACACCTGGACAGAATATATTCGTACTCCTCAGCATGCCGAATACATGATTTTTCCACGCCTTGCCGCCTTGGCTGAAGTGGTTTGGTCGCCCAATAACCTTCGTAACTGGGAAGATTTCAGCCGTCGACTCGAAAATCAGTTTAAGTGTTACGATAAATTAGGAATTTATTATGCAAGAAGTGCATTTCAGGCAAGAATCATCAGCCAGCCTGACAGTGTGAGACGTTGCGTGGAAATATCCATAGAAACGGAAGCCCCATACGGCGAAATCCATTATACCACCAATGGAAAAGATCCAACGGACAGCTCGCCGGTTTATACGGGCCCATTTGCTCTTTGTGAATCGGCTACGGTGAAGGCAGGTGTCTTTCATGGTGGAAAATGCATGGGAGCTATCATCGCTAAAAAATTCAGTCTGCATAAGGCTTTCGGAGCAAAGATGACGTTTCAGATTCCAAGTGCCTCGCGTTACAACGGAAATTTGGGAGATGGCGTTTGGGGAAGCACAAATTACCGGGATGGCAACTGGAAAGGATTTCTGGGTGACGATGCCATAATAATCATCGATCTGGGCAAACCGACGAAAATCCGTTCCATTAAGGTAGATGCTCTTCAGGCTTCGGGCTCATGGATATTCTTTCCCGAAAAGGCAATATGTGAACTTTCGAAGGATGGAAAGGAATGGAAATCCGTGGGAGAAAAAATGAACGAGCATTCATGGCAAGAACCTGTGCCTGCAATTCAATTATTTGGCTTCGAGAATTTGCGCGAAAATGTTCGTTTCGTCAGGCTGAAAATGAAAAATCGCGGTACATGCCCTCTTGGTCATGCGGGTGAAGGCCAACCCGCATGGATTTTCATCAGTGAAGTGGAGATTCTGTAATGATTCCTTCTTATTTCATCCAATAGAATGCATTGAATATAAAAGCGTATCTAACGTTCGGATTGAATTACTTTATTTGATTGATGATATTGATAATTTTTTCTTGTTATTAGCTAAAACGTTTTAGTTAAAATTTTTTACATTTGCATTCGGAGATAAAGTTTATGGCTAAAAAAATCTCACTGGCAGAAATTGCAAAAAGTCTGGGTGTATCTAAGACTTTAGTCTCGCTGGTCATCAACAATAAAGCCGACGAGCATGGCATAAGTGCCGAGACTCAGCAACGAGTGCGGGAAAAGATAAAGGAGCTAAATTATCACCCCGATGAATTGGCTCAGGGTTTTCGAACAGGAAAAACCAAAACCATTGGATTGATCGTTTCCGATATTTCCAATCTATTTTATTCGAGATTAGCCCGTCGCATTGAGGATTACGCATGGTTGAATGGTTATACTGTAGTGATTTGCAGTACAGACGAAGACATTAGCAAAGAGCTCGAGCAGATTAGGATGCTGAGAAGCCGCAAAATAGATGGTTTAATTGTCTCATCATCACAGGAAGATGGTTCATTCTTCAATAAGTTAGCAGACGAGAATTATCCTCATGTTCTTATCGATCGTATATTTACCGAGATGCATTCGCCCAATGTTTCGGTAGATAATTTCGGAGGAGCTCGTATGGCAGCCCGGCATTTGATCTCTCAAGGAATGCGGAATTTTTGTGTCATCAGCATTACACCCGAACATATTTCGACCATCAATGAGCGACTTAAAGGATTCGAGTCGGCTCTGAATGAGATGGGCATTAAAATACCCGAAGAATGGCATATCCGGGCTCCTTTTCATCAAATCGACCAAGCCGTGAAAGAAGGAATACAAAGAATTTATCAGTCGGCTCATCTTCCTGATGCTATTTTTACCTTGAACAACAATCTTACTTCTGCTACCTTGAAATATCTCAGAAAGTTGTCTGTTCGCATACCCGAAGAGGTGGCTCTCATCGGCTTCGACGATCTGGTTTACTTTTCTTACACTCATCCTTCCATTTCGGCCATCGAACAGCCTATTGACCGCATTGGCGAAAAATCTTTCGAACTTTTACTTCGTCAAATTCAGAAAGAGAAAATCCTGCCGCATGAGCAAAGCATTTATTTGCCCGTAGATATCATTATTCGAGAATCATCCATCAAAAACTAAAATACCTAATGCTGAAGAATAAAACCTTACCTGTGTTTATGGCTTTTCTGGCCATGGGCTTTGGCGATGTAGTCGGGCCTCTGGTTTCTCTGGTGAAGAATTCTTTTGAGGTTTCAAATTTTGTTGCTTCTCTCATGACGACAAGCGGGTTCATCATGTTTGGCCTGTTGTCGCTTCCGTTGGGAATCATTCAAGATAAGAAAGGGAAGAAATTCGTTTTGTCGAGGGGGTTGCTTGTGGCTTTCATTGGGCTTATGCTGCCTATCTTGTTCGGGATGTACGGAAAGACCCCCCAAATGCAAGATTCCGGGCAACTGAAGTTGATCATGTTATTTGTGTCGATCTTTCTTTTGGGTGCAGGGGCTACCATGCTGCAGGTTTCGGGAAATCCCATCATGCGCGATGTTTCGCCACAAGGACGTTATTCGAGCAATCTTTCCCTCGCTCAATCCATCAAGGCCATTGGTTCATCTTTGGGATTTCTGCTTCCTCCGGCAGTGTCTATCTGGTTTGGCCTCGATTGGACACTGCTCTTCCCTGTTTATGCTTTTATTGTTTTGATTACTTGGCTTTGGATTAATGCTGTTCCTATCGAAGAATGCCGATACGAATCGGCTTCGTCGGCGAATTTTTCTTCTACTTTCTCTCTGCTGAAAAATCCTTTCGTAGCCCTCATGGTACTGGGAATTTTTCTGTATGTAGGAGCTGAAGTCTCGATGAGCGCCCAGATTCCTATTCTAATGGACAAGGTATATGGCATAAAAACTCTCGGACTCTGGCTGGCATGGGCATTATTTTTCCTACCAATTTTCCTTGGACGCTTGCTGGGATCATTTATCCTGAGAATCCTCTCGAACCGTCGTTTTCTCCTCATCACTGCCTTATTGTCGATTGCGGGAATGACGATGTTATTCTTCGGCAGCAAGTCAGTTGCATTTTGTGGAATTTTTCTGGTCGGATTGGGCTTTGCCAATATTTTCCCTCTCATCTTTTCAATTACTGTAGATGCTATTCCGCAAAGAGCTAACGAATTGAGCGGATTGATGGTTATGGCTATCGTGGGTGGTGCACTTATACCTCCCATCACTGGCGCTGTGGCCGATATAAACGTAATGTTAGGTTTCATCGTTCCTGCTGCCTGTATTCTTTATGTGTTGATTCTTGCCATCTCACGCCCAACTCCTCATCCTTATGTAAATTAAAAATAACACAATCTCGAAATATTACAAATGACATCTTATTAAAACGCCTCTTTATAAAACATATTCCTGAAGTGGCTACATATTCCCTGACTTGCTCTTAGAACTTTGAAAGATTTATTCTATGGATTCTATTTTTCTAAAAAGATATTTTTTCTTTCTTACTCTGCAGGTTCTGTGGGGGTTGTCGTGCCATGCATCAGGTTTCGAATCTAAGAAAACAGATTTATGCAATTTGAAATGGGAATTTTCAAAGACTAATAGCAGTGCAAGATATTTGGCGCGAGTACCTGGAACCATTCATACCGACCTTTACCGTGACGGTTTGATTCCCGATCCTTTCTTTGCCTGTAACGAGAAGGAATTACAATGGATTGGCCAGACTGACTGGAGTTATCATACGCATTTCTATCTCAATGAAAATGACTTCTCATTTCAAAATCTTGAGCTTGTTTTCGAAGGTTTGGACTGTTTTGCCGAGGTTATTCTGAATGGGCATAACATTCTCGAGGCCAACAACATGTTCAGGGAATGGCGGGTGGATATTGAACCGTTTGTAGAAATTGGAGGAAATTTTTTAGAAGTTAGGTTTTTTTCGGCCTTAAACCGATTCCTCGCCGATTCTGCTGCTTTAGGCTATCCTCTGCCAGGCGGCCGCTGGAATTTGAGTCGTAAGGCAGCTTATCATTTCGGATGGGATTGGGGCCCTACATTCATCACCTGTGGAATTTGGAAACCAGTTTATTTGGTGGCCTACAACGGAATAAAAGTAGAAGATGCCTCTATAACTACTCAATCTATTGTTCACGACACTGCTTTGCTAAAATGTGAAATAACCGTCTTTTCTCATTTCGACAAAGAAATCTCAACCAAATTCGAACTTTACTTTCATGGAAATTTGATTTCGAATAAGGACTTGAACATAGAAAAAGGCAGCCATTCATTCGAATTCGATTTTCCGGTCGTTCATCCACAGCTTTGGTGGTGTAATGGATTAGGTAAGCCCTATTTGTATGAATTCGAACTTTCTTTGAAAACAGAGAAGAAAGAATGGTTTCATAAAAATATTCGGGTTGGGATTCGGAACATTCAGCTTGTTCTACAGCCTGACAGCATAGGGACTTCGTTCTATTTCAAACTGAATGGCGTTCCTGTATTTATGAAAGGTGCCAATTACATTCCATCGCATAGTTTTCTTACCGAAACTACAAATTCTGATTATGAAAGATTATTGCGTAATGCAAAAGAAGCTAACATGAACATGTTAAGAGTTTGGGGTGGAGGAGTTTACGAAAGAGATGAATTTTATTCTCTTGCCGACGAGATGGGTATTCTTATCTGGCAGGACTTTATGTTTGCCTGTGCGATGTATCCTGGCGATGAAGAATTTTTTCAAAATGTAAGACAAGAAGCCATCGAGCAGGTAAGACGGCTTCGAAATCATCCTTGCCTGGCTCTATGGTGTGGAAACAATGAAATAGACGAAGCCTGGCATAATTGGGGCTGGCGAAACCAATACCAAAATAGCAAACTTCGAGATGCTGTCTGGAGTCATTATCTCAATTTATTTCATCGCTTATTACCTGCTGTGGTTCATCAGTACGACCCTGGAACGTCCTATATTCCATCTTCTCCGAGATTTGGCTGGGGTCGTTCGCAAAGCATGGTATCGGGTGATTCCCATTATTGGGGCGTTTGGTGGGGCCAGCAACCTTTCGAAATTCTATTGCAGAAAATTCCTCGTTTTATGAGTGAGTTTGGTTTTCAATCTATGCCCGAAATATCTACCATCAGAAAAGTTCAACCTCCCGAGGCTGATTCTTTGTTTTCTCCACAATTGCGTTGTCATCAAAAATGTTCATTAGGATTCGAAATCCTATCGGTTTATCTCGAACGTGAGGGTTTTTCGCCTCAAACATTAGAAGAATATATCTATACAACCCAACTTGTTCAGGCTAAAGGTATAGGACTGGGATTGGCTGCCCAAAGAGCCTCACGCCCGCATTGCATGGGTTCGCTTTTTTGGCAGCTTAACGACTGCTGGCCGGTAGTTTCGTGGTCATCCATGGATTTTCAAGGCAATCGAAAAGCCCTGTTTTATAAAACACGCCAGCTTTTCGACCCAATTGCTATTGAAACTTTCATCCATGAACAGGAAGTGAAAATCTTCCTATTCTCCGATTTACCGAAAGATATTAAAGGTACATTGACTTTCGAAATGAGATATTACACGGGAAAGCTTGTTCCAATTTTGCAAGCCGAAGTAAATGTTTCCGCAAATTCTTCGTCTTGTGTTTATTCTGTACCATTGAACGAATTTCAACAAGTAGGAGATTATTTATTTGTAGCCACTTTACGTTTTGACGATTCTATCATTCGAAAGGCATATTGCTTGCCAGGTTTATTAAGCCAGCAAAACCTTCCCGAAGCACATTTACTAA
This sequence comes from Bacteroidetes bacterium ADurb.Bin012, assembly GCA_002071415.1. GTDB lineage: Bacteria > Bacteroidota > Bacteroidia > Bacteroidales > TTA-H9 > TTA-H9. Next base: position 9,109 of record MWFC01000057.1, read on the forward strand.
CATCGATTCGCAGGGAAAACGATGGTTATATCATTTCCGTGAAAAGTGATGTCTTTATTGCATTCATACAGTTTTATCTGAAAGAATCTCCGGCCGAATTTTCTGACAATTTCATTCATGTATGGCCAGGCCAAAACGTGGAAATATTTTGCAGAACCAGCCTGCCGGAACAAGAATTCCAGCGCCAATTCAGCTTTTTTACACTCAATGAACTTTATCGAATTAATTTGAATAGACATGAAAACAAGTAGATTTTTTGTCGTTTGGCTCATTCCCATAATGTTCATGATTATGGGATGCCACAGAGAATTCTCATCCGGAGAAGAACCCGCCCGATGGGTAGATCCTTTCATAGGAACTGCAGGCCACGGGCATACTTATCCGGGTGCTACGCTTCCTTTTGGAATGGTGCAACTTAGCCCTCAAACCCGTCTCGAAGGATGGGATGGTTGTTCGGGATATCATTATTCGGACAGCATATTGTATGGTTTTGCACATACTGCCCTCAGTGGTACCGGCTGTTCCGATTATGGCGATATTCTGCTCATGCCAGTAGTTGGGAAACCCGTGTTTTCGAATTCTGAATATTCGTCACCATTTCTCAAGGAAAAAGAATCGGCCTGCCCGGGATATTACAAGGTCTTCCTCGAAAAACCGGGTGTATGGGCTGAGTTAACTGCTACCCCCCGAGTGGGTTATCACAGATATACCTTCCCTCCTACGCCTCAGGCACAAATCATCATCGATTTGCAACATCGCGACAAAGTAGTAGATTCATGGATAGAATTTGTTGGCGACCGTCAAATTAGAGGATTGAGAAGATCATCGAATTGGGCTCAGGATATGATTTGGTATTTTTATATGGAATTTTCGCGTCCTTTCGTGAGGAAAGGTATTGCCATCAACGATTCACTGCATGAAGGAATTCTCAAAGCAGAAGGAACCAACATAAAGGCTTATGTGGGTTTCGATACCCAGGATACCTCCGTCATCGAGGTGAAAGTGGCTCTTTCACCTGTAGATGCCGAAGGTGCTTATAACAACCTGAAAAATGAACTTCCTGCATGGGGCTTCGAAGAAACCAAAAACCAGGCCTACGAAATCTGGAATAAGGAACTCGCCAAAATCAAGATGAAAGGGGGAACGAAAAACCAACTGACGATTTTTTATACTGCACTTTACCATGCTATGCTTCAGCCCAACATCTTCATGGATGTCGATCGTCGTTATCGTGGAATAGATCGAAAGGTTGATACGGCTGACGATTTCGATAATTATACGGTATTTTCACTTTGGGATACATACAGGGCATGGCATCCACTCATGACGATAATAGACTCGGGCCGCACGGTCAATTACATTCGAACTATGCTAAATCATTTCGATAAAAGCGGTGCCTTGCCGGTTTGGGAACTTGCGGGCAACGAAACATGGTGCATGATTGGCAATCATTCCATTCCGGTAATTGCTGATGCATGGGTAAAAGGCATTAGAGGCTTCGACCCTGATCGTGCCTTGGAAGCCATGATTCGAAGCGTTAATTCCGATCGTTTTGGTATGGATATCTATCGTCGCATGGGATGCCTGCTAGGAGATAAAGAACATGAATCTGTCTCCAAAACGCTTGAATATGCTTACGATGACTGGTGTATTGCTCAAATAGCAAAAGACTTAGGAAATGATACGGTCTATTCTGAATTTATTAAAAGAGCACAGTTCTATAAGAATCTCTATGATCCTTCTACAGGTTTCATCCGACCTAAAATAAACGGTGGTTGGCTTACTCCCTTCGACGCTACGAAAGTGGATTGGAATTATACCGAAGCCAATGCCTGGCAATATAATTTTCACATTCCTCAAGATGTGAATGGCCATATTGCCCTTATGGGAAGTGACGTGGCATATCTAACCAAACTGGACGAGCTTTTCAACACAAGCCAGAAAGTTTCAGGCCGCGATATGAAAGATATCAGTGGATTAATCGGACAATATGCCCACGGTAACGAACCCAGCCATCACGTGGCCTATCTCTTTTCCTATGCCGGTCAACCTTGGAAAACTCAAGAAAAAGTCAGACAAATTATGGATGATTTCTATACCAACGCTCCCGATGGTTTGATTGGCAACGAAGATTGCGGCCAAATGTCGGCATGGCTTATATTGAGTGCTATGGGATTTTATCCCGTCACTCCCGGCAGCGACATTTATGTATTGGGAACACCTTGGTTCAAGGAAATGGAAGTCCAGTTTGAAAATGGGAAAACCTTCACCATTACAACCGATCACCCTTCTCCAAAATCTTTCTACGTGCAGAAAGTACTCCTGAATGGTCAGTCCTACGATAAATCCTTTATCCGGCACCAAGATATAAAATCCGGAAGCCATTTACATTTCAAAATGGGAAAACATCCCAACGAAACCTGGGGTAATCCGCCCGAAAGCCGTCCCAAATCAATCATACAGGATCATCTTCTTTTGCCTATGCCTTACATTAATTCGCCCGACAAAAGAATCCGCCGAAGCATTCAAATAAGTATGGGAGCTCCCATCGCAGGGAGTGAAATTTATTATACCCTCGATGGAACAATGCCTGATAAGACCTCATTGGTTTACAGCCAACCTATACAACTGACTGAATCGGCTCAGGTAATAGCCATTGCCTTGCATCCCGAAATGGGATTCAGTTATCCAGCCATGGCTGAATTCGTAAAAATAGATACGAATTTAAAAATACGGCTGTTATCGAATTATCATCCCAATTATTCTGCAGGCGGGCCTGATGCCTTGATTGATGGCTTACGCGGACCCGATAACTGGCGTTTAGGCGGCTGGCAAGGTTATCAAGGAACGGATTTCGAAGCCATTGTGGACATGGGCAGCAAAAAAACCATACATCATTGTGCCCTTGGATGTTTACAAGACGCAGGTTCATGGATCTGGATGCCCTCGAAGGTCGAGTTTTTTCTTTCTGATGATGGGAAGAATTTCCAGAAGATTGGCGAAGTTGCTCCAAATATTGCCACCGACGATTATCGGAAACAGGTGAAGGATCTTGGAATCACTATAAATCGCAGCGGACGCTATATCAAGGTAAGAGCCATCAATTTAGGAACTATTCCTTCATGGCACCCCGGCGCAGGCGACAAAACCTTCATTTTTGTGGATGAAATTGTCGTGAAATGATGGGAATTAGTGGATGGTGAATGGAGACGAAGGGACAACGAGACTGGGAGACTGCCACAAGGAAACCAGGAGACGTGGAGACGAGGAGACAAGGTGGATGGTGATTGGTGATTAGAATTTGTAATTTATAATTTGTTTTTTATAGGCTGTCAGTTGTTAGTTATCAAGTTTGCAGTGCTCAACGAGGAATAGCGGACTTCAATGTATCTGGTTATTAAAAAATAAACCCTATTCAAGCGTAACAGATTAAATTTGCGAAAAATATCATCATGCGTGTACATACTGATTTTTTAGTGATTGGTTCTGGGATTGCAGGATTAAG
>MWFC01000058.1 GCA_002071415.1 Bacteroidetes bacterium ADurb.Bin012
GCCGGCAATATCTTGTGAATCGAATGCAAGGGCTTTTTCCAGATTATCGAAAATGCCAACAAAATCGAGTACGAACCCCGACACTTTTTTTCTCCCTTCTTCATCTTCATAAGGACGATTGACGCGGGCAATAGCCTGCAGCAATACGTGGTCGCGCATGGGCTTGTCCAGATACATGCAATAGAGAATGGGTGCATCGAAACCGGTGAGCAGTTTTTCGGTTACAATCAAAATTTTGGGAAGTTCGTTTGGTTTGCGGAAAGCTTTTCTGATTCTTTTCTCTTCGATATCGGGAAGGTGATATTTTGCCAGTTCTTCGGGGTCGTTGTAAAACGGACTGTATACCACTTGCGAATAATCTGTGGGTAAATACTTGTCCATTTCCTGCTTGTATAGGGCGCAGGCTTCTCTGTCCACTCCCACCAGAAAAGCTTTGTAACCCATAGGTTCCACTGTGTTCAGAAAATGATTTGCTACGTATAGAACCACTTTTTCCACGCGTTCCTTGTTTTTGAGCATATTTCTCAATGTAACAGCTCGTTCCAGCACTTTGTTGAGTTCTTCCACATCGCTCATTCCTTCCGCTTCTTTCAAATCCAGAAATTCCTTTTCGAGCACTTCCTTTTCTACTCGCAATTCGTTGGGAGCCAGTGTGTAATATAAAGGTACGGTAGTTCCGTCGGCGATGGATTCTGCAATACTGTATTTATCCAGATAACCATGTGGCGGATCGTCTTTGCCGAAAGTGATAAAAGTTCCTTCGCCGTATTGTGTTTTGTCGATAGGTGTGCCGGTAAATCCAACATAAGTGGCATTGGGAATGGCTCCCATCAGGTAATTGCCCAATTTTCCGCCGGTGGTTCTGTGCGCTTCGTCCACCAATACAAAAATATTCTTGCGCGTGTTGACGTTTGCCCGTATCCCCTCAAACTTGTGAATCATGGTAACAATGAGGCCGCGTCTGTCTCTTGAAAGCAGTTCCCGCAGGTGCTCCTTGCTCTCTGTGACCTCAACATTGCCAATTCCAAGGGCCGTAATATTTGCAAATAGCTGGCTTTCGAGTTCGTTTCGGTCCACCAGCATAATAACGGTTGGATTTTCAAAAAGTGGATTCTGGATAATCTTCTGTGCAGCAACAATCATCGTGTAGGTTTTGCCGGAGCCCTGCGTATGCCAGACAAGCCCCCGATGTTTTGCCGGGTCCTGCGCTCTTTCTACTATCTTATCGATGGCATTCATCTGGTGTGGCCGCAGCACCACCTTTTTTAGCTCATCGTCCTGACGGGTAAAGAGGATAAAATCGGCAATCAGCTTTACTATCCGCTCCCGGTCGAAAAACGTTTTGACGAGCTGTTCAAAATTTCCTCCTGCCTCTTCCTTCCAATTGAAGAGCAGCTTTTCGGAAGTGTTCCAGGTGCCGCTGTAGTAATATTTTGAGATGTGGGTAATGGCATACGCCTGCAGCACAGCAAGAAGTTCAGGACAATCGCGATGGTAGCGTTTTACCTGTTCCAGCGCCTCGCTCATGCCTTCTACCTTAGTCGCGGCTTTGGTTTCGATAAACAGCAGGGGAATGCCGTTAATGAGAAAGACAATGTCCTGCCGGATGGTTCGCTTGCCATTGGTAAACCTGAACTCGTCCGTTACATGAAAGGTGTTGCGGTCGATATTGCGGGTATCGAGCAGGGTAATGTTGCGTTCCCGCTTTTCGGACGGGACAAACACTGTTTTCAAGCCCTTTAGATATTCCCATACCGTAAAATTCCCTTCGATGGTGGCAGGCACGGTTTCAATCTTTTTGATGATATCCTCTGCCATAAGATGATCTGCAAAGTCCGAATTGAGCTTCTGCAACTGACTGACGAAAATCTCCCTGAACACCATGCCCGTCTCTCCGCCTCGCAGGCGCAGGGCTTCGTCGGGATTGACATATTTCCAGCCGAGCTTAAGAAACACTCTGCCGCCGTTTTGTGCGGCGTATTCTGCCGACGGTTCCTGCACATACTGAATGATGGGCTCCTGAACCGATTTTTTTTCACCTCCTAATGTGCTCATACTTTTATCTCCAGATGATTAACCCTGATTTTTGCGGTCATAAGATTATGCAAAAGCGTTTTGAACAGCTCCTCAAGCGCCTGCTTCTTGTTCTCCTCCGCTTCGATTTTAGCATCAATGGCGGAAAGAATCGAAGCAATTTTTTGTTGAACAGGGAGAGGGGGAAGAGGGAGAGAAATATCATTTAACCTTGCCAAACTTATGCTTGATTGATTAACGTGTCTTCTACAAATTGTTTTATAAAAACCATCATTCCATCTTTTATGAAGATATTTTGCTAGAAAATAAGCATTTAATTTGCTTTTATCAACAATTCTAATGATTGTCATATGATTTGAAAGAACATATTTAATTTTTCCATCTTTCCAGAATGCAGTTTTGCCGACTAATTCTTCACTATTTGTATTATTGAATATGATATCTTCCTTTTGAAGAAGATACTTACCTATATCATTATCTGTCTCAATGTATTTCAAAACTGTTAAATCAATATTTCCATTTTCATTTATATTAAAAGGTCGCACTTGAGCAATCCCTATTCCTTTATCATTCCATTTTCCACATGGAAAGCCAAACTGAACTTTAATTAATTTCTTGGTTGATAAATCTCCCAGTTTTTCCACTTCCCAATCTTCTGGCACTTTTCCGATTTCTGTTTCTTTGAGCGGAACATTTTCTGTTTCCTCTGGAGGCACGGGTCCGTATGTGAACAGGTGTTTCATCATCGATTTTTTGAGGACTTTTGTGGCGTCTATCACCGCCTGGGTTTTCTCCTTTGCCTCCTGCACCGCAGAAAGCACAGCGGCAATCTTCTGCTGCTCGGGAAGTGGGGGGAGGGGAAGTAAAAGATTTTTGATTTTAGAACTGTTCAAAGTTTTTCCTTTAACAACATTGTCGTAATAATTTGAAAAGTCGATCGTTGGCAGAAAATAGAATAAAAATTCTTTTAATAATTCGCCTTTAGGATAAATTGAAATTATTGCTTCATTATGGAGAGCATCAATGTTAAGAATGGCTGTTCTCCCAATGGTAAGTTTAAAGCTCATAATTAGTGTGCCTTTCGGAACAATATTTTCTTTGAATATTTTCTCAAATGCTAGTTGAGATACCTTTCCATTAGTTTTAGATATAAAGCCAAAATCTTTCATATCAGCTATACTAATCCAAGAATATTTTCCATTATCCCAATAAGATTTTTCAGCCCTTTTAGGGGTTCTTCCAAGGAAAAAATCAGCCACTTCTCCCAATCTCACTACCTCCCATTCTTCCGGCAGTGGCCCGAGCTCTGTCATCTTGTAGCCTTCTGGCAGTATTTCGTTGGTGGTTGAGTTCATAATAATGGTATCCTATATGATAATTTTAAGATATTATTATTCATTCTTTTCATTTTCTTCTTTTTCCTCATTTGTATTGCTTGATGTTTTCTGTTGCCAGTCATCTGCAATAGTTTCCCAATTAATTTTACGTTCTACAGCATTATCTGCCTCATCACTTCCTGTCCAGACATTCCAAAAATCAGGGTCGTCGGAGCGTGGTTGCTGTAATTTTGGCAGATCATTAATTTTAACAAGAACTGGAAGTTCCGAAGCCCATCCTAGTAAAATAGCATGTTGCGAGGGTAGCGATGGCAATTCACGTAACAGCCCACGCAAGTTATCTGGTACCAATTTGTGAACCAGTTCCTGATCCTTATCATTACTGATACGGTGTAGCAAAAAAGTGTTGCATTGCGATAAAACCGTTGGAGAAAGTTCGGAGGGACGTTGAGAGGATAAAACCAGACCAAGTCCAAATTTGCGACCTTCTTTAGCAATTTTCTCAAATATTTGTGTACATAATTGCTGTGGTGAAGCATCATTAGAAGTTTCATATTTTTTTATAAAATTGTGAGCTTCTTCAACTACTAATACAGTAGGTAATACAGTGTCATTAAGTTTCTTGTAACGATGATGTGCTTCAAAAACAATGCGAGCCATAACTGATGTAATTGTATAGAGCACTTCAGAAGGGAGCAAAGATAAATCTATTATGGAGATTGAAGGTTTATTATAATCTTGCCCAATGTAATCATTGAGCCATTGTAGCAATGTTACCTCATCGCAATTTTCAGTTGATATAACTGATGCAATTCTTTTATCAGTAAATAAACTGCGAATACGCATAATAAAATAATCAAAATATTGTTGCTGACTTTGTTCTTGAGCAATTTCATTAAGATGAGCAAGAAAGTTTTCATTTTTAAAGAAGATGGGTGTATCCTCATCAGGTCCTTCGTAAGGAATTAAAGGACCAACCCGAGCTTCAAATTCATACAAAATGTTTAATAACGGATTAACTTCTTGCAAAGAGAATGGAGGAAAATAGCCCTTATCTTTTGGTTTATTCTCTAATATTCGTTGTATTTGTTGGATTAATTCATTTTTAATTTCGGCTTCTTTATTAGTCATATTATTATTGTCAAAAGTACTTAATGATTTTTGAGTACCTTCTAAGAATCCTCCATAATTTTGTTTTATCGGAAATTCAGATAATTTTGGTCCTGACTTTTGGTAATTTAATAAGCTAACTTTAAGACTTGTCAAAAATCTCCTAAATTGAATTGATTTAGTTTCCCTTTCAAAATCTGATCCATTTTTAATCTCCCTCAAAGCCCTGGTTAACAAAGGCCTTTGTGCTTTCTCACTGGCTTGTGATAATGATGCAAATTCCCAGCTATTCCACATCCAACTGGGTACTTTTAATTGATTAATTTCATTGCATTCTTCTTTAAGTTTTACAGCAAATTTTTTTACCTTTCCTAAATTATCAAATGCCTCTGAATATTCATCATTCGGATCTAGAATAATAAATCTTGCATTGACTTCCTTATTTACTTTTTTTGACTCTTCTATGCACCATCTTATTAGTCCTGCTACGGTACATGACTTACCGCTCCCTGTATTGCCAAGTACAGCAAGATGACGGCCAAAAAGGCGATCCGGGTCAACATATACTTTTGCATTGTTCGCCACAGGGCTTGTTCCAATACATACACGTTTTTTCTCGCCCGATTCAATTATTGCTTTTAACTGTTCGTCTGTAGGAAGTAATGCCGGGGTCCCCACTGATGGCAAGACTTCGCATCCACGGGTGAATTCAAAATTTTTCCCAGAATGCAATGGACGTAAAGTCCCAAGTGGATTTAAACTAAGTCTTCTAAGAGGATATGGTAAATCTATCAGACCAAAATCCTGCATTCCCTTGCGTTTAGGAAATGGAGAACGTTCTATTGTAATCCATTCCACCTGTCCTACAAGAAAACCCTGTTCAACAGGGATAAGCAGGTATTCATTTACCCTTGGGAATGGTCGTGGCCCTCCTGTGTTAAGAGCCATGGAATCGGGAGCTTCAATATCAATGGCAATCTTTATTTCGTCCGGTGATACAAACTCAACGGTACCGATTACCAAACTGCTGGCTTGCTCAAAAGGTGTCTGGCTCATGGTAATGTTCCTCCTTCATCGTTTTCAGAGGTTTTTACCTGGGTTGTTTGCTCCTGAGCTCCCAGTCTTGATTTAATAAGATCTGCCATTCGTATAGTTGTTCTATCAATTGCAGGCTTTGGTAAATAGTGCTCAACGAGTGTCTTGAGATCACCTAGATGATCACCAATCAGGAGGGTAATTTGAGCATTTCGCCCTAATTTCTCATAGGTTTTCATTATTCTATCGTTAGGATCACTATATGAGATTATAACCAGATGTGTGGAGGGAATCGTTAACATATCTTTTATAATGCGATTGATATGTTCATCGCCGAATCCATATCCATAACAAACCACAGTACTGTTAGGTCGGCAAATAGCTGCAGCAAAATCTCGGAAAAGTTCACTGTATGGATAAAATAAAGTCTCCAGGTCTTTTGCCGGGTTAGGATAAATCATCAATTGCATTGCACTTGATTTTTCCAGTTCACAAGGTTGTAAATAGGGTGTAATGTCGTTAGCGCCAAAAGGCAATCCAATACGCCTTATTTCACCATTGCTATAAAACCAATCTATTGAACCATGCAGTTTTGTATAACGCGCGACTCCTTCCACATAACGTGGCTCACCCCGAATTCCAGGTGGGTTATAATGATAATCGATATCCATTCGGGAAGCTCGAAAAATTGGGGAAATAGTTCCTACAAATCTATCTATCAGTCGAAGGCCAGCAATATCAGCTCCTAATTCAATATATCTGTCATAATTGGTAGTAAAAATATTAAGTCGATCACGTGTACCTGTTCTACTTGCAAAACTCATTAGAAAACTTACAAGATAGTTTAACGATTCTTCTTTCGTTCCTTTAGCAGTAATTAGGTCATTTTCACTTTTAAGAATTGACCCTGCAAAATTTTTAAGAGCATTTTCAAGCTCTTGTTGTAAACTCTTAAGATCTTCTTCCAAATCCTTATGATTTTGTTTCCACTGTTCAAGCACTTTTCCCTTATTTTCATCAGGCTTTGTCGATTCAAGAATATTCAAACCTGCCAGCAATTCATTGACGACTCGTATCTGATCTTCAAAATTCCCCTCTCCTCTTCCTGCTTTTTCTGCAGAGTCCTTAACACTTTTGTTTATTTCATCTTTAAAAGTATTAAAATCCTGTTTACTCATACCATTCGCCAGTTTTTCAGTTGCCAAAAAATGAACAGCAGTGGTCAATCCGCTTCCAATAAGTAATGATAAATGTTCTGATTGAAAAAGAGCTGTAAGCCAGGGTTCTATACGTTCTCTAAGTTTTTCGGGAGTAATTTCATCTTCAGATTTTGCCCATGAACAGCTTTTACTTTCTTTTATTTTGAAAGAAGATTCATTATTGACCTGTTCAAGAGTTACAGGTTCAGGGTCATCCCGGGTTTTAATAATTTGTTGGTTTTCCTGGTTTTGTTGGTCTTCCATAATAAATACCCTCCAAAAATTTTAAATAATAAAGTTAAATATTTTTCTTCTCACTCCACCACTCTTCTGGCAGCGGTCCGAGTTCTGTCATCTTGTAGCCTTGTGGCAGTATTTCGTTGGTGGACGGTTTCATAATCATATGTTCCTTAGTTTAATTTTTAGCAGATACCATTTGATGCCGATTTTCATTTAGCTTTCCTCATTTCCAAATTGTTTTTCGATTGCTTGCCGTACCAGGCTAATTACATAGTCTATTTCATCTACTGATGACAGAAACAATTCGACATCACCATTTCCCCAGTGCCCTGTCTGAGAAACATTTCTACATAATCCTTTAGGATCGTGAAGTTCACCAAATCTAATGTTTATGTAAAGCTTTAGCTTGTCTTTTTGTGGAACTACATCAACTATGTTTGTTTCAAATTTGTAAGCAATATAATGCTTTAAATACTCCTCATTAATCTCAGGATCCAATGACAGAACTTCCCTGCGAAGTTTTTCAAACAGATTTCGCGTTTTAGTCTCATTAAGATATTCATAGGAATCTATTGAATATTCAGTGGAGGGTTTTTCCTTTTTCCTGTATTGCTCAATAATATTCTGGTCAAGGGAAGGATATTTCCATACATTTAATGCCTCTTTCGATAAACTTTCTGCGCGTTGCAATATTTTTTCTTCGTTCCATGTATCTAGATTTGCCAATCCTCTGTTCAATTTTAATGGGCTTTCCTTAAAACCGCCTTTCATATCTCTTTTGTCAGTAAAAAACTTATCGCTATATTCAGCATTGTATCCAGTAAGGGTCAAATTTCCTATGGTATGCACATATTTTTGCTGAATCTTTTGCCAGTCAGGTCCAAGAGCTTGTACCCAATCCTGATTCAAGTTAGTATTCTGAGGAAGAATATGTTCGATTGTGTACTCACTAACATTTACTCGCTCTTTACGATCATAATTTTCAAGACGTCTTAGCCAATAGGTTCTATTTCGAAAATTGTATAAGTCCTTATATTTCAATTCTGTTACAAACTCTTCATCATTTGGAAATCTTCTATAAGAAGTCATTAAATTAAAATAGGCTTTTACACTTTCAAGATATTTTTCTTTTTTAATTGATTTACTAAAGCTGGCAAAAGTTTTATTTAGCGAATTGGTGGGTATGCCACATACTGCTCGCCTGAAGACATAGGATTCTATCAATCTTATTATTTCAATAAAATCATCTTTAGAAAGAATATTTATTTTATAATCATTGTACAGTTCAAGTAATAACGGGTAAGATACATCAACCTTTAAATCGCGCAAGTCTGAAAAAGCCTCTTTCAGCTTTTTATCTTCTTCTTTATCTAACGCCATTGCACAAAAATATATGGCATACTTTTTAAGTTCTTTTAACTCTGTTTCATTATTTACTTTTTGATTATAGAAATATTTTTTAAATTCCTCATAAACTTCGCTAATATTAGGAATTGACCCTGTTCTCATTGTCAAATAATGACGCATAAAACTATCAAAATAGCTGGTATACGCTTCCTGCCCAAATTCAACTTCCATCGGCCGCCAGTAAGCTTCATAGAGTTTTTCTTGCATTTCTATATTCAATCGCATAAGCATAAAATTTCTGATAAGGTCTGCCTGTGAAAGGTCTTTACCGGTAGAATTCATGCTTTCAAAAATGAGTTGAGGATTATCATTCTCTCGGTTGAGCGAAATATCAACAATAAATAATTTCAATAATCCATAGCACAAATTTTTAATTTCACTTTCAGATAATGTATCAACTTTACCTGTAAAATATTCAAATATATTCTTGAGTCTTAAAGAATATTCTTTTGGATATTCCTTTTGTTCAATGATAGAAATGTAAGTGCTCCTGTCATTCTGAGAAAGAAGTAATTTATATTTTCTTTCCCCCTTCTCAAGAGCATTGATAAGATAATATTCTCTAATTTTCCTCCCAGAAAATCCGTTTATAATTTCATTATTGCCAAGTTTACGTGCTAATACCTCCAGTAATAAACTCACCGTGGTTAAACGCTGTTGTCCATCAATGACAAGTAGTGGTTCTGGCTCTGAAATATGGTACATTCCCTTTTCAATGTACATAATAGAGCCTATAAAATGACTGGGAATTTCACTTTTTCCTGTAGTCATTATATCATTCCATAATCGTTCACATTCATTTTCTGTCCAGCTATACAGTCTCTGATAAATAGGAATTGAAAACTGGCTAGACTTTTTAATGAATTCCAATAAGTTTGCTTCGGTTGCTTTCATATTTTAATCTCCTATTATGATTCTCCAGTGTCCACCTTTAGCAGGACCTATACGCTTGATTATTCCTTCGTTTTGCAATGTTCGTGGTTGCGATTTGAATTCTATGTTCTGTTGCTCATTCATAATTTCTTTCTTCTTTGTTTATCGCCAATTTAGTCAATTAATAGCCAATTGGTTTCCTTAATTTGTAACTTAAAATCATTACCTAATCATTACTTTTATTACCTGATCATTTACTAATCATCGTTTTTATTCCTCCTGGCGTCTTTATGGCTTCTTTGTGGCGTGTTTGGCGTCTTCATGGCGTCTTTAATATATAATTTGTCCCCTTGCCTGTACTACCTACTTGCACAAATATTTTTTTGCTAACCAGATCAAATAAATCCCTGGTTGCAGTCCTTTCTGAAATTTTAGAAATCTCTTGATTCTCCTTATTAGTAATCTTACCTTTTTCTTTCACATACTTTACTGCCTTAATCTGCCTTTCGTTTAATCCTCTTTTTCTTAACTCTTCCTCATTAAAAATGTCTTTATGAAATACCACAGCAAATTGTCCTAAGCCTTCTTTTCTTTCCACAAACTCAGGTTCAGGAAGGTTATGTTTTTTACACAGGCTAATCATCTTTATTGTACCTGAGCCCCATGACTCAATGAGATTCGCATAATAAAATACTGCCGCAATGAGCGGATTTCTCTGCCTTCCCGAATGCTTTTCCTTTAGCTGTTCAATAGTCAATGGAGGCATTAACTTACCAGGGTTAGATAGGATGAGTTCATCATCATATATGCGTACTTCAATGGAAGCGGAAGTATCAAGGTAATCTCTATGAACTAATGCATTGATTGAAGCTTCTCGAAGTGCATCCAGCGGGTAATCCCATATTTCCCTTCTTGTCACGCCTTCAAGAGAAAGCTCTCTAACAGAGGTATCGAACATAACATTTATATTCTTTTTTATGGCTTCCAGAATGCCATCAAGTTGCTGGAATAAATTCCCCTTTACTTCTACCGTATCCAGTATGATTGTGTTATTCTTAAATCTTCCCACCTTCGAATAGGCCGAAATAAAATGTTTCTGTGGATTTTTTCCGAAAAGCAACATGCATGCCCTTGTAATACGACCATCCCCGGTTACGAGGTTAAGTTTTTGCAGAATACTTTTTGTGGTATCTTGCTCGATGAGTGGAAGTCTCTGGCGGGCAAGCACCTTGAATTTTTCAATACTTTCAGCATCAAGTACTTCATCAAGTTGATCTATGTTGACACCTGTCGGTAGTTCGTCCCATGAATCTCCCGTTTTCTCCAGAAGAAACGAAGATAGTTCTATTCCAGAAAGCTCGTGTGTAGTACTACCAGCTCGAATATAAAATTTACCATTGTACGAAACAGGGAAAGAGGAACGAGGAACCTCAATATTCAACAAACTTTTTCCATTCTGGATTTCTTCCCGTACGAAAGGGGTTATCCCTAATTTATTTCTAATTTTGTTTGGCAAATTTTCCAGCAATTTTTTTGTTTCGGATTTCTCGAGCCCAATCGCTTCACCGCTGTCATTATAGCCAATATAAATAGTTCCACCTTTAGAATTTGCAAATGCAGCAACAGTTTTCAGGTATTCATCATGCCACGACTGTTTGAATTCAACAATTTGATTTTCTAATTTTTCCATAATCCCATTTCTTGTAAAATTGCTTTCAATTTTTCATCTGCTTTTTGTCGTTCTTCTTCCGCTTCCCGCAACTGAATCACCGCATCTTCGGGTGGCAGCGTATCATCCTCGCCGTTTTGTGCCACATAGCGGCTCGGACTCAGGTTGTAATCGTTTCGGGCAGCTTCATCCTTTGTAATAATTTTGCTGATGCCTTCCTCTTCTTTCCATTGAAGGTAAATATCGGCAATGCGGCTGATGCTTTCATCGGGCAGATAGTTTTTCGGTCGGCCTTTTTCGAACAGATGAGCTGCATTGATAAGCAACAAATGTTCCTTTCGGTCGGCAGGCTTGGCTTTGTTGATCACCAGAATAATTCCCGGTGCGGTGGTGTTATAGAAAAGATTTTCCGGCAACAGGATGACTGCTTCCACCAGATCTTTTTCCACAAATTCCTTGCGGATGTCGCGTTCGCGATTGCTACCGACATTGCCACTTCCTCTTGAAACAGCGCCCGTATCGAGCACCACAGCCATTTTCCCGGCATCGTTCAGCGAAGCAAACATGTGCTGAATCCAGCCCCAGTCGGCACTGTTGGAAGGCGGAAAACCAAAGACGAAACGGTTGTAGGGATCATTTTCATAAACCGTTTGAGAAAAATCCTGGTTCCACATGGGATTGGCCGTAACCAGGTCGAATTTCCGCAGGGCACCTGCCGGTGTTAAAAAAGCCGGACGGTTCATCGTGTCTCCCAATGCTATTTCCGCTTCCATATCGTGAATAAAAGCGTTCATTTTTGCCATAGCATACGTCGCATGCAGAATTTCCTGTCCGTAAAATCTCACCGGTTCGAAGGAAGGATTATCGTCGAATTTTTCTTTGCTTCGCAGAAAAGCTTTGATGAGCAAGCCGCCTGAACCGCAACAGGGATCGTAAATTTCGGTACCGGGTTTCGGATCGAGAATATACGACATCAAAACGGCTACTTCGCTCGGTGTATAAAACTCACCGGCACTTTGACCCGAACCTTCGGCAAATTTTCTGAGCAAGTATTCGTAAGCTCGTCCCAAAATATCGGGTTCCACATCGTCCAATCCCAAACGATATTTTCCGAGCACGTTGATAAGGTCTTTCAAAACTTCATCGCTGATGATTCTTTGTCCGCCGGCTGTAGCATTAAAATCCACAATGTCGATGACGCTTTGCAGTTTGGGATTTTCTTTTGCTATTTTTCTCACGGCATCGGTCAAATACTCGCCTACACCGGTAGTATGTCTGGCTATGGCTTCCCAACGGGTTTCAGGCGGCAGATAGAAACGCACCAGATTGTGGTCGTCGGATAGAAATTGTTCAACCATTTTTTTTGAACCGTAATTTTGCGAAAGACGATTGATTTCGTCTTCAAATACGTCGGAAAGACGCTTAAGGAAAATGAGCGGTAAAATGTAATCTTTGTATTTGGGAGCATCGATCGGTCCGCGAATTTTGCAGGCAGCTTCCCAGAGCCAATTCTCCAAGGTTTGTACACTTAATTCGTTTCCTGTCATGATATCGTTTTTTATTTCAATTTATTGGTTGATTGGTACTTTATTTTTTCATTACTCCACTATTTATGAGATGATTCCCCTTATATAAATCGAAATTCACAAATGTTTCAACTTGTCAAAGTAAATAATTTATTAGTATTTCACATTCT
>MWFC01000059.1 GCA_002071415.1 Bacteroidetes bacterium ADurb.Bin012
GAACAGAGTAGTTAAGCCCATCAGCTCCAATGATACTGCCCCTAACCGGACGGAAAAGTAGGCCGCCGCCAATATATCATAGCCAGGCATAATACGCCTGGCTTTTTTTATATCCTTAACATCATATCATTAATCCCTCAATCTGAATTAATATAAATACACTATTTTAGCGGTTGGCAATAAAAAACTACATAGCAAACAAGACCGATAGAAACGAAGAAAACAGAGATTGACAATGAAAAGAAAATTGTCGCGATTTTTCAAGAAATATTTTACCTTTTCACGTCGAGAGCAAAGAGGGGTGGCGGTTTTACTCCTGCTCATCGGAATTCTTCTTATTGTCAGATATTCTCTTATTAAATATTCGAAACCCGAAGTCATCTACTACGACCAAAGTTCATTCACAAAGGATTCGATCGAATCCTCATTTCCTAAAGACCTCGCAAAAGAAACATCAAAAACAAAATCTTATAAAAAAACAACAAAACCTTTCGAGTTCAATCCCAATACATTAGATGAAGAAGGTTTTAAGAAGCTTGGGCTACCTATGTGGACAATCCAGACCATCATGAAATATCGTAATTCAGGTGGTAAATTTTACAAACCCGATGACTTCGCCCGAATATATAATCTCGATGCAGAAGATTACGAACGATTGAAGTCATATATCCGTATTCCAGCCCAGCCTGAAAAACATGCCGAGAGTTTAAAACCTCAGTTTGAAAAGGGAAAAGATGTTTCGAAAAATATTCCTGTAATTGAAATCAATATGGCTGACAGTTTGCTTTTGCAGGAATTACCTGGAATTGGGCCGGTTTATGCCCGAAGAATCATTAAATATCGCCAAAGGCTGGGAGGTTTCGTCAATGCAGAACAATTGCTCGAGGTTTATGGTATGGATACTAATCGCCTATCTAAAATTAAACCCTTCGTGCGTATAGATACTGCATATATCAGACGCATCGACCTAAATCATGCTTCTTTCAAAGATATACTCCGGCATCCCTATATGGAATATTATCTCGCAAAAGCCATAGTAAATTATCGCGACAAGAATAATGGTTTTAGAAATGTAAATGAATTACGCCAAATCAATTTAATATATGACGATTTATATTATCGCATACGACCTTATTTCGAAATTAACCCCGAATATATCCCTGTTCAATAAGAAATAAATTTTGCCAATAAAAAATAAATGAAGATTGGAAAAATCATAGCTATTCTGCTTCTGTTCAGTATTTCAGAATCTCTCGAGGCTCAAAATAAAGTTTCTATGAAGATCGATAGTTTGCTCGATGAGTATTTTGCAGTTTCTAACAGCCATCGGGAGCTGGCTCTGTCGCTAGCAGAAAACGCCAGAAAATTGGCCCAAAAACATGGAGAAAAACATAATGAAGCCGTTGCTCTTGAATGTTTAGGGGTACAATATTATTATCGTGGAGATTATAATAAAGCACGCGATTTTCTCAATCAATCGTTGGAAATCTATAACGAAGAAAACTCATCGACAGGGCTCGCCAGTGTTTTTACCAATCTTGCCTTAGTGGAACAGGATCTGGGAAATTTGAATCAGGCACATTATTATTATACTACTTCGCTGGTTTACGACAGAAACAGCCATGATAGTATAGGAATGGCCTTTACAATAAATAATCTGGGAACACTCTATCTACATAAAGGAGATTTTCAACGGGCACGCGCTTATTTTCAAAAAGCCTATGATATAGGCAAATCCGTCCATCATCTAGAAGTAATTGGAAATTCCATCGGTAATTTTGGTCTGCTTCGCCTGGAATCTTCAAACCCTGATTCTGCTATTCCTTATTTCAGGAAAGCATTATCTATAGCAAAACAATATGGAGATGAGTATGCACAAGCTATTGCAAACATCAATCTTGGCCTCTGTATGATCGAAAAATCAGAAGCCGATTCGGCAGAAAGATATCTGACTATAGCCGCTCGAACCTCCGAAGAACTGGAAGATAATGAGTTACAAATAGAATGCTTATTAGCAAAGGCTAAACTGATGCTTTTGCTGAACCAGCCGGAACTTGCCAACAGAATTTTATTTTCGGCACAAAAACTAAATAATCCCACCGAACGGAAAAAAACTTCGGCACAAATCTTTACTCTGATCGGAAAAAATCTTTTATTGATGAATCAACCCGAGAAAGCACGCAACTATTTTCTGCAAAGCCTCGACATTGCGAAAGAAATAGGAGCACTGCCCGAAATGATAGATGCCTATAAACATCTGGCCATGTTTTATTCGGCCATTTCGATGTACGACAGCTGCGAGCTTTATATCGACCTTTACGCAAAGGAATGGAGCAAGCTGACAATAGATACCACATTGCCCGATACATCATTTGTATATGAAGCAAAATCAAACAATAAGAATATCTTGCATCGTATATCGAAAAATTCACAGCTTAGCCCTCTAAAATTACTCGTTACGCTTGTCTTTGCCCTAACTATCTTATGGGCAGGAATGATTTATTTACCTAAAATACTTCTTTCGTTGAGGAAGAAAACAAAGAAAGACAATTCGAATACGTCGGCCAAATGATTACATATTCAAAACCTTTTCTATTTTTGTAGCTGCAAACCTATTTCAACTATGAAACTCAAACATTCCGGTTTTATTCTCTTTTTGGCAACCATTTTGATATTCAGTATAACATCCTGTGAAGATGAAACAGTTCAAAGGCCTGTAAATCAATATCAGGTAAAATATGAAATCAAGAATCATCTCAAAAAGAAATGCAATTTCTATATACGCTATTTCAATCCAAAATTCGACAATATTGTGGCAGAGTATTATGACTCCATCAACGAATGGTCGAGGGAGTTGAAAGGAAAAACATTCGACCATTTATATTTTGAGGCATTTACGGTAAGGGATAGCGCCATGTTCGAAATCAGTATCTATGTAAATGGTCAGCAAGTGGTGAGAGATGTTGACAGTTGTCCGGGGCCATCGGTATGCGATACAAACCGGATTAAAGTCTCTTACGTTCTGCAATAGATACGTAAAACCCTCTTTATCAGCTAAAGAAGGGTAAAAAAGATGGGCAAGGGAAAAATATTTCGGCAATTTCCATCAACTTTCTGGGCAGCCAATGTCATGGAATTGTTCGAACGTTGGGCATGGTATGGTATTTATATGGTTTTAGCCCTCTATCTGACAGGTTCGACCGATACGGGTGCCTTAGGATTCAGTCAGGAACAAAAAGGGAGTTTGATGGGTACTGTGACCTTTTTGTTATATCTGCTACCTATCATCACCGGAGCGATTGCCGACAGGTATGGCTATAAAAAAGTTCTTACTATAGCTTTTATCATTCTAAGCACTGGATATTTCAGTCTGGCTCACGTTAGAAGTTATTGGTCATTCTATGTTCTTTTCCTTTATCTCTCGGTAGGAGCAGCTCTATTCAAACCTATCATAACGGCGACTGTTTCGCATACAACCAATGATCAGACCTCATCTATCGGATTTGGAATTTTTTATATGATCGTAAATATCGGTGCCTTTTTGGGCCCCATCTTTGCTAGCAAACTTCGCATACTCGATTGGAAATTCGTCTTCTATCTTTCATCGGCCATTATTTGCATCAATTTTATCCTATTATTCTTTTTCTACAAGGAACCAATTAATAAAAAACAGCATACTCCTATACTTGTATCTATCAAGAACATCATCAAGAATACGGTAACGGTTCTGGCAGATTTCAAACTAATGCTTTTCTTAATAATTATGGTAGGCTTTTGGGCAATGTATTTGCAGCTGTTTTACACTTTACCCATTTTCATCGATCAATGGATGGATACAAAAATTCTATATGATGCAATCGAAAATTTCTGGCCTGCTTTGGCGCATATTGCAGGAACATCGCAAAGGACCATAGCCCCTGAAATTCTTACCAATATCGATGCATTCTATATCGTGATATTCCAACTTCTGGTTTCGAGCCTGGTAAGCCGGTTTTCGCCTCTCAGGGCGATGACCAATGGTATAATGATGGCAACAATAGGAATTGCCTTGATGTTTGCCTTTAATAATCCGATTTATCTTTTTTTTAGTATATTGATCTTTAGTTTGGGTGAGATGGCTACTTCTCCAAAAATTCAGGAATATGTTGGGAAAATAGCCCCACCTGATAAAACAGCTCTCTATATGGGATACAGTTATCTGCCACTTGCCGGCGGCCATATTGTAGCTGGCTTCATTTCGGGCTCTATATTTGCAAAAATTGCCGATAAGTCCACTCTACTACGTAACGATTTACTTTCCAGAGGAATCGTCATGCCAGATATCTCTCCTACTTATACCCTAAACCATTTCTACTCCGAAGCCTCATCATTGCTTCATCTCGACTCATCATGCCTTACTTCTTACCTTTGGCAAACTTATCATCCCGGTCGTATCTGGATATTATTTTCATCTATTGGTTTGGTTTCGTTTTTAGCCTTGCTTATGTATGATAGGTTTTTCATAAGGCAAAAGAAAATTCTACAATAATGAAAAAGTGGTTTCCCAGCATCTTCCCTGCCCTATTCATTACAATATTGATGACGGCTTTCTTTATATTTTCGAATTCAAGTAAAATCTCGTTAATTCATCTGGGAATTTATCCCTTAAGCGCCAAAGGACTTTTAGGTATCGTTCTGGCTCCTTTTATCCATGAAAATGCCAACCATTTGTATTCCAACATTATTCCCTTTTTTGTACTGACCATACTCTTGTTTTATTTTTACAAGGATATTGCCTATGAGATTTTAGGTTTTTCATGGATCATGACGGGTATACTGGTTTGGTTAGGGGCACGTCCGGCTTATCACATTGGAGCAAGCGGAGTGGTGTATGCCTTAATGGCATTTCATGTCTTGAGCGGAATGGTAAGAAAGAACCCACGCTTGCTGGCCATTTCACTTCTTATAGTCTTTTTTTATGGAGGAATGATCTGGGGCATTTTTCCCGATTTTATTCCAGGCCGGGCTATTAGCTGGGAATCACATCTGGCGGGCACGATTACAGGTTCCATACTGGCTATATATTACCGCAAGGAAGGGCCACAAAGGCCATTATATAGCTGGGAACTCGAACCCGATGAAGACGATGAGGATAATGAAGAAACCAAACAAAATACACCATCCCAAAATCTCGATAAAGAAGCCGAGAAAGCCGAAGAAATCATGATAAAATATATTTACAAAAGAAAAAATACCGATGAGGAGAGTTCCGGCTAAACCATCGAAAATGTAAATCCACTTTGCTAATGCACAAAATTTTATAATTTCGTGGCAACCAAAAACAATTCGAATGAAAAAAAATTCACTGCTTTCGTTTCCGGTCTTATTGGCAATCATGCTATTTAGCTGCCAAAAATCCGACCAGTATTTTCTCGAGTGCAATCTCGAGGGTTTGAATGACGGAATGGCCTACTTGCAGGTTATTGGAGAAGATGGTATTCGAACAATCGACTCGACAACCATATCGAATGGAAAATTTACCTTCAAAGGTTCACAATCCGAACCTATTTTTGCCTATATCACTTTAAATGGCAAACCCGACCGCATAGGCCTTTTCCTGGAAAATGCCAGAGTCTCGATATATGGGCATGCCGACAGTTTGGAACATATAAAGATTTCGGGTTCACCCCTAAATGATGAATATTCAAAATTCAAATCTATGCTGGCATCCTATGAAAATCGCCAGGAAGAATTGTATCTGCAATACAATCAAGCACGTAAAACCAATGATACCTTGGCACTGAAAAATATCGAAACACTGTGGGATTTACTCGACAAGCAGCAAAATAAAGTGATTATGCAATTTATCAGCCAGCATAAGCATTCGGTCATTTCTCCCTTTTTGATTCATCAAAGACTGGTTTACAATTTAAACGTAAATAAACTCGACAGCCTTACTTCGATATTTCCTCCCGAGCTCGAAAACTCGGTGTATGTACGCATGTTAAAGAAACGTATTCAAACCTTACGCAATGTCGAAATTGGGAAACCCGCACCAGAAATCGCTCTCGACGATACCATGGGCATTTTACGGACTTTGTCCTCTTTCAGAGGAAAATACGTCCTGATTGATTTTTGGGCATCATGGTGTAGCCCATGCCGAGAAGAATCGCCCAATCTTGTAAAGGCCTACCAACGTTTTCATGACAAGGGATTCGAAATTTTCGGCGTATCACTGGATACACGTCGCGATAAATGGGTAGAAGCTATCAGGAAAGATCAACTGACATGGACACACGTTTCAGACCTTAAAGGCTGGAAATCGGAAGCAGCAGAACTTTATGGGGTTAATTCCATACCTCACTCCGTTCTGGTCGATCCCCGGGGAATTATCATACAAAACAATTTGAGAGGTAAAGCCTTGATCGATTTTCTTGAAAAGCTGATTAAATAAAAGATGTCTCCATGATAGTGCGTTTCATTTCAAAGTAATGTCCATCGACTATCTAAAATCCATCATCTTAGATAAGGTTATGAAAGCGAAATAAATCAGAAAGACTACTTGTCAGAATTTCAGGCCTTATCCTACATAATAAATGATTGGCTTAAACTTAATAGCACTGAAATATCATCAGGGGCTCCCGATTCCGATTTTCACAATCTCACTTCTTTGAGGGCAGGGTCTTCATTCGAATTTTATAGAACCATGCAAAAATGAAAAGCGTGAATATAAAACTGAACAGATTGACCCATAAATTGTCGACACTTCCAAACTCATGATAAGGAATTTCTGTAATGTGTTTTTCAGAAAGAAAAGAAACCACCAGAGCCAGGAAATTATTGAGGAAATGAGCAAGAATAGGCAACCACAGGTTAGCCGAAAAATAATAAAGATATCCGAACATGATTCCCAATCCCAGGCGAGGTAAGAACCCGAAGAAATCGAGATGCATCATACTGAATAGCAAAGCAGATATCATTATACTCAAATGAATGTTTTTCCACCACTGGTTCAACAGGGGTTGCAAGATTCCTCTAAAGATAAGTTCTTCGCCCAAGGCAGGAAGTACAGCAATTATGAGAACATTGGCCAATGCGCCTATAAATGAAGCTCTATGCAAAAAAACATTCACCATATCCTCGCTTTGCTGCGCAGTTCGTTCCAACCACTGTTCTATGGAAGGCCAATAAGACAAGGAAAATGTTCGATTCCATTCATACACTTTCGAAATCCATGGCGTAGAAATAATGATCAGCAGAAGTACCATCCATAGCTGTGACTGGGGTGGCAATTTGCTGGAGGTTAGGCTTTTCAGTCTCGGTTTATCAGCAATAAATAAATAGATAAAACCTGAGAGGAGAAAAGTTCCAGCATGATTGATCATTTGCATATATTTATAGGCAGCAATCAACGAAGGGCTGTCTTTGATAATCGATGGGTCTGATACCTGAAGAACCCTTTCACCCCAGATAAGTACAGCCGTTCCCATTGCAAACAACGATGAAAACAACATGCAAATCATTATGATTATCATCAATAATAAAAGCTTCGGAAAAGGCTTTTGATGAGAAAAATCGGGAATAAAACTGAAATGCATTTCTATTTATCGAAGGTTTTTTTTGTGAGATTTCTGGTTTGCTCAGACATTTGCCTATAATAATTAGCTTTCTGCAGATCCCCCTCTTTCGAATAATGCATGTAAAGTTTCATACATAATCCATAATCGGGTTGTTTTTCGACGGCTTTTTCGTACCACTCCACTGCGTCCAATGTATCTCGATTGAGCAAATGATAATTTCCTATATTTATGTAAGGTACATTAGTATATGAATCGAAACGAGTAGCCAGTATATTCATTCGAGTTGCCGTTGCAATATCCCCCATCTCGAAATAAATTTCAGCAAGTTTGAAATAGGCTTTCACTTTGGTTGAATCTATAGCAAGAACCTTATGATAACATTCAAGGGCTTTCTCATTATTCTCCAATTCTCTGTATACATAACCAAGATTGATATAAGCGGCCACATTATTGGGGTTAGATCGGGCAGCAGCTTCGAAGTAATGAATCGCCCGCTTGTAATCTCCCAAGAAATTGCTATACACAGTTCCCAGTCCGTTCAAGGCATCATAGTAATCGGGTAAGATTTTCAAGCTCAAATTATAATGCTTAATCATCTTGTTGATATTTTCAAGTGAAGGAAGTCGACCTTGTTTTTGTGCAATATTGAAGGCATTATACATCAAATTGCCCGCATATTGCGTGTTGGCTTTTACCGAACGCTCCAAATACGGAATATCGGCTTCGTAGAGAGTGGTAAGATTTTTCCAATCTTTGTTTCTATCGATCGTTACTATGCAGTAGGGTATCAAGATTATCAAAAGTAGAATTATGATACCTGCCGAGGGTTTGTAACCCGAAATGGTTTTTCGTGATTTTCCCTGAACAATTCTGAAGATTATCCATCCTATAGCAATAGCAAATCCCAGAGAAGCTATATAAGCAAAACGATCTCCAACTATTCCAACTACAGGAACGAGAATATTGGAATACATGGCAATACTGACAAGATAAAACAGTATGGCATAAGAAAGGATATGTTTCTTGCGAAATAGTACAATGGCTATGGCAAGTAAAGCCAAATGAAGGATTAGAGAAAAAAATGCTACCGGATTTGCGAAACTTGCCACGGGAATCATGTCATAGCCATAATAAAAAAGAAGAGGAGAAGGCCAGAATAAAAGGCCGAGGTAATGCAACAAACCCACGAATCCAGTAGCTACCCTTGTCATCAGGTTTTTCTCCAGATAAAGTGGGTTCTCCACCAAAGCATTAGAATGAATGGGTTCGGGTAAAAACAACATTGGTCCTAACTGAGCAATGATGAATACGAGCAAAGAAACTATGGTTATGACTACCAATTGCCTCGATTTAACATCAGTGAAGAAGTATAGCGTAAGAGGATAAATCAATAAGAATGGCATAATGGACGACTTGGAGATATAACCCAATAAGAAACAAAAGGTTCCCAACAAGATATGCTTTATTTTTCCGCTGTTGGCATAATCGAGGAAAAACCACATTCCTCCCAAAGCGCCCAAAAAGGCAAGCAATTCTTCTCTATTCTTCAGACTGGCCACTACTTCGGTATGTAAAGGATGTGCCAGAAAAATAAGTGTAATAGTTAAAGGAAAAATCCAATGAGATTGCCTGAAAAGCCTTCGAAGTATAAGGTAAAGCAGCCAGGCAGTTGCAATATAAAGCAAAATATTGATGAAATGGCTTATATGAGGGTTTACTCCAAAAATAGAACGTTCTATAGCAAACGTAGCCTTTGCTAAAGGCCTGTAACCAAAGGCTATGGTCCCAACATTCCCACTCGCCTGGTAATAAAATGTCGTAAATATCTCGGGCAAAGCCTTTATCCCTTTCGATACCTGAGGGTTGGTCCAGGTAACAAGTTCATCATCCAGAGAATAATCATTGGGTATAGTATTCGCATAAAGAAGCAAACAAAAAGCTGCGAGAAAAATCAAAATATATAAATGACTTCGATCGCTTTTTGTCCGCATTGCTCGCTTTGAAGTCTCTTTCTTCGTAAATTTGTCTACGACAATTTTTCCGGCCATTTTCTTTCAGTAGGTAAAAATATTATAATTATAACATATCATTGAAATTTCTGCAATGAGCATGTCAAATAAATAAAATCCTGGCTATTGAGTTGCTCGGCACGTTTTTGCAACAATACTTCGACATGCGCATCGAAATTAAACTGGAATCTCGAAAGTGCATTGCGCAGAACTTTTCTTCTTTGGTTGAAGGCCGTTTTGACCAGTAGGGTGAAATCCTCGAGCGGACATGGGAGATGTTTGCCAGGATTGCGTTTCAAATGAATCACACCCGATTTCACTGACGGTGGAGGAGTAAATACATTTTCATTTACCGTAAAAAGATATTTCCCATCGTAAAATGTTTGTATTAAAACACTTAAAATCCCGTAATCCTTGTTTCCCGGACCGCTGATGATGCGCCTAGCCACTTCGGCCTGAAACATTCCGCTAAGCTCGGTGATCATTTCTACATGTTCATAAACTTTGAAAAGAATTTGTGAAGATATATTATAGGGAAAATTTCCTATGATGGCGAAAGGTTCATTAAATATACTATGAATATCGAGTTGAAGAAAATCGGAAAAGATGATGTTTTCGGCTATTTGGGGAAATCTTTCTTTGAGATAAACTACCGATTCATTGTCGATTTCGACGAGTTTGAGGTTTATATTTGGCTTTTGCAATAAATATTGGGTCAACATACCCATGCCCGGGCCGATCTCAAGAATGTTATGCGTTTGGAGGCTCAAACTCTCTACAATCTTCCGGGCAATGTTCTTATCATGTAAGAAATGCTGTCCGAGAAACTTTTTTGGACTTACCTTTTGGCTATTGTAATCCTGTTTTGACATTTTGCAGAATCTGAAGTTTTTTGCGAGCAGTTTCGACCATATAACTGTTTGGATAGTTTAAAATCAAGTCCTCATAAGTTTTATAGGCCTTTTCGGGTTGATGGGTTATTTCTCTTAAGGAAGCAAGCTCTAATAGAGCATCGTCGGCAACCAGGCTTCGAGGAAAAATTCTCACAAGAGTAGAATAAATGGAATCGGCTATATTGTATTCCCTCATTTCCTTATAAATCCTTGCTTTTCTCAACAATGCATAATCCTGGCCCCAGCTATTTCCAAAGAACATCGAAACGCTATCGAGCGTTCGAAGTGCCATGGCGTATTGTTTTCTAATACTAAGCAATTCACTGCTGCCAAAGTAATGCAATATCCGACCGGTGGTATCCTCGTTCAAAGCCTCCTGTATGAATAGATACAATTCCTGGGCATCGTTGGCCACAGGTTTATGAATAGCTCCCCTTAGAATTTCAAGATGAAGCAAAGCCCATTTATGCTCCCCAGCCTGATACATTAGTTTGGCATATTCTAACTTGGCTTCTTCTCCAAGGGGATGATTGGGAAAATCTCTTTCCAAACGTCCATAGATTAAAGCAGCATCCCACAACCGTCCTATATAAACTTCAACCTTTGCCATATCCATATTGATTCTGGCCAATATTTCAGGCGGCAAACCTCTTATTCCGGCCGCACGCTCGAGGATGTCAAGAGCTTTCTCTGGCCGGTCCATTATATAAGCATATATTCTGGCTAAAATCCTCATCAATTCGATGGTGCGCATATTTTCTCCCTGCTGTGACAGAATCTCCTCGATTTGCCCTGCAATAACCTCGGGTGATTCGTTTTTCTTATGTTCTCCTTTGATGAGTTTTCGGTATTTCAACTTATACAATTCTTCGGCTGCAGTTAAAAATAATGGATGAGCAGAACCCTGATCATATATATATGACAAAGCCTTTTCAGCAGTCTTTTCATCGTTTGTCTCAATGCAGTTTCGGGCTACGGCCAATAACCTTCCTCCATCTTCATTATTACGTTTTACGAGTGATAATGCTACCCTCAGAGCTTCAGGATAATCACCTGCCATCATCGTAAACCAATACATCATCTCGGAATAAACCATAATGGAAGGATTTTTTTGCATTCTTTCCAAAATTGCCCCATATAAATAATCCACATTATCCTTCTCGGGTACCTGCATTAGATAAAATTGCAGCCTCGACTGGATAAGACTCATTTGCTCGGGCTTTGTGGAAAGCATATCCAGAAATGCTTCTGTCATTCCATGAAAATCACCACTGGCTTCATAAGTGCTGGCAATCTCCATCTGAAAAGCATCCGGATTTTTCAATAATTCTCTCCCTTTCGCATAAGTTTTTAAAGCAAACTCATTCAAATTTTTTGCCCTGAACGCTATGCCCAATGAAGCAGCATCCTGAGGATTTTTCTTTAAATTCTCAATGACTTCCTCAAATATCCTATATGCCTTGTCGGTTTTACCCGAAACCATATAAACATAACCCAAATCAACCTGTAATCTCGATTGATTGGGCGTTCTTTTCATCTCGGTTTCTACCGTTTTTTTTGCTTTTTCAAATTCCTTCAACTCGATCAGGCACTGCAAATAATAAGGATAATAATTGCTCCCGATTCTGGTATTGTATAATTCTTCGAAAATAGGAAGTGCTTTGGTGAAATTTCTTTGCTGATAATAATTATAGGCCATCTGTTCCTTCGAAGGAGGCTTGCTGATGTCTTGACCTTTCACTCCCCAATAACAAAAAAGGAGAATAGGCAGAATAAAAAGAAAATGATTCATCCTTTTCATGCAGCAAATTTAGTCTGATTTCATTGCCAGAGCAATGCCATAACTCCTTATTCGAGGAATCCGGGGCAATAACGCAAGACTCTTATCGAAAATATATAAAATGTATAGGAATCCCTCTATATCATTATCTTCCTGACTTCGACAATGCGTCACCCTAAAAATTTTTCCAAAACTTTTCATCAAAAAGAGGTGCGATTAATTTGTG
>MWFC01000060.1 GCA_002071415.1 Bacteroidetes bacterium ADurb.Bin012
AAGGATATTCATGTTTAAAATAATAAAAAATACTTAATTTTTAGAGGAGTTTGAAAAGAAGTTCTTAATTTTAGACTGAAAAATTATAAAATTGACCAAGAATAACTTCAAAAAGGTAAACTTTTATAAGAAGTTTATACTTTTACTGAAAATTTTGATGACTGTATGGACAGACTCTAATTATGTTCTATTCATTCATTCGATACAGTGGATTGTTGTATCTCAAAATAAGATTTTGCAATGAAAGTATGAGGGAAATTTCCTATGGAAGATCTTGAAACCGAAATTCCATAAGCATTTTAGAAAACTTAATTGCTTTCAGAGCTAAAAAACATGATAGAAATTCATAAAGCTTTAGCTTTTAAAGGTTTTTTTGGCCTCAGCCAATATGGGTTTCAATGAAATATTAAGATATTACAAATAATTGATATTTAAAATTTTATTGGTAAGTTTACGATTACTTATATTAGGATTTCCATGGATCTTTAAATAAAAAGGTTTGAATGAAATTTCTGGTTCCATTTTTTTAAATTCTTGTCTCTGGAGCATATTTTTTCTCCATTTTTAAACAAGGAATAAAAAAATTTTCTAATTCGACTTATTCAGAATTCATCTTGTTGATAAACTGCGGCATCTTCGTCGATAGCGGGGCAGTTGAAGTTGAAGGGAGGGACTGATGAAGGGCGTTCGAAATCGTCTTTACGGATACCGAGAGAAGGATCGGCATAGACGCGTTTCATATAATAAGCCCAGATAGGCAAAGCCATGCTTGCGCCTTGTCCCATAGAAATGTTACGGAAGCGGATGCTGCGTAATTCTCCACCTACCCAAACGCCCGTAGTGAGTTGAGGAACGAGGCCAATAAACCATCCGTCGCTTTGGTTTTGTGTGGTTCCAGTTTTCCCGGCAATGGGATTATCGAAGCCATATTTATAACGCAGGCGAACTCCCGTTCCACTCTGTACGACACCTTTCATCAATTCCACCATTAGATAGGCAGTTTCCTGGCTAATAGCTTCTTCTTTACGGGGCACGAAACTTTCGAGCACATTTCCGCTCTTGTCTTCAATGCGCGTAAGCATGATGGGTTCTACCCAAACTCCCTGATTGGCAAAAGTGTTGAAAGCACTTGTCATTTCGTAAAGAGAAATTTCGGGTGTTCCCAGGCAGATGGAAGGAACTGGAGGAATTTCGGAAGTAATCCCCATTTTTTGTGCTATTTTGATTACCGCTTCGGGGCTGTAACGTTTTATCAGAAAAGCCGAAATATAATTTACGGAATTAGCCAGAGCCCATTTTAGAGGAACCATTTGTCCTTCGCGTGCGTCGTCACTATTTTTAGGCGTCCAGAGGGTCCCGTCATACAGTTCGAAAGTTACCGGAACATTGGGCACCATCGAGCAGGGATTAAATTCGCCTTCCTGCATGGCCAAGGTATAAAGAAAGGGCTTAAACGTAGATCCTACCTGTCGTTTCGACATTTTTACATGATCGTACTTGAAATAACGATAATCTATACCTCCCACATAGGCTTTCACAAATCCTGTATGGGTTTCCATGCTCATCAATCCGGCATGCAGAAAACCAAACGAATAGCGAATGCTGTCCATTGGGCTCATCACCGTATCTATATCGCCTTTCCAGCTAAAAACTTTCATGGGAATTTTTGTTTGGAAGGCTTTTCGGATAGAATCTTTCGAGATGCCTGCCTGGCGCATGTGTATGTAACGATCGGAGCGTTTCATGGCATCTTCGTAAATTTTGTTAATTTCTTCCTTTGTCAGATCATTCGAAAAAGGTGCATTTTTTTGTCCTTTCATTTGTCGAAAGAAGGCCGGTTGCAGTTCTTCACTCAGGTGTTTCCTGACGGCATATTCGGCATATTCCTGCATGTGAGAATTGATGGTGGTATAGATGCGCAAGCCATCTTTATAGAGGTTGTAAGGTGTGCCATCGCTTTTGTAATGTTTCGAGCACCAGTCGGTAAGTTCTTCCCGCAATATTTCTCTGAAATAGGTAGCCAGTCCGCTTTTATGGTCCATCAATCGGTATTTCGACATATCGATGGGCAATTGAGCGATGGAATCGGCTTGATGTAAACTAAGGTAATCATGTTTAGCCATTTGATTAAGAACGAGGTTACGGCGTTTGAGGGCATTTTCGGGATTTCGGACAGGGCTGTAACGAGTAGGGGCATTCACGATTGCGATCAATAAGGCCGATTCTTCTGCATTCAGTTCACGAGGTTCCTTCGAGAAGAAGGTATTGGCGGCCGATTTTACGCCATAAGCGTTGCTTCCGAAATCCACGGTATTTAAATACATAGCAAGGATCTCTTCTTTTGTGTAGTTACGCTCGAGCTTAACGGCTGTAACCCATTCCTTGAATTTTTTCAGAACAAATGCTGGGGTAGAGAGGTTTTGTCCGCGAGGGAAAAGATTCTTAGCCAATTGTTGTGTAATGGTGCTTCCTCCTCCGGCATAGCGTCCTGTAAGAACTCCTGCACTAACCCTTAGAAGGGCTTTATAGTCAATCCCGGCATGTTTTTCGAAACGAGCATCTTCAGTAGCTATAAGTGCTTGAATGAGATAGGGCGATAATTCATTGAAATGGATATTTGAACGGTTTTGTATATAATAAGTTCCCAAAACTTTCCCGTCGGCTGAAATTACCTGAGAAGCCAGATTGCTTTTAGGATTTTCGAGGTCTTCAAACGAGGGCATCTCCCCAAAAACACCGGCTGAAAGTAAAATAAAAAAAAGCAGAATCACTGCAATCAAGCCTGCATATATCTGCCACATTCGTTTAATGTAAAAATCCATTTCTTTTGGATATTTCCCTTGATTGGTAAAATATTTCCTAAAAAAATTTTCTTTCGAAGCCATTGAAACATCAATTAAAAATGATAAATGATATTTAGTTGGTTTTAGGCTTTGATATTCGGAATCCCACTCCGATGATTCCGGTTATTTCTGACTCACGCATGCCATGAGAAATTTTGAAAACATAAGGTCCGCTTCGTGCGAAAAGTACATTATGCTTGATGAGAAAACGGCTTTCGAAAACCGTTCCTGTTCTTTTGCCCAGCCATTGTCCTTCGGGGCTAGCAAGTATGCATTCCAAGGTATCACGGTAGGTTGTCCGATCGGGGGAAATGGTAGTTAAAAAAAGATAAATGTTGGAATAGGGATAATATTGATTATTGCGCAACTGCACATAAACATCGAGCGGAACGAGAGTATCCTGAATAAAGGTTTGGAAGGTGACCTGATGATTATTGTTCCATTTAGCATTAGGAATTTTTTCCATGCCGTTAAAAACGTCATTTGTTTGACATGATATCATCAAAATGCTAAAAAGGCTCAGGCATAAAAATGAATAAATTCTCATCTGGGGGGTTGTCTTATTAAATATTATTCATCCATACCAGATTCATCGAGGAGGTCATAATCTCTGGCTTGTTCGTAGAAGGATTTTGGTTCTTCGGCCAATGCATAATCTTCGAGATTTTCTGGATTTTTTCCCGAGAGATTCATTTCTTCTATTTCGTTTACTTTGTCGAGGGGTATGGCGAGGAAGTTATTGGGGTCTTTCACGTAAGCATACCACATTAGTTTTTTAAAGACATCGATTTTCTGGCAAACAGCCTCACCTTTTTGGGTTTTCAGAACGAGTTCCATATCGGGAAATTCCTTCAAGGCATCCATATAAGCCTCATATTCATAATTCAGGCAGCATTTGAGCTTTCCACACTGGCCAGTAAGTTTTTGAGGATTGGGTGCAAGTTGTTGAATTTTAGCCGCCTGGGTTGACACGGTATGGAAACGATTTATCCAGATAGAGCAGCAAAGTTCACGGCCACAAGGGCCAATGCCACCCACTTTGCTGGCTTCCTGCCTTATACCTATCTGGCGCATTTCTACCCTAATCTTGAAACGATCGGCAAGAATTTTTATGAGTTCACGGAAATCGACTCTATCATCGGCTGTATAATAAAATATGGCTTTACTCCCATCACCCTGATATTCTACATCATTTACCTTCATCGAGAGATTCAGATCCTCGACTATGCCTCGTGTCTGTAACATAGTTTTATCTTCACGTGAGCTCACTGCTATCCATTTCTCGATATCGGCCGGCCTGGCCAAACGAAATACTTTTTTCAATTCCGTACGTTCAGGATCTATATTTTTAGCTTTCATCTGCAGACGAGCCGTATGGCCTGTAAGACTAATTATTCCGATATCATGGCCAGGATTGCCATCTACCACCACTATATCGCCCTGATGAAGCTTTAGTTCGGATGGAACATGCATAAATTCTTTGTGATTATTTTTCAAGCGAATCTCGGCAAATTCGAAATCTGTTTCATATCCCGAAGGGGGTATTTCGGAAAGATAATCGTCGGTCGAAAACTTTGCGCAACCATTAGAATAAACGTTTTGCTCGGCATAGGTTGGAAGGCAAGTGCAACCTCTCGAAAATAATGGATTGTTTATATCAATTTTTTTAGTCATCGGCAAACAAGGCTATTACGAAATCATTTCAAAAAATAGATTTACACATTTGAAGGCGCAAAGAAATATTTTACAAAATTACATAAAACTAACTCACCGATTTTGCCTTTGCCAAAGTTATGAGCTGATGAATGCTCATAGTGAGATTGGTAAAAACCATATTTGGACTGCTGTTTCGTTCAAGAGCCATGATGGCTTTTCCAAAAGCATCGGAGTATAAAGCAATGTTTCGAGAATGAATGAAAGGCGAAAAATTACGGGCAAACAATTGTTCCTCACCCTCGAGTTTGACGAGTTGACTGGTATCCATGCTAAAGAACAAGCTATTGCGTAACAATTGAATTCCAAAGCGCAGAAATTGTTTTTGCCCCTCTTGGCCCAAGGATTCGAAGATTTTTAAGGCATCTACGAAATAAGGAGCTTTTTTTGCTTCCGATTTTTTAGGTTTGTATTTGAGATTGTAGCAATAGCGGAACCAATTGGCGAAAAAATCGAAATAGTTATGGAAATCGCTGTTTTCGTTGGCAAGCTGCCGTGCGACTATGAAGTTGCCATCTGCCACCGAGGCATAATGCAGGGCTTGGTCTTCGGGTAGATGAAGATTGCTCTGCAACGCCTGTTTGAGCTCATTCTGAGTAAATGGAGGGACAAAAGTGGACTGACAGCGCGAAAGAATAGTGGGAAGGATTTCATCTTTATTCTCGGAAACCAAAATAAAAACTGTTTTCTCGGGAGGCTCTTCGAGTGCCTTGAGCAGGCGGTGAGAAGCAGAGTGAAAAAATTTCTCGGGATACCAGATAATCAATATCTTGTATTCTGATTCGTAACTCTTGTAATTAAGCCGTTTGAATATCTCCCTTGTATCACGTGTATAAATCAGTGCACGCTTTCCTAAGCCTGCAAAATCGAGCCATTCCTTATAACTTACAAGTGCCTTGTTGGAGAGGATAAATTCTCTCCATTCCCTCATAAAATCCAGGCTTGAAGGCTCATCTCCAGTTTTCCCGACGATTTCATCTTCTTCTGTATCGGATGATTTGCCCTTTTTGGCTACCGGAAAGATAAAATGCAAATCGGGATGCTGTAATTTATTGTATTTCAAACAGGAGGGGCATTTGCCGCATGCGTCATTGTGGATAGGTTGCCTGCATTGAATATATCTGCCATAAGCTATGGCCAGTCCCAGACTTGCCGAACCTTCAGGCCCGAAGAAAAGTTGGGTATGGCTTATACGTTTATTGTTTACACTTTCGATGAGCTTTCCCTTGAGCACATCCATTCCCGGAATATCCCTGAAATACATTCGATTTTTTAATATACGATTTCAAGGCAAAGATATTCCAAACTGATTTATCCCCACATTCTTTCTTCTTTAACTCAACAAATCTGACTTTTGGCAATTGAGTGCTCTGATGAGAGTATTTAGTGTGCGTTTTTATTTTATCACTACGCCCTCGGAATACTCATATTCCGATTCATAAAGATTTTTTTGTGGATTGTAATCGACAAAAGAAACATGAAATATTAATGGAGTTTATTGGCGCTATCCAAGGCTTTTTAATTTTACCCTATGATGAAAAAATCGTAAGCTCCTAAAATCCTATTCGTTCTATGTCTCTCAAAACGATTTTGCTGCCTCTTCTTCCACTTCTTTTACCGTCTTGGGAATGAAAGGGCCTAAAACCCGACAACCATTTTCGGTAATTAAGATATCGTCTTCAATGCGAATGCCTCCAAAATCGAGATAAGTTTCAACCTTTTGGTAGTCAATAAATTCGTCGAACTTATTTTGAGCCTTCCATTGCTGAATGAGTGCTGGAATAAAGTAAATTCCAGGCTCATCGGTAACTATATGGCCAGGTTTCAAACGTTTTGCCATTCGTAGTAAACCCAATCCAAATTGAATGCTACGGCTAATCTCCGCATCGTATCCCACCAGGTCTTCTCCTAAACCTTCCATGTCATGTACATCGAGACCCATCTGATGACCAAGGCCATGCGGAAAAAACAAAGCATGAGCACCAGTTGCTACGGCCTCATCCACATCTCCTTTCATCAAACCCAATTCCTTTAGGCCTGCTGCAATGATTC
Organism: Bacteroidetes bacterium ADurb.Bin012; assembly: GCA_002071415.1. Taxonomy (GTDB): domain Bacteria; phylum Bacteroidota; class Bacteroidia; order Bacteroidales; family TTA-H9; genus TTA-H9. Next base: position 6,609 of record MWFC01000060.1, read on the forward strand.
GAGATGCTTCCCAATGAACATCACGGTAAAAAATATTGGGTTTTGCTGTTTCTATGGCTTTTAAATTAGCATTCAACACAATCTCATAAATCTCCTTTTGTCGGCTGTTGAACTTTCCACCAACTGGAGTAGAACGGGTAATATCACTGCAATAACCATCTTCCGATTCACATCCGGCATCGGAAACAATCAAGCGACCTTCGGTAAGAACATTGCCGTAATAATGATTATGAAGCGTTTGTCCATTGATGGATAAAATGGTAGGAAAGCTCGTCCCATTAGCATTCTCGAAAGCAATGCCTTCCATTCTCCCAAAGATCTGCCTTTCGATGATGCCAGGCTTGGCCATGCGCATAGCCGTCGTATGCATCAAGCGGGCAACGCCTATCATCTTTTCGATTTCTTCAATCTCTTCTTCTTTCTTTATTTCGCGCAGTTGGATGATAGCCTTCGTTAGCTCCAATGAAGCATAAGACTTTAGGAACATTGGTTTGATGCCCAATAGAACGGAAATCCAGTGAGCAGTCTCGGCACGATAAGGAGGAACATAATGAATTTTCCTTCCTGCTCGTATAGCATCCGATAGATATGTAGACAATTGGCTCAGAGAGCGTGTATCAGAAACATCTACCAGAGAAGCTCTTTCCTTCATCGAAGGCTGGGTCCCCATCCATATAATATCGTCAATACTGGGTTCATCGCCAAAAAGAATATCTATTCCTTTGTCGAGATCGATCATCCCCACAAGGTCGGCCTGATTCAAGCCAAAAAAATAGAGGAAGTTACTATCCTGCCTGAAATGATACGTATTGGCGGGATAATTTATTGGTGCTTCAGTATTGCCCGGAAGGAATGCTATCCCATTCCCCATCAATTCACGCAAAGCCTTGCGACGACTGGAATAAATCTGTGATTTTAACATAGAACTATGGTTTTTACGATTTATAGAAAGATTATTTGAGCCTGCATTATTTAAAACTTATTTTCACAAGTAAAATTGATGACGCTAAATTAAATCTTTCTCTCAAAGTAAGATTTCTGTTTGGCAAATTATCCAAATACTGACGACCTTAAGTTAAAAAACACCACCTTCTATCGCCAATGGTATGACGTCATCCTATATTTCTTATTCAGCAGCGTTAGTAATCCATCGAATGATTTAGTCATCGAGAGGCGAAGTATATGGCGGCAACATCTTTAATAAACGGCCATTTTCATCGATAAGGCATTTCTTAAAATTCTATTTTGCTTCCAAATCCATGACCCCATTGTCTGATTTACCATTCAACCAGCAATAGATTGAATGCATGTTCTCTCCCTTTGATCAAAATCCTCCACATCATCGTAAAATTACACCATCATTATTAGTAGTACAAAAATTCCTAATCTCACTTTCGGTTCCAGATTCTTGATTTAAGAAGTTATTGACTGGGAAAGCGACTATTTGGAAGTTCTTATCGTGGTAATTATCGTGGAATTGTTGAAGCTTCTCGTATTGTGGAGTAAGTCCGCATTTACTCTTTACCTTTACAGGGTAAAACGAATAAAATCTTAAAATCTTCAAATAAACGCATGGCATTATTTATCAATAATTTTCTATAAATTTACAATAAAAAATAATACCAATAGCAGTTTTAATTGATTAATTATCAAAAAGTTATTAACAATTTTCAGTTTATAGACAGACTCTAATTAAAAGCAAATCAGTAGTTCTGAGATTTTTTATTCAATCTTTAGCTAAGGAGGCTATTTTGAATTAGCCACATAAACTTACATCTGTGGAAGACAAGATTTCGGTTTTGACCCATCTTCTTTTTATTCGATTTTTTTGTCGGTCAGCAGTGATTCTTTCTGTATTCTTCCAAGGCCTTTTTTGCGGCATTTCTTCCTGATTCAATAATTTCTTTTGCCTTGTAGAAATGAAAGGTTCCAAATGAATCCATTGGGATCCGAATAAGCATATCGGGAGGATAAATCGCCAGAGTTAGATTGGTAATTCTCTGAAGCATCATCTGAGCCGAAAGGGTAAGTAATTGATAATAATTATATTGTTCTTCTTCATTTTTTTGAAGTTTGAGATTTTTCGATTTTGTTCTTAAAAGTTCAAGAAATTTCAGTTCATGATTATTTTGGCTTTCTCGAATTTTTTTCCGCTTCGAATGATGTAAAGCATGCGCAGCGTTTACATCAACGGCAACCAGAATCGAATTCTCGGGTCGTTTCACATGGTTTAGCGGCAAAGGATTAACAACTCCACCATCCACAAGTATTTTCCCATCCGATTTGTAAGGGATAAACACACCCGGAATGGAAATGGAAGCTCTAATGGCTTCAAAAAGGCTTCCTTTCTCAAAAACATTTTCTTTTTGATTTTTAATATCGGTGGCCACAGCACAAAAATGTACCAGTAAATCTTCTATGGGCAAATCGGGAATCCTTTGCTGAATTTGGTCGAGGACTTTTTGACCTTTTACCAGTCCCGTCGAGCTTATCGTAAAGTCGAACATACTCAAAACCGATTTTTTATCGAGCGAACAAATCCATTCTGTACATTCTTTAAGTTTGCCCGTGGCAAAAATTCCCCCCACCAGTGCACCCATCGAAGTGCCCGCAACCGACTTTATCTCAAAACCTGCCTGCTCGAGTTCCTCTATGACTCCTATATGAGCCAATCCTCTTGCTCCTCCGCTCGATAATACCAATGCCACTGCTTGTTTCATTCCCCGAAAAATAAAGTTCTTTCTTTCTATTTATTATGTGACTTCCTAACTCTTGAAAATTATTGAAGCTTATTAGAAACGACAAAGTTATATAAGATTCGCACAGTGGTAATTCATAAATAGATATATGGTATGGGAATCAAGAGCTGCAAAAAAAGTCCAATTTCAACCGCTGATATGGATCAAGAGGTTCTATATTAGTCACAGATACAAATATCCTGAAATAAAAATTTGATAAAGAACATTCTTCTAATTTCAAAAAGAGCAGTTTATTTAATTTTCACCAGGGTAATTCCACTGCCGCCTTTTTCGGGTGTTTCGTCAGAAAAAGCAGATACCGACTGATGTTGGTTTAGATGTTCCCGGATGATATTTCTTAATATCCCATTGCCCTTGCCATGCAATATTCTAATTTCTTTGATTCCGAGAAGCACGGCTTCATCAATATAATGATTCACCTGAGCCAAAGCGTCTTCGGCACGATTCCCTCTAACATCGATGGTCAATCGAAAGTCTTGCAGTTTTTGGTTGATATCTTCCAACAGATGGCCACGTATCTTTTTTTCGAAAACTGGTTTCGAAGCAGGTTCAAGACGATCGGCACGGATATTGAGTTTTACTGAATTAATAATTACAACAGCATCCTGACCATTCAACGAAAAGAGTTCCCCCGAGGCATCCAGGTTTTTGATGCGTACCCAATCACCGACTTGTAATGGCTTTGTTTCATTCGTAGATTCTTTATTGTCATTTATTTCTTGTTTAACAAGATGGATAGGTCGAGGCTCAAGTTCTTTTGATTCTTCTTCCAGAACTTTCTGGAATTCTTTGAGTGTTTCTCTTAATTTTTGCGTAGTTTTCCTTTCGGCGTCCGATTTTTTAATTTCCTCGATGGTTTTCTCTATTAAACGGTTCGATTGTCTAATTAGTTCTGCGGCTTCTTCTCTGGCTTTTTTAAGGATTTCCTTTTTCGACTGGTCTAATTGATTATACAAATCCTGATAACGTTTAAGGGCTCGAGTCAGTAATTCATCGGCAAGTTGAAGTTCGGCTTTCTTTTGTTCGAGTTGATTTTTCTCATCTTCTATTCGTAAAATCTGATGATCGAATGAAAGCTGAGTTTCTCCGGTCTTTTCGGCTGCCAATTGCATGACTTCTTCAGGAAACCCCAGAATATGGGCAATCTCGAAGGCGAACGAGGAACCCGGTTTGCCAATCTGTAATCGATAAAGAGGTTGCATTCTATGAATGTCGAAAAGCATTGCGCCGTTGACTATGCCTTCAACTTTCCCTTCAAGCGATTTCAAATTGGAATAATGTGTGGTAATAACGCCAAAAGCCTTTTGCTGGCTGAGTTTTTCCAATATGGCTTCGGCAATGGCCCCTCCTACTCGGGGTTCAGTCCCTTCGCCCATTTCATCAATCAAGAATAGAGTTTGTGAAGTAGCATTTTTAAGGAAAAACTTCATATTCAATAAATGAGAGCTATAGCTGCTGAGATCATTTTCGATGGATTGTTCGTCTCCGATGTCGAGGAAGATATCCCAAAAAATTCCTGCTGTTGAAGTTTCTTTTACGGGTATGGGAATGCCGCACTGAAGCATATATTGAAGTAAGCCCGCCGTCCGAAGACATACCGATTTTCCGCCTGCATTAGGGCCCGAAATGATAAGAATCCGCTGGTCCTCATTCAGGATAAGGTCCATAGGAACTACTGGTTTTTTTTGAGCATGATTCTTAAGTAGAAGCAAAGGATGATAAGCTCCGAGCCACTGTATCAATGAATAAGGTTGGAGCTTGGGAATAGAGGAATGGATAGAAATCGAGAAACGGGCTTTGGCCCTGTTAAAATCAATAACTCCCATAAATGTATATGCTTCTATTAAATCATCGAGATGAGGACGCAAAAAATCGGCAAAGGCAGTCAAAATGGCGATGATTTCCTTTTTTTCGGAAGCTTTCAACTCGATAATATCGTTATTGATTTCGAAAACTTCCTCGGGTTCGACAAAGATAGTTTGCCCGCTTGCCGAAACGTCGTGCACAAAACCATGCAATTGCCTTTTTCCCGAAGAAGGGATGGGTAATACCATACGGCTGTTACGAATAGTGATTTCGGTATCGGAAGGAAGAAGTTTGCTTTTTTTGGCTTCGACAAGGATTTCGTGTATCCGTTGAACGGCCAGATTTTCCTTTTGCCTTATTTGTTGTCTTATTTTCATTAGTTTTTCTGAGGCATCATCGCGCAATTCACCTTTCTCGGTGAGCAAAAGATTCAATTTTTGATGAATGGATTTTTCGAGTACAACTTTACTACTCAGTTTTCTCAAATAGGGATAAGTTCCTTCTTTTGTTCGAGTAAAAAAATCTAAAATCTGCTGAAGAGTGAACACCGAAGAACGCAGGTCGGGTAAAACCTCCATCAAAATATAGGTTCCTTCCGGCTTTATACGTATCAACTCCGATCGTAAATCAAAAAAATCCTGAGAAGGGAAATAATCCTCGTATTGGAGTATCAGCATCATCTCACCAACTTGCTTCAAAAGCATTTCGATTTGTCCGCAGTCGGTCTCGAATTCCATGCTTTTTACTTCATCTCTGCCCATACTGCTGATACACTCATTTTCGATGAGCACCCTAATCTCGGTAAAACCAATCTTCTTTTCGAAATTTTCAGGATAAATCAATGGTTCAGTTCATTCAATCGAAAATACAAATTTACATGAAAACTTTCGATTGACACACAGACGAATAAAAATCCAGTCCGTGTCCGAAGCGCTTTACGTGC
>MWFC01000061.1 GCA_002071415.1 Bacteroidetes bacterium ADurb.Bin012
ACAAAATTTACTCCTTCTTCAGTCCAAGTAGCAAATTGAAGGTAGTAATTGTAGGCCTTGTCGAAAACCAACATGTTGTCTTTAGAAGGATGCAAATGCGCCAAAAACTTCTTGTCGTGCATTTTTGCTTCACTAATCCTCGCAAAAACAGGTGTCTCGTTATGGATATCGGTCAACATGTGTACTTTCAAACCTCCTTTTTTCTTTCCTTCTCCTTTTAGATGACGACCTACTCCTTTCATTATATCGGGAAAAAGTGTTATGGTCGTGGAATCAAATGCGTAAAACTCGTCAAAACTGACCTTTTCTTTTCGGCTGACCGATAAAAGAGGACGAAAATAACTTATTAGCTCGAAATAATATAATCTGAAAATTTCTTCACTGCGATCCCGTAAAGCATCTCCTGCCGTACTTTTGGAAGGGGCACAATCCATACCCAAATAATTGAGCTTGCCTGATAATGCTCGCATCCCGTCGCATACCTCACCCATTGAATCACAACGAGAGAATATCCCGAAAAGCATCACAATTAATTCATCCCACGAAAAAAAGTCTTGTAGTAGCGATCTCTGCCATATTCTTTAACTAACAAATCGAACCGTTCGCGCGGCAGCATTTTTATTAACTGTTTGAAGATCGGCTGACCGACTAAATTTTTTGTTATATCTTTGCCCATGGTTGTTAATTTAGGTTTACTACACAAATTTACAACTGGGGGATGAAACTTCGGTTTTGTCCCTCCTTCTTTTTATTCAATTTTTTTGTCGGTCAGTAGTGAAAATAAATCTACATTTCAGTCGAAACCATAAAAGTTAAACCAGAGTATACAGGTCTCACAACCTTTCTTCGACGGCATTCCAATGGATGATTTTCCAGAAATCGGCAACATAATCGGCACGGCGATTCTGTTTGTCGAGATAATAGGCGTGTTCCCATACATCACACGTCAAAAGAGGAGTTTTACCCCATCGCAGCGGATTTCCTGCATTGCTTTCCTGAATAATCTCCAGATGTCCATGCGGGTTTTTCACCAACCAAGCCCAACCCGAACCGAAAAGTGAAACAGCCGCACTAGTGAAATTTTCCTTAAAGGCTTCGAATGAACCAAAATCTCTTTTGATGGCTTCGCCAAGCCTCCCCATGGGTTCGCTTCTACCATTCGGCATCAAACAGTTCCAATAAAACGTATGATTCCATACCTGAGCACCATTGTTAAAAATTCCTCCTTCAGCTCTTAGAATGATATCTTCGAGGTTGGAATTTTCGAAAGGTGTTCCCACAATGAGATTATTGAGGTTATTTACATACGTTTGATGGTGTTTCCCATAGTGAAACTCAATGGTTTGCTGACTGATATATGGCTCCAGGGCATTCTTGGCCCATGGCAGCGGTGGTAATTCATGTTTCATGGCTCATCCTTTTTTTGATGATTAGTTAGATAACTAATTGTAAATTTTACTTCCAAAGATACATAAACTTCTTTAGATGGTTATCAATCATCCGCAATGAAAATATTTTTCGACAAGTTTCAAGATGGCTTCTGAATTATTTTCGATTTCCTGCCTCAAATTTTTATCATTATATAACTTTAATTGTCGGGCAAGACCTTGGATAAAAGAAGGTGAAAATACTCCAAACCGTGTATAGATATCGGATTGTACAAGAAGCTGTTCGGCCGATTCCCAGCACGAAACCGGAAGATGCCTGAGTGTTTCGAGTTTATCCTTATGGGCTTCTTCGAAGATATTGACATCTACATAAGTACGTTCGGCATAATCCAAAGCATCGGGCATTTCAAGGCCATGTCGGGCTGCTACCACCAACCCTGCTAACAGATAATATACATTGGCCGAACCATCGGGGCTTCGGAATTCAACAGTTTGCTTTTGTGAGAAATCATATTCTCCCGAGGGTTCTAAGGGATTTGCATCTATGGTCATATTGGCTTTCCCTAACCATCCCAAAGGCACGCGCACCAGAACTGAGCGGTTTCTATCGCCCCAACAAATATTGGTAGGAGCCTCCTGGTGAGGTACCAACCGAAAATAAGAAGTGGGATTCTGATTGCCAAAAGCCGTGAGTGAAGAAGCCAGATCTAAATACCCTGCAATGGCACGCTTTGCAATATCGCTCAATTGCCCGTTTTCAATCATCATGTTTTCATCGTCCTTCATCAATCGGGTATGAATATGAAATCCACTGCCGGCTTTCCCAACTGTAATCTTCGGTGCAAAAGTCAAATTCACATTATTGCGATATGCTAAATTTCGTAAAACCCATTTGGCGATCACAATTTGATCGGCAGCATCTTCAACAGCCACAGGCATAAATTCGATCTCATTCTGCTCGTAATCAAAATCTCCCAAAGAAAAGTTTCCTACTTCAGAATGGCCATACTTGATAAAACCACCTGTTTGAGCAATGTAAAGCATGGCTTGCCTGCGCAAACCATCTCCTTTGCAAAATGGAGTCGATTCATGATATCCTTTTTGATCATCGGCATGATATAATTCGGAACGTGGACGAATAAGGTAATATTCAAGCTCGCCCATGGCTTCGAAACTTAAGCCTGTCCGCTGTTTGAAAATTTCATGCGATTTACGCAGGATATTTTCAGGAGCATCTTCATAAGGAGTTCCTTCCTTGGCATAATATGAACATAAAATATCCATCGTGGGTATCTCGGTAAATGGATTGACAAAAGCCGTACGATATCTTGGGATAACATACAAATCACTCGAACCCGCTTCTATATCCTTGAACAAACTTGATCCATCCACTCTTTCACCAGCGCTCAACAAAGTATCTAAATGCTGGTAATCATGAATCACAAAATTTAATGTCTTTAGTCTGCCATCACCCCCAACATACCTGAAATTCAACATATTAATATCATTATCCTCTATATATCTAATGATATCAGCCTTCGTGAATTCGCTGTTTGGCTTGTTAAGATATTCTACAAGAGGATTGGGATTTAAGTTCGTATTCTCATTCATGACGATTAAAATATATTAAAATTATTGAATTTTCAGCAAAATTAGGACTTTCTATGATAAGAAACATCTAAATTCTCATTGAGGACTTAATTTTTCAAATTTGCATTCTTATTTCCACTTATGTAATTACATTTGTAAAAATTATACTTTATGCGGATTGGGATATTTGAAGATGAATATTACCGGTATTTTCAACCTTTAGCCCGTTTAAGACCAATATTCGATCTGAGGTGTGGAATATACCTGCTCAGAGAAAAAACCAGCATAAGATTTCCCAATATTCCAACAGATTATTTTGTGCGTGATATCTTAAAATCTCTGATGCAAGAAACTTACGCTTCCATACGCATAAACGAAGTAGTTTCTTCGTCGTATTTATTCATTAATGCTCGCTTATTGGCGGATTCTTCGTTTTATTCATTCCTACATTCAGCAGAAGATGGCCAATATATTCTAATTGATGGTGAGCTTGCAGCAGCCAGGTTGAATGCTACTCATTTGAGCCTGCTGGCCTTCGATGAAGAAGGGCTACTGGTTTTCCCAAGTGATGACCGATTAAAAATTATTTCCTACGACAAGCCGGGTTCTAAAATGGCTCATTATATCTGGGATTTGATTTCTGAAAATGGGAAACAGCTTATCGACGATTTTCAGTTGAGTCCTGGTAGCGGTTATTGTGGTGGTCAATTATTCGAAGGGGTTCACCTGATCAAAGAAGAAAATATATTTATAGGAAAAAATTCGAAAATTTATCCCGGTGTAACTATTTCAGCCGAAAATGGCCAGGTTTTTATTGGTGATGAAGTAACCATTATGCCAAACAGCTACATTCAGGGTCCTTGCTCGCTTGGAGAAAAAACTCTGATTAAGGCGGGTTCAAAAATTTACGGCAATACAAGTATTGGACATAACTGCAAGATAGGTGGAGAAATTGAAGGTAGCATTATCCATTCTTTCAGCAACAAACAGCATGATGGATTTCTTGGACATGCCTATCTTGGGCAGTGGGTGAATCTGGGAGCAAACACCAATAATTCCGATCTAAAAAACAACTATTCGACCATCAAAGCTTATGCTAATGGTGCACTCACTGATACTGGCCTGCTTTTTCTGGGCTTGATTATGGGTGATCATTCCAAAACCGGAATAAATACCATGTTCAATACTGGAACTATGGTGGGTATAATGTGCAATATCTTTGGAGCCGATTTCCCTCCCAAATACATTCCCGATTTTTCCTGGGGAGGTAAAAATGGATTGGAACTTTACAAAATCGAAAATGCATTACAAACTGCACACATTGTAATGAGCAGGCGAAATCAGACCCTTTCGGCCGAAATGGAAAATCTTATCAAATACTATTATAATCAGGCTTTACTGAATTACTCCTGAATAGGTCTGGGAGTTGATTCCATTTCCTTATTCTTCAAATATTTTTCGAGCCAGACATCGGTTTCCCATAAAGTATGAAGGATATTTTCCCTGGCAGAGTATCCATGGCTTTCGTAAGGCAGAATAACCAAACGCGCTTTCCCTCCAAGCCCATTGATAGCCGCAAACAAGCGTTCGCTTTGCAAGGTAAAAGTTCCCGAATTATTGTCGGCCTCTCCATGAATCAAAAGAAGTGGGGATTTAATCCTATCGGCATATACAAAGGGCGACATCTTTAAGTAAACCTCGGGGGCTTCCCAGAATGTTCGTTCTTCCGACTGGAAACCAAATGGAGTAAGGGTTCGGTTGTAGGCTCCACTTCGAGCAATCCCGGCAGCAAATAAATCGGAATGAGCCAGCAGATTGGCTACCATGAATGCTCCATACGAATGCCCTCCAATGGCAACCCTTTCATGATCGACAATTCCTCTTTTGGCAAGATAATCTATAGCTGCACGAGCATCTTCAACCAATTGTTCGATAAAAGTATCATTAGGCTGGGCAGCATTTTCCCCTATAATAGGAAAGCTTGCTTCATCGAGAACAGCATAACCTCTCAATGCCCAGAATACCGGCGACCCATAATGAAAGCGTACGAATTGATGGGGAGAATCTTTCACTTGTCCCGCTCTCTGAGCATCTTTATATTCTCTGGGATAAGCCCACATCAATAATGGCAAAGGCCCTTCCTTGACCGGATCGTAAGTAGCTGGCAAATAAAGCGTACCCAATAGCTCTGTTCCATCATTCCTCTTATAAAAAATCTTTTCCGATTTAATCTTCGATTGAAGTTCACCATAAGGACTGGTAAAAAATGTTAGCTGTCGAAGTTTCTTGCCGGTGCGCATAAAAAGATTGGGAACTTCATATTTGCTCTCTATTGTAGTAATCATGGTTGGTTGTTTAGGATCGACTACCCTGACGATGCTTTCGTAGTTCGATTTTCCTTCGGCCTGCCATAAACGTCGCTTGCTAAAAGTTGAAACATCGAATTCATCTAAAAATGGACGATTGCCTTCGGGGCTATAGCCTTCCCCTTCCAAATAAAGATATTTATTGTTTGCCGAAAACCTCAGTATCCATTCATTGAATTCGTTTCTCTGTGTAAGAAAGTCTCCTGGATCGGCATAGAGATCTTCCGACGACAGATCGAAAACAATCTTTTTATCCGACATTGGAAATGCGGGCGAAATAAAGCTCGTCAAACTTCTACGATTCTTATACCAATATTCCTTCAGGACAGCTAACTGGTCGTTTGCCCAGATGATCCCCGAGAAACGATACAGGGTAGTTGCAATTTTTACCGATGGGGTTTTAAAATCGGCATTCTGCAAAAAAATAGCATCTCTTGCATTGGTTTCTATTCTGGGGTCTCCATTGTCGAGTGCTTCGACCCAGCAAAGCTCGGCGGGCCTGTCATTTCGCCATTGTATTGCCCTTCGCCCTTTTTCACATGCATCAAACATAGGCAAAACATCTTCGACTACTGGACGCAAATAAAAATCATTCAAGAATTCTCCACTACTGCTGTGAATGGAATATTTAATAGAAAAATAGGAATAAGGAACATTATATGAGAATGGTTTCTGAATGGTAGAGACCAGAATATATTTCCCATCGGGCGAATAGCTCAGGTTCTGATACATGGCAGGAGGTAAAAATGGCTGCCGTGAACCATCTAATCCAATTTTCAAAATGGAAGCAGTAACATAATACTCGAATAACTTTTCATCATATGGATTCTTGAGCAAATCCTGATAGGTCCGCAATGCGGCTATTTCTCCCCGGGTTTCTTGAACAAAAGGGCCTTCTGGAAGCGGTTTGCTTTCGGATATCGGAGGAAGATTTTCGGGCACCACACTCACCAACAAGGATTCGGAATCAGGCGTCCATTGATATGGAGCTCCCATACATGCATTTAAACGTTGATGATAGATCATTCTGGCCATTCCTGTTTCGAGCTCGATTATCCATAATGAAATATTTCTCCCAACGGTATTCGTAAATGCTAACTTTCTGCTGTCGGGTGAAAAGCTGACATTGGCAATATTCAGGCTATCGGGGATATTTTTTAATGTTACTTCCTTACCCGTGGAAAGGTCGATCAACTGCACTCCATAAAAATATCTTATCCTGCTTGGAGCATGAGTTTGCGGATCGATTCTTAATCCGGCCAATCTTAATTCTGGCTGGGCTAATTCTTCTAAATTCTTGAAAGCCTTGCGCTCAAACAGCAACATGTATCGATTATGATAATCGATATAAACAGCCGGCTGAGGCTTTACATCAACTAATTGCAATATCTCGGGTGGTGGAAGCTGAAATTTTATCTCCTCCTGGGCATAGTTCTCCATAAACATCAATAATAAATAAGGTAAAATAATCGTCAATTTTTTCATAAAGCATTGAGTTTTTTATTTACATTGAATCTTATTGAACGAATTCATGTATTATCCCTTCTCCCTATCTGCATCATCAAAAGACAATCTGGACGGTTTTCCATTTGTCTTTCATACGCTGAACCTTCTCCTTATTAATAGAATTCCCTTTTAAATTAATGTATTTTAATGAATTACAGTAATCTACCTCCTCTGGTAAACTCGTGAGCTTATTGGAGGATACATCAAGCACTTCGAGCTGAGTGAGTTCTTTTATTGCTGCAGGCAAAGAACTGAGTTGATTAGATGCTAGATGCAATTCCTTCAATTCTTTCAAAAAAAATAAAGAATCGGATACATTGGCTAGTTTATTCCCAGAAATATCGAGATAAACAAGCTTGTGGAGATTTTTTATAGTATTAGGAATTGTTTTCAATTGGTTGTTTTTCAACACTAACACTTCGAGGTTTTCTAAAAATTGAATGTCATCAGGCAGAGAGGTGATATTATTACCGGATAGATAAAGTTCCTGTAAATGAGACAGATGAAATAAATATTGAGGTGGCTGCGATAGCTTATTTTCTGAAAGATTCAAATAATGCAATGATTGTAAATCGCTTATAGTAACAGGAAGACGATCAAGATTGCATTCACTTAAATAAAGTTGACGCAGATTCCTGCATTCTTTTAAAATAGGAATAACCTGATCGAGCTGCAAAGATGTATTGCCCGATAAATCGAGGGTTTGCAGACTATCGAGCGAACCGAGGCATTCGGGCAGAGTTCGAATTCTATTATGATGAAGTGAGAGTACTTGAAGATATTCAAATCTGCAAAAATAATCGGGTATTTCTGTAATTTGATTTTTACCGGCAAAAAACATATTCAAGTAAGGAAACTTCGATAAACCCGAAGGGAGATATTTGAGGTTGTTTTCCTGCAGGTCGATTATCTGCAAATAGGGCAAACTTCCAAAATACTTTCGAGTAAAGGCTTCTTCGAAATCAACATTAGGATTACCGGCTAGATGAAGCACTCTTAAATTATTCAGATTTCTAACACGCTCAGAATTAAAAGTAAGGTTTTGATAGCTTAAATCGAGCACTACACAATTCCATGGGTCTCCAAATGCTTCGTCATACGAGTTGTAAACCTTTTCTCTAGCTAATTCTTCAATGGATAAGGGCTGGCTAAAGATAGAATAATACGAAAAGCCATTAAATAACAGAAATATAGTAAAAAAACAAACCCTATATCGTGTATTCATCATAAATTCATTTTTCCTGCGATCAATATGAATAATTTATCTTGTATACGCTCCTTTCGGCTTATTCTAAATTATCTGTCCATTGTTTGCTAAAACTTTTTGGGGCAAGCTTAGGTAAAATTCTACGAGGACCCCACAATGGTACAATAAATTTATCGACAAGAAATTGCCTCAGCCGTGGGCTACCCGTATCCATCAATCTTCGGTGAAGAAATAACCAGCGACTCATTCGCATGGCATACCTCCACCATGATTCAACATGGCCTTTTTTCACAGCCTCATATCTGTTGAAGAGTAATAATTCATGTAATGGTATCTTAACCGGACAAACGTCTGTGCATTCTCCACACAAACTCGAGGCAAAGCTAAGATGATTGTATTCTTCGAGACCTCTCATCAAAGGGGTTATAACAGCACCTATAGGACCAGTATAAGTGGTATCGTACACATAACCTCCAATATTCTTATACACCGGACAGGCATTAAGGCAAGCACCACAGCGTATGCAGCATAAGGCAATTCTCTGCCGATTCTTTTCGAGTACGCGAGTCCGTCCGTTATCAAGCAAAATAACGATTACTTCGGTGGGTCCATCGTTTTCATTTTCCTGCCGGGGACCAAAAATGATGGAATTATATACTGTCATATTTTGACCCGTCCCGTGTGTTGCTAATAATGGCCAAAATAAATCCAAATCATCCATCCTAGGAATGATCTTTTCGATGCCAGCCACAACAATATGCAATGAAGGGATAGAAGTACTCAATAGGGCATTCCCTTCATTTTCGGTAAGGGCAATAGCACCTAAATCGGCAATTAAGAAGTTGGCTCCACTAATTCCTGCATCGGCTTGTAAAAACTGCTCACGTAAATAACCACGGACAAACAATGTGATTTCTTCTGGTGTACTATCAGGAGGTAGCTCGAATTTATCGTTCATCAACCTGACTATGTCTTCTTTTGACTTATGCATGGCCGGAGTAACGATATGATAAGGCTTTTCACCCGCCTGCTGCACAATAAATTCGCCTAAGTCCGTTTCTACAGCTTTAATGCGATTTTTTTCCAAAACCTCATTCAAACCTATTTCTTCAGTAGTCATCGATTTTGATTTCACCACTGTTGTTGCTCTTCGCTTCTTTAATATTTCAAGAATATGGTTGAGAGCATCGTTCGCATTGAGAGCCCAGATTACTTTGCCACCATGTGCAGTAAAATGGGCTTCGAAATCAATTAAATATTCTCCTAAATCATTTATAACTTTATATTTATAGTATCCTGCCCGCTTTTTGGCAAGCTCTAAATCGCTATAAAACTCTCTGCCCTTTCGAAAAGCAACATTATATTTTTCAATATTATGAAGAATTTTATGTCGGTGTTCTTTGTCGAAGGATACTTTTTCGGCACGCTTATTAAACTGCTTCGCATAGTTCTCCATCTTTATCCTTTCTTCCATTCGAATCTAAGAAATAGGAATTTTGGCCACTCTTTGTTGATGTCTTCCTCCTTCGAATTCAGTCTCGAGAAATACTCGAATAATTTGCATGGCTTCATCGGTCGAAATAAACCGTGCACCTAAAGCTAAAATATTGGCATCGTTATGACGCCTCGATAACCGAGCTCTTTCTACATCACAACACAAAGCTGCCCTCACACCAGGATATTTATTGGCTACAATACTCACACCTATCCCTGTCCCACATAATATAATCCCTCTTTTAATCCTTCCTTCATTTATCTCCTGTGCCAAAGGATGAATAATATCAGGATAATCCACACTATCAGGTGAATAACAACCAAAATCTTTAATATCAAATCCTTGCACAATCAATTCATTCTTAATAAATTGTTTTAAATCATATCCCGCATGATCACTGCCTAATGCCAAAATTTTACTTTCCGACATTTTGTTGAAAATTTATACTACAAAAATACAAAATCTTTTCATACCTGTTCTGATATCTTCTGGGTTTGAAATTCATCAATCTTTTTGAATATTTAAAGAAATCCATAATATTTTGAATACCACTATAAATAACTTTTCAACAATAAAATGCTATATAAATTAAACGAAATGTGAATTAAAGTGAAAAAATTTACCTTCTTCCTTTCATTATCTTCTTACTGTTAAAAACTATCAATTTTATCCACATTTTTCAACCAAATTATAAACACTTATGACTAACTTTGCAATTGAAACTTATCCACATTCATATTTATCCACCATATTGAATAACTTTTATAAATTAATAAAAATCAAACTATTATAATTAACAGTTCCCATCGAAAGGGTTAATAACTTTTAATAACTAACAAATCCAAATAAATTAGAAAAAGTTTTCAATACTATCAACAGACCTATATTATCAACATATAACTTATAAAGAATTAATAATGATGAATACTTTAGAAATTATTGACAAAATAAAGACTGTTAAAAAAGAAAAAAAAATTACTCTCCTTGCTCACTATTACCAGATTCCTGAAATTCAAGATTTAGCTGATTTTATTGGAGATAGTTTGGCGTTGTCGAAGAAAACAAAGGAGGTGGATAGCAACATGATTGTATTTTGCGGAGTTCATTTTATGGCCGAAACTGCAAAAATTCTCAATCCATCAAAAAAAGTAGTTGTCCCTGTTCTTGATGCAGGATGTTCTTTAGCCGATTCATGTCCTGCCGATGTTTTTGAATCGTTTCTAAAAGATCATCCCGATCATATCGTGGTTACTTATATTAATAGTACGGCTGAGATCAAAGCCATGTCAGACCTGATATGTACTTCGGGAAATGCTGTTCAGGTCATAGAGTCATTGCCAAAAGATGTTAGGATTATATTTGCTCCTGATAAAAATCTGGGTAGTTATATTAATCGATTGACAGGGAGAAATATGGTTCTTTGGAATGGTGTATGCCAGGTTCACGATTTGCTAACAGATGAAATCATTTTGAAAATGAAGATGGAAAATCCCGATGCCTTTTTGATTGCTCATCCCGAATGCAATCAAGCCGTCTTACAGATTGCAGATTATATTGGATCGACTAATGGAATGCTGAAATTTATCGAGCGAAGCCAGCACAAGAAATTTATCGTTGCTACCGAAACGGGTATTATTCATCAAATGAAAAAGATAGCGCCAGACAAGACTTTTCTGGTTGCTCCTGTCGATGAAACTTGTTCCTGTAATGACTGCCCTTATATGAAAATGAATAATTTGGAAAATCTTTATCAGTGTATGGTTGCTGAATATCCTGAAATTCAAATTGATAAATACATTGCGGAGCGAGCTTTGATACCTATAGAAAAGATGTTAGAAATCAGTAAGATGGCTGGTCTTATATAATTAATTCTACAATTAGCCAAAGATTTGTAATTTTGCATTGATTCTTCGAAGGCCTCTTTAGCTCAGCTGGCAGAGCGGTTCACTCGTAATGAACAGGCCGGGGGTTCGAATCCCCCAGGAGGCTCGATAAAAGATCCATATTTCTTTATTACAAATTTTTATCCACTTAAAGTTTATCGCTGATTAAAGATTGAGTAAGAATAAAAAATGATCTATGATAAACTTTAACGCATGCATGAAATCATCCGTTCAATAAGATAACTAAAGGATAAATATCTAAAAGTTAACCATACTTAGCATTGCCTGCAATACTGAAAATATGTAATCAACCTCCTTACGCGATGTTATATGTTGAAACAAATTTCTCTTAACAGTACTATGATATCGTATTGTTTATAGGAGAAAAATAAGAATTGGAGAAGTGGATAAAATTGTTATTACATAGGAGAACTATCTGGTTGAATTGATCGAATGTAATGAGATGGTCTAAAAAAACTGGACAGGAATTTACTAATTTTAAAATTTTTGTCATATGGAAAAGTCAAGAAGAACATTTACGGCTGAATTTAAAGCGAAG
>MWFC01000062.1 GCA_002071415.1 Bacteroidetes bacterium ADurb.Bin012
GACTCTTGAAGATGAAAGGGAATGTTTTTCAAAGGACTTTGGTAGGCAACCCGGCAATAGATCATCGAGACAATAAATTGCCATAAATCGGGGAAGAGTCTTTTTAAATCCTCTAAAATACCTTCTTTCTCCAACGTATCTATCAACCACTTGGAGAAGCCATATTCAAGGGAATAAACCTGTTTGTTGTAGTAGGTTTTACTGCTTTTAATTTTCAATTGCTGCTTCTCTGAGGGTATAAACCCCTTTTCTTTGGTAATGCTTCCCAAAATACCAAGCGATATCTTTCGTGGCCGCTTAAGTTTTTTGTCGTAAACCGACTTTACGCCATAAAGATAATATCTTCCATTGATACATTTAAGTTCCGTGCCTGGTTTTTTATGTGCCAGTGCCCAATCTGGGTGTTTTTGTTTTGGTTCCATATATTACTTATATAGGTAATACAAAGAAACAACAAAAAAATCGAATAAACAAACTATTTACCCGATTATTTTATCTTTTTTGAAATTATATTACCTAATTTTGGAGGGTTTAGGTTTAAACATTTGGGGAAAAATAATTTACAGTCGATAGATAAAAAAAGAAAAATTCAGCGAAAAAATTGTCCATTGCATGGTTGGCTTGCCGAAAGGCTATCGAGGGGATAACAAATAAGTGGGTCTAATGCAGGCTGACCATTGGCTTCGAAAACAGCCAAGCCTTCTTTGGGTGATAAGAATTCATCGAGATACAACAGGGCAAGTTTCTTATGGGGTGCATTTCTAATAAGTGTGATGCCGTAAACCATAGGACTGCCATATACTAATTGTTTTTCTCCTGGTTTTTTACCACTGACACTCACGACTGCTTTTGCATACTCAGAAGCCAACAAAGGATTGGAAAGATTGATTTCAGGTGGTAGCGAAATGAATTTCAAATGATGTTGAAGGGCGACAGAACGATAAATGAATATATAATCAAGGCTGCCCGACTGCAATAAGGCCAAAAGATCCATTTCTTTTGGCCGGATATATTTCTGATTCTTCGAAGCCAGAATTTTGGCTAGCTCAGGGCGGTGGTAAT
The DNA here is from genome assembly GCA_002071415.1 of Bacteroidetes bacterium ADurb.Bin012. Classification (GTDB taxonomy): domain Bacteria; phylum Bacteroidota; class Bacteroidia; order Bacteroidales; family TTA-H9; genus TTA-H9. Next base: position 1,063 of record MWFC01000062.1, read on the forward strand.
ATGATGCCGCAAGCTGAAAGGTGAACAAAGTTCGATACCCGCAAGGGTCGGAATCAGGATCGGAACGGCCGTAATTCACGTCTTTTTTCAATAATATATCTGGCCAGTTTTGTGCGGAGATTTGTCGATGGTATCTCGAGGTTTCAGTGAAAGCTATGACCATTTCGTTGGTAGCGAAGCCAATCCAACCTTCTACGTATTCAGGGTAAAGCATGCTTTCAATCACGTCGATATCCGAGCTAATCAAAATATCACAGGGTTTTTCGAGTTCGGTTACCTTTTTTGCACACTCCCGGCTACCGCATATTTCGTGAAGGATTTTCACCCTCGGATGTTTTTTTTCGAAACTATCTGCGATAACTCTCACCGGACGGGTAACGCTCCCGGCATGAAAAATTATCAGTGTGCCATCGGTCCCCGCATCATCCACACTTGATCGACTGGAAGGTGAAGGAGCTCTATTACAGGCTGATATCATAAATATAAATAAAAGCCCGTTTGCAATCAATAGATTTTTCATAAACAAACCCGGTTAAAAAGAATAAGTAATTCCCGCCATCACATTGAAGGCATGTACAGGATAATTGTACCAGCGTTGATAATTCCCACCCGTAATGTTATTGAAATTGGTGAAAGTCGAAAACTTAGGATTAATGCGATACTCGAGCCCTATATTCAAGTCGAGGAATGGATCGAGTTTCAGGGGTTCAGATTCTTTCCATTTCCCATTTTGCTTTTCGAAAATATTGGCATAGGTCATACTCTGGAAGTATATTATGGGTTTCACAATAAATTTCTGCCCAATTACAAAACGTCCATTTGCATAGACCATAAATTCTGGAACATGCCACGGTTTATGCAGATTTTCCAACGAATAGGAGGAATAATTGAGTCCAAGAACAAAGATGATGTTTTCCTGTTTATGAAATGATATTTCTGCATTTACCTTGAGAACGCTTCCGCTGTCGTAAATGGCAGTGAATTGATTATATAATGGGACAGTGGTATCGTTGATGAAAAACGCCTGATTTTTAAAATTAGAAGTGCTTATGCTGGCACTCAACCCAACATAACGTCCAAGGTTGGAACTCAGCCCACCATAAAACTCGAAGGAATTTTTCCTGAAATTAAAAGGAACATAGCTCGAAATGAAAGGATTGATCGTACTAAACTGGTTCAAATTGTTTCGGCAGATATCGCCCTTAATCCCTATATAAGCTTTCAGAACTTCCTTGACGATGGTCAAACTACCTTTCAGCTCAGGGAAAACATGGACTTTAGTATCCCCACTATCCACAGTTATTGATGTATTTAAACCTGCATACAATTCATATTCATCAATTTGCGTACTGAAATAAGGATGGAAACTGATGAGGCCTGTTCGATCATCGGGATAAATATCCCATTGATTGTTCCAAAAGCTTGCCTCCAGCCCTAGCCCGATGTTGTCGTTGCTTCGGGCAGAAAGAATGGAATTGGTAAATTGAATATTGCCAAAATATGAGAGATTCAGTTCGGAAGTGCCATATTTATCTTCCATCCACAAAGCATCGAGCCTCGAATCAAAATAGAAAGGGTCGTGGTTAGAAACATTTTTCTTTAGTTCAATATTTCCACATAGTCGTGTATATACTTGTTTTGTAATACTTGTATCTGAATTTGCCGGAAGTGAAAATTTGGCCGGATTAAATCCATACCAGTGAAGCATGTTCCTTTGAAAATTTATTCCTCCATTCCATGCAAGATTTTTCCCTATGGTTTTTCCATAGATTTCGGCCAGATTATCGCTAAATGACGATTCACCATAATCTTCTAAATCGGCTTGGGCGGAAAGATGCCTGTAATGAATTCCGAAGGCAGTACGCTTGGATTGCGGAATATTGGCATAAAAATCGGCATAAGGGTTGAGGAGGCTTCCCATACCTAATCGAAGATAATTTTTTAGATACATTGCATCGCTTTCGGCTTGAACTTTTTGCGCCTCGATAGAATAAAGCGGAAAGGAAAAATGCAAAGGCCTCGAGATAATTTGATATTCCATGGGTTTGAGAATTATACTCGTATCTCTTAACATGGGATTTCTCAAAATCTTATTGGCATCGGAGATATGGGGAGTAAAACTTCCAATGATGGTTACTTCTTCAATCTGAGGATGCTGGCCAAAGCTTTTTTCGACGATGGGAAGCCACAAAAGAACCCCAATGGTCGTACTTAATTTCAAGAAAAGTTTTTTACTTATCATATTTTCAATGGGTTTGTCGAAATGAGAATTATTGAACAGGGGGGAGATTATTCAAGCGGTTTTGAGCCTCTTTGCGCAAGTCTTCTCCCTTATAATTATCGATGATGCTTTGCAGAGTTTGCCTAGCCTGAAAGATATTACCATTTGCAGCATAAATATCTGAAAGGAGAATAAATCCCTTCACTCTCCAATAATCAGCGGAAGGATAATTATTGATAAGCTGAAAAGTCATTTTTTCTGCATTGGATAAATCGTTGCGGTTGAATGTTATCAAGGAAAGATGATATTGAGCTTCTGCTGCGGCTTCCGACTGTGTAAGCCGTGTTATGATACCAAATTCTTTTTCGGCCAGAGGAATATTATTCAGATGAAAAGCCGCACGTCCCATATATAAATGAGCTTCAACCAGAAGGTTGTGGGTTACTTTTTCCGATTTCATCAATTGATTAGCGGCATCTATTACGGCGTTCATTTCACCAAGCTGATAAAAACAGCGCATTTGGCCAGCAAAGGCTTCGGTAAGAGAATTCTTGTCGGCCGCAACAGATTCTAGACGTTGGTAATGTTCGAGGGCTCGAGTATAATCTTTTTGCATGAAGCGAAGCTGTGCCGCATAACTCGAAGCACGATCCATGAAGGGATTGCCCGGCCTTAAAGTTACATTTTCATAAGCTTGAAGGGCCCCAGAACTATTGCCTGTCCTTCGGGCACATTCCCCAATGTAAAACCACGCGTTCGCCGAAAATCTTCCCTGAGGATTATTTCTTACATATTGATAAAATCCTTCCGTAGCCGATTTACAATCGCCTTTCTGATATTGATTTTCGGCCGCTACATAAATCAGGGAGTCTTGTCCCGACATTAAAAGTTCAGCATTGGGCACAGTTTTCAGATACGACAGGTATTCATCTACCCGATTCATTTCTACATAAATATTACTGATGGCCACCAGTGCTTCCTGAGCATCAGACGTACCGGGATATTTATTGACTACTGCCTTTAATTCTACCAGGGCTTTTTCATTCTGATTGTCGTTATAATAAATCATCCCTTTCTTTAGCATGGATTTGCTCACATAATTGCTCTTAGGATATTTATTGATAATCTGGTCGAGGTAACCTAAAGCATCATTGTTCTTGTTGATAAGAAGAGAGGTGAGGGCTAATTCGTAGTAAGCCGCTGGATTGTATGGAGAGCGCGGATATTTGGAGATTAAATTTTTCAGCGTAGCAATTTTTTCCTGAAACTGTTTTTGAACACCTTGCGAAAGAGCAATCTGATACAGGGCATAATCGGCTTCAGTACTTCCATTGTTATAAGCTTTCTGATAATATTTAATGGCTTCGGTATAATTTCGACCAATAAAAAAGCAATCCCCAATTCTCAGGTAAGCATCATTGATCATGGCTTTATCGTTGCCTTGATAAGTAGAAAGGAATTTTCTAAACGAGACCGAAGCCTCATCGTATTGACTCAATTTAAACTGTGCATACCCGATGTTATAGTGCACGGAGGTGTATTCAGGAATATCGACGGCGCCCGCGCTTAGTAAAAATTTATGATAAGCCTTGAGAGCCGAAACATAATCGCCTGTTCGATAAATGGCTTCGGCAGTCCAATATAGAGCCTGAAGCCGTATGGTTTTGTCGAAATCCATACCAGCAGCTTCTTGCAGATAATGAATGGCTTCCTGATACTTATTTTCATTGAACGATTCTATGCCAAGATAATAAAGGATGCGTTGCTGAGCAGTTTTAATCCATATGTCTTTAAACTTAATGTTTTCGATGGCTTCGAGCGCTTGCTTGTAATTTTTGCTGATGAGAGCAAGGTTTATGAGATATTGATTGGCCTCATCGGTGCGATGCGATTCGGGGAACTCGGTCAGATATTTTTTTAATGCCGAGATGGATTCATTATATGGATCGGAAGCCAATTCATAAGAAAGTTTAGCATAATTGAACAGAGCATCTTCACGCGATGTTTGGTTGTACGATAACTGATAAGCTGTATAGAATGCATTCTGAGCAAAATCTTTCTGTCCGGTCTTCAAGTAACAATCGCCCAAGTGATACCATGCATTTTGAGATAGGGAGTCCTTTCCCTGGGCAGCAATCTGAAAATAGGAAATGGCTTCCTCGAAAAGATTAGATTTGTAGGCTGCATAAGCCAAACTATAAGCCTGTGCTCTGTCAGGCTTGGCTTTGGTAAGCTGCTCGTGCATCAACAGATATTCATAGGCTTTGGAATAATTCTCAAGTTGCAAGTAAGCATCTCCAATCATTCGGGCAATGTCGGCTTTCTGCCTACCCAAGGTGTTTTCGAGCAAAGGAGAAGCGGTTTGCAAAAGCTCTTCATATTTTCCTTGACGATAGTATATTTGGGCAATGTAATAAGGTATAACCGATTTATAATCAGGATGGTTTATTAATTTATCGAACTCTTGCAGGGCATTTTCATATTTCCCCTGTTTATATAGTATGTGGCCATAGTAATATGAAGCTTGATCGGCATAGATATGATTCCCGTCCTTAATCTCATAAAAATAGTTTTTGGCACGTTCCATATCTCCCACCAAAAACCTGCAATATCCAGCTTTGAAATAGAATTCGGGCAGATGCGAAGGGGGTAGCTCGTAGGTATCTGTTTCCGTAAATAACTGATCAGCCGACTTGAAGTCCTTATTATTGAAAAGAAAGCAAGCTCGATAAAATTTCACTTGGTTTATTTTATCGCTCGTAGGATATTTTTGGATGAAATTCATCAACTGCTGGCCAGCATCAGGGTTTTTGTTCTTAAAAGAACAAACCGCCGAATAATAGTTGGCGAGCATCTTCTTCTCAGCATTGGTATTTTTGGAAATTTGCTCGAAAATATGTTGTGCTGCTCCATACTTTTCTCTTTCGAAAAGCTCGATGGCCGTTTGCCATTGAATCTCATCATCAATCAAAGAATATGATTTTTGGGCTTTAATTGGAATAAAAAATATTGAAAGGCACACCCCGCAAGCAATAAAAACAAGTTTTTTCATGGAATTAAGTTCTTGAGATTAATTAAAACCAGAATAAATTAGATTTACATAAAGAAACGGATTCGAAGGTTTCATATTTTATGATTTTCGTTCAGGAATGATTATAAGGCTCATGATTCAATATGGTTAAGGCTCTGTATAATTGTTCCACAAAGATAAGGCGGACCAGTTGATGCGGGAAGGTTAAGAGGGAAAGGCTCATTATTTCGTTGGCTCTTTGTTTTATGCGTTGGTGAAAACCATAAGGACCGCCAATCACAAAAGTTAGATTCTTTATCCCTGCGTTCATTCTGTTTTGTAGAAATTGAGCAAATCCCACAGAAGTAAATTCCTTTCCATGTTCATCGAGTAAGACCACAAAAGCTTCAGGTTCGAGATTTTTTTCTAAAAGCGAGGCTTCTGCTTCGAGCTGGCGATTTTTGTCATACTTATAATTTATTTTTGTTGAAGGTATCTCATAACGAGCATAAGGAAGATAATGCATAATACGTTTTTCGTATATTTGGCAACCATCTTCCACATAGGCCTCATCAGTTTTCCCGATCGCTATTAAGTTAATCTTCATAAGTAAAATTTAGAGCAAGTGCGAAATTATGATTTTTCGACCTTATTGTATTGAATTCCTCATGGTAATCATATTTTACCATAAATTTGCTCATTTTCGCAACCAATGCTTATGGCACTTTTATTGTAATATAAACCGTTTCAGAATTTCTTTCATTATTCATTAATTCGAAAGGGGCATGAAGATATTATTACAAAAAGAATTTTTGCTGTTTCTGGCGATTTTTTCAGGCTTTTCGGCTTCTGTTTGTGCCCAGAATAACCAGGCTGTGATTGTAAAAGCTATTTCGGATGGCGATGCACATGAATTGGTAAAGTATTTTCATACTATGGTCAATTTAGCCATTCCCGGAAGCGAAGGTGTATATAACCGTAATCAGTCGGAAGCACTTTTGCAGAAATTCTTCAGTCAGAATGAAGTATTATCATTCAAGGTAAAGCACGAAGGACGATCGAACGAAGGAACACGTTTTCTTATTGGCAAAATGAATTGCCCTACTAAAATTTATAATCTGTATTATTTAATGAAGGAGATGGAGGGGAAATACTGGATTATCCAGTTCCAATTAGAACCATTCGAAGAATGATTCTCAAGAAACATTGAAATTAAAATGAATGTAGAAGAGATTATTGAATTAGCCCTTCGAGAAGATATAGGTGAAGGTGATCATACCACCCTTGCAACCGTATCTCGACGACAAAGAGCGCATGCTCGATTACTGATAAAGGGAAAGGGAGTCATCTGCGGGATAGATATTGCCCGAAGAATATTTCAGCGCTTGGATTCCTCCATGGAATTTACTGAAATTTTGCACGACGGAGCCGAAGTAGAAGCCGGAGAAATTGGTTTTACGCTTTATGGCAATGCCAGGGCTATACTTATGGGTGAAAGGACTGCTCTTAATTTTATGCAACGATTGAGCGGCATAGCCACTCAAACCTGTCAACTGGTAAAACTTACTGAAGGCTTCCCGGTTCGATTGCTCGATACGCGCAAAACTACCCCATTACTTCGTCAACTCGAAAAATATGCTGTACGGGTTGGAGGAGGAGTCAATCATCGTTTTGGACTTTTCGACATGATCCTTATCAAGGACAACCATGTGGATTATGCCGGAGGAATTGCACAGGCTATCAGAGCAGTGAATCAATATCTCAAAGAAAACCATCTTGATTTGAAAGTGGAAATAGAAGTTCGCAACCTAACTGAATTGAACCATGTACTTGACGAAGGGCATATTCACCGCATTATGCTCGATAATTTTACACCTGATGAATTGAAAATGGCCATAAAAATAATCGGAGGCCGTTTTGAAACAGAAGCCAGTGGAGGCATTACGTTGCAGAATATAAGAGAATATGCTGCCACAGGGGTTGATTACATCTCGGTAGGTGCTCTTACCCATCATATTAAGAGTCTCGATCTAAGTTTGAAGGCTTATATATAAGTGAAGAACCGCTTTATATCGAATATTCTTTTCGAAGATACTTGGATTGGCCGGCAATTGGATAAGCTGAGCCGAAGGGGGCTTTGTATCATTCATTGGTCGAAGAAAATAGTTGTACCTGGTTTCGAAGGAATGCCTCTATACGATGTAATGACATTCTTCCTGAAATCGCTAACGAAGGGGAATATCAGTGCCAAGGCTTCGGGTATAGCCTATAGTTTTTTAGCTGCTATCTTTCCTGCAATCATAATGCTATTTACTATCATTCCTTTTATCCCTATCGAGAATTTTCAGCCTATGCTGATGGGATTGCTCGAAGATTTCTTACCCGATGAAATCTGGCGAGTGGTTAATAAAACAGTTGAAGATATCATCACACGACCACGAGGTGGTTTGCTCTCCGTAGGGTTTATCATGGCCTTGTATTTTTGCTCGAATGGCATAACCGGTCTTACCAATGCTTTTAATTCGAGTGTGCATGCTTTTAAAACACGTTCTTGGTTCAAACAAAAAGCCATAAATATATTCCTCATACTTCTATATACCATATTGCTGATCGTTGCCATTGCCCTAATCAGTTTGGGAAGTCTTACCTTTAGTTTTTTGAATGAACACCATATCATTAGCAATATCTTTACTTATTATCTCTTACAAATAGGGAGGTGGATTATTTTGATAGCTACTGTTTATTTTGGGATAAGCTTTCTCTATTATTTCGCACCCGACAGGAGAAACAAATTCAAATTTTTTTCGGCCGGAGGAACATTGTCTACTTTCCTTATCTTATTAACTTCTTGGGGTTTTAGCTTTTATATTCAGAATTTTTCACGCTATAATGCGGTTTATGGCAGTATTGGTACTGTGCTTATTTTAATGTTTTATCTTTGGTTAAATTCTATGATTTTATTGATAGGTTTCGAATTAAATGCCAGTATTAGACAAGCCAGAATGAATAAGGGAATGAGAGATTCATAAATATTATTACCTTTACCCTATCTTTATACGAAATTTTTTAAATGAAACGATTTAGGCATCAACTGTTGCTATTGGCGTTTGTTTTAGTGGGTAACGAAAATATTTTGTTTGCCCAGCTTGAGGCCAATAACGGGTATTTTGGCAATTATGCTGGCGTGAGCTTTGCCAGTGGCGAAACCGTAGCACTGTTAGACGGGGCGCTGAATACAAGTGAGGGTGTAGCAACGATTAGCAATTCATCAGGTTTACTTCTTTTTTATATCGATGGTCAAACTATCTGGAATCGAAATCATCAAATAATGTCGAATGGTACAGGGTTATGGGGACATTCTTCTAGTACTCAATCGGGTGTCGTAGTCAAAAAACCTGGGAATAATACCCTTTATTATGTGTTTACAATGGATCAAGTTGCAACAGGAGGCATTCATGGGGTAAGCTATTCTATTGTGGATATGAATTTGGAAGGAGGGTTAGGAGCAGTAACTATTAAAAATATTGAAATTGTTTCTAATTCAAATTGTACTGAAAAAATAACTGCTGTAAAGCATACCAATGGCATGGATATATGGGTAATAACACATGGTTGGAATAACAATCAATTTTTAGCGTTCTTGGTTACAAACAGCGGAATAAATACAACCCCAATAATATCAAATACAGGCCAAATTCATACAGGGATAAATAGACATAGAGCGGGATATTTAAAATCATCACCAAATGGAACATATCTGGCACTTGCGGTATATGATTATGATCTTTCTGTGATGATTGAAATGGTTAAGTTTAATACATTAACGGGAATTGTAACTACAGATTCAAAATGTTTTTATGACTTTATACCTTCTGCTTACGGTATAGAGTTTTCTCCTGACAACACTAAGTTATACGCATCAGGCGCTAGAGATAATGGGAAAATTTTTCAATACGATTTGAATTTACCCAATGGCAGTTCTATCGTAAATGGAAAGACAGAAATTGCCTCTAACGGAAATTATGCTGCTATGCAGGTGGCTAATAATGGCAGAATATACATCTCACGTTATAACTATACATTTTTATGTACAATTAATAATCCTAACAATGCCGGATTGAGTTGTGGGTATGTGGAAAATAATGTCTCCCTCGAAGGCAGAACGGCAACTTTTGGGTTACCTACTTTTATTCAAAGTTTTTTCGTATCAGTACAAGCCTATTCAAATAGTCCCCTTTGCGTGGGGGCAACTCTTTATCTATATTGTATAGCGGCTGGTGCAGTTTCTTTTGAATGGATAGGCTCTGCAGGGTTTAGCTCAAATCTTCAGAATCCTGTAATTAGTAATGTGCAAACCTTAAATTCTGGTATATATACTGTTACAGCTTATTCAGCCAGTGGTACTTATAATTCAGCACAAGTAATAGTTAATGTTAATCCCAACCCACAGATATCATTAGGACCTGATACGACGATTTGTTCTAATACTTCAATCATAATTACTCCTGGTAATGGATATCAATCATATTTATGGAATACCGGAAGTTCTTATCCTCAAATTGTTGTGTATGAGGAAGGTTTATATTCAGTTTATGTAACCGACATTAATGGTTGCGTTGGTTATGATGAAAAGCAGATTTATTTAAAATCTGCACCAGGGCCGCTTCTCATTAAACATTGGTAACTCGCTAAAATAAAGTTGAAGAGAATAAATTATTATTAATAATAATTTTTTAAACTTATTGATGAGATGGTTTTTTAACACCTATTAAAGAAGAAACATTTATTAATCTAAAACTTTACTTATAATTCATAAGATGGTTTAAAAAAACTGGACAGGAATTTACTAATTATATAATTTCTGTCATTTGAAAAAGTCAAGAAGAACATTTACGGCTGAATTTAAAGCGAAGATTGCCATAGAGGCGATAAAAGAGAACAAGACCATATCTGAGCTTGCTCAGATTTACCAAGTGCATCCTAATCTGATTACACATTGGAAGAGGGATTTTTTGGCCAATGCGGGAAAGGTTTTCGACAGCGGGAAGGATGAGTCATCAGAGATAAAGAAGCTTAAGAAAGAGAATGAGGAGCTGATACATCAAATCGGTCAACTGTCGGTAGACATCAATTGGTTAAAAAAAAAGGTTCTATGATACCCCTGGATATACGCAGAGAGATGGTTGATCGTGAAGAAGGGCAAATGAGCATATGCTACCAATGTGAGCTTTTAG
>MWFC01000063.1 GCA_002071415.1 Bacteroidetes bacterium ADurb.Bin012
CAAAGCTTGTAGTAGTGGTAAACCTTGCCGGTATTTTTATCTTTCTTATCTGCTGTTTTGATAAACATGTTACAAAGATATTTTGATAAAGATGCGGCAAAGATATAACAAGGAAAGATAAGAACCAAATAATAGGCAAACTTTCTGGGACTACAAAAATTATTAAAAATTTAAATATTTAATAATCAGTAACATAACATTTAAAATCATAGCAAAAACTCTATTTTTTTCCTGTTTTTTCAGGGTAAAATGCTCAAGTTGGGATAAGTCCCGTAGGGATAAATAAGGTTAATCGATTAAATTTTAAAAATTCGCATTAGTTTAGAATAAAACTTAATATCACTCAGAATCTTTGAAGATGTATGGACAGATTTTTAAGCTTAAACCAGATTGATTAGAGCCAATTTGAATGATTGAGGTTTGCATTGAACGCCATAGAGATTTATGGAAAAGAATTGGAGTAAGAGGTCGGAGTTTGGATTTGGTTCGCTCGAATATCTTACCTTTGATGCTTAGAAAATTTGAGCTCAAATGTCTTTTTGTATGGTGCTTCGAGTAAAAGATTTGCAGTGGCTTGCTTGCAACGGAATTCTGAATCATCGGGGAAGGCAGGCTATTGCAAGAACATGCTTGTTCAATATATTTGAAATAAATCTATACTGAAATCGACTTAAATCAGAACAATCAATTCATTCAAATTAACCCTAAAAACATGATAATCATTACCAATATTCAGCAACTGGTGAATGTAGATGAAAGTGGCAGAGCAGTTAGAGTTGGCAAGGACATGCAGAAGTTGAACACGATTTCAAACGCTTGGTTACTTATCGAAGGAGATGAGATCAGGGGGTATGGAGAAATGGATTCGTCTGAATTTCAACAATTTGTCAACTTACCGGACATTGAGGTGATAGATGCAGATAAAGGGATGGTTTTCCCTAGCTTTTGCGATTCGCATACTCATTTGGTGTATGCGGGCAGCCGAGAGCAGGAATTTGTGGACAAGATACGTGGTCTTTCGTATGAGGAGATTGCCAGAAGGGGAGGGGGAATTTTGAATTCGTCTCGGTTGTTGCACGAAACTAGCGAAGAACAATTGTTGGAGCAAGCTCTATTTCGTTTGGATGAGATTATTCATCAAGGTACTGGTGCTGTTGAAATAAAAAGCGGTTATGGATTGAATACCGAAGATGAATTGAAGATTTTACGTGTAATCCGACGTTTGAAAGAATTGAGCCCTCTTACTATAAAATCCACTTTCTTAGGTGCTCATGCTATTCCTTTGGAATATAAAGATACCCCCGATGATTACGTCGATGTCATTATCCAGGAGATGATTCCTCAGGTAGCTTCAGAAGACCTTGCCGATTTTATAGATGTTTTCTGTGATAGGGGATTTTTCACTCCTGAACAGACCGACCGCATTTTGATGGCGGGTATGAAATATGGTCTGAAGGCGAAGATACATGCCAATGAGCTCGATTTATCGGGAGGGGTGCAAGTAGGAGTGAAATACAATGCGCTTTCGGTCGATCATCTCGAGAATGTTGGAGATGAGGAAATCGAGTGTTTGCTTCAGAGCGAGACGATGCCGACGATACTTCCTGGGGCTGCCTTTTTTTTGAATATGCCTCATGCTCCTGCCCGTAAAATGATAGACGCAGGCCTGCCCGTCGCATTTGCCAGCGACTATAATCCGGGATCATCGCCATCGGGGAATATGCAGCTGGTTCTTTCTATGGCTTGCATTCAGTATCGTTTATTGCCCGAGGAAGCTATTCTGGCAACTACCCTCAATTCGGCCTATGCCATGGGTGTAGAAGATATCTTGGGCTCCATTGCAAAAGGGAAAAAAGCCAATCTTTTCATTACTCATCCCATCCCTTCTATCTATTTTATGCCTTATGCCTTCGGAACTAATAAGGTGAAACATGTGATCCTGAATGGAAAGAAAATTTTCTAACTAAACCAATCCCTCGAAATTTGGGGTTTGCTTCATGAGTTAATTTGTGTTAAGAAAGCGATCTGTGTTATAATCGACCATTTAAAAAAGATGATGAAGAGATTTTACAAGAATATATTTTATTCGATCATGATTTTGCTTTTTTTTCTTTTACCGGCCTGTTCCAAAGAATCTAATCCGCAGCCCGAGCCAGAACCCGATGCACCTTCCTTCTTTATCCGTGGAGCCGATTTATCCCTGCTTCCCGATATCGAAAAATATGGAATTCAGCTTTACGATATAAACGGCAATATTTCTGATATGCTAAGTATAATAAAGGCTGCAGGCTGCAATACTGTTAGGATGCGTTTGTGGTACAATCCGGCGGATGAAAACTCTTCATTCGAACAGGTAAAGGATTTTGCTGCAAGGGTCAAGGCGAAAGGTATGGATGTTTGGTTGTGCATTCATTATTCGGATACTTGGGCCGATCCCGGCAATCAAAAAACGCCTCGAGCTTGGAATTATCTACACCTCGCTGAATTAAAGGATAGTGTTTATCAATACACTTACAGAGTAGTAAGTGCCATTCAACCATTATATGTTCAAACCGGCAATGAAGTGAATGATGGTTTCTTGTGGCCATTAGGAAGAATAAGCACTGGCGGTTCATTCTATGAATTGATGACTGAGGCTGTAAAGGCAGCAAAGGCGGCTGCACCCGCTGCACATCTGATGATTCATTATGCGGGTATCGACGGAGTAGCTTTGTTTTTCAATCAATTGAAATACAAGAATGTGAATTTTGATGTCATTGGCCTTTCGTATTACCCTTATTATCATGGTAAAGATATGAGTTACTTGACTTCTGTGATGAATTCCTTGAGTAAAAATATTCAGCGGCCGATCATCATTGCCGAGACTTCTTATCCATTTACACTGCAATGGAATGACCTTTCTCACAATCTGATAGGTACTGCCGATCAGTTGATCGATTCTTTTCCGGCAAGTCCCGAAGGTCAAAGGGCTTACATGATAAGGCTTCGTCATATTATGGAAGGAGTGAAGCTGGGGTCTGGTTTTTGTTATTGGGGGGGAGAGTGGGTGGCTTACAAAGGACCCGATGCTACCGATGGTTCTCCATGGGAAAATCAAGCTTTATTTGATTTCGAGATGAAAGCTCTGCCCGTGCTTGATGTATTCAAGAAATAAATAGAACCAAGTGCATTGTTTATTGACCTTTTTACAAAAGTGTGGAAAGTTATTTTCAGAAAATTGAGGAAAATTAATTTCTATTTACACCTGTTCTACTTACAATTTTATAAACTGTTTTATATCAGGTATTTATATAAGAATAGAAAAGGTTACAAGGTTTAAGAGGGGGATTTTCATCTATTTTGTTCTACCGAGGTTTATAAATATCAATTCGGAGATTTTGTGCAATTAATTCATAATTAATTTTTATGCTTAATATTGATGGTTAACTAATCTCCATCTTTCATTTCTCCATTTTTAACTGTAAAGAACCTTTAGTTTTGCAAAGCTCCGCAAAGTAGAGCGCTAATTGTAAACCATACTCAAAATCTCCAAGCATGTGATCTCTACCAGTTCTCCCAATTCCCCTCGTCTCCCCGTCTCCTCGTCTCTTTCGCCCTTTCTCTTTTATAAACTTTTAGCTCACGATACTCCATATCCCATTTATCAATCCCCAAAATCTGTCATCCTCATTTCAAAAACTTTTACATTTGCGATTTTATCAGGATTCTGTTCTTTCCCAATTCCGATTCAAATAACTACTAATAATGAGTTCATTACAAGCAAAACAGTATTCCAAGCCTAAACTGAGTTTCTGGCAGATTTGGAATATGAGTGTGGGTTTTTTGGGCATTCAGTTTGGTTTTGCTTTGCAAAATGCGAATGCCAGCCGCATTTTACAGACTTTTGGTGCTGATGTTGAGCATTTGTCATGGTTCTGGATAGCTGCTCCTCTTACGGGAATGATAGTGCAACCTATTATTGGCCATTACAGTGACAAGACATGGTGTAAGTTAGGTCGCCGACGTCCCTATTTTCTTGCCGGAGCCATACTTGCTTCTTTAGCTCTTGTTTTTATGCCCAATGCCGAACTGCTGACCAGTGTTATTCCACCCATGTTTATTGGTGCGGGTATTCTTATGATTTTGGATGCTTCCATCAATGTGGCAATGGAACCATTCAGAGCACTGGTGGCCGATATGCTGCCTACTGAACAGAGAACTCTTGGTTTTTCCATTCAAACCGCCTTAATTGGCATAGGCGCTGTTATAGGCTCATGGCTTCCCTATATTTTTGCTGAATGGTTGGGCATTTCAAAAACTGCTCCTGAGGGTCAGGTTCCTGATAATGTGGTTTTTTCGTTTTATGTGGGGGCTGCAGTATTTATCTCGTGTGTACTCTGGACAGTCATACGTACTAAAGAATATCCTCCCGAACAGTTGCGACAATTCTCTGATATTCCGGCCGATGAACAGACTAAAGGCGGATTTATAGAGATTTTTCGCGATTTTGCTCATATCCCTCGCACCATGAAACAATTAGGTGTAGTTCAGTTCTTTTCGTGGTTTGCATTGTTCTCGATGTGGGTGTTTACTACACCTGCTGTGGCCGTACATATTTATGGTGCAGCTATTGACGATCGTTCATCGGAAATTTATCAGAATGCCGGAAACTGGGTTGGAATCTGTTTTGGAGTTTACAATGCCATTTCGGCCTTATATGCTTTTATTATTCCATCCATTGCCGGCAAAATCGGCCGTAAGCTTACGCATTCTCTTTCTTTGATTCTGGGAGGCATTGGATTGATTTCCATTTATTTTGTTCCTTCACCCAAGTGGTTGTTGCTTCCTATGGTTGGAATAGGTATCGCATGGGGAAGTATTCTAAGCATGCCTTATTCGATTCTGGCAGGTTCGCTTCCCGCACAAAAAATGGGGGTTTATATGGGAATCTTCAATTTCTTCATCACTATCCCACAGATCATCAACGGAATAGTAGGCGGCCCTATCGTTAAGCGAATCTATGATTCTCAAGCCATATACGCTCTGGTAATGGCAGGCATTTGTATGTTGATTGCTTCCATCTCCGTCATTTTTGTGGATGATAAGGATGATCCCGTTCTTTTACGTAAACAAAAAAATGTGGTTTTTAGATAGAAATAAATATTGAGTGATTTGTCGTTCTTCGATGAACGTCTAATAAGAACCTCGAATCGCTCATCAAATCAACGTTTTTTAAAAATTAAATCATGAAAATAGAAAGAAAAAGTGGAATTTTATTGCATATTACTTCTTTGCCAGGGCTTTATGGCATTGGAACTTTAGGTAAGAATGCCTTTGATTTTGTGGATTTTTTAGTGAAAGCTAAGCAAAAAATTTGGCAAATCCTTCCTTTAGGCCCTACTGGATTCGGCGATTCACCCTATCAAAGTTTTTCAACTTTTGCGGGAAATCCTTTGCTCATCGACTTCGAAAAACTTATCGAAAAAAAATGGTTGACCCCATCAGAATTCGATGATGCTCCTGGGAATGACGACTACGTTGATTTCGGATCTGTCATCGAATTCAAATCCAAAACTCTGCGTTCAGCTTTTCAAGGTTTTAAGGATGTGGCTTCAATAGATGAAAAGATTGTTTTTAGCAATTTTTGTTCTGAAAATCAAGCATGGCTCGACGATTACGCCATCTTTATGGAATTGAAATCTTTTCATGGAGGAAGACCTTGGCATCAGTGGGATGAACCTTACAAGATGCGCCATCGGATTGCTCTGGATGAATTTATCGTTTCACGTCAACAAGAAATAGAATTCTGGAAATTCTTACAGTTTGTGTTTTTCGAGCAATGGAGTGCCCTGAAGGCTTACGCCAATCAAAATGGGATAAGAATAATTGGTGACATACCCATTTTTATTGCTCACGACAGTGCCGACGCATGGTCGCATCCCGAAGTTTTCCAGTTCGACGAACATCATAATCCTACATTTATAGCTGGTGTTCCACCGGATTATTTTTCTGAGACCGGACAACTATGGGGAAATCCGCTATACAACTGGGATTATTTAAAACAAACTGCTTTCGCCTGGTGGTTAGATAGGATAAAAGCAGCTCTTTCGCTTTATGATTTTATACGAATCGATCATTTTAGGGGATTTGCGGCATATTGGGCTGTTCCTTTCGGAGAAACCACTGCCATTAACGGAAAATGGATAGATGCACCGGGTGCCGAGCTATTCGAAACCATACAGCAAAAGCTTGGCAATTTGCCAATTATTGCCGAAGATCTTGGGGTTATAACCCCCGATGTCGAAGAATTGAGAGACCGCTTTCACTTTCCTGGAATGAAAGTTTTGCAGTTTGCCTTTTCACCGATGAAAAACAACGAATATCTTCCTCACAACTATAATACCTCCAATTATATTTGTTACACGGGTACTCACGACAACAATACGACTCTTGGCTGGTACAACGAACTGGATGGTGCGACTAAATCAGGAATTTGGCGCTATTTGTCAGGAGGAAACGAAAATACCGTTTGGAAATTTATTCGATTGGCATGGAGTTCGGTTGCTTTCATCGCTGTTGCTCCCATGCAGGATATCCTCGAACTCGACTATACAGCCCGAATGAATACACCTGGAACATCGTCCAACAACTGGCAATGGCGTTTTAAAAAATCGGATTATAACGACAGAATAGTAAATAAACTAATCGAACTGACACAACTTTACGATAGAGATTGAAAAACTATTGTCGAGCCTCTTTCAGGAATTTTCCCTCTTATATCATGAATTCATCATTTTTTGCTGATTCTTCGATATTTTTGTGAAGTTATACGATTAGGATTTTTCCATAGACTAATCTACTATCAAAATAGAACGAGAAAGTGAATGGCTTGAAGATTTTTTGAAATCTGATAAAACTGACTGCTTTTGAGTTTTTTAAGTTATAGAAAAGATTTACAATAATGACATTTTGTCTTATTTTTAGAAGCAATTTTATCGATTTATAAGACATTTTGTCATAATTATATCGCATAGGGACTCGATAATAAGAATGGCAAGCCAATTGAGTAAAGTTGGGAAAAACAAAGATTAGATGAAATTAGATAAAACAGGAAGGAGCAAAAGATATGAATCTCAATAATTTTACGGTCAAATCGCAGGAAATTATTCAAGAAGCCCAGTTTTTAGCACAAGAAAAACAGCATGGGCAAATTGACACGGGGCATTTTTTGGTAGCCCTGCTCGAAAAAGACGAACAAGTTACTCCATTTTTATTGAAAAAAATTGGAGCAAATCCATCGTTCATACTTCAGGAAGGACAAAAGCTGTTAAATACTTATCCAAGGGTAAGTGGAGGCGAGTTGTTACTATCGCGTGAAAGCAGTCAGTTGTTACAGCGAGCCATTAGCATTGCCCGTGAAATGGGAGATGACTATGTGGCCATAGAACATCTTTTATTATCGCTGGTAGCTGGCAATGATGCCGTAGCCTCGATATTGAAATCACAGGGTGTTGGTCGCAAAGACCTCGAAGAAGCCATTCAGCAGATGCGCAAAGGCTCGAAGGTGGACAGTGTGACTTCTGATGAGAATTACAATGCCTTGAATCGTTTTGCCATCAATTTGAATGAAATGGCACGAAAAGGGAAGCTCGATCCCGTAATTGGGCGAGATGAGGAAATAAGGCGTGTGTTGCAGATTCTTTCGCGACGCACCAAAAACAATCCCATCTTGTTAGGAGAACCTGGTGTTGGAAAAACGGCTATCGTAGAAGGATTGGCTTTTCGAATCATCAATGGCGATGTGCCCGAAAATCTAAAAACCAAACAAATCTATTCTCTCGACACGGGTGCCTTGATAGCGGGTGCGAAATACAAGGGAGAATTCGAAGATCGTTTGAAGGCTGTCATTAAGGAAGTTACCAGTTCGGAAGGTGAGATCATTTTATTCATAGATGAAATTCATACATTGGTAGGAGCCGGTGGAGGCGAAGGTGCCATGGACGCCGCAAATATTATGAAGCCTGCTCTTGCGCGAGGCGAATTGCGGGCAATTGGTGCCACTACCTTGAAAGAATATCAGAAATATTTCGAAAAGGACAAGGCATTGGAACGTCGTTTCCAAACAGTGATGATAGATGAACCCGATGCAGCTTCGGCTATTTCTATCCTCAGAGGCTTAAGAGAACGTTACGAAAATCATCATAAAGTCAGAATAAAGGATGAAGCCATCATCGCTGCAGTCGAGTTGTCTCAACGTTATATTACCGATCGTTTTCTACCCGATAAGGCCATCGACCTGATCGATGAAGCTGCAGCAAAGTTAAGGCTCGAAATCAATTCATTGCCCGAAGAATTGGAAACGGTGGAGCGTCGGATTCGTCAGCTTGAGATTGAAAGAGAAGCCATTAAGCGTGAAGGCGATGAAGAAAAGCTCGAACAGCTCAATCAGGAAATCGCCAATCTTACCGAGGAACGCAATGTATTGAGAGCCAAATGGCAATCGGAGAAAAATCTGATCGACCAAATCCAGCAAAAGAAAAGAGAGATCGAAGATTATCGCCTTGCTGCCGAGCAAGCCGAAAGAGAAGGAAACTATGGAAGAGTGGCCGAACTCCGATATGGTAAGATGCGAGAAGCCGAACAACAGATCGAGCACCTCAGAAAGCAGCTGGCAGAAATTCAGGGCGATAAACCCATGATCAATGAAGAAGTAAGTGCCGAAGAAGTCGCTGAGGTGGTGAGCAAATGGACTGGCATACCGGTAAGTCGAATGTTGCAGAGTGAACGTGAAAAACTGCTTCATCTCGAAGAACATCTGCATAAGAGAGTAGTCGGACAGGACGAAGCCATCAGTGCGGTGGCCGATGCTATCCGACGTAGCCGAGCTGGACTGCAGGATCCCAAACGACCGGTTGGTTCGTTCATCTTCCTAGGAACTACTGGAGTGGGTAAAACCGAATTGGCTAGGGCTCTGGCCGAATTTCTGTTCAACGACGAAAATAACATGGTAAGAATTGACATGTCGGAGTATCAGGAACGTCATTCGGTTTCGCGCTTGATTGGTGCTCCACCAGGATATGTGGGTTACGAAGAAAGTGGCCAGCTTACCGAAGCCGTGCGTCGCAAACCTTATTCGGTCATTCTGCTCGATGAAATCGAAAAGGCACATCCCGATGTGTTCAATATACTCTTACAGGTACTCGATGACGGAAGGCTTACCGATAATAAAGGACGTACAGCCAATTTCAAGAATACCGTCATCATCATGACCTCTAATATTGGCTCGCATTTGATTCAGGAACGTATTCCCGAAAATGCTAAGGAAATCGATCCTAAGATTTTAGAACAAACCCGAGAAGAAGTCATGGATTTGCTCAAAAAGACGATTCGGCCCGAATTCCTCAACAGGGTGGATGAAATCATCATGTTTAAACCCTTGACGTTCGACGAGGTAATTCAAATTGTTAGATTACAGTTCGAGCATTTGGCCGAAACACTGGCAGCCAATGAAATACAGTTGAAATATACCGAAAAGGCTGTCGAATATATTGCAAAGGCTGGTTTTGATGCACAGTTTGGCGCTCGACCTATTAAAAGAGCCATGCAGCGTGAGATTCTCAACGTGCTGTCGAAGAAAATTCTCGCCGGCGATGTGGATAAAGACCTCATTATTGTGGCCGATGCTACAGCAGAAGGAATAGTGTTCCGTAATGAACCGAACAAATAAAACCAATAAAATTTAATCTCTTGGTTGTGAGGATAGTATGTGTTAGGCGTGCTATCCTCATTTTTTTATTTCGAATTCTCATCCCTCGAAGAGGCTTTCTTGAAAAACGAAAACGGGGGAGGGTTCCCCCGTTTCTCCAAACTTTAACCAAAAACAATTTACAAACCAATGAAAACAAAATCTTATGATTCAGTTTCATTCCGATGCAAAACTAAAGGTATATTATGAACTTTCCAAATAATGTTCTGAATATTTTTGTATATCAACTCTAATTTATTATCATCCAACGATAAATGTTTTTATGAATATTGCCTGAACGGCAAAATCAATATTTCTGATTAAAAATCGTAACAAATTGATTTTCTTTATCATATAAGTATTTATATAAAATGTTCTCACATGGAAACATTAAGGAGATTTTGAGTTCCGAGCTAAATTTATCAATATTCAATAAAAATCTAAACAGTTTTGCTAAAGAATTTAGTTCAAATTCATTAAACGTTTAGTTCATTGCATTCTTTCTTCTGTAAATCTTCGAAACGTCTTCATGATTTCTGCTTCATTTGCATCTTGAAATATGCATTTCTGCAAAGCCGGAGGCCAAAAACGGGTATTGAATATTACTTATCCCAACTTGAGCATTTTACCCTGAAAAAACAGGAAAAAAATAGAGTTTTTGCTATGATTTTAAATGTTATGTTACTGATTATTAAATATTTAAATTTTTAATAATTTTTGTAGTCCCAGAAAGTTTGCCTATTATTTGGTTCTTATCTTTCCTTGTTATATCTTTGCCGCATCTTTATTAAAATATCATTGTAACATGTTTATCAAAACAGCAGATAAGAAAGATAAAAATACCGGCAAGGTTTACCACTACTACAAGCTTTG
>MWFC01000064.1 GCA_002071415.1 Bacteroidetes bacterium ADurb.Bin012
GGTCCGGTAGCTCAGTTGGATAGAGCAGCAGCCTTCTAAGCTGCGGGTCGAGGGTTCGAATCCCCCCCGGATCACTCCCGATGAAACTTATATTTGTCCCTCTCCCTCTTATTTCACCGAAATCGTTTTATCAATTGCTTAAATGGCAACTCCTTTATCAATTCGTAAAACCTTATGAGAGCCTATCGAGAATATTACAATGAAAATATTTCGATATACGTTTTAAAGGGCCTTATTCGTAAATAAATTTTTTCAGCCTGTTTCATCAATAGAAAAATTTTTATAAATTTGTAATCAGAATTTATTGGATCGAAACGAGGCGATATAAAGGAAACTCTGGTTTTACCATATCAAATAGTTAACAACTAAAAAACAGATGGATCATGGGAAAAGAAGCTATTAAGATTTTATCAGTCGACCGGGATGAGCTCCTGAAGATGTTGAATGCCGCCTTAGCGGAAGAATGGCTTGCCTATTATCAATACTGGATTGGGGCAAGGTTGATGGAAGGGCCGATGAGGGCCGAAATTGAACCTGAACTGCTGCTGCATGCTACACAGGAATTAAATCACGCCGTATTATTGGTTAACAGAATTATCCAGCTGGAAGGAACACCCATTCTAAATCCCAACGACTGGAGCAAGTTAGCTCACTGCCAATACGAAGAACCCAAAGACCCTTACATAGAGGTTATACTCGATCAAAACCTTAAAGGAGAAAGGTGCGCTATCGAGCGTTACGAACAAATAGCCAACTTTACCAGTGGTAAGGATCATGCAACCTACCAGATGGCCGTTCAAATCCTCAACGAAGAACTCGAACACGAACACGACATTCAGGACTGGATTAACGACATTCACAGAATGAAAGAAGAATGGAAAAAACTCCGATAAACCGGAGTTCTTTCTATAACATGCTAAAAAACACCACTAAACTCTACTCTCAATTTTTGAGGCATTTACTATCTTCAGCTGCCTTATTTCCCGAATTCTTGGGGTGGCTGAAGATTTTTCAAAAGAACCCTCTTAAATCAAAAGACGAAGGTTCAGGTTGAACCGGCCAAATAAAACGTCTTCTATTGCAAAAATAAAAACCTAATTGTTGTAATCAGTTAAAGATACCTCGATGGACAACAAATCTACGGGCATTATCTGGGATTGGAATGGCACATTGCTCGATGATGTTTCATTATGCATCGATGTAATGAATTCATTGCTAAATGACCGACATCTTCCTCTGCTAAATCATGAAAGATACAGGGAGATTTTTGATTTCCCCGTAATAGAATATTATAAGAAATTAGGATTCAACTTCAATGTGGATCCCTTCGAGGTGATTGGTCTTGAATTTATGAAGAGGTTTTTAGAACATATAGAAAAAGTTCCGCTGATGGATGGTGCTGTTGAAATACTCGAATGGTTCGACAATAAAGGTTACCGGCAGTACATTCTTTCGGCCATGGAACAACAATCGCTCGATAAAATATTGCTCGACAAAGGTATTCATCCTTATTTCGAAGCTATCTCAGGTATTAATAATCACTATGGCGGAGGAAAAATGGAAGAAGGCAGACATTTTATCACCGACAACAAAATGAACCCCAACGAAGCTTACCTGTTTGGCGACACTATCCATGATTTTGAAGTTGGAGATCGTTTGGGGATGAAGGTTGTGCTAATAGCTCAGGGTCATCAGTCGAAACAACGTCTTATCGAAACAAAAGCTGTTGTGGTGGATAATTTCGAACAACTCAAGAAATGGTTCGAAATTAACGGTAAATGATGTAAAAATTAAGAAAAAGGAATTAAATTTGCCAAAAACCAAAAAATATTCTTATGAAAACGACGATTTTAGGACTTAAAATTACGCAGAGAGCCGAAAAATCAACCGAAGTACAGGATGTTTTGACCAAATTTGGTTGTTCTATTCATACGCGACTGGGATTACACGAAGCAAGCGAAGATTATTGCAGCCAGGAAGGCCTTATCATTTTGGAACTGGTTGGCGACGTAGGAGAGATGCTGAAATTAGAAGAAGCGCTCAAGCAAATTCCAGGCGTTGAAGTTCAAAAGATGGTGTTCGATTAAGGGTGGACAACCAAAGATATTTTATTCATCTTGCCTTTGATGGCACCAATTATTGTGGATGGCAACGCCAGAAAAATGCTACCAGCATCCAGCAGGAGATAGAAGAAAAAATTAGCATTCTTTTAAAGAAACCTATTGACATTACAGGTTGTGGGCGCACCGATACAGGGGTGCATGCTTCCTCTTTTTATGCCCATTTCGATTTCGATCCTATGCCAAAACAACAGCTGATAATTCTTTCCTATCGACTCAACCACATTCTACCCCTCGATATCGCCATTTCAGAAATCCTGCCTGTAAAACCTGAAGCGCATGCCCGATATGATGCGCTTTGGAGAACTTACCGATATTACATTTCCCTGCGAAAAAACCCATTTACAAGAAATTATCGCTGGTTTCGATCACAATGTCCAGATATCGAAAAAATGAATCAACTGGCTGAAATTCTTTTGGCAGTCAAAGATTTTACGAGTTTTTCCAAACTTCATTCGGATACCGAAAATAACCTTTGCACGCTTACTCAGGCTTTTTGGGAAATCAGAAAGGATGAGCTTGTTTTTACCATCACAGCCAACCGTTTCTTACGCAACATGGTAAGAGCCATTGTAGGCACGCTCTGGCAATTGGGAAAAGAAGAAAATGCCGTTGATCACCTTCGTGAAATTATAGCCAAAAGAGATCGTTCGGCTGCCGGGCCTTCTGTAAACCCTCATGCTCTTTTCCTCGAAGAAATCATTTATCCCGATGATATCTTCCTTGTTTAATCTTTCAATATATCCTCTACTTCTTTGAGCCGACCATCTACTACTGCAGGTTTTAGTTTCAAAATATGAGCAAATAAGGGATACAGATGAATATTCTCGAAACTTGGCCTTTCGTAACCATTTTTGAAAGCAGGCCCCACTCCGTAAAAAATTCCGTGCATATCAGGATAAACATTGTCGTAACCATGATGGCCAGGAAGAATTTTTGCCGGGTGAGTAAGCATGATGTTCCAACCTGTATCCGCTAAAACAACTAAATCATAAATACGGGGATTCGTACTATAATGCAAACGCTGAGGCACTTCTTCCTTTTTCCAAACCGTGAGATGGTTTACTTTTTTTAAACGTTGATATAAAGAATCCTTATAGGCCGGAATACCATCCAGATTCATTTGAACTTCCCCACCACAGGCCATGGTGATCCAGTAACGAGGCACAAGTTGGTCCACATACAGGTTATTGCTTTCGTTAACTTTTGCCATTCCATGGTCGGAAACCACAACAAAGTTTACTTTCTTTGCTATGGGCAATTCGTTGAGTCGAGCACGAAAAACGCCCACCAGTGAATCGAGATAGGAAACCATTCTGCCGGTCGAAGCCGCAAGCGGTCCTTCATGATGGCCAATTTTATCGGGTTGGTGCATATACCACATGATCAGATGAGGTCGTTTTTCGGAAGGCAATTGCAACCATGCAATAACTGAATCGATGCGGGAGGTAAAAGGCAAATCCTGATTGTAGCGAAGCCAAATAGATGGGTATTTCCCCTTGATGGGAGCTTCACTGCCTACCCAGTAACAACAAGCCGACTTCATGCCTTGATTTTCTGCTGTAAGCCAGATGGGCTCGCCTTCATAAAATGCTCCATTCATAATGCTCTGCCGGTTAGTTGGTTCATAAGTCCCAATCGCAGGTACATAAAATGAATTTTGTATAATTCCGTGATGGTCGGGATATAAGCCCGTGGCAATGGAATAATGGTTGGGGAAAGTCTTGGTAGGGAAACAAGGAATAAGAGAATGCGCATGCACCCCTTCTTGGGCCATCTTATCGAGATTGGGAGTAGAAAAATACTGAGGATAATCCCATCGGAAACCATCCAGTGAAAGAACCACCAGATAAGGTTTCTCATCGGCTTGCCGCGCCCTGTTGCAGCCGAAAGATAACCCTAAAATTATAGATAGTGCAACAAGCAGGCTAAACGCTTTAAAAAAAATACGCCGGTCGAGTTTCATGATTTCTATATTTTTTTCGAACAAAAATAAGAAGAGCATCTCAAACATAAGTTAATTCAATTTAAAGAAATAATTACATGTTTGAAGCCTTTGAATTCAAATAGCTGATAAACTGTAAAATATAAAAAATAGTCGATTATCGAAAATGAGGTAAAAAAGTTTTATGAATTGAATCGGTTGCTCAATAAACCAACAAACGTTTATATTCATGATGTTTAAGACCGGATAGGATGATATGTCGAGCATCGCGGGTATCGATGCAACGATGAATGCAGGAATGGAGGTAATCGGCTGTTCCATCGAAATCGGTTCCATCAAAATAGCCAAAACCCAGATAAGCACCATGCCTAACTTCTACCACGGAATATTCATCGGAGCGGCGCCCCTTATCGATGATAAAAAAATTTTCATGTTCGAATTTAATAGGAGCAATGGCCGCTTCTACACGAGTGTTGTAGTCGGCAGGGGATTCCAATCCTATGCAGGCTCCCATGCATTGACCAATGCCATGCTTAAAACAGGCACCCCCAGTTTTATACAAACCACAAAGCTTCTGACACAGATGATATTCATCGCATAAAGCAAAGAGAGCACGCTTGGCCATCATAACCGAGTTGAAGGTAGTAACAGGAAGTAAACCATCGGATAATTTATCTACTTTCAGTCGCATATAGCCCTTTTCGTCGAAATAGGTAAAAAGTCCTATACGGAAACCTGTCCGTCGCTGCTGACGGTTATACAAGGGTTTATGTTTTTTTATTTCCTCCGATTCGAGTAACTGTGCAATGAGATCGCTGCCTGTAATTTCGTAAGAAATATCGGCAACGGCAAGTTTCATTTCAACAGCCTTGCGTGTAGTTTCATTATAGAGGTGCGACAGCACCCGCTCATGAATGTTTTTACTTTTGCCTATATAGACGATCTGATGAGATGCATTATAAAAATAATACACTCCGGCTTCTTCGGGCAAAGCACGCAAAGTAGCCTCAGAAATTAAAGAATTTATGCCCTTGAGGTTAATTTTTGAGAGATTAGGGTCAATGCCCAATAGATATTCGAAGAGTTTGACCGTGGCCAAAGCATCTCCACCAGCCCTGTGCCGGTCGAAGATTTGAATACCCAAATCCCGACAAATATTCCCAAGACTGTAAGATGAGTGATGGGGAATGAGTTTTCGGCTCAGACGAACCGTACATAGTTTGTTGCGCTCGAAGCGATAGCCTAAATTTTTGAATTCCTCTCTCACAAAACCATAATCGAATCCCACATTATGCGCAACAAAAACGGAGTCTTCGGTCATCTCGAGCACCTTGCGGGCAATCTCACAGAATCGAGGTGCATTCTCTAGCATTCGATCGGTGATGCCGGTTATCTGGCTTATGCGATAAGGAATCCTTTTCTCAGGATTCACCAGGGTAACGAATTCATCGGTAATCTTCTGCCCGTCGTGATTGAATATAGCAATCTCGGTGATGCGTTCTCCCTTAATCGAAGTGCCCGTAGTTTCGACGTCAATAATAGAGTATTTAGCCATTTGCTGAGTAGGGATAATAGGCTTATTGATTTAAGATTGATTGGGAATGACACTGCGAGAATCTCATTCATCTATTTTTTTACGGATTGCCTTTACGTCGTCTTTCACTTCGTTCAAGGTTTGATAAATAAGATCGGTGGAAGGAAGAGGTTCAGGAAACTGGTTAGTAATGTAATTGATGAATTTCCATACTTCGCGTACGTCGCGTATGTCCACATCGTAGGGCTGATAGACTGGGTTAAGAGAATAGAGTCGGAGTTTACCTTCTTGTGCAATCAGGTTTTCCACCACTTTAAATACTATGCCGTCGTCGAGTGTAAGGATGATATAAGGATGGCGGTCGCGGATGCTCAGCCAGTTTTGGACGAATTCGCCCGTAACGTAAGCGCCGTCTGGGATAGGAAGCATGGAATCTCCAGAAATTTGAAAGGTACGGTATTTCTTGTCACGTGAAAGGAAAGGCAGGCGAAAAGTTGGCAGTATGCTTACATAATCAGGGTCGGCAAAACCCGTAGCATAACCGGCTTTGGCCTTTTCGTTGACCAATTCGATGTTTTCTTCGTTTTGTGCATCAACGGTAGTAGCCAGCACCCTTAATTGGGTGCCACGCACAAAAGGATCATATCCACGTTCTATCTGGGAGAGTTGGCTTTCGGGCAGCTTTGCTAAGTCAACCTTCAAAAGAGTATCGATAGAAAGTTTGTAATATTCGGAGAATTGCGCCAGTACGCCAAGAGGTGGTTCAGCCACCCCGTTCTCATATCCGCTCAGAGTAGGTCGTTTCATATTCAAAGCCAGGGCTACCGCGTCCTGTGTGCGCCCCTTACGCTTGCGAAGCAGTTTGATGTTGGATGCAAAATACATAAGACAAAATTTTTTTTGCAAAGATAACATTTTTTGTAAAAAATGATTATATTGCCATCGAAATTTTGATTAAAAAATAATCATTTACTATGAAATGCATGCCTTTGTCAACGAAATATATAAATGAGCCGGGACGTACTATTTTGCATCTCGACATGGACACGTTTTTTGTTTCGGCCGAGCGGCTTTACAACCACAAGCTCGAAGACAAACCGGTAATCATTGGTGGGATGGGCGACAGAGGCGTGGTAGCCTCATGCAGTTATGAAGCCAGACGTTTTGGGGTGCACTCGGCAATGCCAGTACGTATGGCCAAAATACTTTGTCCTGAAGCCATTTTTATTCGTGGCGATATGGAACTCTATACCCGGCTTTCACGAATGGTTACTCAAATCATAGCCGAAAAAGCCCCTTTATTCGAAAAAGCTTCTATTGATGAACATTATCTCGATCTTACAGGAATGGAACGTTACTTTGGATGCTACAAATGGGCACATGAACTTCGGCAGAGCATCATCCATCATACCGGCTTGCCTATCTCATTGGGACTTTCGGTAAATAAAACCGTTGCAAAAATGGCTACCGGCGAAGCCAAACCCAATGGAGAAAAGGAAGTACCATCCATGGAAGTAAAAAATTTCCTCAATCCTCTTCCTATCCATAAAATCCCGGGCATCGGAGAAAAAACCTATCAAACCCTCCGTTCTATGGGGATAGTCAACATACAAACCCTCAGCGCCATCCCTCCCGATATCATGGAAACCCTCCTGGGCAAAAATGGAATTATCCTCTGGAAACGCGCCAATGGCATCGACACTACTCCCGTCATCCCCTATTCCGAAGAAAAATCCATAGGACACGAAACCACCTTCGATCAAGATACCATAGATGTGAACAAAATTACAAATACCTTACTGCGCATGACCGAACGCCTAACTTTCGAACTGAGGAAAAAACAGAAACTCACCTCCTGTGTTACCGTAAAGATACGTTATGCCAACTTCGATACGCACAGCCTTCAAAGACAAATCCCTTATACTTCGCTCGACCATGAACTTTTCCCCGTGGTAAAAAACCTGTTCGAAAAACTCTATCAACGACGTATGCTCATCCGCTTGGTAGGTGTACGCTTCAGCCATCTCATCCATGGATTTCATCAGCTCGATGTCTTCGATCCTTCGCCCCGCCTCATCGATCTGTATAAAGCCATGGACCACATCCGATTGCGTTACGGTCCCAAAGCCATCCGCCGGGGAAGCACTTTCGAATAGGAACCCTTATCCCGCGGTTTTTAAAATAAATTGTCCATATTTGACGCAAATTCATCAACTCCGATTTAGAGCCCATATTAGAAAAAAAACTGTTTAGAATTGATCTAAATAATTATTTTTGCAGTCGGAAACAACATTAAGATATTACCAATGAAATTGCTGTATTTATGCAGATTATGCTACAGGGATTGGAAGCATGAAGGGAAAATGGAATGGCATCCACACAGGAAGACATCCTTGATACTGTTAATTTTCTTACAAAATGCTACGTCTATATCTGCTCAAGGTAAAAACGAAAATAATTTTCTTACTTTTTCTGCCTCTTATGTTGGAGAAGGTTTTGCCAATTTTTCTGGAGGAATAAAAACAGGCCTTACCTATTTGGGGCTGGTTTCATTGAATACTTATTTTGATGCTTCAAAAGCACATCTATGGGAAGGTGGTGGCTTTTTTCTGAGTTTATATAATACACATGGGGGTACGCCAGCCGCTGATTTTGTTGGTGATTATCAGGGTGTTTCTAACATAGAGGCAGGCAATCACACTTATTTGTATGAGCTCTGGTATGCACAGAAATTCAGAAAAGTGAAAGGCATCATTGGCATGCAGGATCTAAATGTAAATTACGCTGCCAGTCAATACGGGAATTCATTTATCAATAGTTCATTTGGAATTCCTTCCACCTTTGCCTATAATATTTCTTCACCAATTTTTCCACTCACAGCATTGGGTTTTCATTTAGAATGGCAGCCGACTGAACATTTCAGGTGGAAAGCAGCCATTTTTGATGGAACGCCAGAAGGCTTGGAAAATTTTCATTTAAAATGGAAATTGAACAAACAAGATGGATTTTTGAGTATTACTGAAATTGAATGGACTAAAAACTGGAAGGGAAATCATTCAGGAAGCTATAAAGTCGGTGCTTATTTTCATAATAGTCAGGATAGCTTGTCTCAGTCACAAGAAAATGGTGGATTTTACTTTGTAGGAGATCAGACAATAAATGAACACATTGGAATATTTTCTCAAATAGCCGTAAGTCCATCATCAAAAAATTCAAATCCTGTTTATGCTGGTTTAGGTTTAAATTACAAAGGAATTATCAGTAAAAGACAGAAAGATATTTTAGGGTTGGCAGTGGCTTATGCAGGGCTGAAAGATAGAGCCGATGAAACAGCCTTAGAAACAATGTATCATTTTATAATCAATGAGCATATTCCTTTAATACCAGATTTTCAGTATATTATAAATCCAGCTGGACAGGATATTGCTTTAAAAAATTCCTTGGTAGGTTTTTTAAGAATGCGATTTGATTTTTAAAGTTCATTGAAAAATGGAAGAAACCAATAATTTTAAGCGGCTTTCAGATTTATCACCAGGTGATGAAGCAATTATTGTGAAAGTGCTGGGGCATGGCTCTTTCAGGAGAAGACTTGCCGAAATGGGTTTTGTGAGAGGCAAAAAAGTAAAGGTGATTAAAAATGCTCCCCTGCAAGATCCTGTTGAATACGAAATTATGGGATATAACATTTCGTTGAGGCGAAGCGAAGCAGAATTGATTCAGGTGATTTCTGTTCAGGATGCTGCAGCATTTACAGGGAACAAACATTTTAATGGAACAATTGATGAAGAAACTTTAAAAGTTTCGGCTCTTGAAAAGGAAAAATTAATTCACGTGGCACTGGTAGGCAATCCCAACAGTGGAAAAACAACATTGTTTAATCGAATTTCTGGTTCACACGAAAGAGTTGGAAATTATGGTGGTGTGACGGTTGATGTGAAGGAAACCGAAGTAAAGAAAAATGGCTATAACATTAAACTGGTTGATTTACCTGGGACTTATTCCATTACAGAATTTTCGCCTGAAGAACTCTTTGTCAGAGTTTATTTGACGGAAAATATGCCTGATATTGTGCTCAATGTGGTAGATGCTTCCAATCTGGAACGTAATTTATTCCTTACCACTCAGCTCATCGACATGGATATAAAAGTTGTAATTGCTTTGAATATGTTTGATGAGCTCGAAAAAAAAGGTGATAGGCTTGATTACAAATATTTAGGGAAAATGCTTGGAATCCCCATTGTTCCGACTGTTGCCACCAAAGGTGAAGGCATCGAAGAGCTCCTGCAAAAAATAATAGATGTTTATGAAGATAAAGATCCCATTGTCAGGCACATCCACATTAATTATGGATCTATAGTCGAGAAAGCCATC
>MWFC01000065.1 GCA_002071415.1 Bacteroidetes bacterium ADurb.Bin012
TGTCTTTAGAAGGATGCAAATGCGCCAAAAACTTCTTGTCGTGCATTTTTGCTTCACTAATCCTCGCAAAAACAGGTGTCTCGTTATGGATATCGGTCAACATGTGTACTTTCAAACCTCCTTTTTTCTTTCCTTCTCCTTTTAGATGACGACCTACTCCTTTCATTATATCGGGAAAAAGTGTTATGGTCGTGGAATCAAATGCGTAAAACTCGTCAAAACTGACCTTTTCTTTTCGGCTGACCGATAAAAGAGGACGAAAATAACTTATTAGCTCGAAATAATATAATCTGAAAATTTCTTCACTGCGATCCCGTAAAGCATCTCCTGCCGTACTTTTGGAAGGGGCACAATCCATACCCAAATAATTGAGCTTGCCTGATAATGCTCGCATCCCGTCGCATACCTCACCCATTGAATCACAACGAGAGAATATCCCGAAAAGCATCACAATTAATTCATCCCACGAAAAAAAGTCTTGTAGTAGCGATCTCTGCCATATTCTTTAACTAACAAATCGAACCGTTCGCGCGGCAGCATTTTTATTAACTGTTTGAAGATCGGCTGATCGACTAAATTTTTTGTTATATCTTTGCCCATGGTTGTTAATTTAGGTTTACTACACAAATTTACAACTGGGGGATGAAACTTCGGTTTTGTCCCTCCTTCTTTTTATCCAATTTTTTTGTCGGTCAGTGATGAAATAAAAATACAGATGATCACAATAAATATACTAAGGCAATCGCTTGTCTGAACAGATATAGAAAATTAAATTTATTGCTTGGCCAACCATTGTTCATATAAAATCAAATAACATCAATAAAATGTGAGGTTCAAAATGGGAAACGCAATACCTACTATTCAAGACTGGAAAAATTTGTTCGATGCTGCTTTGAAATTCAAAAAAATTGCACCTTGGCAATGGATGTGGGACTCGGATATATTTGGAGTACAAAATCCTGCAAATGGAGAAATTGGTTATTGCTGTATCATGGGGGCAGCTAAAGAGATTTATGCTTTGGCCGTATATCAGGGTTCGGATGGTCTGGAGAGTTATCTGAGGCTGAATACAAAATATCATTCCGAATCGCTTTTCGATCTATATACTCTTCAAAAATGCGTGATGCTTAGTTTCGAAGACAGAGCAAATCTAACGAATGAAGACCTTCAAATTATCAAAAGCTTAGGTTTACAGTTTAGAGGACATAACGAATGGCCTTTGTTCAGAAGTTTTCGGCCTGGTTTTTTCCCATGGTTCATTGCCAAGGAAGAAGCAGAATTTTTGACTGTGGCCATCCATCAGGCTATTGAGGTTGCCTTGCAATTCGAAAAAAATCCTAATCTGCTTTCTTCTATCGACGAAGATTATTATCTGGTAAGAGTTCCCCACATCGAGAACGATGCTATCGTATGGAAAAATGAATTGCTGAAAACGCAACCATACAAGGAATTCGAAATTAAGACCAAACCTGTAGATGAAAAATTACTGGAAAGAATCAATAAATTACACATCCTTCAAAAAGATACATGGGAAATCGATTATTTCTTTTATCCATCGGCAGTAAAAGAAAAAAATGAAAGACCTTTCTATCCCTATATCATTCTTTGGGTAGATCATCGTTCCGGTTATATCTTGCATCACCATTTGGCGAACGACAAACAGGAACTTGCTAAAATTCCTGAATTATTCCTTCATTTTATAGAATATTTCAATTCTATACCTAAGACAATCATTACGAAACATGAAATGACCTATCAATTGCTCGAACCAGTTGCCAAAAGTTTAAATATCAATCTTATCAAGAAAGAAAAATTAAAAGGAATTGAAGAAGCCCAAATTGCATTCTTCGAGAATTTGAGATAAAATCGAATTCTCAATTTCTTCGAGTGATATTCAGGATACTAATTTAATTTTGAGCAAGAAAGGATTTTGTGAGTACAGAACTCAAATATAAAATCCGTAGGGTCATGCTTCCGAAAAGAGCTTGCACAATTCAATAACAATGAATCATTCTAAAAATAGCTCAAAAGCTGAGTAAAGGCCAAGAATAAAACTCGGGTGGGGAGTAACCGACAAATTTCTCGAAACCACAGGATGGGTGGCTATTCTGCTTATCTGGATTTTTGTTTCGATCAATTATACCAGCATGCCGGCCACTATTCCTGTTCATTATAATGCAAATGGCCAGGCCGATAGTTTTGGTAAAAAATCCAATATTCTTCTTCTGACTGCTATTACTACAGTTTTTTTCGTAGGGTTGACCGTCTTAAACCGATTCCCTCATATATTCAACTATCCCACCCCGATAAACAGCCAAAATGCCAGGCGGCAATATACAAATGCTACAAGAATGATACGTTATCTGAAGCTCATCCTCGTCCTCATTTTTGGTTCGATTATTCTCCTTACCATACAATATACAAAAGGCAAGTCTGAAGGACTCGGAATCTGGTTTTTATCTTTAATGTCAGTCTTGATATACATTCCTTTATTCTATTTTATTGCTCGATCGCTCAGAAAATGAAACAATTCTTTAATGCAATAACTTGACCCTCGAAAAAAAATCATAATTGCATTATTGTGAAAAGGAAAAATTTGCCAAAGAAGAAAAACTCCGAATCATTGAGTGATTATTTTTGAGCACATTAACTCCTCGCAGAGGAAAAAAGAATATGTTTATTGACCGACTTTCAGATGACATTTCGGCAGATGTTGACTCCGTTCAAAAGATACTATGCCCTATTCTCCCTTTTCCCATTTTCTGTTTCCCTTCATAAAGATTATGAACTTTTAACTTTAAACTCACATTATCCATTCTCCGCAATCCAGACCACATAATATGCACAACGTAATTCTTTTACTTTCCACTCAAATACATCTCACGACACTATTCCGCCTCACATATAAAAAACCGGAGCTATACGAAATGGATTGCCCCGCTAAAAATAAAAAAAAGAAAAATAATGAGAATGCTCTATTTTACTGGCTCGATATTTACTTCATCGATGCGATAAGTGGTTGTATTTACAGCATCACCAATATATTTGAAAGCAATATAGAAGTTTCCGGTAAATCCCTGAGGGACATAATTACTGATAGATATGTTTCCCGAAGAAACCCATTCATGGTCGGCATTGGCTTTGCCGGCGAGAGTTGCATTGATGGGTGTCCATGTAGCGGTTGTGAGGTTAGAGCCATTAAAATCGGTCGAAATCCATACGCTTAAGCCATCGTGTACCCAGTAAGCTTTGGCAGATTTAAAGTTGAGAAGTTTGCCTCCTTCAAACATCACTGGAGGAGTGATTAACCAGCATATATTTTGGTTGTCGAGGGTTTTGTATGAGGTGGCTTGAGCATATTTCTCGGTATTGAAAATTTTTCCTCTCCAGAAACGTGTGCCTGTTTCGGCAAGATTTAGCCAACCTTCGATTTCAATGTTTACGTCATTTTGAACATTATCGAACATTTCGTGTATTTCGCTAACGGGGGTAACCGTACCTCCTCCTCCACCACCGCCTCCGGTCGTGTTGATTTTTACTTCATCAATACGATAGGTAGTCGTATTGGTTTGGGTCCCTTCATAACGGAATCCAATATAAATATTACCCGTATAATTCGTTGGAACGAAGTTGGAAAGAGGAATATCACCTGAGGCAACCCAGTTGTTGTCGCCCGAGGAGCTATTGGCCAATGTAGCATTAATTTGAGTCCAAGTGGCAGTTTCGGGATTTCCGGTATAATTTGTAAGGATCCATACACTGAGCCCATCATGTTTGTAATAAGCCATTGCGCTTTTAAAACTCAAGATCAGATTATTGGAATAAATGACAGGAGGAGTGACGATCCAGGTTACATTTTCTGCATCGGTTGAATTGTAGGAAGTAGCTTGGGCGTAATACTCTGTTTGGTAAATTTTTCCCTGCCATTTGCGGTTACCTTTTGTGGCTTCGTTAGTCCAACCTGAAATGGAGATATCAGTTTGATTGGTTATTCCGTCGAAATTTTCTTCGAGTGAAGAAATGGTGGGAAAATTGGGATCGGGAAAGACATAATCGCCAGAAGGTGGAGGAGGAGGAGTAGAGCCTGAAAAACCTATAATGTCGGCTGTATCACGAATTAAAAGTTGATAGGTGGTTTGATAAATTGTAAGTATACCTTGTAAATGGCCATAGCCCGAAGGAGTAAGCATACTTGCAAAATTGGCATATTGGCTTGTTCTTACGATAAGTTCATTCCCTGAGGCATCAGCAATGGTGCGATTGGTTGCCGATGCTCCTTGGGGTGCAAAGGGAACTCCGACTTCGAGAAAATGAACGTTTTCTATTCTTACCAGCATATTGATATAGGCTGAGTTGTTGTTAGCCACATCTATATTGACTGGAGCAGGAACTTTTCCTGGTAAACTATCACGGAAAATATGGTCTTCAACCATCACTTCGGGTAGTCGGCCAATAGCGTTGTTATATATATAGCCCAGCTGAATGAGTTTATTGTAATCACCCAAATACATTCCCTTGCATTTGACGTAAATTCTCTGTCCGAGCTTGTATTCGGTATAAAGATAGGATTTATCGATAAGGAGCATAATGCCTCCAGTTTCATCCTGAATGACCAGTTGTTTGTATAAGTTTCCCGATTCATCATTGGCAACCACGACTCCTTTAATAATGATGTCGTCGCTGATAGAATCGAGAATTCCAGTATATGAGGCTTTAAGCTGCGCAATAGTCGTATTGGCTTCAAAATCGACAGTAGGAATGTTGATAGGAGGTTCGTCGAAATCTCCTTTGACGCAGCCTGTAAATACTGCAGCAACTGCCATAAGGCCAATAAAAAAGAAAAGCTTGGTGTTTGAGAAATTCATACTTTATAATGTTTTGGTATTTTTCTTTTGGATGAGGAATTTAAAAACGAAAACCGAGATTTAGGAAGAAGTTTCTTCCATATCCATAATAATATTTGGGTGGGAATTTGGCTAAGTCTTTGTTAGTGAAGTCGAAGCGCATTTGCTCGAATCCGGTAGTAATCACCTTTTTGTTGTCGAGTATATTGCTAACGGAGAAGTTGAGGTTCAGAAAATATTCTCCCCATCTCCATGATTTTCCGATTGAAGCATCGAGGGTGAAGGCATCGGGCAGTTTTTCCTGTTGAGTGATAGTGGTAATGAGGGGATCGCCGGGGCCAAGGTTGGCAATGGCCGCCGAAGTACGGCGTTCGGGATTGAAATCTACATAATTACGGTCGAAATAATTGGCGTTGAGGTTGATGTAAAGATAACGTCGACCAGCATATTTTAAACCTAAAGAGGCAGCCGTTTGTGGTGTTCCCGGGACATAGAAATTCTTGATATATACCCTTTCGGTGGTATCGGGTTTCGAGCCATTATCATAACAAATAGTGGCTAAAGGACGATTGGTATATCTATAGTTTCCCCAAGCTGCAACCGCTTGCAGCGACAAAGCCGAAGTAATCTTCACTTCTGTTCCGAACTCTAATCCTTGGTGAGTCTTGCTTATTCCTGTGAGAACATAATTGACATAAGTTTTTAAATCATCGTGGTAAAAACTGTTTACTTCGCTCTGGTCGTCGAAAATGGTGTGAAAAACCGTAAAACGTAGGTTCAAAAAGGGGTAACGCATCAAGTAACTGGCTTCGCCGCTCACGATTTTTTCGCTAACCATTTGGGGCAGTACATCGGCTCGAGTACGTGGTGAAATGAAAACATTCTGGATAAAGGGTGCCCGGGTCATATACATTCCGTTTACCTGAATGAAATTACGGGGAAAGATTTGATATGTGCCACCCGTTTTTAATGTAGCGTCATTGAAATTGTATTTTTGAGAATCGCCAAAGGAATTATCGGGGTGGCGGCCATTACGCATCAGGCCCTCGCGATAGAATTGTTGCCCTGTGTATGCAATACCTGCATAAAAATTGCCTGCATCATACGAAAATTCGGTCTGCACCCAGGCTTGTAACAATTGTTGATAGACACAGTAGTTATATCCAAATTTTTCATCTTCGGAAACTTTCCGATTGGGATTATTCAGATCATTTTGAGCCTTGATGGTATCACCCGTGAAGTCCCTTTCGGCAAACTGATCAATATCGAGCCAGTAATTCGATCCCAGCAAATCTTCTATGAGTTTAAAATGAGACCCACGGTAATTTCTGTAAGTAGCTCCTCCAGAAAGTGCGATGTTTTGGTTGATTTGATAATTGAGAGTTGAATTGATCAAGAATTGAAGCTGATCGTTGCGACGGTTCTCCACGATATAACGAGCTCCTTTCCCTTCTAAATTGCTCAAATAGTTGATTTGATAAAGTTTATCCCAATTGATTTGGCGGACATTTTCCGAACTTTTCCAACGGTCGGCAACCATCTTGCGGATATTTTCGTCGGTGGCATAACTGGGTAAGTACCTGTAATAATCGGGACGTGGATCGGGAGCGTTGTACCAATTCAAGGCTGTTCCTCCATTATATCCAAAGCTTACGGCCAGACCGTTGTTCCATTGTAGGTTTTCGCTGAGTTTTCCATAATGATTGAGGAGGATCATGGGTTCATGGAAATCTTTTACTCGAGAATTTCGTTTATCTCCTTGTTGGTAGCCCCAATAGGGGTTGTAAAAGTTAGTTTCTGACAGGTCATAAGCCTCCTGAGTAGCTGGACCTTGCTGTCCACGGCGGGTAGGTGAGCCATAAACTGTTAAGGCTAAACTATGGTTATTGTTGATTTTGCGTTCTATGCCTAAAAAATAAGCCCATGCGTCGTAAAATATTCCTTCTACATAACCTTCGTTTCCCCAGCGGCGTGAGCCACTGAAACTGATAGCCCAGCCATCCGGACGCATCCCTGTGCTGTAAGTAAACATCAATCGATGAACATAAGTCCGGTTGGATAAGGAGTAGCTGAATTTGGTTTGTTTGCGCTGAAGTGATGGGCGTGTAATGATATTGGTACTTCCACCCAAAGAACCGAGAAGATTTTGGGAAAATTGCATGCCATTGCTGATTTCCTTATTGCGGGTAACATCATTGAGCCCTCCCCATTCCGACCACGATGGCCGTCCATTTTCTGGATCATTCACCATCAGTCCATTCATGTAAACCGCAATATTTTCGTTATCGTAGCCTCGTGTTTTAAAATACATTGGGCTGAAGGTATAAGCCGCAATAGAGGAAAAAATATCGGAAGAAGCCGCAAGTAAAGCCGAGCCAGCCTGAATCTCCGATTCATCATCACTACCTTCGGCAACCAGCGCAATTTCAGCCAAACCATTGTCGATGGCAGATAGAATAAATGGACGTAAAGAAATCTTTCCCAAATCCATGGCTTCACCCGTAAAAATTACTACCATAGAATATGGTTCGTATCCCGTGGCTTCTATCCATAATCCTAATCGTCCGGGTTTAAGTTCACTTAAACTAAAAAATCCTTCTGAATCCGTGCTAATGGTTTTGTCCTCAATCTTAATAATTGCATTAGCAATGGGAGATTGTGTGGTTTCATCAACGAGAATGCCTTTTAGTTGTATTTGCTGTGCCTTGAGTGAAAGTAAACAAAATCCCAAGCAAAGTGTAAGTATGAATCTTTTCATCCTTAGTGAGTTTACATTATGCTTTCCCATCAATCGAATGTTCGAAATTTGGGGTTACAAAGGAACGAAAAATATGGAAATATTGGTGAAAGAGAGAAGGTTTTTGCGGTGAGTTTTTTATAATGATAAAATATATCCGTAATTTAGCTCGAAAAATGACGATATTCGTCGGGTTTCGAAATATAAGCCACATTGGCAGAAATCAACTTATTGCAAAGACATTAAATAAATCTACTCATCTAAATTATTGATATTTTTGGCGCAAATTATTATTATAACAAATGCGTAAGTCCTTTTTTGTGATTCAGGCTTTTATCTCATTCCTATTTATTGGGATAATTACATTACAAGCTCAGCAAACCCAAGGGAAGAAAAAAGCAGTGTGTATAGCCTTCTATAATACTGAAAATCTTTTCGATACTATTGATGATCCCCTTACTGACGATAAGGAATTTTTACCCGATGGTGCCAACCAGTGGAATACATCGAAATACATGGAGAAATTGAATCATCTTGCCGAAGTAATTTCTCAAATAGGAGATGATTATGTAAAAGGTGGTCCTACTGTTTTGGGTTTATCGGAGATAGAAAACCGTCGTGTACTTGAAGATTTGGTCAAAATGCCAGAGCTTTCAAAACAGGGTTATGCCATTATCCATTTCGACTCACCAGATAATAGGGGAGTTGATGTGGCTTTAATTTACAAATATCATGTATTCAAAGTTAGCTCTGCACGGGCTGTTCCCTTGCATATTCCCGACATGCCCAATTTCAAAACTCGTGATCAGTTGGTTGTTTCGGGAATGATAGATGGAGAAATGTTACATTTTATCGTAAATCATTGGCCCTCACGGTTTCATGGTCCAGAATATAGAGCTGCAGCCGCCTCTTTAACGCGTCATCTGGTCGATTCACTCCAAAATCTCTATCCACAAGCAAAAGTCATCATTATGGGCGATTTAAACGATGATCCCACCGATCCTAGCGTTTTAACGGTACTGAATGCAAAAGGAGACAAAAGAGAAGTTCAACCTGGCGATTTATACAATCCCATGTGGAAATTATTCAAAAATGGAGTAGGATCATTGGCTTATCGTGATAACTGGAATCTGTTCGATCAGATCATTCTCACTTATCCTTTGATAAATCAAGAAAATAATGGTTTTAAATTTTATACGGCTCGAGTCTTCAATAAAAAGTTTTTATTTAATAAAGAAGGACAGTATAAAGGCTATCCTTTTCGCACCTTTGCCGGTGGTGCCTATCAAGGCGGTTATTCTGATCATTTACCGGTTTATATTATCCTCATCAAAGAATAAAGTTTTTCAACCTAAAATTTTTTCCTAATGGTGCATCGTTTCTCTTTAAAAACCTTTTCAGTAAAATTTCTAATTTTTTCTGTTTTTCAGATATCTTCATTAGCTGTTTTTGCCCATCAAGACAGTATAAATTTTATTCCTGCAATACCTGTAGATATTCAACCCAATTTTATCACTATTGAATGGCAAACTTCGAATGATGTTTTTTCAGGGGTTTATTATGAAGCAGAAGGCAAGAATGCTTGGATTTTGGATGTTGCAACTAAACCTCTGCGGAATCATAGTTACAATATTCCGGCGTCTTATCCTTCGCAAGTGATTTATGCTCTTCCTTTTCAATTCGTTGGAAGTGACACGCTTTGGGGTGATACATTGGTGCTGATGTCTCAGTCGGCTTCTTCGGGGAAGATGAGGGTTTATTTTACTCGTCCTATCGATCCCAATGTTGCCACTGGGTCTCAAGCCATATATCTGCCCGGCACGGCTGCCGATACGGTAATCGAGCTCATTCATCGAGCCAAAAAAAGTATAGATCTGGCTATTTACAATATGAATATCGATGGCATTGCTTATGCCTTGAATCAGGCAAAAGTACGAGGGGTGAGAGTAAGAGTGATTTACGACGGAAGCACAACCAACAGCTCGATTTATGTACTTCAAGGCGTGCCCATACTTGCTAGCCCTACTTCATCCTCTTACGGAATCATGCACAATAAATTCATGGTTATCGATTGCGATACAGACGATCCTAACGATGCAATTCTTTTTACAGGAAGTATGAACTTTACTTCAACTCAGGTTAACAAGGATGCCAATAATATTTTGATTATTCAGGACAGAAGTTTGGCATTAGCTTATCGCATGGAGTTTGAAGAAATGTGGGGAGGCTCTGGCAACCAACCTAATCCATCTGCCTCGCGTTTTGGACCTTTTAAGAAAAATAATACTCCTCATTATTTTAATGTGGGTGGAATTCCAATCGA
>MWFC01000066.1 GCA_002071415.1 Bacteroidetes bacterium ADurb.Bin012
AAAACATGTTGATAAAAATAGAAAAAAGCAAATTAATGTTTTCGAGCTTAATTGGGTTTTCATAAGAAACGGTTTAAGTTTTTATTAACAATAAGTAAGTTAGATAATATTTTGGGGAATTTCTCATCGCAGACCCTGATGAGATAAATGCCGGGAATGAGATGAGTGGGAAGGTGTAAGCTGATTTGCTGCGTTCGACTCATCGAAAGGAACCCAAACGATTTGCCCTGCTAAGGGATACATCGCTCCCCAAAGCAAACAAAAAATTAAACCAACTACGTTTTTCTTCATATAAATAATTGAATTTAAGTTAAATACATTGGTGGAATACATTCATCCCCATCAAATTCAAATATAATACTTTTATGAGCACAATTTCATAACCCCAGTTAAATTTTTCCCTTTGAAGAAGGAATCCATTACAAAAAGAAACAGAAATTCTACCTATCCAGAAAATAAGTTATAACAAATAGATAAGCTGGGGATTGGGCAAAATTTTTTAGGATGAAATTCGAATAACTGTAAATCAGGCTAAATGATTTTTCAAGCCGCTGAACCAGATAAAGATAAACAACCTCCTGAATACTTATAATAAGATATACTTGATACTTGAGATAAGAGATGATTTGGTCTTCGATTCTCAATGATAAAATGCCACTTTCAAGCACGGAAGAGTCAAAATGTGTTTATTTTGCAAATCATTTTATTGGCTTTTACAGATGAAGCGATACAAAGACCTTTTTTTCGACCTCGACGATACCTTGTGGGATTTTAAGCGTAATTCGGAAGAAACCTTGAGAGAATTATATCATGAATATCTGGCTCAGGAACTGGGGAAGGAAAATTATGCACAATTCATCTTGATCTATCATCGTATCAACGAAAGGTTATGGAATGATTATAAACTGAACAAGATAAAAAAATCGGAAGTTGCTTATCAGCGGTTTTTGTTTACGTTAGAGGAATCGGGCTTAAGCAATGCTTCGCTTGCTCGATTACTTGCAGAAGAATACTTGCGTTCAAGTCCGGCCAAAACCAATTTGATAGCAGGGGCTGTAGAAGTTTTGGAAACCTTGGCCAAAAGTTATAAACTACACATTATTACCAATGGCTTTACTGAAGTACAAATCCCCAAATTGCACAATTCAGGCATAAGACATTATTTTACAACGCTTACTACTTCTGAGGAGGCAGGTTGTCTGAAACCCTGCGGCCAAATTTTTAACTTTGCTCTCGAGAAAGCAGAGGCCCAAATCAATGAAAGTCTGATGATTGGCGATGACCCAGAAGGTGATATTCGGGGAGCAAGAGAAATTGGTCTCGATACGGTTTTGTTCGTAAAACACCATAAAAGAATACAAACGGAATCGACCTATACGATTTCCGAATTAAAAGAATTACTCCAAATTTTAAGTTAAGCATGCAGGTATTTTACTCCGATCAGTTAAGTCCAGCTATGGTTCTTCCAGCAAGAATCAAATTGAACGATGAAGAAAGCCATCATGCTATCAAGTCGATGCGTCTGAAAAATGGTGATTCTTTGATACTGACCGATGGGAAAGGCTATC
Organism: Bacteroidetes bacterium ADurb.Bin012; assembly: GCA_002071415.1. Lineage (GTDB taxonomy): Bacteria > Bacteroidota > Bacteroidia > Bacteroidales > TTA-H9 > TTA-H9. Next base: position 1,569 of record MWFC01000066.1, read on the forward strand.
ACTATAAGGCAATGATGGCTGCAAGTGCTATTCCCAATGCCGAGGTCATAGTGAATGAAGTTAGGCAGGTGAAGGACTTTGACAAACCTCACCTTCATTTGGCTATTTCTTTGCTCAAAAACCCCGACCGTCTGGAATGGATGCTCGAAAAGGCCGTGGAATTGGAGATAGATGAAATATCATTTATTATTTGCGAGCGAACGGAAAAACCAAGCGTGAATATGGAAAGGATGAAACGCATAGCAATTGCGGCTTTAAAACAATCGATGGGAGCATGCTTACCAAATATATATGGGCCATTGCTCTTCGACGAATTTTTGGAAAATTACAACCCTCGCTGGAGAGGTTTCATCGCATGGTGCGAAGAGAGAAATAACATTTTATGGGAAGTTTGCCCTCAAAATACAGATATTGTCGTAATAATTGGTCCCGAAGGAGATTTTTCTAATAGAGAAGTCAATAAAGCAATTAGTAAGGGATTTGTACCTGTAAACTTGGGTCGTAAGCGGCTGAGAGCCGAAACTGCCGGTTTGACTTCCATCATGTGGTTTCATCTATTCAACAAAATTTATTAATAGTATGAGATTAAAAATTAATCAGATAACTTTTTTGTTTTTAATAATTGTGGTGTTTTCTTTGGAAAATCTTCATGCACAGGAAAAGCTGAGGATAGGACTTTTGAAATACAGTGGGGGTGGCGATTGGTATGCCAATCCAACTTCTTTACCTAACCTGATCAAATTTTGCAACGAGAATTTACATACGAATATCGACCCCGAGCCTGCCACCGTTGAACCCGGCGATCCCTCGCTGTTTAATTATCCCTTTGTCCACATGACGGGACATGGGAATGTGATATTCAGTGAGCAGGAAATCAGTAATCTGAAAAAATATTTCGAAGCCGGAGGATTTCTTCATATAGATGATAATTATGGAATGGACCTATACATCAGACGAGAATTAAAAAAAATCTTCCCCGATCAGGATTTTGTGGAATTAGGGCCCAATCACCCCATATTTCATCAAAGATATGATTTTCCGAATGGCTTGCCCAAAATACATGAGCACGACAACAAACCACCTCAGGCTTTTGCCTTTTTTTTGAATGGCAGGATGGTTTGCCTGTATACTTACGAATGCGATCTGGGCGATGGCTGGGAAGATATCCGCGTGCATGGCGACAGCGAGGCTACTCACCTCAAGGCCTTGCAAATGGGAGCAAATTTGATTCAATATGTGTTTACTCAGGTAATTCAATGAATTTTTACGTTTCAATTGATTTTGTTTATATTCAATCATGGAATTTATCTATCCTTGGTATTTAGTCGGATTGGCCGCTATTTCAATCCCTATCGTTATTCATCTTTTCAATTTTCATCGGTATAAAAAAGTATATTTTACCAATGTAAGGTTTTTACAGGCTATCCAATCAGAGACGCATAGATCGTCGCGTCTTCGAAATTTGATTTTGTTGCTCTTACGAATACTTTTCATCATTACCTTGGTGTTAGCATTTGCCCAGCCTTATATTCCGGCTTCCAACAATATAAAGCAGGGGAATCCCTTTGCCGTGAGCATTTATTTAGATAACTCACAGAGCATGGAAACAGGTATGGGTAATGAAAATCTGTTGCACCAGGCCAGAGAAAAGGCCCTCGAAATCGTGAACAGTTTTTCTTCGACCGACAAGTTTCAAGTGCTTACCAACGATTTGGAAGGGAAATATCAGCATTTTGTACCTGCCAATGAGGCGAGTATCTGGATAAATGATGTTAAATCGAGTCTGGCACAGGTAAGCACTTCTACTTTATTGCAAACTCAGGCTAACTTGCTTCGCTATGAAAAAAACTACAATCATTTGGCTTTTTTTATTTCGGATTTTGCCAGAAGCACTTTTAGTTTACCAACTAATCTTGATACGAATATTACTTGGATTTTTATCCCCATGCAATCGCCTCTTCCCTTAAATGTCAGTATTGATACTTGCTGGTTCGATACACCAATTATTGCTCCCGGTCTCGAATCCGTGCTTCGTGTCAATGTTACGAATCATAGTGCCAACCAAAGCCGTGAGCTGATGGTAAAACTCAGCACAAATGAAATACAACGCGGACTCAAACCCTTAAGCTTGACTCCCAAAACTACTTTCACTCTTTCATTCCCGCTGTTTAATGCCGATACTGGTACTATAATGGGATCGCTACAAATTAACGATAATGGTTTTACTTTCGACGATGAGCTTTATTTTGCCTATACTGTTCATCCAAAGCTCGAAATCCTTATTGTCAATAATAGTGAAGGAGAAAATCCTCATCTCAATCAGTTATTTCATTCCGACAGTTTGATGTGGGTTGATAATCAGCCTATTCATCAGCTTATTTATTCCCGGCTCGAAAAATCCTCTCTAACCATTTTGAACGAGTTGACCGAATATCCTCAGGGTCTGATATTGAGCGTAAGACACAGTCTCAATGCAGGGCACTCCGTGGCTATTCTACCCCATCCCTCCAAAGGGATTGATCATTTAGAAAGATTCTTATCTAATCTTGGGGCAGGGCTGGAATTGCACGCCGATACTTCATCGACTACAGTTTCACAGGTAAATACTGACCATTTTATTTTTAAACCAGCTATCGAAAGAATGCCTAATATGCCTTTGTTGCCGTCAGTTAAAAAATATTTTAAAATAAATTTGAATTCCCGATCGGGCTATGATAATTTGATGACTTTACGAAATGGCGATCCCTTTCTCATTGCCAAACGTTTGGGAAATGGTCATTTATTTTTTCAGGCTTCCCCCCTTCGTCCTGAATTTACAGATTTCATGCGCAACAATCTATTCGTAGCTGCTTATTTAAACATGGCTATTAGTGGTCAATATCAAAATCCCTTGTATGCTGTTTACGGCAAACCATCCATTTTTTATTTCGAGAAACCTGCCGAAACTACTCCAGCACCTCATCTGATAAAAAGCGACAATACTATCGATATTATCCCATTTTTCAGAGATAGAGATGGCCAAACTGAGATTATTGTCCGCAATGAACTTCCCGAACCGGGTATTTATCATTTAAGAAGGAACAATAAAACGAATGGTTTTATCGCTTTGAATGCCCCACGCACGGAATCCTTGCCCACTTGTTTTTCGGTCGACGAACTCGATAGAATGCTCGAGCAAAAGGGCTGGACCAACTCAATAATCATACAAAAGGATGATTCTTTCCCTATCCGATCTTATATTGCCGAAACCATTCAAGGGAAAAAACTCTGGAGAATTTTCCTTTTTGCAGCTTTGATTTTACTTGCATCAGAAGTAATTTTGCTGCGGTTTTGGAAATAACGAAGTTTTACAATAATGATATATCCTAAAATTCGACTGTCAGAAAACATTTACTGGGTGGGCACCAATGACCGCAAAACTCGCTTATTCGAGAATTATTGGCCTATTCCTTCGGGAATAGCTTACAATTCGTATTTGATTCTCGACGACCAGATTACATTGATGGACACGGTTTCAATGGGCACAATGGATTCTTTTCTCGAGAAACTCAAAGAAATTCTCAACGGCCGTGCAATAAATTATTTGATTATCAATCACATGGAGCCAGACCATTCGGGCGCTGTAAAAACCATTATCAATGAATTTCCTCAAGTAACCATTGTTGGCAACAATCGAACCTTTCCTATGCTCGAGGGTTATTATGGTATTAAAAAAAATTTGATGGAAGTGGAGGAAAATGCGGTCCTACATACAGGTCAACATCAGTTTCATTTCTATTTAACACCCATGGTTCATTGGCCCGAAACCATGATGACTTATGAATCGACAGAGAAAATACTTTTTTCGGCCGATGCTTTCGGAAGCTATGGTACCTTGGACGGAGGCATATTTGATGATGAATTGAATCTTTCGTTTTATGAAGACGAAATGAGAAGATATTATTCGAATATTGTGGGTAAATATGGATTACAGGTACAGAAAGCCCTCGCTAAACTCGAGTCGCTCGACTTGCGCATGATCGCTTCGACTCATGGCCCTATCTGGCGTTTACATATTCCGAAAGTTGTGGAATTTTATAGAAACTGGAGTACTTATAAAACTGAACAAGGAGTAGTGATAGCATTTGGTTCGATGTATGGCAATACTGAAAAGATGGCCGATATTATTGCGAGAGCAATAGCCGAAGAAGATATTCGCAATGTCAGAATTTACGATGTATCGAAAACGCATAGCAGTTATATCATTAGCGATATATGGAAATATCGAGGGGTTATTCTGGGCAGCTGTGCATATAATGGTGGAATATTTACTCCCATGCGCGACCTCCTGATGCAATTGGAACATATTATGCCCAGGAATCACTTTCTATCTATTTTTGGTTCGATGAGCTGGGGAGGCGGTGGAGTAAGTACTTTAAAAAAATTTGCCGAAAATATCAAATGGGAACTGATTGGCGAGGCTATCGAAGTTAAGCACAGCCCAAGTGACAAAGATATTGTATCATTGATAGAACTGGGTAAACAAATGGCCAGAAGATTAAAAGAAAACGATTCGTCGTTCAGTGAAAACAATAAACCGGAAATGATTTGACCCATCCTACTTTTACGGACGGGGTGTAAGGCATGGACGAAAATATTCAAAACGAAGAATTATTTCCCGAGGATTCCATCAAGGAAAATGAAACCTCAGCAAGCTCAGAGTATAGAACAATTACTTTGAGGGGAATGTACGAGAACTGGTTTCTCGATTACGCCACCTATGTGATCATGGAAAGAGCCATCCCCGAGATGGCCGATGGCCTTAAACCGGTACAACGCCGCCTTCTCCATGCCATGTACGAAATGGACGACGGACGCTATAATAAGGTGGCCAACATCATAGGCCAAACCATGAAATATCATCCTCATGGCGATCAATCTATTGGCGACGCACTGATACAACTGGGGCAAAAAGAGCTTTTAATCGATTGTCAAGGGAATTGGGGAAATATTTTCACGGGTGATCAGGCTGCCGCACCACGATACATCGAAGCGCGTCTCTCAAAATTTTCCCTCGAAGTCGTATTCAATCCTAAAACGACTCAATGGAAACTCAGTTACGACGGTCGTAATAAAGAACCTGTTACCCTTCCTGTAAAATTCCCTCTTCTGCTTGCTCAAGGTGTTGAAGGAATTGCCGTGGGACTTGCTTCTAAAATTCTACCCCATAATTTCAACGAACTGATCAAAGCCAGCATAAAGATCCTAAATAATGAAGACTTCGAAATTTTCCCTGACTTCCAAACGGGAGGACTGGCCGATTGTTCTAAATACAACCGAGGTCTCAGAGGTGGTAAGATAAGAGTACGTGCAAGAATCGTTCAACTCGATAAAAAAACCCTTGCCATAACCGAAATCCCCTATGGAGTTACCACCTCCAGCCTCATCGACAGCATTTTGACTGCCAACGACAAAGGAAAAATAAAAATCAGAAAAATTGAAGACAATACAGCCGAAAACGTAGAAATTCTTGTACACATCGCTTCCGGCGTATCACCCGACCAAACCATCGACGCCCTCTATGCTTTTACCGATTGCGAAGTAAATATAAGCCCTAATGCTACCGTCATTCTGAATGGAAAACCTGCCTTCATCGACGTTAACGAAATCTTACGTATCAATACTCAGAATACCGTCGAATTACTGAAGAAAGAATTACTAATCAGGCTTAACGAGCTGGAAGACGACTGGCACCACAGTTCATTGGAAAAAATATTCATCGAAAAAGAAATTTATCTCCAGATCAGGCAAAGTAAAAGTTTCGAAGAAGCCATCAGTACCATTCAAAAAGGATTGAAACCCTTCCTTCAACTCTTGCATCGCGAAGTTACCTACGAAGATATCACTCATCTTACTGAAATAAGAATAAAACGTATCTCGGCCTACAATACTTTTGAGGCTGATCGTCATATTGAAAGTATTGAAAATGAGGTGCAAAAAGTAAAAGAGCGGCTTGAGAATTTGGTAGATCATGCCATCGAATGGTTCGAACATATTGGCAATAAATACGGGATCCATAATGAACGAAAAACCGAACTACGCAGTTTCGATACAATAGAAGCAGCAGCAGTAGCTGCAACCAACGAAAAATTATATGTGAACCGAACCGAAGGTTTTGCAGGTATGGGTCTTAAAAAGGATGAATATGTCTGCGATTGCTCCGACCTCGATGATATCATCGTCTTCCGCCAGAATGGTACCTTTATGGTTACACGTGTAGCCGAAAAAGTTTTCGTTGGCCAAAATGTGGTCCATATCAATGTATTTCGCCGCAACGACGAAAGAACCATTTACAATATGATCTATCAAGATGGAAAGACAGGTCCCATTTATGTGAAACGCTTTGCTGTAGTAAGCATAACAAGAGATAAGGAATATAACCTTACACCGGGAAAACCAGGCACCAAAGTGCTCTATTTTACTGCCAATCCCAATGGAGAAGCCGAAATCGTAAAATTATTCCTGAAACCTAAACCCAAACTCAAGAAGCTTCAGTTTGAATTCGATTTTGCTTCACTATCAATTAAAGGACGAAACAGTAAAGGCAATATACTTACCCATCATCTGGTAAAATCGGTTATTAAAAAAGAAGCAGGTGTTTCGACTCTGGGGGCACGAAATATTTGGTGGGACGATACGGTGAATCGTCTCAATGTCGAAGGCAGGGGAATGCTTCTGGGTGCATTTATGCCCGAAGACAGGATCATTACTTTTACCCAAAGCGGCTATTACCGCATTACCGGGAATGACATTTCCGCACATTTTGATGATGACCTGATCTATATTGCAAAATTCGATGAAGAAAAAATAATCACTGCTGTTTACAGAAATGAGAATGATGGATTTTTTTACATCAAACGCTTTAGACCCGAACCTTCCGACAAAAAAATCTCATTCCTTGGTGAAGAAGCCAACCACCAACTCGTGGCATTTTCAATAGATTACCTGCCTCAACTAAAAGTCGAATTCGAGCAAACCAACAGGCGTAAACCCAGAGAACCCCTTATTCTGAACGTTTCCGAGTTTATTGATATAAAAAGTTATAAATCGAAAGGAAAAAGAATTTCGACTCACTCCATCCATTCGGCCGTCTTTATCGAACCTTTACCTTATATTGCCGAAGGCATCGAAGAAGCCGAAATGATACTTGCCGAAGCCAACGACGAACTCATTCCAAATGGAAACAATGGAGACGAAGGTTTAGAAAACAATTCGCCCACCAGTGATACTTCCACCTCTGACTCTTTCGACAAACCTCAGCCCATGCCTAAAGGTATACAGCTCGATCTGGATTTTTAAATATAAATTCCCCTTCTTTATATTCTTAATCAAATCGCTCTTTACTGTTATTGTAAGAGTATAAAATGCAATCCATTCCAAATTTATTCGAACCATTCATTTCACGAATGGCTAATGAGGGAGAATTATTAACCCTTGCGCCCATCCATTATAAACAATTATATTTCAGTTATTTAGTCACAGACTTAACCCAACTTGAGCGCCTTAGGGTTGTAACTTCCTTGTATACAGCAAGTTGACCTTTTGAATTTCAACTTTCGGGGAACACAAATTCTTTCCTGTAAAATGGCATCATGTAAATTCAAGTAATTAATGCAACTTTTTCAGGGGAAATAAGAGATAAAGAGAAATTATTTTGCACGACAAAGGAGGGAAAGAGCTTTTCTACATGTTCGGGTACATCCATTACGAATATTCTTTAACCGCCGCTCAGGTAATGCTCTATGCGGTCAGCAAGCATTTTTTTCTCCTTATCCGACTGAATCTCATCGAGTTTACCCAATATATGGATAATGCGGTGACGGATCTTATTGCCAATGCGGTAACTTTCACAAAGCTTGTAGTAGTGGTAAACCTTGCCGGTATTTTTATCTTTCTTATCTGCTGTTTTGATAAACATGTTACAAAGATATTTTGATAAAGAT
>MWFC01000067.1 GCA_002071415.1 Bacteroidetes bacterium ADurb.Bin012
GATTAACTATTCCTTCATCGTAAGCCGCGAAAAGATCAAAGCCAAAACAAAGCAATGAGCAGCGAACCCATCAACAAGGAATTCTATCAGAAGGAACTATTTTGGAGCTGGGCAGTCCGCAATGAGCGTTTGTTTTCCCATCAGCCCTACCTGCTGCGGCAGGGCGACGGCTGCTTTGTCATCGGCTTCCGGGGCGTCAGCAGACATATCACCTGTCACTTTTCCAGCGTCGGCCAGATCGAAGTTGCGGTACACTATCGCAAAATCTTCTTTGACATTATCGAGGAATTTGACCTTTTTGAAGATAAAACACCGGCAGGGTGCTGGGTGTGCACGTTGTGCCGCGACCATCCTCATCCTGACAAGACCGAACCTCTTATCGAATACAAAAATCGCCATGAATTATGGATTGAGCATTCTTTTGCGCCGCTTGCGGCCTGGACACGAAAAAGCTTCACAAGAAACGCCAGGCTTTGTCTTGGCCGCGATGGGGGAATAACATGGGCCCGCATTTTCCCGGAAGACAAGCTGAATGAATCCATGAAAAACCAAGGCTATTTTAAAACGCTGCCCGTGTTGACGAGCCGGTAAGAAACGAACCCGGACAGCATGTTGCCGGGTGGATGCTTTTAAGATGGCAAGAAACAATCATCAATTGAATGTCAGCACGAGCGTCGTGAAATGCAAACCGCACGAACGACACTGGCGGAACTTTGCCGTTGACAGGAACCTTGACGACCGCTGGCTGGAACACCTGAACAATCTGAAAACACTCGGTCTTGTCAGCATCTGCGAGGGACATCTTGACGTAAAATCCACATCGGTCAGGCGAAGACCCTCCGCCATCTTCAGCCTGAAAAAGGCATACGTAAAACCTTTTACCATCCGTTGGTATGATCTGAAAGGAGCTCTTGCCGCTGAAATCGAAAGTATCTGGAAATCTGAAGATACAACCGTGGAAATCGAAATGCAGCAGCAAATTGTCAGGTATGATGACGAAGATGTCGGAGATCGAGAGGAAATCATCTTTCGTTTCTTCTCACGGCGCAAAAGAGACGCGGATGATTTTCACGAATGGATTGAAAAATGGTTTTTGGATGCCATTTCCAGAATAGAAAGATTTGATCGCTTCCTGGAAAGAGTGTCTTGCGGACTATTTTGAGGTTGCAGAGTTTGATTTGTTTGTGGTATTAGATATCCGCAACACGGATCTGCTGTTTAAAGGGCACTATCAATGATTATTTTTTTGTTGGCGGTGTTCTTCATCATTCTAAACATTTTAGATGTATCAACGACAAACAAGGCATTGAAGCAGGGCGGCCGCGAGGTCAATCCCCTGGCGCGCCTGCTGATGAAACTTCATTTGTTCATACCGGCAAAGGTCCTCATTACTTGCCTGGTAGTTTTTACCATGTTTTACGCGGATGAAGGGACGGGCATCACGCTGGGAATTTTCTGCTGCTGTATTTACGCCGTCATTGTCGGATCCAATTACAGGACGCTCAGATTGCAGGCGCGGGAAACAGACCGGACATGAGACGTGTTGTTATTTCTCTCCTGAGTTGCGCGGCAGCTTTGCTTTTTTTCTCAACGGCGGCCTTCGCCGACGAATGTTTCAAATCCTCTAAAAAACTGAACGACGACGCCCAGACCATCCGGCTGAAAGCCATGGACATGGGCTGGAAGATCGGCAAAACCGCTTCTCTTGCCGCCGCGTCGGTGATTTCCGGCAAGAGCGGCATCTATCCCAAAGACGATGTCGAAATATGCCTGAGGGAAGAAGATGATGCGCTTCAGATAAGGGCGCAGTCGAAATCAAGGGACGCGGGAAAGGCAAAGTGGCGCAAGGTGATGGGAAAGAGAATGCATTAATTACCATTCTCTTACTATTATAAAACGGTGATGCCTGCTGATATATCCGTTCACATATGGAGTAGCCATTTAGGTGAGAGACTTATGATAACGAAGTAAAGCTAATGAATCGGACAATGCGGACAGCCAGTCGCATGGAAGCAATCCATTTTCTCATTAATCTGTAATAAGGGGGATACAATTATGAAGATCAGAAAGAACCAAAGAAAAACGATAATATTTTTGTTTTTATTGGTATTAATTGCTGTTCTCTTAATATCTTATTTCAAATATCAAAAGGTGCCAGTGTCGCCCAGATATTCATCATTAATAAATAATTATATTGATCAGGCAAGGCAGCGTGACTCAAACGCCCTTAAGATTTACGAAATGAATATAAATCGGATAATCAATGAATATGAACCTAAACTGAATACAGCTGCAGATGAAGCAGCAAAAGAGACAGCAAGCTACAGCTCATGCTGTGCAATCATCTATTATATGGCATGGGATAAGATAAAAAATCAGAACGAAACAGATGAATACATGCAGCAGAAAATCAGACCATTCCTTGAACCCCTAGCAAAGTCTTTCGAAAAAGAGATGAACGATGCTTTTGCCGGTTTCGAGTATGAATTGAAAAAAAGCACAGTGCAACTTGCCAATGATTTGGCAGCAATTAATAAAAATGACGGTATAGATATTACAACAAATGTTGATGAGTTAAGCAAGCCCGATATTCAGCAGGCGTTACGAAATCTTGGTTTCAACAGCGCAGGCATAGGCGCCTCTATAGCGTTAGACTTGACCGCGCTTTACAAATCAAACTTTGGCAAATTTATTGCGCAAAAAATTAAATCAATAGCTGCTCATATTTTTGCAAAACAGATTCCCAAAGTTGTTGCCTTGCCCGTCATTGCTGGAGCAGATGGACCACTTCCTTTTGGCGATATTATTGCTCTAATTGGCGGCTTATGGACTGCATATGACATACATAGCTCTCAAAAAGAATTTGAAGCAGAGATCACTACATCACTCAAAAACATGATTGTTGAAACGAAAGATACTGCACACAAGCAATCTATCAATCAGGCGAAAAATTTAATGGAAAAATATCAAGTCGTGCAAGGCGAAATTGAGACGCAGACAATTTCTAGGCTTGAGTGAAAACTGGAGGGGGCATTATGAAAAAATATTCTGTATTGTTGATCATTGCACTGCAAATAATTTCAACAGCAACAGTTTTTGGCAGTGTGGGCGGAAAGATTACTCAAGAAATTATTGAGCGAACGATTCAAAAAGCAGCCAAAACGAGCGGCAGGGAAATTGTTGAATTGGGTGCACAGAAACAGGCCAGAGAAACGCTTGAACGACTCGTGAAAACACATGGAGACGAAGTGCTAAAAGTGGTCGATGATGCTGGCCTGGAGCTGCTGCAGTCAGTTCCAAAGTATGGAGATGAAGTCGTTGAGATGGCGATGAAGGTTTCGCCAAAGGCAAGGCGCGCTTTAGCGAGGAACATACCAGAAATGCTTCCTCTTGCACGCAGGGTTGGTGTAGAAGCCCTTGAACTTGAAGCAAAAACCCCGGGTCTCTCGACAAGAGTATTCAATGTGTTCGGTGATGATGCTGCAAAAATTATCGCCAAAGATGTACCAACGGAAGATATACCTAAATTGCTGAAATATGGCGAAATGGCCGATAGTGAGAAAACACGAAAACTTCTACTGGAAACCTATAAGAAGGGAGGGAAAAGATTTCTTGATAATATTCCACCCAATCTTGTTATGGCTTCCGGATTGACAGCAGCTATTATTTATACAGCAATAAGAGTCACCGACCCTATCCCGAGAGAACCAATGACTCCTGAACATTTCGTTGATTTTTTGAAAAGTACTATCCCATGGGCTATGTTGTTATTATTGGTTGTCATTATTTTACTATTATGGCGCTTTGGCCTGATGCCGTGGCACAGAAAAAAATATCAGAAAGCAAAACCAGTGTTTAGAAAAACGGAACATCTTCAAACAGACAGAATAAAAGAAAAAAAAGAAGATGTGCCTAATAAAAGCAACGGTCAAGAACCTAAAGAGAATAAACTTAAAAATGAATCTGATGACCAAATGATTATTTAGTCTTAATCACAGATGTGATGACAATAAATCATGAAGTGAACTAAATAGATACAACCCGAATCTGAAAATACTCTGAATTTGAGTTTCAAGGAGAATACATCATGGCAGGTGATATACATAAAACTAAAAAAATCCCGTTTGATGATCGATTGGCGAATACAATTTTAGAGAAAATTGAAATACCAGCAAAGGATAAAGAATTAACCGAAGATAAATTCTACGAAACTGTAATTGCCAGGATTTTGAAAGAAGACGATAGTTTTATGGGAATAAATTTATTTAAAAATGGATTTGATGTCCTGGAAAAAATCATGGAAATAAATGCCCACAATTTGATGATTCTCGAATTAATCCAAAGAATGGGGTTTCATCAATTTTCTAAAATCGTGGATGAACCGGATGAAGAACATATTATTTTAAATTACCTATATAGTTTAGGTAGGCATGAAAAAAGGTATGAAAATATTGATAAAGCAGCATCAGCAATATGGTCTGCTCAGTGGGATAGATATGAGAACAAACATGAGTTAATCATGAAAGAATTGGATGAAGAAGACAAAGAGAAAAGAGATTTTACAATCAAATTACTGGAATGCATATCATATAATTCATCGAACGTCGCTTTGGATGTTATTGCTAAAATATTTAGAAACTTACAAGAGATTGAAGTGCCTGGAGAAGTTGACCGATTAGGGGGCATACTTGGCAGTCGCAAATTAACGGAAGAAGAAATTAAAAATATTGAGAAACACAAAAAAGAACTGCTTGTTCAGGTGTGTAAAACTTTTCGAGATGTAATAAATTCTTATAGCAATGATAATGAATATGAACCGGATCTGTGGTTACAAAAAAGTGAATCCATGTCCGCATTATATAAGGGTTTGCTGCAGGCAGCTGAAAAATATGAAGATGGCGAAAGCTCTGCTGCAGTTCAAATGGAGGGATATTTATTAGATGCTTTATATGCCATAATAAAAATATTAGTTAATATAAAACCATCAATTGATGATTTTGATAAAAGTCACATTGTCCCACTCACATTAGATTATATCGTTAAAACTAATCGCCGGGAATTTAAAAAACAATATTTAAATAACATAGATAAAATTAAGGATAAAATTGATTTTTTTTACATAAGACTATTATTAGAGCAAATCATTGAGAATGACAACGATCAGGAAATAGTACATGAAGCATTCAATCTTTATACTGCCGCGGCATGCCTGCAGCAAAACAAAGAAAAGATAAAAACAGACATTTCAACACAGAAAAGCATTATTAAGACTCTTAAGAATTTCCCAAATCATGCAAAAGATATGGAAAAGCACAAAAGACTAAAGAGTGTTATCGGATGCATGGAATCATTAAGTGATGTTGTTCCAGTGCAATATATATTTGATTACGCTTCGCAGATTGTGGATGTATGCAAAATTGAAAAAATACCTATTGATATAAAGACCGCAGCATGTTCCTTCCAATTATTGGAGGCAGTCATTGAGAATGATAGGAACGGCGATATTAAAAATGATGATATCAACAATGAAAAGTTAAAAAAATTGATGGAGTCCTATTTATTGTTCAATCAGCACGATACGCAATTATTCAAGTCCATCATCAGAAGATATCAGAAATTGTATGGCACAGATGGACTAATAAAATTTCTCGGTATTAACTGAATAAACAAGCAACTCTGTAGGTCAGAAATAGTACATAAAAATCTATTGCAGACTTTAAGGAGGCTAACATGACTGTTGAAATTGCAGACAAAAGAACAGACGAAACCAGGGCGCTTTTAAAGAATCTAGATGAAGTGGTCAAAGAATGGCAGAAATTCGACTATAGCAGTGCTTATCAGGATAATGATCTGAAGCAGATATGCCTTAATTTTGACCGCGCCAAAAGGCGTTTTGGTTCCACAAGTTTTTTTATAGTTATTTTTGGGCCGCTTAAGGCAGGCAAATCCACATTAGCAAATGTGCTGGCCAACGATTATGTTAGTCCAACTGGTTTTGGCATAGAAACTACCCGTCGGCCATCATTAGTTATGGGTTCAAATGAGCACTGTATTGAGCAGTACTTTTCTACAGATTCAGACATTAACAATGCATTACGACAATTTAGAGTCAAAAAAAGCGATAAGGCACCACACTCTGAAATGACGGATGATATTAAGAAGAAATTCCGAAATGAATTTGAATTGGTATATGACTATTTGCGGGAAGTTGGAAATGAAGAAGAATTTCAAAAATATATCCATATTAAAAGATTAGATTTGAATGAAAAAAATCTTAAAGAAGTATTGACTGGTGATTTCGGATCGGGGTGGGAACCGCTTTTTACAGCAATCCGCTGCAAAAAATCAGAATTACTAAACAATAAAGTGGTTATAGTTGACATGCCAGGATTAGATGGCACCCACAGTAATTGGAAAGAAGATCCTATTCATGAATGGGTTATTCAACAAGCCGATTATTTCTTTTTTTGCCAGAGCTCTGTGGCGGCAATAAATATGGAAACAAAAGATTTTATACGGGATATTGTTGGTCCAAAAAGCTCAAGACCGCCCATATATCTAATTCAAAATATTTTTGAAGCAAGAACATGGCAACCTCAAAAAGTACAACAAGCTGATATAGACCAGCAACGTGATGACGGTGCAGAGCGCTTAAAAAACATTCTGGAGATGCAACCTAGAACTGTGGGTCTGAATCTGGGTAAGGCCTGGGACGGCAAGAATGCACCTGATAAAGAATGGTTAGGTCAAACCAAGTTCCCAGAATTTGAAAAGGATTTTGTTGAAACGCTAAATTCTGAGCGTAGCGGAATTCATGAAAATAATTGCGTAAAAAATTTACGCAATAAAATTGAAGAAGCAGAAAAAATATTAACCCAACTTCATGGTTAGCAAATTAATATACAATTATATCGGTACGTTACGGAGTCGCGCTATTCGTTTTAGGCACTACAGATTTTTCGGGATGGGGTATGGTGTTACAATAATTACGTCAGAGAATAGTCTTCGTTACCTTGCCCGGCCTGTGAGGAAGTCCGAGCGCATTATAAATTCGGATATGGCAATCTTCCGGCTTGGAAGTTTTCCGGACATAGATCATTTTGCCGTCGGAGCGCTTCATGGAGGTTGTTACACGATAGTGACCGGATAAACAGCGCCGGATTGTCGACCAGCTATCGTTAATTCCCTGTTGTTTCAGCTTGATGCGGATATAATGAAGAATATGATAAGCAATAACAGAAATGAAAAGATGTCCGTCGCATCTTTTTTCTTTCTGGTGGTAGACCGGCCTCAAACCAAGTTCGGATTTCATAGAACGAAAGGCATCTTCCAAATCAAGCAACATGGTGAATGTATCGAAGATTTCTTTTTCTGACATATCCGTAAGGTTGGAACGAAGCAGATAATACCCGCTTACGCAATCCTTCTGCTTCATACTCCATTTAATGTCAGTTGCATTCCCCGATTTGTCATCTTTATCGATGCTGATATTATAACGGTTGGCGACACGGCGATAGCGCTCTTTCAGCCTGCCGATTTTTTCCAACACCTTTTCATATCGTTTCGTGCCATACTTTTTTTGTAATGCTTTGCAAACACTCTTCAGATTATCCTCAAAGCGCCGTTCAAAACGATTCCTGATCTCTTGTTCCTTGATCTCCTTGGCGGTAGAATGGCAATAAACTTCCATCTCACCGCCGTTGTTCATCCTGGCAGCAGCGCTAACCACACGATGAGAGTTTTCCCGAACCTTGATTAGCTTAATATCGGCGGGAACTTCCTGCTGCCTTTTGCGGGATACAACAATGTATGAATATCCATTTTCTGACAGCCATTTGATATTTTTCTCCGTGCCGATACCCGCATCGGCAACAACAATCGGTTTCCTGGCTTGGGTGGAAACAGCCGTAAGAACATTTTTTAAGGTATCCGGTTCGCTGATGTTGCCTGCCAGTATTTCGCTCTTCTGCGGAAAGCCTTCCCCATCCAGCAATAAAGCAAGCGTTACCAGCAAACAGTCGTTTCTCTTTTCTTTGGAAACACCAAAATGAGCCTTCTGATTGTATTTGCCGCTGCCTTCAAAAAACGTGTTAGTCAAATCATAAAGAATGACCTTTTCCTCTAAATTGAACAGCTGCTTTTCTTTTTTTTGCAAATAAGTCTCTATGGCATCCTTATGCTTAAGAAGCTTGTCAGAAACCTGATAAACACGGTCCTGAGAAAGTGACGCAAAGCTGGTATCCAGCAAATCGTCAAGTGCGGTATCGTTCTGCAACCACAAATGCGCAGCACGTTCCGAGGAAGGCGCCAGCAGACGCGCACAGATAACGCCGATTGCCGCCTCCACATTAGACTTGTTGAACCCCAACGATTCCAATTCACTATCCAGCTTAAGCTCCCTGATTGTCGACAATACAATGCTTTCGCCGCCAACGGAAAGTATCTCCTCGTTTTCCAAACTGTTTACATCCACTTCCTGAAAATCAGGCTGCTGTTGCTCCTGGACAGAAACCGGCTTTTTATTGCTTTCCCGATAAATGATTATTTTCGCGTAACGTTGCGCCAGTTTCTCTGTTTCTGCATCTGCGGGAATAAAACATTGTTGACCGGAAACAATTGTCTCAATCCGGTTGGCAAGCATTTCCCATTTCCCCCTGTCCAGAGAAAAATCAGTCCCCAGATTCAAAACCGTCCGCTGTCTTGGCCCTCGCTCAGTGCGAATGGATTCTACCAGCTTATAGGTGTTGTACGGCTTTCCGCTCTTATTGTCGGTATGAGTTGTACTGCGAACAAACATGGGAATTTATTATCACTAAAAAGCGGGGGTTGCAAGGATATTTTATATAATAATGATGATTTTGGCACTACATTTGGCGTCCAACAAACCTTGTCTTGATTTTATTGGATATTTTCCCAGAATACCCCCCAAAATACCAAAATATGCACAAAAAACCATGAAGTTGGGTTAAGATTTCTCGTCGCTCACGCTCCTCGAAATGACATTTTTCAAAGCTCTCGGCTGGTCGACAGTCATCCGACG
>MWFC01000068.1 GCA_002071415.1 Bacteroidetes bacterium ADurb.Bin012
AACACCCAAAATTATAAAATAATTATTGATATTCAAATACTTATAAGGGTGTTGCAAAAAAGTGCGGAAAACAGGAAATCGGTATCTCTGAAAGTCTTCTGCCGAGATACCGATTCTTTTGTAAAGCGAAATATGATCTCAGGTCTTATTCTGCTTTTTTCTTGCTTTTTTTTTGAAGCTTGTCAGAAAGAACTGATTCGACTTCAATGGGGTTTGTAATAGCGTGCTTCTTTTTCTTTTTAGGCCGGCGCACTCCATACGTTCCAATGACGATTTTTCCTCTTCTGCTTTTCTTATCCCCTTTTCCCATAATTTAGATTTTAAGAATTGATTCGAATTTGAGGGTAAAATTAAGAAGTTTATTCGTACTTTGATAAAAATTGATAAATAAGGTATTCGGCATGCTTTATGGACTGAATTGCCCAACTCAGTTTGATTTCTAAAGCTTCGGGTTCGCTCAGTTGCCATGGAATGCTCGTCTTGTGTAATCGAGACATCAAGGTATAAAGTGAAATTCCTGCCGAAACGCTAATATTCAAACTTTCGGTAAATCCATACATGGGGATCTTCAGGTAACCATCGGCTCTCTGGAGAGCTTCTGGACTTAAACCATCTTTCTCGGTGCCAAAAATTAATGCAGTTTTGTTTTCGATGTTTAGTGAATCAATATCATAACCCCCTGCATGAGGCGAAGCCGCTATGATTTGATAACCTTTGTCATGAATATCATCGAAAGCTTTAACAACCGCATTGACTCCATCACCGTGATGGTATATGGTCAACCATTTTGATGATCCCAGCGCTATTTCGGGATTAACACGATACGGATTAAAATTTTCGATAATATGGACATCCTGAACTCCAAAACAATCACATGATCTTAAAACTGCGCTAATATTATGCGACTGGAAAATATTTTCGAGTACAACGGCAAAATGTCTCGTCCGTTGTTTTATGTTTTTCTCGAAAAGCTCTATCCGATGTCGAGTTAAGAATTCGCAGAGATAATCGTATAAATCTTTCTTTTGCTCAAAACTAAGGCTCTTTATGTATTCCACCTCGATTTTTTTACAAAATTCAGTTTTTATTTCAGATACGACAAATGCATTTCAGAAATCGAAACATAATTTCATTGAAAAATTAAACAATATAGGTCTTCTCTATAAAAATTCTTTTCTTCGAATACCCGTATAATAGACAACCCTGTCGTTGTTACCTTTGCCGTCTTATTGAATTATGGTCTGATTCATCTAACAAGAACTATGGTTCCCTTCTTCATTTCACGATGGCCGTCACCTTTTTCGTATTCAACAATCCAAACATAGACGTCAGCTGGGCATACTTCGCCATTATAGGTTCCATCCCAGGCTGCATTAGGATCATGAGTTTCAAATATCATCATTCCGCTCCGATTGAAAATTCTGAAAGAAAAATTGTTTTGCCGGATAAAATTGACGAAAGGTTTAAATGTATTATTCAAATTATCGTTGTTGGGAGTAAAAGCAGTAGGAACATTAAACAGAAATTCATCTTTTAATTTTACGAAGAAGCTAGTACTATCGCTACAATTCTCCGTATTCATCACCCAAAGAGTGATTTTATAGGTTCCTGTGTTAATTAATGGTAATTCTTGTTCAGGATCAATAAAGTTAAAGGGCAGTACCTGACTGTTTCCTATCAGGAGGGTATCATTCATATACCATTTCCATTGAATGATGGGTATAGTGGTACTTTCTGACTCATCGTAGAAAATAAATTGCGATTGACTGATGGGAGCTTCATATTTATCGGCTGAAGCTTTGGCAACCGGACTTGGATTGATTTCTACTTCAGCTTGTTGGATTATTTGACATTGATAACTATTTCTTACAATAACCATCATTTGATAGTTTCCTTCGTCATATACATGGGTTGCAGAAGGAGTGGTCGTAATCAATGTATCTCCATCTCCCCAAACCCAAATATAATTAGAGTAATTTCCAATTGTATCTCGGAACTGAATAGGATGAATTTCACCGCAGAAAAGTCCTCCATCAGGATAGAGAGCAATATTTGGCTTGGGTTTGAGATGAATGGCCTGAATACTTGTATCGCTGCATCCAAAAATTGTGCTTACGGCTAATTGTACATCGAAGGCGCTGTCATAAAGATACAAATGGCTTGGATTTTGCTCAATGGATGTTTTTCCATCACCAAACCACCATTTCCATTGATTAATTGTATCAGCTAAGGTATAAGACTGGTCTGTGAAATAAACGGTGTCTCCCAAGCATAAATTTTGAGCTATAAACTGGGCTAAAGGAGCGGTTTGGATTTTAATGATTTTCATTGAAGAATCCTGAACTGGTTTGCCATTGACAATACCATCGACAATGAGTTTTATTTGGTAAGTTCCAGCTTCAGTATAAATATGTGAGGTAAATGGTTTCCATGAATAATATTCCTCGTATTTTTCGTCTCCAAATAACCACAGCCAGTGAGTTATGGACATTGTTGGAGATGAGAAATCATTGAAAATGATGTTCTTGTTTTGACAGCCTAATGTATCGAAGGCAAAATTGGCTGAGAGGCATTTCACTTGTACAGTTTTCGAGATGGAGTGTGAACATCCATTAGCCACGAAAGCAGTCAAAGTGACCTCATAGAATCCGAAAGATGGAAATGTGTGTGTTATACTTGTAGGCAAGGGGAAAGATTGCTGGATGATTATATTGTCTCCGAAGTT
Organism: Bacteroidetes bacterium ADurb.Bin012; assembly: GCA_002071415.1. Classification (GTDB taxonomy): domain Bacteria; phylum Bacteroidota; class Bacteroidia; order Bacteroidales; family TTA-H9; genus TTA-H9. The sequence goes on from MWFC01000068.1 coordinate 2,726, forward strand.
CCACACCAGAGAGTCAATAGTTGCGCCGTTAGAAGTTGTAAGATTAGTGAAGGTGATAGTAGTATCGCAGTGAGGCACGTTGGTTTCCCATGTAAAATCGGCGACAGGAGGTGGAAGAATAGTAATTTCGTAATAAGCAGAATCGAGGCAATTGTCGGAGTTCCATGCTTTGAGTTTTACAACGTAATAACCAGGGTTGGAATAGATATGCGAAGTGTAATACTGATTGGAGTGGTTGAAAATACCGGAAGCTGGGTCGCCAAAATCCCATTGGACGAATAGGAGGCTATCGCCTTGAGCCAGGTTAACAGGTGAGAAGGGGGTAGGAATTCCTGCACAACTGGGTTTGGAAGATATTGTAAAGCTGAAGCCAGGTTTAACGCAGACTATATTTGAGGTTGTATCGGAGCAGCCAAAGGCGTTGTTTACAATGAGAGTAACCAGATAGCAGGAATCAGGGGAAGGATAAGTATAAACGGGATTAGCGGCGTTAGAAGAGAAACCGTTACCGAAATTCCAGAGGCGTTGAGTGATAGGAGAGCCATTACCTTGTGAGAGGTCTTGGAAGGTTACTTGACCCACGGGGCAAAATGTAGAATAGGAAATGAAATTAGCTGTAGGTGGGTTAAAAATGGAGACAGACTGGCTGATGGATTGTTGGCAGCCGTATGAATTGGTAATGGAAAGTGTAACCAAGAAAGTACCTCCTTGAGAGTATAGATGAGTGGGATTTTGGACAGTATCGGATGAGCCATCACCAAATTCCCAAAGCCATGAATTAATAAAACCAGATGGAGAAGTAGATAAGTCAGAGAAAGAAGTAAAGAGGCCGGCACAATTACCCGAGAAAGCAAAGGCAGGAACAGGCTGTGGGTTGACGAAAATGGACATGGTAGTATCGTGCATGCATCCGTTGGCGTTGGTAACTGAAAGGGAGACGATATAAGATCCCCAATTAGTATAAGTATGGACAGGATTTTGAAGAGTGGAGAATGAGCCATCGCCGAAGTTCCAGAACCATGAAGCTATAGCAGAAGCATTAGGGATGGATAGATCGGTAAAGTGGGTGGGCGATCCCAAGCAAGCAGAGTCGGCTGAGAACATAGCCAGAGGAGCTGGAGAAATGATGACTTGTTTAATGATAGTATCTTGACAGAAGTTAATATTGGTAACAATGAGAGAAACCAAGAATGTATCAGCCGAAGAAAAAACATGGACAGGGTTCTGCAAAGTAGAGTTGTTATAAATTCCTGATGCAGGGTCTCCAAAATCCCAATACCAAGATATAAGTATGCCTCCTCCATTTAACTGAGTTTCGTCGGTAAATTGTGTGGGCAATCCCTTGCAGGTGGCTATATATGAAAAATTAGCCATTGGATTGTTCTGAACTGATACTTGCTGAATTATGAATGATGAACAGGATGTTGAAGTAATTACTGTAAGTTTAACATTATAAATCCCTGCTAAATCATAGATATGAGTAATATCTGGTGAATTGGGAAAGTCAATAGTATCAGGAACTGACCCATCTCCAAAATTCCATATCCATTGTTGTATATAACCTTGAGAAGTTGTTGATAGATCATCGAAACTTACTTCGCTTCCTGTGCAATTTTGGGTAGAGGCAACAAATAAAGCTAAAGGAGGTGTATAAACAACTACAGTTTGGGTTACAGAAGCTATACATCCCAAATCGGTCGTTACGATAAGGGTTACTGAAAAAATACCTGCCGAAGTATAAGTATGTGTTGCGTTCTCATTATTCGAATGGGGTGAACCATCTCCAAAATCCCAATCATAGCCTGTAATTACACCGGCATTGGGTATGGAAGTATTTATAAAATGGGTAGGGGAGCCTAAACATGCACTATCAGCAGTAAAATCAGCCGTTGGGTTGGAGCTTATATTAACTTGCTGAATAGAAGTATCGGCACATCCGATAACATTGTTTATGATGAGTCTTACATTGTAAATACCTGCTGAAGCGAAAATATGAACAGGGTTTTGGAACATACTGCTATTGTTGGAACCCGATGCGGGATCATCAAAATTCCACTCCCAAGATACAATAGTGGCTCCTCCGTTTGTTACTGAAGCATCAGTGAATTGAACTAGCGATGTTTGACAGTTATTGATTGGGAAGGTAAAATTGGCAAGTGGTTTGGCATCTACTATTACAGTATGAACTTTTGAAGCTCGACAGCCAAGTGAGTTGGTTATTGTCAAGGTCACCTCATAACTGCCTGTTTCATTATATATATGGGAAACATTAGGAGAATTTGGGAAATGAATGACTACTGGTGTCGAGGTATCGCCGAAATTCCATTCCCAGGTTGTAATGTAACCAGCAGAAGTTAACGAAAAATCAGTGAAATCAACATCACTACCGGCGCAATTTGGCTCAGTATAGCTAAATTCAGCTAAAGGTAAGGGAAATACGGTGACAGTTTTGATAGTATTATCCTTACAACCAAGCGAATCGGTTATTAATAATTCAACATTATAATTACCTGCTGTATTATAAAGATGGGAGGGATTTTGAAGTGTAGAAGAATTTCCATCGCCAAAAAGCCAGTTCCATTGGATGATAGGAGCACTTCCAACGATTGATAAATCGTTAAATTGCATCAAGGTATCCATGCAAGTTGGATTAGTCGAGAAATTAGCAAGTGGCTTGGGGAATACCTGAACTGTCTTGGTAATACTTGATGAACAGCCATTGCTTGCCATCACTATGAGGGTCACTTGATAGGTACCAGCGTTAATATATTGATGGAAGGGATTTTGAATATTGGAGTGATTAGCAGCTCCCGACAAAGGATCTCCAAAATCCCAGCTCCATTCAATGGCAGTTGAGCCATAGCCCGTTTGTGAAAGGTCATTAAATTGCGTAAGCAGACTTTGGCAATTATTGCTCCATGTAAAATTTGCAATGGGTTCAGAGAAAACTTGAACGACATTTGTAATTGAATCCATACAACCGTGGTTGGTAATCACTTTTAGTTGTACATTAAAAGTTCCGGAGCTAGCGAAAGAATGATTAATATTTGGATTATTTGGCCACATGATAGTTACAGGAGGTGTTCCGTCGCCAAAATCCCATATCCATGTATAAATATAATCGGGTAAAGTAGTGTATGAGTAGTTATTAAAGTTTATAGTCTGATTTTGGCAAGTGGGTGTGCTCCATGAAAACAATGTTACAGGAGAGGAATAAACTTTTACCAGATGAGAAATAGTTTTTTGGCAACCATTGATAGAAGTAGCTGTTAAGGTTGCCAGATAAATACCAGTGGCAGGATAGATGTGGTCAGCGTTTGCCGGTCCGGCATAAAATGCCGATGTCCCATCTCCAAAATTCCATTCGCAGTAAGCAATGTTTGCCAGATTTGTCCCTGAAAGAGTGAAATGCGTTGTTGTCAGAGGACATGCCGTGTCAGCCGTAAAGTTTATATTAGGTAAAGGTTGTATGGTTACGGTTACAGTATTATTCATCATTCGTGAACAAAGTGAAGAGGGATGCATGGCCTCTACATGATACGTTCCAGGCATGATAATATTTCCAAAACTAATTGGTGTGCCAGTTCCTAATTTCAGAGGGCCAATCTGTAATGGTCCTAAAAACAATTTATAAATTATACCTAACTCAGAACCATCGAGTCCAATTTCTACACCATCACCTCCCTGACAATAGTAACCTCCATTGCTTACTGTAACCCAAAAAGGTGTTGGGGTTGGCAAAAGAGTGATTAAGGCAGAGCCGGTGAAAGAAGTACCATTGCAATACAAATCACTGACTCCAGTTAGGGTATATAAGCTAGTAACTTCGGGGCTGACATACCAAGTATGTGGAGAATCACTGATGCCTGAAATGGTGAAGGATCCTATGCCATTTGTGTAAATTATAGTCCATGGAGGGGTTCCGGTGAGTTGAACCGAGATAGGAATGGAATCACCCTGACAAATAGAATTGTTCCCAGAAAGAAATGCAGTGGGAAGTGGATGGATGAGCAAAGTCAAAGTATCGCTTGTAAAATAGTTATTGCAACTTCCTGAACCTTTTATTTTTAAGACTAACTTTACTGAGCCTAAGGATTTATCTAAGACTCCTGGACTATAAATGGGATTTAAAATATGGGAATTACTGAATGTTCCATCTCCAAGTGAAAGCCATTGTGTCTCAGTATAATGAAGAGCTTCTCCGTCTAATAATAAGGTTTCGTCTGCACATATTTCTGCATCACTTCCTGCCTGAGCAACAGGCAAAGGATCAATAAAAACAGTAAGGAAGTCTGAGGCAAGTTCACTGGAACATTCGTCTGTACCATTTACTGAAATAGAAAGTGCAATATTGTTGTATGTTGTATCGGATGGAGTAAGCAAATAATTGGTAACGAGACTATTGGGCGAAGTAAATGTTCCATTAGCAGGGATTATTGCTGTCCATTGAGGATTGGAATAATGTTGTGCATTTCCATGAAGTAAAATAGAAACCTCATTGGAGCATATCGTAGTATCTGAACCTGCATAAACATTTGGCAATGGATTAATATCAAGATAAAGTGAGTCAGAAACCGAAAAAATAGAACAGGTGTTCATACCAAAGCCAGTAAGTATTAGAGATGCAAATCCATTGATTTTATCATTGATACCGGGGGAATAAGTAGTAATCAGGGAATGAGGGTCAGCAAACGTGCCATCCCCTGAAGTAGTCCATTCAATACTCGAAACATAGTTAGCTGAGGCTGATGAGGTAAGAAAAGTAGAATTTTCGCATATTTCTCCATCACTTCCAGCGGAAACTTGGGGAGTAAAATTGAAACATAGCATAAGCTGATCCTGAACAGTTATGGTAGAACATCCATAAAGTCCCCATGCAGTCAGGGTGAGATGTGAACAGCCAGCCGCTGAATCGAGTGAGCCTGGATAATATACGGGATTCAAAATCGTATTATCGCTAAAAACTCCATTACCCGTTGTAGTCCATTGCACGATTGAATAATTCGTTGCTGTTGCATTGATTGATACGGGTAGGTTATAGCAGGAAACCAAATCAGGTCCTGCATTTACTGTAGCCATAGGAGCAATAACTAAAACCATTGTATCCGTTGAAAAATTATCAAGGCAGTCAGGAGCGCCATGCAAAGTAAGCACGAGAGTATCGGTTCCCGCTGCTACAGCTGAGGTGCTCGCTATATAAACTGGATTGAGAATGAATGGATTACTGAATACTCCATTATAAATTGATGACCACATAATTGAACTATATCCCGTTCCACTTCCATTAAGAGGATAGGATTCACCAACGCAAATGCCTCCATTAGGACCAGCATCGGCATAAGGCATTCCATATATAGTAAGATTGAATGTATCAGTCATGATGTTCCCCATGCAACTTCCTTCTCCATTTGCCATAAGAATTAACTGATCAGTTCGTGTGAAAATTTCTAATGGGTTTAAATAAAAATAGTTATACGCTGTTGAAAGTGCATAGGGATCTGCAAAATCTCCAATGCCTGTGGTGGTCCAGTATGTTAAGCTACAATAGTTTGCCTCGGCCTTTGTAAGAAAAGGATCATCATAACAAATTGCTGTATCATTTCCAGCGTTCAGTTGTGGAAGTTTCTGAATGTAGAGTACTAAAGTATCTCTTGCGATAACTCCCGGACACAAGGATAAATTCGTTACATTTAAAATTAATTTTACATTTCCCAGTAGAATATCATTATAACCAAGTGTATAGACTGGATGAAGAATATGGGGATCATCGAAAGTGCCATCTCCTAATGTTGACCATGTTATCAATGAGTAATTCAAGGCGATTGCTTCAGGGGAGAAAGTCTGATTTTCGCAAATCGATGCATCGGCTCCTGCATAGGCGATTGGAGCACTTTGAATGATACATTCCCCAATCATCCATCTCATACAACTCGTTAAAGGATTAATGGCAAGGACTTTATAGGTTCCCGTATCACTGATCAAT
>MWFC01000069.1 GCA_002071415.1 Bacteroidetes bacterium ADurb.Bin012
ACAAATTAATCGCACCTCTTTTTGATGAAAAGTTTTGGAAAAATTTTTAGGGTGACGCATTGTCGAAGTCAGGAGAGCTTAAAGGATTTGCGGCTGTTACGCTTCAACCCAACGAAAGCCAAAACGTAAAGATTCTTCTCAATCCACGTGCCTTCTCTTATTATGATCAAACCCAAGGAAAGTGGGTCATACAGAGTGGAAAATACAAGATTCTAACTGCTAGTTCCTCGACTGATATCCGTCAGCAGGCTTCTTTCGAAATTATGCCCTGATTCTTTGAAAATTGAAAAAATTATCCAGCTTCCAATGAACGAAAGCTGGATTTTTTTATATACAAAGAATAGTGTGAGGATAGTTCTGAAATTACCAGATGAGAGTTGCTACCGATTTTGGTGCTATGGAATAGTTGAAAGATTTTTGATTTTGAATAACAGTAAATGTCTTGTAGGTATCACTATAATTTGCAACGATGAGCACTTTCGATGAATCTATATTTTGAAAAGCCACCGCATCAATATTCATCAATTGCTGAGCGATGCGCGAAAGAATGCGAACTGCCTCTGGGCGTATGAATTTGGAGAAATGTGCCAGACTGTAATATTCTTCATTTTTATAAATCTGCCCTTGAGAAGTAATTGTAACAACGCCTCTGCAGTTTGAGCATCCATTGTTTTTTGGCCCATGGTTTTCATCCAGAGCCAGATTCCAAAACAAGGCATTTTTCGACCAGTTGTTTGCGGTGCCAATGAGTATATTCTTCATATTCCAGAGCAAGTTGTCGCTAAAATTGGTAGCCCAGTCTCCACCTGAAATTTCGGTGAAATAGATGGCCTTATCGGGATGGGCTTGATGGACGAAACTCATGGTTGAAACATCGCCAGCATAAGCATGAAAAGCGCTGCCAGCAACATATTTGCGTGTTTCCTGATCATTGAGAATCTCAATGGGATAATCGGGTCTATCCCAATTATGGTCATAAACAATAATTTTTACATCCAATCCGTATTGTTGGAATGCTGGCCCCAAATGATCGCGAATGAGCTCTTTCTGGTGGGCAGCTTCCATAAGCATGCAAGGATAAGAGGCTGTGGCATATAAAGGTTCATTCTGGGGAGTAATGGCGTCTATGCGTATCCCATTGGTTTGCATGGATTGTATATATTTTACGAAATATCGTGCATAAACGGGGTAGCATTCCTGCTTTAAGCGTCCACCCTTTAAACTTCCATTGGTTTTCATCCAAGCCGGAGGGCTCCAAGGCGAACCCAATAATCGGATGTTTGGAGCAACCTTCAGAATTTCCTTCAATATAGGAACTACATCAAGAGTATCTTGCGAAAGAGAGAAGTTTTGCAAATTAAAATCCGTTTGTCCGGGTTCAACATCATCATAAGTAAAATCGGAAAGCGAAAAATCGGATGCTCCTATTGTCAGTCTCAGATAGGATAAGCCAATACCTGAATCGGGAGTGAACAAATTTTCGATCAAACTTTGACGAGCATTCGGGGTGAGGACTCTGTTAAATAGATAAGCCGATGAACCCGTCAGAGCTGCCCCATAGCCTTCGATTTCTTGAAATCGAAAAGAAGTATCAACGGTGATTGTAGGCCACTTGGGTGCAACCGAGGTGAGTATATTCAAACCATTTTGTTTCGAAAATAAAACGGTTTTATCCCCTTTTGTAAGCCATACCTGAGCTTTTGCATAGTGTGTAGTATCAACCGGAGGTTCAGCTTGTGGGTTGTCATTTTTTCCGCAAGCAGAAAAAAGGCCAAGTGCTGATAGCAATAGAAGAGAGTAAATCATCGAGGAAACGGGGATCAGAGTTTTCATGATAATAAAAGGACTGGGCAAAGATGAAAAAGCAAGAGGCGCAAGCTTTCAAAGAAAGCTTGCGCCCCGTAAGATCAATAACCAGGATTTTGGGTGAGTTTTGAGTTCTTATCAAGTTCAGCTTGAGGAATAGGCCAAAGTAAACGGTTCTCGGTAAGCTGATAACCAAGGGGAATATCATTTTCGCCTTTTACATTATTGATGACCTCTATGGCACGATGCGTACGTTTCAGATCATACCATCTATGACCTTCGAAGGCTAATTCAAGACGACGTTCCTTTTCGATGGTCAAGCGCATGGAAGCTTGATCATTTGCTTGAGTTTCGGGTAAATTAACTCTTGCACGAATCTGATTTACTAGACTTGCGGCTCCACTTACATCACCCATCTCGTTCAAGGCTTCAGCCTTTAGCAGCATTACATCTGCCAAACGATAAATAATGTAATTTTGGTCGCTTCCCTCGGCATAATTTCTCCATTTATTGATGAAGGGATAATGAACCTGTGGCCAGTGAGGATCGGTCCACCGCCCTGAAACGTCTTCCCAAACGATAGATGAAGTAAAACGAATCATGTCGCCTTCTTGTTCGAAGATTTTTACGAGATCGTTGCTGGGAATATTGAATTTTTTCCAGTCGAGGCCACGAAACATTTTTGCTCCCCAGTTACCATCCGAAACGCCCCCATTGTAATTGATTTCGAAGATAGATTCGGAACAGTTTTCCTGCGAATTATCCCACAATTGGTCATATTGAGGCATAAGTGAATATCCGAGCGCCATTACACTGTCGCAGTAAAGGTTTACCTTGTTATAATCGTGTGGCTCGATAGTGGCATAAACCTTGGCCAGAAGAGTATAGACTGCACCTTTTGTGGCATAACCCTTATGAGGAGCAGTAACTTTTACTCCTCTGGCAGCTGTTGCCAAATCGGAAATAATTTGCTGATAAACCATGTCAAGAAGCGTTCTTGGAGGATACAGCAAAGGATAGATTTCCTCGAGGTTGGCTGCACTGATAGTACGTACTTCGGTGAGTTGAAGAGGCACATCTCCCCACAACTGTACGAGTTGAAAATACTGGAAAGCTCTGATAAACAATGCTTCGGCCTTTATCTCCTTTCTGCGAGCTGCCGATAACGAAGCATCAGGACATTTATCGACATTGTTGATGACAGCATTGGTTTTTCCAATATGTGCATAGAGGTAAGCCCAGTCTCTGGCTACATTCGAATTCAGTGCGTCGATTTTGTAATCGTCGATTTGAAAATTTGCAGGATTATCGGCGCCTGCATAAGCATCATCCGACTGAGCATCTCCATTTACGTAGTAATCCAACTGATAATATTCATTCTTGAAATCAGCATAAGCGCCAGCGAGGGCAGCTTCAACCTCCGCACCAGTTTTGTACAAGATAGAATCGCCTGCAGCGTTTCCTACGGCTATCCCATTGGATACTGGATCGAGTTCAAGAAAATCTTCACAGGAGGCCAGCATTAGAATAAATACAAGGCCTGCCCATCCAAATATGAATTTTTTCATAGTATTTTTCCTCCTGGCATTCATTAAAATTCTACATTTAATCCTAACATAAGCGAACGAGCCTGTGGATAAGTACCATAATCTATACCAACTTCCACAGCACTGTTGCCATAAGCATTCACTTCGGGATCGAAACCGCTATACCCGGTAAAAGTTAAAAGATTGTTCCCGGTTAAATAAACAGAGAGCTTGCTGATGCCTGTTTTCTTGGAAGGTTTATCTATGATCTTATAAGACAGGGTGAGCGATTTTAAACGAACATAAGTTCCATCTTCAACAAAACGAGTCGAATTGCGCACATTATCCATGTTACCCCCTCCAATGGCTCTCGGTATATCCGTATTACGATTTTCGGGAGTCCAGCGGTTTAACACAGCAGTGGATTGATTCTTGCTATCGAACATACCTTCCAGATCGATACGCGTGGCATTGTAAATATCATTGCCCACACTACCCTGAAAAAAGAAGCTGAAATCCCATTTCTTATATGAAAAACTATTGGTCAATCCAAAAATAAAGTCAGGATTGGGATCACCAATAACGGTTCTATCTCCAGGATCGAGAATACCATTGTTATTTACATCCTTATAAACCAGATCACCGGTTTCGGGATTTACACCTTCTGAAATATAGCCATAGAAAGAGCCTAAAGGCAAACCAGTACGCAGAATAACTACGTCGGAGTTGTTGCTGTATATCCTTCCAAAGTAATAAACATCGGTAAATTTAAGACTCAGGACTTTATTGGTGTTAAAGGCGATGTTGAAATCGGTGGTCCATTTCCAGTTCTTATCAACGTTGATGGTATTCAGATTCAATTCAATTCCTTTGTTTTCGATTTCTCCGGCGTTGGTTTGAATGGAGGTGATGGGCAAAGAGTTGGGCAGCTGAACATCGAGGATGACGTCGCTGGTTTTTTTGTAATAATAGTCGAAATTCAGCGTAACACGGGAACGGAACATGGTGAGGTCGAAACCGATGTTGGTTTGTGCGGTAGTTTCCCATTTAAGGTCAGGATTGCCATAAGTGATTTGCACGGCAGCGGGGCCTGAAAGTGGATTAGTAATTTCGCGACGATAATAGTTGATCAATCCATAACGAGCGTAATTAGGAATGCCTTCCTGATTTCCATTCTTTCCCCAACCTCCACGTATTTTTAAATCATCTATGAAAGTAAGATTTTTCATAAATTCTTCGGAGCTCACGCGCCAACCAGCCGAGAAAGAAGGCATAGTTCCCCAGTGATGAGCCAACTTTGAAGAACCATCATGACGAATACTCATGGTAAGGTAATATTTTGAAAGATAATCCCAGGTTACACGTCCGAAGAAACTGGCCAGAGCCCATTCTTCGCGGGTAGTCCCTGCGGTGATATTATTGGCAGCCCAAAGTGTACGTACGTTTGTATCGGCCGGGAAATCATTCCCTTCAATATAACTGTCGTTTCCTTGGAATTTCTGAATACTTGCTCCTGCTAAGGCCGTAAAATTATGCTGGTCTGCCGTAAATTTATAATCAAGGGTATTTTCCCATAACCAAGTAAGGTTATTAAACTTGTCGGAGCGGCCTATACCATTCATGTTACGACCATAATTGGTACGGAAAGGATCGAGATAATAATCCCACTGATGGGTAGTGATATCGGTTCCTACATGAGTTTTGAAGTAAAGGTCTTTGATGAGTCGAGCTTCCAAGCCTATATTTCCGAATACCTGATAATCGGTGGATCGTTGATCGGGGCCGTACATATATGCTGCAGGATTTTCCCATGAAGGTTGAAATGGATTGGGATCGTACTGCCCACTTCCATCCTGCTTGTATACATGAAGAAAGGGTGGAGTGTTCAATGCACTCATGATTACGCCCCCTCTTCCTGAACTCAGGTTGTCGGGTGTGTCTTTTGTATCTATCCCTAATACGTTGATATTAGAAGTAAGTTTTAACCACGATTTCATTTCGCTGTCGAGGTTGATTCTTACATTGTAACGATCAAATCGTGCTGGTTTTACAATGCCTTTGTCGCTCAAATAGCCTCCAGCCACATAGTATTTCGACTTAGCACTTCCGCCCGAAACAGAAAATTGGTAGCTTTGGGTGTAGCCGGTGCCGAAAACATAGTCGGGCCAATTATTGAAATAGGTCATCGAAGGATCGAGCCCTCCGGGAAGAATTTCTTCCATTAAATCTCTATATTGTTTGGTGTTCAATACTTCTATATTTTTTCTCAGGTTCGATATCCCGAAATAGGTATTGAAAGTTACCAGAGGTTCTCCTTCCTGCCCGCGTTTAGTAGTAATTAGCACCACGCCGTTAGCTGCACGTGCACCATAAATAGCCGATGAAGAGGCATCTTTCAGTATGGTCATACTGGAGATGTCGTTAGGGTTTAAACCGCGAATATCGGTTGTCGGAACGCCATCTACTACATATAAAGGGTCATTGCCAGCCAGAACAGAGGTTGCTCCACGAACTCTTACTGCCAGCTGCTGACCAGGTTTGCCAGATGGTTGTATTACTTGTACTCCAGCAGCTTTACCCTGCAAGGCCTGAGCCGCCGTAATAATAGGACGGTTGCGAATGTCCTTTTCATTAACTACTGCTACAGCGGTAGTTAAATCTTTTTTCTGTTGAGCACCATAACCTATTACTACTATCTCATTCAATATAGTAGTCTCCTCGCTAAGCACAACATTAATTACCATTTGTGATCCTACTGGAATCTCCTGCTTGTTGTATCCAACAAAACTAAAAATCAATATATCCTTGTCTTCAACTTCAATCTTATAATTTCCATTAAGATCGGTAACAGTTCCAGTGTAAGTACCTTTTACTTGAATAGTAACCCCAGGGATAGAAGCACCTTTTTCGTCGGTTACTTTACCTGTAACCATTTTTTTTTGTCCCCAGACGCTACCCGAAAATGCAATAAGAGTTATTAATAGCAGGGTAAAATGTTTCATATTTTAATTGATTATAATTTTTTGAAAATCAAAAAACCAAAGAAAATTTGAGAGCTTAATAGGAATAAGAAAGAATCTGGGGTCAATTGTTGACCCCAGACTTGAACCAGATGCAAAAACCCTATCGCTCAAGAATTACCGACCAAGCTGAAGAACCGCTGTGGTCTGCGCTGATATCAACGGAGACGAAGAGGTATTCTTTTGTTCCAGTATTGGCATATCCCATCACTTCATATCTATTGGTAAGGTTACCGCCATTGGGAGGATTAGCTCCATCGGAATTTTCACCGCCATAATAACCTTTGTAGAAGCCGAGGAAAGCTGCTCCTGTGGGGCCATTGGTAAGGATGATCAAAGGACGGCTACCCCCAGAGGCTGGAACGAATTCCCATGAATGTGTTCCAGAACCGAAGGCAGCTCCATTTCCGCTGGCTGCAATTTGTTCGTCAGCCCAGCATCCATTGGGCGAACCCATATAACCGTCATTGCGAGCACTACCATTTGTGTTGTAAATATATACTCCTCCATCAGCAAATGTGAACTCATCATCGGTGATGCATGACCAATCATCAGTACCAGAAGTGCTTCCATCGAGGAAGTTTTTGGGAACGCTCCACCATGAATAATCGCCCAAACCAGGGCCAACGAATATCGAAAGATTTTCGGCTCTTGGTCGCCATGCGCCACCCATTAAAAGTTCGGCAGTCAATTCTGTACCTGTAACAAAAGCCTGTTTGGTTACTGTACTCTCACCATTGGGGTTGCTTGCGGTAAGGGTAATCATATAAATTCCATCACTGGCATAAGTATGCACGGGATCTTTCTCGGTTGAGGTATTGCCATCCCCAAAATCCCATAAATAAGTTTCACCGTTTTCGGTAGTATTGGTGAAAGTTACAGTACGACCATCCATCTGCATGCTAAAAGAGGCTTCAGGTTTTGGCCCTGGAATAGGAGGTTCATCGGCAGGATTGTCGTAATGAACCAGTACAAATCTCCAATAACCACCCGAAGAAGCCGGATCCCAACGATAGATACCTTCTACAATCAATGTATCAACAGTGCCATCGACTAATTTTACAATATTATATTCAACATAATCCTGGGGTGTTTTAACTTCAGTGCCATTACCCAACTTGTAGAAACCAATGTAAGCTCCTTTACCAATAGCTTTAATCTTGGATGGATTGCCTACGGTTAGTTTGAAAGTGTGATTTCCATCTCCCCATGCTGATAAATCTTCACCATTAGGACCAACCATCTGATCGGTAGTATTACACTGATTTTCAGGAGAGAATAATCCACCTTCAGCCCAATAATCGCCTTGGGCGCGGAATTCCATTCGGCCGTCACGATAGAATATCCATTCATCGTTCAACTGGCAAGGACGATTGGCAAGCTCATTATTGTCTCTTCCCATCGCCCACCAAATTTGAGAATGATCTTCTGGACCACATTCCAGAGGATAACGACCTGTGGTTACATCACGTATTAATTTCCATGTCTTTGATTCCATGCCCGTTAAAGCAGTCAAAAGAACATTGGGGTCAGACAGGACAATTTTGGTTGAATACACATCCTGATTCCCATTAGCATCTTTTGCCGTAAGTGTAACCGTGTATTCTCCCTCTGCAGCATAGATGTGAACTGGATTTACTTCGGAACTGGTTTGCCCATCACCAAAATTCCAGTTACATGTGGTGTAGTTTTGCGAAGTGTTAGTAAAACTTACCTTGAGAAAATTACTGGAATCGACCTGATAGGTGAAGCCAGCAATCACTAAGTTTTCATCCTCGTCGTCTTTGCAGGACGTGAGGCAGGTAAGACTGAGCAGTGCCATTACGGCAAGGCTCATGGCCGTAAATTTCCGAATCGTTTTCATGCATGTTTGGTTTTAAGGTTTAACATATTGGACTTCTGGGTTAAGTGTTAAATTTAAGATTAATCATTGTATCTGTTTGAGTGTAAAAAATGGATTATTGTAAAATTCGCCCTATAATTAATATCTATGTTAAAATATTGAATAATAAAATTATATACTCAAAAAACAATCTCTATATTTTTATTAGTGTATCTGATACAAAGATATAAAAGGTTTTCAATAAACAAATCTTTTACGAAAAAAAAATTGAAAATTTATTTTCCTTTCAGGTTATGGTAGTGTAATCATTGAGTTAATAAATAATGCCAAGGTATTATGAATCATTCAATTCCTGTATTCTGATGATGGAACGATGAATGCATTGTCCTCAAATTTCAGAACTCCTGATCCTATAATTGCATATCAATATTTTACAAAAGTACCACCGTATTTCAATTTGTCGTATTTT
>MWFC01000070.1 GCA_002071415.1 Bacteroidetes bacterium ADurb.Bin012
GACATTTTTACTCCATCGGAGCGGTAACCATTGGTCATAGCCCAGTTCGAAAAGCTAATATTCGTAGGCAGGTTATCATCGTTGTAAAACAAAAGCATGTTGCGATCCACGTCGAACGTTAAGTTACCGTTCGCATCATAACTGTTCTGAAGATTAGGTGCTGCTGTATTACAAAACTCGCCAGAAAGGAAACTATTGGGATTGGCATCTATTACACGCATCAAGCGATTGCCATCATATTGATAGCTCAACTGGTCGAACAACACGGTGCCGCCACTATGATGGCCATAACGATTGAGCGTGAGTATATTTCCATTTTTATCGTAAGTAATCTCCTTTTCAGAACCTATGCCCGAGACGATGCCATCAGCATAATAGGTAGGCATTGGCTCAACAACAGCCGAGGCATCAAATCTGGAAAAAAATCTGCCTGCTTTCAGACGGTTGAGGCCATCATACTTAAAACCATATCCATTCACATACGTGTTCTGGTTTTGCGTAAACCATTCTATCATGGCTATATTGCCATTATAACAGCCTGTAGCCAAACTACTGGCATAAGTGGGCACATTGTCGTAGTAAAGTTTCATGGCAAATACATCGTTGGGGCATTCGTAAGGATTATTTATGGAAGTAAGCCAGCCACGAGCATTGTAATGGTATAATTGCCGCTGCAAATAAGCCGTAGCCGTACCATTGAAATATTTTGCCTTGAGTTGCGATAACTCATTATATTCCAACGTATTCAAACGTTTCGATATTCCGTTCATGGTAAAAGTTGTACCCGTAAGACGCCAGTCATGATCGTATGAAAAGTCAAAAGTATAATTAATTTCTTGAGTCAAACTATATTTATGAGAATTTTTTGATTTTATGAGAGCCCCGTTGAAATAATACTGGTTACCGGTATATGTATCATTGTTGTAAATCTGCACGGGGCGATTGTAAGCGTCGTAAAAAGTAACTTCGTAAAGTAAAGGAACAAATAATTTGCCAGTGAGTTGGCCTTGAGGATTTTTTATTGCAGAATCACTAAACTGAGGCTCAGCCTTCCAATATTGCAGGTACTCATTCTCGGCGTTACCATCACAGTTAAAGTCGTAATTATCATAGAAATATACAATTTCTACCTTAACAGGATAGGAATCACTGGCTATTATTTTTGCAAACTCAATTGGCCAAGACAGCTTGAATTGTTCAACTGTAGAGTCAAATAAATGGTTCTTCCTTTTTAGTCCAGGATAATCCCAAACGCAAATAAAGCTGTCCCAATCCGTTTTGAATAATCTCGATTCAAGGAATGGGACAGCTATGAAAAAAATTACTCTGTTCGAGGAGTATTTTTAGAAATTCCCTCTGAGGGTTACGGAGAAGTTTCTGCCTGGTGCGCTGATTCCCGAAGCAAATACTCTATAATTCTGGTCGAGTATATTTTCGAGCGCCAGTTGAATCTCAAATCTGGGATCGATTTGCCATGAAGTGCGCAGATTAAGGGTGTACCAGGCTGGCATGCCTTTTTCAGTAGCATAATTGAGGTTGTCTTCACCCTTCACGTTGTAGTCCTCCAAGCGTTTCCATCCGTTGTACATCACATAAAATTCGCCTTTGAACTTATTAAGGTTTAAGCGAAAACTCGTTTTGCCATAAATGGGAGGAATATGGTCGAGAGGATAATCCACGGTATCTGTTTTTATACGGCCATAGGTATAGTGCAGGGTGGAGCTGATGATTAAATTATCGGTCACCTGAGCAATTAGGGTGCCACTCAATCCATAAATATAGCCCTCGTCGGCATTTACGCTGGTAGTAACCCGGCTCAACACACCATCATAAAGAATGCTATCCTGTCCATTGAATAGAGAAGGCTCAACAGTAAGGAGGTCTTTCAGCAGGGTGTAATAACCAGTAAGTTCCACATTGACGCAATTCATAAAGAGTTTGGAGATACCCAGTTCGGCATTCCAGATATATTCGGGTTTCAAATCGGGATTGGGCACTATTACCGAGCCTGGTACCGATTCGAATACCTTGGCCAGATCATCCACATTGGGAGCACGAAAGCCCGTAGAACCCAACAACGTAAATCTCCAATCCTTTCCAGGCATATAGGTAAGTCCCAAATTTCCATTAAGTGAGCTGGATTTTTGAGTTACTTCGTTAAAAGGAAAGGGGAAAAAGGTCGTATCGTTGAATTTGGCATTCAAATAAATATTGCTATAACGCAGTCCATCGGAGAGGATGAATTTAGGGTTGATTTCCCATGTATGAGTAACATAGGCAGCCAGTGTTCGGATTTTTGAACCCCCGTCGGGATAGCGAGTATCTAATCGACTGATTTCGCCTGTATTGATGTTTTCGGCAAAGGCTTCAGAGTTCACATCGTTATAGGTTCCTTCGAGCCCGTAACGGATTTCCTGCTTTGCTATCTGTTTGTCGAAGTCGAGGTTTAAAGTAAAAACATCGAGTTTTTCGGTTCTATGGCTCAGCTTGCTTTTCCCAAATGAGCGATTATGACGGCTTTCTTCAATATTCTGGTATCCGGCAATCAATTTGGCCCTGTCCCAAATTTGTGCCTTCCCCAGTTCAAGTTGATAAGCGGCAAGCAGACGTTTTTGAGGCCCATAATACCATTCGGCATATTTTGGTTTGCCACCCGAAACCTCGGTCAAACGGTCATAACGATTGATGTCGGATGATGTAGAAAATTGCAGGTTTAAGGTGTGTGATACCTTTTCGGATTGCTTGAAGAGGAACTTCTGCATGAAATCGTACTGGGTATAAGCAGAACCTTTCTGAATGTTGGGATTTTCGTTGGTCATAATGCTATCTTTCCCGGCAATACGTTCCACGTAAAAAAGACGTTTGCCCCAATCTCCATAAAATGGATTTCTAACGTCGCCCTGTCGCAAGTCGCCAAAATCGGAAACGCTAATCGAACTCAGCGAAGCAAATCTTCTGGTACCGATATTGAAATCGACATGAGCAGTTTTTTCTTCATAAGCGGTGGAATATCGGGTAAATGCATGGGTTTTTGTAAGAGTTTTCCCATTCTCCGCTAAGATGGGTTTTAGAGTATGGAAATGGATGACACCGCCAAGTGCATCACTCCCATAAACTACTGAGCCAGGGCCATAAATCACTTCCACTTTTTCGAGCATAGAATTGTCGATGCTTATGATATTTTGCAAATGGCCTCCACGATAAATAGCATTATTCATGCGGATGCCATCTACTACCAAAAGAACCTTGTTAGCCTCGAAACCCCTCAATATGGGACTACCACCGCCCAACTGGCTCTTTTGCACCAATACTTGTCCAGAACTTTGCAATAATTCGGCCGAAGTGGGCTGAGAAAGAAATTTAATATCCTTTTGCTTGATCATCATCATCTGTTGGGGAACATTGGCTCTTTTTTCCTCGAAACGGCTGGCCGAAACCACAATCTCGTTCAAATCGTAAGGCCTTTCGATCAGCATCACTTTATAATCCGTATGCTCGAGTGCTTCGACGCTTACAGCCTGTTCTTTATAACCTATTGCCGTTATATGTACAGGAAGATTCGATGAAATGATTCCTGAAATATCGGCCATGCCTCTCTGATTGGTAACCACACCGATCTTTTGTCCATCGTGAACAACGAATACCGAGGCTCCTGCAATTGGTTGGAGCGTACTTCTATCGATGACCTGAATCTTCTGTCCCCAAAGCCAGGCAATATTGAAAAAAAACAAGATGATTAAAGATAATTTTTTCATATTCAATAAGTTATTTAATAGTGAAAGTAAATAAATTGTAATATCACTCTTTTTTTGTCCTTAATATGTGATAAGAGCATAAGAGTGATAAGAAAAAAGATAAGATCGAGGTATGAGATTCAAATGATACAACGTGGAGGTGGAGAGGGCACTTCTTCAAAAGTCTTCGAAGGTTTAATATTGGAGAGCAAAAATTCTATTTCTCCTGCTGGAATAAAAATGAAGAAATTTTGATTTTGAATGATAAAAATAGTGCCCGTAAGTAATTTAATTATTTGATAGAATGAATTCGCATCAGAGTTTTGGGTGTTGTTTCGGAGAGTTCGGTATAGGTTATCTTCTTCTTTATCTTCTATAACAGTTATCTGGATGATGCTGTCGTTTTTCTGAATAGTATTGGCCACATCGTACATCTTACCTTCTTTGATAAATTCTTTTCCTTTTTCGATCCAGCGGATAGAGTGGAAGGCAGAAGGAGAAAAAGACAAGGTATCGAACTGGTTTGTAGCGAGCATTATCTTTTTTATCTCATGTTTGATTTCAGCACGGCGAAGAAAAAACAGAGGATAGTAAGCAGCCGTGTAAAATAGAAAAATGCTAACAACCAATAGCAACCAGATTTTGCGCATTATAGCGTGAGTTTCTGGACAAAATTACACGATTTATCTTTCGTTCCATTCCCTCAGATGATTTGGTTGGAAAATACGCTCAAGTGTTTCGAATATTGTCGAAACTTTTGAAATATGCTTCTTTGTAAACGAATCAGAAGAGGTGATTTTACATCTGAAAAAAAGGGTATAAAAACTATTTTGCCCCTTATGTCAATGATAGATCGAAATTTTTGCTCCTGCTGCTGGATTCCGAGCAAACTCGGGACGATCCCCTGATTATTCATTTATACAATATCTTCTCTTTTATTTTCTTTGCCATTCTCTTCTGTTGGGGCTTCTTTTGAAAATGTTTCCGCTTCCAGTATGATACCCTTATTTATTCCCTTTGGTATCCATGTCTTTTGGATTATTCCTTCCAACATCTTACGCGATTTCTATCGCTTAAGCCATAACTCACTTTTTATTGCTTCTCCCTTGTTTTGAAAACCTATTACTCTTTTCATCTTCGATAGACGTCCACTTCGAGTACTATATAACCCCACCGAACAGTTATGCTCCCATAATCAACGTCCCGGTTAACTCGTACTTCCTGTGTAATTTCTTCCCGTCTTCTGAGATTGAAGTATATATACGTAGTACATTACTATTAAAAATAATATTAGCCGGCTAATAAACCGGCTATCATCCATGTAATATTTTATTCTCCTTCTTGGCTCCCGAGCAGGCTCGGAAGGACCCTCTGAAAATTCTGCTCCCCCTGCTGGACTTGAACCAGCGACCCTCTGATTAACAGTCAGATGCTCTAACCAGCTGAGCTAAGGAGGAATTCTTATGAAAGAGGGAGCAAAATTAATAAAAATTTCTTACTTTGGCTACATTTGCAAAAATTTTATTTGTAAAGACCACAGACTCATGAAGCACATACTTGGCATTGGTAATGCTTTAGTAGATATGATTACCAGTATACCGGGCGATGATGTTCTTCATCATTTGTCCTTGCCCAAAGGTAGTATGACCTTGGTGGATGCTGCATTAGCCCAAAATATTACTAAAACCACTTCTAAATTCTCACCCAAGTTAACCAGTGGAGGTTCAGCGGCAAATACCATTTTTGGTTTGGCTCATCTTGGACTACAAGTGGGTTATCTTGGTAAAACAGGAAAAGATGAGTTAGGCGAAATTTACGAAAACGATCTGAAAGCCTGCGGAATCACGACGCATATTTCAAAAAGTACGACACCCACGGGCAGGGCAGTAGCGCTTATCAGTCCCGATTCTGAACGTACTTTTGCAGTTTATTTGGGGGCTGCTCTTGAGTTGTCGCCTTACGATATTATGGAAAGCATTCTGGCACAATATGCTCATGTTCATATTGAAGGTTATCAGGTACAGAATCACGAAGTATTGTTAAAAATATTGGAAAGGGCGCAGGCTTGCGGTTGCAGTATTAGCTTGGATTTGGCCAGTTACAATGTAGTAGAAGAAAATCGAGAATTTTTGCAGTATATTTTGAATAATTACGTTAATATTGTTTTTGCCAATGAGGAAGAGGCAAGAGCCTTAACGGGAGAAGAACCTATTGGAGCACTTGACAAACTTTCGCAGATATGCCCAATGGCCATTGTAAAAATTGGGAAGAATGGTTCGATGATTAAAACCAATGAAAAAGTTTGGAAAATCGATGCAATAGAAGCCAATGCCATTGACAGTACGGGAGCTGGAGATATGTATGCCTCTGGATTTCTCTATGGGCTTGTGCATCATTATGATATAGGAACCAGCGGAAAGATTGCTTCGTTGGTCGCAGGGAAAGTAACCGAAATCGAAGGTGCCAGGTTGCCCGGTTTAGTCTGGGATGAGATTAGACAGCAAATCCAATGGTTTATTAAAAATTCGGTTAGATAGCGAAAAATTTTTAGTGGGCGCAAACATTTGGCAATCGAAGGCTTTTTTATAATTTTGCCGCTCAATTGCAAATACTTAAATTATAACCATTTAAACAAATGAAGGTTTATCAAACGAAAGAAATCAGAAATATTGCCATTGTAGGTGCGGCGAAAACGGGAAAAACCACACTTGCAGAAGATATGCTATATGAAGGTGGAGTCATCAATCGTAGGGGTTCTATCGAAGATAAGAATACGGTTTCCGATTATCGCGACATAGAGCTGGAGCGTCAAAACTCGATATATTCCACCGTTTTATATGCCGAGCTGAATGACAAGAAAATCAATATGATCGATTGCCCGGGTTTTGATGATTTTGTAGGAGAGGTATTGGCTGCCCTCAAAGTTACCGATACGGCGCTCATGCTCATCAATGCTCAAAATGGCGTTGAAGTTGGAGCCGAGATCAATTTCCGCAATGCTTCCAAAGCCAAGATGCCTTTGATTTTTGTGATTAATCATCTGGAACATGAAAATTCTAACTTCGATGAAACCATTCGTCAAATGCGGCAAAGCTTTGGAGGTGGAGTAATGATTTGTCAATATCCTGTAAACGAAGGACTTGGTTTCGACGCCGTGATCGACCTTTTGCAGATGAAGATGCTGAAATTCAATGCTTCAGGAAATACGGAAATTTTAGAAATACCCGCTTCTGAAAAGGTGAAAGCCGATGAAATGTACTCGGCCATGATAGAAGAACTTGCCGCAAACGAAGAATCACTGATGGAGAAGTTTTTCGAAAATGGCTCTTTAACTGAAGAAGAAATCAGTGAAGGTTTGAAGATAGGTTTGATCAATCGTGGAATCTTCCCGGTTTTTTGTATTCATGCAAAGCAAAATTTGGGGGTTCGTCGTTTGATGGAGTTTATTATAAGTTCTGTGCCTTCTCCGGATGAAGCACCACGAGCCAAAACTATTGATGGGAATGAAGTTACTTACAATCCAGCCGATCCAGCTTGTGCTTTTATATTCAAAACCACCATGGAACCCCATCTGGGCGAAATGAGCTTCTTCAAGGTATATACCGGTGAGATCACCGAAGCCATGGATATGATAAATGCCGAGAATGGTTCGAAGGAGCGGATGTCTCAGCTTTTTGCCGTGGCTGGCCGAAATCGTCAGAAAATCGAAAAAGTGATGCCAGGGGATATTGCCGCTACCATAAAGCTGAAGAATGTACGTACCAACCATACCTTGAATTCGCCCAAAGCTCCCGATGTCAAAATTGAACCCATTGTTTTTCCGGCACCCAAAATCTCGTTTGCGGTAAAGGCTAAAAATAGCACTGATGACGAAAAAGTGATACTGATTCTCAATGATCTGGCAAAAATCGATCCCACGCTCGTTGTCGAGCAATCGAAAGAACTCAGACAGCTTATCGTGAGTGGACAGGGAGAACTCCATCTTAACATTCAAAAGTGGCTCATCGAAAACATTTATAAGATTCCAATAGATTTCTTGCCGCCACGAATACCTTATCGAGAAACCATAACCAAGCCCGCCAAATCCACATATCGTCATAAGAAACAATCGGGAGGTGCAGGTCAGTTTGGTGAAGTACACATGATGATAGAACCCTACTATGACGGCATGTCCAATCAGTCAGAGTTTCCGATACGCACACAAGAAGTGTACGATCTGGATTGGGGTGGGAAATTGGTATTCAACAACTGCATTGTGGGAGGTGCTATCGATGCAAGGTTCATGCCGGCAATTCTCAAGGGAATCATGGAAAAAATGGAACAAGGTCCTCTCACAGGATCATACGCTCGCGACATTGTCGTCAATATTTACGATGGTAAGATGCACCCGGTCGATTCCAATGAAATTTCCTTCAAATTGGCAGGCCGTAACGCTTTCAAGGAAGCATTCAAGAATGCCGGACCCAAAATCTTGGAGCCTATCTATGAAGTAGAAGTCATTCTTCCAGAAGATAAATTTGGTGATGTAATGACCGACCTGCAGGGACGAAGGGCTATTATCCTTGGAATGGACAGCGAAGGAAACTATAAAAAGATTATTGCCCGTGTTCCATTGGCAGAAATGAATCGTTACTCCACTGCCCTCAGTTCACTTACCTCAGGTAGAGCTACATATTCCTTGAAATTTGTCGAATATGCCCAAGTTCCGCCCGACGTGCAGACGGCTCTCCTTAAAACTTACGAAGAACAGGAAACGGAAGAATAAAATCAATCCGAAACCCTTGTTTTCCTGTTTTCCGCATTGGGACACCCTAAAAATTTTTACAAACAATTCGGTACAGTTCAGCTTGCTCCTCATCCA
>MWFC01000071.1 GCA_002071415.1 Bacteroidetes bacterium ADurb.Bin012
GGACCATCGCTGATGGGAATGGCAGACGTAAACCATGCATGCCAAATGCGACCGCCATAATATGTCCAGGCATGCTGTGTGGTATATCCAAGAATATTGGCCGTATCCGACTCGAGTTTCCAGATTAGATGTGGAGTTTCTTCATACCTGTAATGCCCGCTCATCAAAATATAATCGTAGTAAGTAAGTCTCTTTAATTTTCTGTTTTTAATGATAGTAAAATTTTCATGAACCATCTTTGCTGTATTTTTATATATCCAGTCCTGCAATTGTTGTTGGGAGTTTATTTTACTCATTTCATCCTTATACCACTTTTTTTTAGGATCTTCGAATGAGGAGTAATTATCGCCTATCAATAACCATATCGTTCTTTTCCTAATCTCGTCTGGATTGGTAGAATCAAGCTGGTAATGATAGCGATAAATGACTTTGAGCTTTGGTTCTTCGACAAAGATATCTTTTGGGATGGGAAAGATTTGCGAAAAGCCCAGATAAGAAGAGCTACCCAACAGAATGAAGAAAAAGAGTTTTAATTTGTTGTAATTCATTTTGTTAATATTGAAGTTAGAAAAATAGCAAATTTATAAACTGATACAGCAGAGCCTTTAATAGCTTCATGCTATCGTAAGGCTCTGCTAAATTAATTGAATTAATTTGGATTAGCTCCGCATAGCTCAGCTATCCAAACTTCTAGATCTGTCATATCACAAATAATAGCATATCCTGCTATGGTTCCGTCATCGGGACATACTACAATTATAGTGCGACAGGCATCTTCCTCAGGGGCAGCATTTATTTTATTTGGCTGTCCCATTCCAACAGAGGAGGGCAAACTCAGGTAAATTTTACATGGAATCCACGAATCTTTTAGATTTTTTAGTTCCAATCATACATTTCTTCTTTGTTCGCAGGGAATCGTATTTTTGACTCCATTCATTGAAAGTTTTCGCAAGTGCTGAAAAAATTTATAAGTTTGTCCTTTCCGAAAATATAAATACCATGTTAAAGAAGTACACATTTTTTATGATGCTTATTATTCTAACCTCCATTGCCAATGCACAGGGATTCAGTACAGTGGGAAAACTCAAGAAAGTTAACTACACCTCCAGTTTCATCGAATTATTTACGACCAATGGTCAAGTTAGAATAACTCCATATAGCGATAATATCTTCCGGATACGAATCGTAAAAGATGTATTCGGACCTGATGTTGCTTATGCGGTAATTGCCCAACCCGAGGCAGTAAAATACAGTCGAAATGAAGATGCCGAAAACATCATTCTGAAAACTTCGACTACTATATTGAAAATCGGCAAGAACCCTGTAAGATTTACATTTCTGACCCTGGATGGTCGAATCATCAACGGGGATGACCCTGCATTAGGGACAAACTGGAATGGCACCGAGGTAACCACCTGTAAAATTCTGCAAGCAGGGGAACATTTTATTGGTTTAGGCGAGAAGACAGGAAACTTCGACCGCCGCGGGAACGCCTATTGGCATTGGAATACTGATAATCCTCGTTATGACGAATATTCCGATCCCTTATATTCCACTATACCTTTTTACATTGGGCTGCATTCGGGTTTGACCTACGGTATTTTCTTTGACAACACCTATAAATCCTATTTTAATTTTGGAGCTTCGCAAGAAAGGTTCTCCTCTTTTGGGGCCGATGATGGAGAAATGGATTACTATTTCATCAATGGAGAAAATGTAGCCGAAATCATCAAGAATTATACATGGCTTACCGGCCGTATGGAGCTTCCTCCTATCTGGGCCCTTGGCAATCAGCAATGCCGCTGGAGTTACTACCCCGATACCGAAGTACTCGAAATTGCATCTATGTTTCGTGATAAAAAAATCCCTGCCGACAATATCTATCTCGATATTCACTACATGGATGCCTATAAGATATTTACATGGCATCCTCAGCGTTTCCCTCATCCGGATCAGTTGGTCAATAATTTGAAAAAGATGGGATTTCATACTACCGCGATTATAGACCCAGGAATTAAAGTAGAAAAAGGATATACTGCTTATGAAGACGGTTTGAAACAGCACATGTTTATCAAGTATCCAGATGGTGAGCCTTATCAGGGGCAGGTTTGGCCGGGATGGTGCCACTTTACCGATTATACCAAACCAGTAGCCCGTCAATGGTGGGGTAAACAGTTTGCCAGCCTTGTCGAATTGGGTATAGATGGATTCTGGAACGACATGAACGAGATTGCTACATGGGGTTCGGCCACCCCGACTTTTATACAGTTTGATTGGGAAGGATATAAAACCACTTATCGTCAGGCAAAAAACATTTATGGAATGCTAATGGCACGCAGTACTTACGAAGGAACCAAGGAATTGATGCATGGGGGAAGGCCCTTTGTTCTCACTCGCTCGGGTTATGCCGGAATGCAACGCTATACCTCCATTTGGACAGGCGATAACCAAGCTAACGACAATCACATGTTACTCGGAATCAGGTTGGTAAACAGCATTGGATTATCTGGCGTTGCTTTTACGGGATACGATATTGGCGGGTTTGGAGGTGATGCCTCGCCAGCACTTTATGCCAGATGGATCAGCTTAGGAGCTCTCTCTCCCTTTTGCAGAACTCACAGCGCCTATAATACCAAATCTTCCGAACCTTGGAGCTATGGAGAAGATGTAGAAGATATTGCCAGAAATTATATCAACTTGCGCTACCGACTCTTGCCGTATCTGTATAGCCAGTTCTATGAAGCATCACAAACCGGTATGCCAGTTCAAAGAGCACTGGCTATTGAATATGCACAAGATCCTCGCTCCTTGCATACCTCATACCAGAATCAATATTCTCTTGGACCCTCTCTTTTGGTAGCTCCTTGCAAAAGTACCGACGAATATGTAAAGGTATTTCTGCCTCGTGGCAACTGGTTCAATATTTATAATGATGAATTTTTAAACGGTGATAATGAAATCATTGTAGAATCGCCTCTTCAGCGGCTACCCGTATTTGTGAAGGCGGGCTCTATAATTCCAGTACATCCTGTACGTCAGCATACGGCCGAGGATCCCGGAGATACGCTCGAACTCCATCTTTTCTACGAAAAAGGACTTCATGAATTTATTTATTACGAAGACGATGGATTAACCTACAATTATAAAAATGGTGAATTTTACAAACGCATTATCCGTTTTAATGGCGATAGAAGAGAATTAACCCTATCGTCCAAAGAGGGATCATTGCCTTCTCATTTTCATAGTCTCAAAATTGTTTTGCACGGATTCGAAAAACTCGACTCCAACTTTCAAAAAAATATTACTTATCAAAAAATTTCAGTCTTACCCGATGGATTTGGCTACGATATCAAAAATCCATGCATTACACTTACTTTCGATGAAAACGAAATTAAAATAAAACTTTAAGTAAATGATGAGACTCGATTCTAAGGTTGCAATAATTACAGGTGCATCATCGGGTATTGGTAAAGCCATTGCCCTCGAATTAGCCAAAGAAGGTGCAAAAGTGGCAATTGCAGCACGTCATTTAGATTTTCTCTATAAAGTAGAAAAGGAAATTCTACAATCAGGTAAAGAAGCTATTGCCTTTCCGATGGATGTGAGCAATAAGGACAATTGGAATGAATTTATCCATAAAGTCATCGAAAGCTGGCAAAAAATAGATATACTCATCAACAATGCCGGGATTATGCCCTTATCATTTATTAGAAATTTGCGGGTAGACGAGTGGGAAAGAATGATCGATGTGAATTTGAAGGGAGTATTGTTTGGAACGGCAGCTGTGCTACCATATATGCGTTCTCAGGGTTATGGCCATATCGTTAATATTTCGTCAACTGCAGGTCGTTGGTTATTCGATGGGGGTGCGGTTTACTGTGCCACAAAATTTGCCGTCAATGCTTTTTCGGAAGGATTCAGGCAGGAAATTACATCGACCGAAAACATCAGAATGACTCTAATAGAACCAGGTATTACGGCCACTAATCTTCCCAGCACAATCAACGATCCCGACATCAGAGCCAGCAGTGAAGACAATCCTCCCATTATGCCTTTGCAACCCAGTGATATTGCAGCTGCAGTCATTTATACGCTAACACAACCTCCTCAAGTCAATGTGAACGAAATTCTTGTCATGCCCACACAACAAAAAATTTAAAAACAGTTCAAACGATGTTTACACCCAACGATTTACAACAATTAGCCTCCAAAGGTATTAGCAAAGAAACCGTTGAAAAACAGATTCAATATTTCAGGGAAGGGTTTCCATGGGCTGAACTTGTAAGACCTGCAACGGTTGGAGATGGAATTCTCAGGTTCGATGATGCGCAAATTTCCGAACTTGAAAATTATTATGAAAAGAATCGTCATGGATTGGATATTCTCAAGTTTGTACCTGCATCTGGCGCAGCTTCGCGGATGTTTAAACATCTCTACGAATTCAGGGAACAATATGATGGTTCGGAGGATGCACTGGCAAAATTAGAAAGCGATAGAGGCTTGCAATCGGTTTATACTTTCATTCATCGGATTCGCGATTTTGCATTTTCCGAGCAGTTGGAAAACATTTTTCATCAGAAAGGCACGTCTATCGACAAAGTTTTAGAAAAGAAAGATTACAATTTGCTTATTTCATGTGTACTCGAACCTTGGGGACTCAATTATGGAAATCTACCTAAGGGTCTTATTCTTTTTCACAAATATCCCGAAGGGCCACGTACAAGCATAGAAGAACATTTAGTAGAAGGCGCACAACACGCAAGGAAAAACAATGATGAGGCAAGAATACATTTCACGGTTTCGCCCGAGCATAAAGAAAAATTCGAAGAACTCATCACAAGAAAAGCCCCTTTTTATGAAAAAAAACTGGATGTGCACTTTAGAATAGAATATTCCATCCAGAAGTCATCTACGGATACCATCGCCGTCGATTTGAACAATCAACCTTTCCGAAATAAGGATGGAAGCTTACTCTTCAGACCAGGTGGTCATGGCGCCTTGCTCGAAAACCTGAACGAACTGGAAGGTGAAATCGTTTTTATCAAAAATATCGACAACATTATTGGCGACAGGCTCAGAAGTGAGACTATTAAATATAAGAAAGTCATAGGAGGCCTTTTACTTAAGATACGTAATCGAGTCGATGATTTTTTGCTACACCTCGAACATACAGCCGTAGATAATGAGTTATTAAATGAAGTCGAAAAATTTGCTTCCGAGACTTTATTTATTTATTTACCCGATGAATACAAAAACATGTCCAATCATGCGAAAGCTGCATGGTGGAAGGATAAGCTCGATCGCCCTGTAAGGGTTTGTGGCATGGTAAAAAACATTGGAGAACCTGGGGGCGGACCTTTCCTGGTGAAAAATCAATCGGGCGAAATCAGTTTACAGATTGTTGAATCTTCACAAATCAATTTAAATGATCCGAAGCAAAAAGCCATAATGGCCCAATCCACTCATTTCAATCCTGTCGATCTGGTTTGTAGTCTCACCGATTATAAAGGTCGTCGATTTCATTTGCCCAATTATGTCGATCCTTCCACGGGCTTCATCTCTATCAAGTCAAAAGACGACCGCGACTTGAAAGCCTTGGAACATCCGGGTCTTTGGAATGGAGCCATGGCAAAATGGCTTACCGTTTTCGTCGAAACTCCTCTCATTACCTTCAATCCCGTGAAAACTATCAACGATCTTCTACGTCCCGAACATCAATAAACAAGAAAAATTATGAAAATATTAATTTCAGGCTATGGCCGAATGGGAAAAGAAGTCGAACGATCTGCCCTGGAATCAGGCCATCAAATTATTGGAATTTACGACAATGCAAAAGATTGGGACGATAAAGCCGAACTCATTCCACAGTGCGATGTCGTCATAGATTTTAGTCTTCCTGCCGAAGCACCACGAAACATCATTCGTAGCATCGATAATCATAAACCCATTGTTTGTGGAACAACGGGATGGTACGACCAATTGTCGTTCATAAGCAACTACGTTGGACAAAAACATGGAGCCTTGTTTTATGCGCCTAACTTCAATTTGGGGGTTAATATTTTTATGAACTTAAGCGAGATTTTGGCAGATATTATGAAAGATTATCCCCAATATGAACCTGCTATTACCGAAATCCATCATACCCGGAAACTCGATGCCCCAAGCGGAACAGCCATTGCATTGGCCGAAAGATTAATCAAAAACTTGCCGCAAAAATATGAATGGACAAAATGCAAAGAAGGCGAGCAAGCCCTGCCACATCAAATTCCTATTACTTCTATACGTGAAGATGACATCACGGGCATTCACACACTGGAATTTCGTTCGAAAGACGACAGGATAACCCTCACCCACGAAGCTTTCGACCGCAGTGGATTTGCCATTGGAGCCATCATGGCCGCACAATGGCTTTTAGGTCGCAAAGGCATCTTCAATATGAACGACCTCCTTAAAAATCATCCAACGATAACCGACATCGCCTAATCACCAACCTCCATCCACCAATCACCATCCTCCGTTTTTTAAAATCTCTTTGTTTTTTAAAATTTTCGAGGTATCTTTCTCCTATAAATAGTACCAAAAAATTATCACCTTTGGTGTTGCGAGTTTCTCCTGCGAGTTTGGTCCAGCCCAGTATGCTGAACATTAACTCATGTCTATGTTCTTAAAGTCCTTTTCAGGACAAGTTGCATTGGCCAATTCGAAAACGGGGTTTTACCCTCCATAAAGATGGCCGTCCTTTGCGCATTAGTTTTCAAAAAGGTTTTCCAAGCGTTTGAACCTTTTTGATGGTAATCCATTTTTGCTTGGACCTTCCCCGGTTCGTACATGATTAACTTTTGAGGATTGTACTTTTCCTTGCAGCGTTCCTTCTGCCTACACAGCAGCTAATATTCCTCCAGCGATATTCTAATAGAACAAGATGCTACGAGATGACATGTCCTCTTAAAGATTCTACTATTGTTTTTCTTTTATGCTTATTGACTATCCGACCATGGATATACCCAGCAAAAACCTCAGGATCGTTTTCTCCTTCTATGAGTGCATGGATGACCTTCATAACACTCTTCCCAGATATGTTGCTCACAAGGCTGGTGATCCGAATGCTACACACCTCCAGGGTTCGTTCCATGTCCTGCAGTATGGAGGTCAGCCGTTGCTGAAGCCTAACATATTTACGGCTATATGTCCTCAGCTCTCTGATTTCCTGCATGGGATCAAGCTGCCTTGAACCAACCCCTTATGCAATAAGGTTGCCATCCATTGGGCGTCTTTTACATCGCTTTTGCGTCCCAGCATTTGTTTTATCAGATAGGGGTTTACCAGCGTCAGGCTAAAGCCCATCTCTTCCAAAATGTTCCAAACGGGTATCCAGTACATTCCCGTACTCTCCATGGCGATTTCCTTAACTTCCTCTGCAAGCAAGGCTGCGCCCATATTCCGGATGGAGGTGGTTAGGGTTGAATACTCTATCACAGCCGCGTTTCTTTGCATCGTATGTTGCATAAAAAATCTTTGTACTGGTGCTGTCCGCATGTTCGTTTCATAAACCAAAAGTTTAATTAATTATGCGCTAATATACGATTGTGCTTCGAGCACGTAAAGCACTTCGGACATGGACTGGATTTTTATTCGTCTGTGTGTCAATCGAAAGTTTTTATGAAAATTTGTCAACCATAACAACTATTAAGCCTATGTCAACCATAAAAATAGAAAAGATTCAGCACAAAGGCTCTGAAAAAATCAGAATTGAGTTTGGGTACGATAAAGAACGCATTGAACGGGTTAAACAAATACCCGGTGCACAATGGAGTCAGTCGCAAAAAGCATGGCATATTCCGGACACCAACGAGGACGTGGAAAAATTTAACCAGCTTTTTCCCGACAGCCCCATTGTTCAACCTACACCCGAAATACCCCCCAAGGCTGAACCGCAGGAACCACAAAAAGCAAGAAATGAGATTGTGGTCGAGGTGTCGGCAAAGAATATATGGCTAAAAATGCCCAAAAACACAGCAGATATTGCCTTTGTCAAGACCATAAAATTTAGTCGCTGGAATCCAAAATCTTACCGGTGGGAGATGCAAAACTATGCCGATAATCTTGACCGGATTAAGCAATATTTTGGCAAACGGATAACCCAAATTGTGACCATTGACGAACCAAAGAGAAAAACAAACCTGGCAGAAACCACCAAAATCAGCCTTTACGACAAAGAGTTGCCACCAACCACCAAAAATCAGATTAGACAGTTTGAACAATGGATGATTCATAAACGATATTCGGAATCGACCGTAAAAAACTATATATCGGCACTTACCACTTTTTTGCGATTTGTTCTGCCCAAAATACCCGAATCTATTACTGACGAGGACTTTGTGCGGTTTGTCAACGAATATTTAATACCTAACAATTTGGGAAATACCACGCAAAACCAGACCGTAAGTGGAGCAAAACTCTTTTTTAAGCAAATAGTAAAGACTCAATTTGACCCCGAAGTATTAGAACGACCGCAACGCGAGCATTTGCTTCCCAAGGTTTTGAGTAAACAAG
>MWFC01000072.1 GCA_002071415.1 Bacteroidetes bacterium ADurb.Bin012
ACTTATTATGATAGTGCCATCAACACTTTGGGTTGTGATAGCGTTCATATTCACCATCTTGCAGTTAAGCCTTCACCAATAGTTGATCTTGGACCTGATGTAGTGATCTGCCAAGGAGAATCACATACCTTCGATGCCGGCTATAACCCCGACTATACCTATTTATGGAATAATAACCAAACCTCTCATCAAATTACCGTCTCAACTACAGGTTATTACAGTGTTTCGGTAACCAACCGCGAACAGTGTACCCGAACCGATGAAGTCTATCTTTTTGTAAGTCCTTTACCTGGTCCTCTTCAAATAAAACATAACTGACAAAATCGCACCAATATTAAACCAACGAATAAACTAGATTAGGCAAGATAATTAAATTACTATAGCAACCTTACGACTCAAAGGGCATTTTCTACTTCCCTCTTCCTATTCAGCAGATGAATGTTCACTTACAGGAAACAAAAGGAAGTCGAATGAAATCAAGATCTTATCTCACACTGGATAAATAAAAATTACAATTGAGAATGAGCCTGAGAAATTTAGTAGTTTTGCCGCCTCATGAGCCTAACCTATAACTCTCGTTCGAATGATGAAATTTCAAACAATTCTGCAAGGAATACATCATTATCAGATTCTTTTCATTGTCTTTAATTTTTGGTTTATCTCGCTTCAGGCACAGAATAATTTATGTGAAAATTCACTTGTATTTTGCAGTACCGATGTCATTAGTTATGCTGCTGGAGTAAATGCGGGCACGGCACAGTCGGGAGCATATTACAGTTGTTTATATTCTCAACCCAATCCAGCGTGGTTTTATATGCAAATGCAAAACAATGGAAATGTAACTATAAAAATCACAAGCAACCCCCCTCGCGACATAGATTTTTGCCTTTGGGGGCCTTTTGATCATCCAACTACTCCCTGTGTGGCAGGATTAACTGAAAATAAGGTGGAAGATTGCAGCTATGCTGGAGGTACTGGCCCCGAATATGCCGATATAACAGATGGAATAATCGGAGAATTCTATATTTTAGTGTTAACCAATTATTCTAATCAACCTACAGAAGTAACCTTTCAACAAACTGCCGGCGAAGGCCTGCTCAACTGCAATATCGTGTTCGATTGCTCCATAGTTGCTATTAGTGCTGTCCCTACTGCTTGCAATCCTTCTACCAATACTTACAATGTAAGTGGACAGATCATCTTTACCAACCCGCCTTCAACCGGTAGTTTGATTATTTCAGACAACAATGGAGTAAATCAAACCTTTTCTGCTCCATTTACTTCTCCTCAATCTTACACTTTAAACAACATTCCATGCAATGGCAATATTCACACTTTGAATGTTAATTTTTCCGATAATCTCGATTGCAATAACTCCACCACTTATCTTGCCCCAGAAGCTCTTTGTCCTATTGCTAAACTTAAAGGTGGTGGCGAAGTCTGTCAGGGCGACTCGATTCCTTTATTTATAGAATTAATGGGTGAACCTCCTTTCGATTTTGTCTATGCGATCGATAACATACCTCAACCTGTTATTACTAACTATAGTGGCCCTTCTCCCTATATTCTGCAAGCTCATACCTCAGGAACATATTCTTTGGTTTCCGTATCCAATAATTTATGCACCGGAAATGTGAGCGGCACGGCAAATGTGTGGTTCCATCCGCTGCCTATCATAGATTTAGGGCCAAATACGGGCTTTTGCTCTACCTATTCGATTTCCATTGATGCAGGTTCAGGTTTTAAATCCTATTTATGGAGCACAGGTGCTAGTTCGCAAGTCATTAATGTTACTCAGGGTGGATCGTATCAAGTAACAGTTACTGATTGGAACAACTGCTCCAATTCCGATTCTATCCAAGTAATAGAACATCCTCTTCCGTCTCCCCTTCAAATCAAACACAAATGATATCTTCTCCTCAAGATATAGCCTCATTAATATCCAATCTTTTGTAATTCAATGAAATAATTTTTATTAAAGCCATACTTCGTAATTCAGAAAAAATACTCTATTCAGAGGGATTATAATCCCCCTTCAATCTAAAAGCCATCGACAATTATTGGAATAGAAAATCTCAAGGAACAAAATGAAACTTAACTAACCAAATCATTCGACATTAAAATAACATTCGATGTTTTCTCGTAATTTTGAAGCGAAATATTTGAGAACACACTATTTACCTTTCTCTTGTCTTTTTTCTATGACTCACTTACAATCAAATGATTCGGCAATTCATCCAATCTTAATCGTAATTCTCATTCTTCTTGCAAGTAAAGTTTATTCTCAGGACTTAATAATAAATGGAAAGCAGCCTTTTGTGGATGAGAATTTCAAAATTGCACCGGAAAGCATTAATTGTACAACTGACGAAACCAAAACCGCTTGCCAGCAAATCATAGCAGTATTCGATACAATAGAGTGTATCCCTGTTCCTCAAGACACTGGTTTATTCTTTTATTTCAGGGTTTGTTTGGGTGATAGTGTATTTTTTAAAATAAAAGGTATCTATCCCCAAAACGATAGTCTTTATCATCAAAGCGACAGCCTTTCTATCTTTACCTGGAATTTTGGAGATGGAACTAAAATTGTAACCGATACTCCCTGTATATGGCACACATACGATACAGCCAAGGGATTCGAAGTGAGTGTATATATCATCGATACCAATGATTGCCTTAGTCTGCCCTTGATTGGACGGGTTACTGTGACTTCCAATCCTATCAATCAAGTTAAGCCAATGCCAGAAATTTGTTTAAATGATACGGTTACCCTTCATGCTTCTACTTTTACTACTTATTCATCATACAGTTACAGCCAAATTACAAGCCAGAAATTCGATAGCTTGATGTTTATTCCCGATGGGCCCAACTGCAATCCCACAAATCCTTGCTATAATACTGACGTATTTTTTACTTCATTTTTACCCAATCAAACCATAACAAGTGCCGATGATATTCTTTCCATCTGTGTATTCATGGAACATTCATACGTAGGCGACTTGAATTTTCGAATCATCTGTCCTAATGGACAAAATGATACTTTAAAAGAATATATTCATTGGGGGGGTGCCGACATGGGAATACCCGGAACCCCTGACCAAGGTTGCAATCCAGTTAATAACCCTGTTGGAATTCCATGGAATTACTGCTGGAGCGAAATTTATCCAAATATTGGTACCATAAATGCGAATGCAGGGAAAACAAGGTTGGATTCTACTGACCGGGTAAATCAAATCAACTATTATTTACCGGATGGAATGTTTTCGAATCTCGTTGGATGCCCACTTAACGGAAAATGGACGATTGAAATTTGCGATAAATGGGCTATCGATAATGGGTATATTTTCGAATGGACACTAAACCTTTCTCCCGAACTGTTACCTCAGGCCTGGGGCTATACTGCCGAAATCGACAGTGCATGGGTAGAAGGACCTTTTATAATAGACACCATTTCATCGGGTTACCTCATCTCGCCTTCCGATACCGGTTTATTTTCTTACACTGTATATATAGCTGATAACTTCGGATGTACCTGGGATACTACCGTTTTTTTAAGAGTTCTGCCACTACCTGAAGTAAATTTGGGCAGTGATACAGCGTTTTGTGCAGGAAATTCCATCGTTTTAGATGCTGGTATAGGCATGAAGAATTATTTGTGGAATACTGGCAGTACTAAAAGATATATTACTGTAAGTCAAGGAGGTATATATTCTGTTACCGTAACAGCCTCTAATAATTGCAAATCTTCTGATAGCATAGAAATTATAGTTCACCCTTTGCCTCCTCCAAAATTGATACACCATAATTAATACAATTACAATGTCATTCTTATATAAATACTTGAACTCTAATCATATCATAGCAGAAAATTAGAAATGAATAGAGCAACTCAAAAAAATTACATCTGCATGGATGAAACAAATATCAATATCAGTTTAAAAATATTTCAGATATTTGGCCGGGGTTTTTTGTAACAATAAACCACAAATTTTCTGAATCTGGCACAACCAAGTCGAAGTAAATATTGTCTAATCTAAAATGAAAATATTTTTTGAAATTGTTAAAGGAACCCTATTTTTCTATCAAAAAATCATTTTCATAGCTGTATTTGAATTACTTAATATGAAAATCTTTGCGCAACAAGATACTGTTTTCTGGTTTGTTGCCCCTGATGTAGCGGCCGAGCATGGTGATTCTCCTATTTTCATCAGAATTTCAACCTTAGAAGAAGCGGCAAACATCAATTTATCAGAACCGGCCAATCCTTCGTTCTCTCCCATTCAATTAAACATACCCGTAAATGCCACTCAAAGCATTAATCTTACTCCTTTTAAAAACATCATCGAAAACCAACCGGCTAATACTGTCCTGAATTATGGGCTGAAATTAACTTCTTCCCAATTGGTTACTGCTTATTATGAAGTTGCCAGTGAAGTGAACCCTGATATCTTTCCTTTAAAAGGGAAAAACGGTTTAGGACTGGAGTTTTTTATTCCTTCTCAATTTCATTACCCCAATCAACATGGGAACGAGACATTCGAAATAGTTGCTACAGAAAACAATACAACAGTAACTATCACTGTTACCGATGATGTAGTCGGTCATAGCAAAAATTCTACCTGGTCGATAACTCTCCATCGGGGTCAAACATATTCAGTTCGATGTACAGGCACAGCAATTAGCAATACTCTTGCAGGTTCACACATTGTGACCAATAAACCTATTGCTGTTACCATAATAGATGATAGCCTCAGGCCTCTGATTACCACAGGAGGTTACGACCTTGTGGGAGACCAGATTCAGCCTGTTAATTTATTGGGGATTGAATATATTGTTGTGAAAGGTTTTGCTTACAGTGGCTCTCAAAATTTCGAGAAATTCTATGTATTGGCTACACAACCGAATACTCAAATCTTTATCAATGGCTCTTCAACTCCTTCAACCATAATCAATGCGGGAGAAACATATTTTCAAATGATGGAGTTAGATGCTTATTATATTCTGACCGATAAACCTGTATATGTTTACCACATATCAGGGCATTACGATGAATTAGGAAGTGCAGTCATTCCGCAGATTACCTGCACGGGATCGCAACAAATCGGTTTCAATCGCACCAGCAATCTGGATTTTGCCTTGATGATTCTTACAAAGGACGAATTCAAATCGGGCTTTTTAGTAAATGGGAATAATGGAATTATTACGTCCAGCGATTTTTCAGCCGTTTCAGGTACAGGCGGGATTTGGGTTTATGCACGTAAAGAATTGAATAGTACTTTTCTTTTACCCACCGGCTCCAATATCATTGAAAATGAGTTAGGGCCCTTTCATCTTGGGATTCTCAATAAACTGGGGGGCAGTTCGGAGTATGGTTTTTTCAGCGACTACAGCAGTTTATATTTAGGACCCGATATTAGTTTTTGCCCTGGAACATCCGTTACATTAGATGCCGGAGCAGGGATGACAAGCTATTTATGGAGTACAGGCGCCTCAACCCAAACCATCATCGTGAATGATCCCGGTGAATATTATGTAACTGTAACCGACGAATTATGTACCCTGAGCGACACCATTATACTTTCTCACTACCCGGTTACCCCAGTGAATATTGGGAATGATACTGCCATTTGCCAGGGAGAAGAAATTACCTTCGATGCAGGGAAAATTTATCATTCATATTTATGGTATAATGGCAACACTTCTCAAAAGATTACAACCCATACAGGCGGTTTGATCTGGGTGCAGGTGATGGACGAAAACAATTGCCAATCGTCTGATAGCCTTCAGCTTAATATAATTCCTCTTCCTCCTTCCAGAATGATTTATCATGATTAAAACAATATCTATGATTAAAAATATACACATTTACATTAAGAAAATCCTAAAAACTAATTCAATTGTTGTTATATTTTAATAAATTTGTAGTCTATATTTACCCAGTTATATTTCAATGATTGTCACATTAATCATACTACCAGAAAATCAACAAAGTTACAGACATTCATCTAATTGATTCATCACATGAAAAGCAGGTTTTTACAAATTGCAATTTTCCTCATAACGGTAATAATTCCTTACTCGTGGGTTCAAGCACAGAATTCGACCATTCAGCCTGATTCAGTGTGTACGGGCAGCACGGAATCCTATCGAGTAGATAGTGCGGATGGCTCTCACTTTTTGTGGGGAACTAAATATGGTAATGGCACTATCACTTATCTTTATAATGATTCTTCTGCTCATATTCAAGTAACTTGGGGAAACACTCTCGGTATTGATACTCTATGGGTAATTGAAATAAATGAACACGGATGCCCGGGCGATACCAATAAACTCGGAATTGTACGATTTTCGAATCCTGTAGCCACTATTGCATTCAATACACTTTCGGTATGTGAGGGAACTACCCTGAACCTTACAGTGAATGTCTCGGGCTTAACCCCATATACTTATCAATGGTATCACAATGGTTTAATTTTACCCTTACAAACAGCTCAAAATCTGATTATCGACAATGTGAATGCAACCCATGCTGGTTCATATACCTGCGTGGTTTCCAATGCCTGCGGAAATACTACCAGCAACGCCTGCAATGTTACCATCCTTTTCAATCCGGTAATCACTGTTCATCCTTCACCTGTTAGCACCTGTCTGGGCGAGAATATTTCACTCCATATCAGCACCTCCGGCAGTCAACCTTTTTCATTTCAATGGTACCATGGAACTATACCATTGAGCAATAACCCTCCGCATATTAGTGGTGCAACGGATTCCATACTATCCATCACAGGGATGACTTATACCGATACAGGTTATTACCATTGCGTTGTTTCCAATACTTGCGCAATGGCAATCTCTAATTCCGTCCTCGTCAATATCAATATCGCTCCTGTTATAACGCAACAGCCTGATAGCCTTAGCATCTGCAACAATCAGAATGCTCAGTTTATAGTTTTAGCCACGGGTGATTCGTTGAAATATCAATGGCAGAAAAATGGAGTGAACCTCCCAACAGATACCACTAATATACTTTCATTTACTCCGGCCACCTATTTAGATACTGCCAATTATCAATGTATAGTATTCAATACATGTGGTAGCGTTACCTCTTCCATTGCCAATCTCAACATGAATATTCCTCCACAAGTTGTAAACAACCCCGATAGCGTTTCAATATGTGATGGACAAAATACTCACTTTACCGTTATTGCCTCGGGAGATTCACTTCATTATCAATGGAGAAAAAATGGGGGAAATATAGCTGGCGCAACGAATTCCACACTTAATATTATACCCGCTCATTATTCAGATACAGGGAACTATGTATGCGTTATTAATAATAATTGCGGAACAGTTACTTCGACCAATGCTCATCTTAATATGAATGTTCCTCCGGTTATTATAACTCAACCTCATAAGCTCTCGAAATGCCTTGGACAAACTGCTACCTTCACTGTAATAGCATCAGGTGATTCGTTGGAATATCAATGGCTGAAAAATGGAACTCTAATTCCAGAGGCTTCTCAAGCAACATTGATCCTGAACAACATTCAATATTCCGATACGGCAAGTTATGTTTGTCATATCTGGAATAATTGCGGAGAAATATATTCGAATGCCGCTGTTTTAAATATCAACCTCTTACCTGTTATCACCGTTCAGCCTCAGAAAACATCTTCGTGCTTAGGAGATTCTGAAACGCTCTATGTTGTCGCTACGGGAGATTCATTGAAATATCAATGGCGTTTGAATGGAATCGATATTTTAGGTGCTATCGAACCATCCATTACTATCAATCCGGTAAGTTTGACCAATATTGGTGATTATACCTGTTGGGTTTACAATAATTGTGGGGGAGTTTTATCCAACCCAGCTACCTTAAGTGTTAATCTCATACCCCATATTACGGTTCAACCTAAAAAGGTTTCATCTTGTCCCGGCTATACCGCCACATTCTCGATTACTGCCACAGGAGATTCACTAAATTATCAATGGATGAAAAACGGT
Organism: Bacteroidetes bacterium ADurb.Bin012; assembly: GCA_002071415.1. Classification (GTDB taxonomy): domain Bacteria; phylum Bacteroidota; class Bacteroidia; order Bacteroidales; family TTA-H9; genus TTA-H9. The sequence goes on from MWFC01000072.1 coordinate 8,005, forward strand.
GTGATTATGCCAGGGAAAATTTCATCGAGCCTTACGATTAATCCAGTAACTTATAGCGATACTGCCACTTATACCTGTTTAGTAACCAACACTTGTGGATCTGAATTATCTGTACCTGCTAAGCTGACTATCAACATTCCTCCCGTTATCACGGTTCAACCCCATAAAATTTCTACTTGTATAGGAAATAGTATTACACTAAATATCACTGCAACTGGGGATTCTCTTTATTATCAGTGGAAATTCAATGGAACAAATATTCCGGGAGC
>MWFC01000073.1 GCA_002071415.1 Bacteroidetes bacterium ADurb.Bin012
TCATTCCTTCGAGAGCACGCCTTAAAGGTTCAACCTTTCGAACGCTACAGCACATTTTACGGTTTTCAACACTATAATAGAAAAGATTAATCCCCTTTTCATTCACCAACTTCTCCACTCGCTTATAATCAGGGAAAATTACTTCGATATTGATTTTGTACCTTAAACGGGATTTTTCGAGTAAATCATAAGTTTCTTCGAAAAGCCGCCCCGTCTCGAGCGTAAAAATACGTATCGGAAGATTTTGAGTGGCAATCAAATGCAAAATCACCTGATCCTCGGCACTCAGGCTGCTGGCAAAACATACTCGCGAAGGAAACCACTCCGCAACTTCCTTTAAAGCCGCATCTTCAGTTAAATTCTCCATCTTGCTTCTCAAAATCAATACTTCGCTTTCGTCCATATTTTGGCAGTTTGTGCAAAGATAACCGCTTATCTCATCTTCGCCCTAAACTCCAAATAGAGAATTACCAAAACTCATCATTCATATATTCTACTTATTGATTCACTTTCTATTATATGTTTATTCACTTCATAAAATATGAATAAGTGTAGTAAATTGGATAATAAATTGACTAAAACGGCATAAATTTGTTAATTGTGGGGCTTACGAACATTTTTATGGATTTGCAACAAGATTTTATGAAAAACCATATATCGAAATTCATCTTGATTTCTGTAATATCTCTCCTCTCCTACTCATGCTTAGGCCAAACATCAATTAGCGGAAAGATAGAAGGTGCTGCCGGTATGAAATTGGGAATTGCTTATTATTATGGTGAAAATCTAAGAGCATTCGATTCGCTCAGGTGCAACGAAAATGGAGAAGTTAATCTGGTTGTTCCCAAATATATTCCTCCTTCCCAGATGTGCATACTTACTCAGCAAAACGATGGTTTTCAATTTTTTTACGATGGCAAAAGCCTTACCTTTCACACGAATATATCGGCCTTGCAGGACAGTTTGAATTTTATAGATTCGAAGGGAAATACCGACTTCCTAAAATTTACCAAATACGAAGTCAGATACGAGAAAATCAAGGAACTCTTGGAAAACATGTTGGATGAGTATCCTCATGAACTTCCTTTCTATCAAGAAATTATCGATGAATACAATTTACGGCAAATCGACTACGAGGCAACCTTAAACAAAATCATTACCGAGAACCAGGAAAATCTCGCTGGTAAATATTTGATGACTCGACGAAAACCTTTCGTTAGCCCCAATCTCTTAGGTGAAGAAAGGAAAAATTTTCTGAAACAACATTTTTTCGATAAAATTTCTTTCGACGACAAGGGTCTTCTCTATACCAATGCTTATCCAAGGCTTGTGATAGAATATTTGGAATTATATGCAAATCCCAACTTCGATAAAAAGAAATTAGAAATCTCATTGATAGAAGGAATAAAAATAATCATGAGTATACTTCAGCCTTATGCAGAAGCGTATGATATGATTACAGAATATTTGCTCGATGGCTTTCAGAACTTCGGTTTCGAGCGTGTGGTGCAATTCATTTCCGAACGTTACGAACAGGGAAATTGTATAAATACCAATCCCCATCTTACCTCCCGAATAGAGATTTCGAAGCGTCTTTCACCAGGCTCGCCTGCCCCCGAAATCAAGGGAAAAGATTTGAGGGATCATGAAATAAAACTCAGCAACTATAAAGGTAACTATGTATTGTTGATATTCTGGGGGAGCTGGTGTAACCATTGCTCGGCACTTTTACCCAAAATAGCCTCTCTTTATGCTCGACCTCATCAAAAAAAGTGGGAAATAATCACCGTTGTGATCGATACTAATTTACGAGCCGTTGAAGATTCGGTACGAAATAATCATTACACATGGCCTGTAATTGCAGATGGAAAAGGATGGGATACACCGCCGGCAATCGACTATGGAATTAATGTTACACCTGCCATGTTTTTTATCGGCCCCGACCTCAATATCATCGCTAAGCCCTCTGACTTTTCAGAAGTACTTGACCTTGCTCTTACCTACGGGCTAATAAAAATAAATTCGCACTAACAAATTACAGTTTTGAAAGTTTGTTTGTAAAATATTGTATATGAATGATTTATACCACTATTTTGTTTTTTACTATTTCTTTCAAAAGTTTATTCAGCAATACTTTAAAATTCAATAAGATAAATTATTTTCAACTGAATTTTCAAATAAATTCGGATAGTTTACCTATTTTCTCGGCCTGAAAACCCTTTCCTTTGATGATTACGGTGGCAGCTTCGTTGAAGTAATCATGACCAAAAACTAAAATATACTGCTTTTCAATGGCTTCGTGAAGGAATTCTTCCTTTTCGGTAAGGGTAATCAAAGGTTGGATATCATAAGCAGGAATATATACCAAAGGCAGATGAGCCGAAGATGGGATAAAATCGCTCACAAAAACGACGGTTTGGTTGTTAAGATGGATGAAAGGGATTATCTGACCGCTGGTATGTCCATTATAGAAACGCAAATCAATTTGCTGAATGAATGGCCCGGGCTTTTCTATAAGGTTCAAAGGGCCAGCTTCGAAAATAGGTTCGAGATTTTCTTTCAGATACGAAGCAGCTTCTCTTTTATTGGGATACAAGGCCCATTGGGCTTGAGCTTTCGAAACATGATAGGTGGCATTCGGAAAAACACGTACTACCTTCGAACCTTCGCTATTCCAACATGAGGCTCCTCCACAATGATCGAAGTGCAAATGTGTAAAGACCGCATCGGTGATGTCATCGGCCGAATAACCTGCATATTTCAGATTTTCAAATAAATTATCATCTCCAAAACGATAGCGGTACCGGAAAAACTTTTCGTCCTGTTTGTTTCCCATGCCTGTATCGAACAAAATTACCCTCGAACCCGTGTCAACCAGTAAGCACCTGCTGGTAATCTTTTGCAGATTATCGTCATCAGCAGGATATAATTTCCCCCAAATTGTCTTGGGAACAACGCCAAATGCGGCTCCTCCATCGGCTTTCCAGTTCTCGGCAATGATTGAGATGATCTTCATTGGTTCAGTTTATTGTAAGAATCTTTTAAATTTGGCCAGCCACTGATATATCCTATTCATTCTTGATAAATAATCTTCATACATCAAGGGTTTATACGATAAAATTTGATCGAGATCTTTCTCGTTTAATCCCAAATAATTCAGTATTTCAATATAATTTTCAGGAGGCTGATCAATTTTATCATCTTCGTAGAGTTCGAGTGCATGTGCTCTTGAAATTTCATTATTTCTGACCATATTACTGTATTGACAAATTCTTCTTTCATAACCATATATTCTATTCCTTATGTAATTCGTAAAAGGTTCGGCAATACAGTCCAAATGCCGTGAATATTCCCGACCATCGTCTCTCCATTTTAATTCTTTCGAAATTATTTCACCCATTTCTTTATCGGATGGATTTTTTATGTAAAATAAAGGCCTTACTTCTCTGGGATAGATTCCAACTAATTTATTGAACGACAATATTAAGTCATTAAGCCATGGATATATCGTAAAATCCTTGATCTCTTTGTCATTAATTTCACCAGAACTTATTAGAACATATTTAAAACGTCCAATATCTTCTATCGAATCGGGAACAAAAGAATTATCTTCTAAGGGAGATGTACCGTATAAAACTATTGGGACATCATATTCCAACGAAGCTTTTAAAATACATGCCCTGGTTGCAATATCGCATGCTCCACAAATATCACCAGTTTTTAGAAGCATTATCCTATATATCTTCTTCTGTAGTTCTTGATCGGGTTTATAAAAAACATGGTCAACCTTTGTTATATCCACCGCATTTTTTATATTGTCGAGCGATAGTTCACTCATAAAGCCATTATCATAAGTCATTGCAATGACTTTTAAATTATAAATATTTACGGCTAAATGTAGAATATAAGTACTGTCTTTGCCTCCACTCAAAGGTACCAAAGCATCATATTTCTTATTTCTTTTTCTGGCTTTTTCAAAAATCCTGATTAATTTTTCTTCACCCTTAGGTATAAAATCCGTTTTACTGATACATAATGAACATATACTATCATCATTAAAGGTTATACCCGGATAATTTTCATTTAAAATACATCTTTTGCAGATTTTCATTTTAATTTACAAAATTTGAATAATAAATGTCTGGCGACAAATTTAACAAGAAAATTTTACCAGATCTAAAAGCTAAATTCATGTATCAAACATGGAGAATATTTGTGGTATCTAAGAAAATCAATCCAGAAAAATTCTGATAGAATCTTTGTACAACATTGCAGAATGGACACCAGATCTTTAGCAGGGCATAACCCCTATTGTTCGAACAATCGTATAGAAGGTTTTTACAAAATTAAAAAAAGTTAAAGAACTTTGCGTCGACAAGGAACAACCAACGGCGATTGTTATACCGATGATGGTTGTGGAAATGTTTCGGCGCCGGACATTTCTTTTTCTAAATTCTCATCCTCTATCCCATCGAGGGATTTCGGATGAGGACAAGGAACTTCCCTCAAGCTCAGGAATCGATTTTGATTATTAACCTGTAAACCTTCTTATGGTTAATAAGATATCCAAGTATGAGCAAATAATAAGTCATCTTAATATATCCATAATCAGTGTCAGTATCCTTCTTTATATTTTTTTATTTCTTCCACCACTATCTCATTGGGTACACGTCCTATTATGTTTATTTGATAATATATGATGCTTGATAAACTCCATATTTTTCAAAGGTTGGGTTAACCCCGTTCTGGGAGGCTTCCTTAATAATTTGAAGCTTCTCTTCTTTGGTGAATTTTTTTTCATAGACATAAAAGTACAGATTTTTATCTATACTCTCGTCCTAATTTATAGGGACTAATACACAACTAAGCACTTTATACGAAGGGCCCAACTGTTAAGACATAGTATTTCAAGACTCTGTATACTAGAAGTTATGGCTTGCTGTCTCATGGTTTTCACTTACTAGAATCTCATTCCTTGGAAGATTACACCTAATTCACAATAAATTTACCACTCCCTACTATATCATTCATGAATACGATGCTGACCAAATACATCCCTTTTGGCCAAGTTGAAATATTTATTGACACGGTTTTTTCACTTTGTTGTATTTCTTTACTGAATATCATTCGCCCGAACAGATTAAACACCACCATTCGCACCTCAGGCCACTGATGGTAATATGTTGTGGCAGAGATTCCATTACCTTCTGATTTTCTGATTAGATACTCCGGCATCTCAACTGTGACTTTCTCCTTTGCCGGATCCGGATAAACCCTTAACCTCGTCTTTTCCGGATGTTCAATGGGATCATCAATAGATACAATCACTTCACAGTCATCCAGGGGAATAGTGTCCGAAACAATAGAATATGGACATCAGTTGTCGTAGGTGAAAGGGGTGGTATAAATACTGTCGTATTCGAGATCGAAGTTAACCTTGTATAGATATACACTAAAAGTACTGCCAGAATAAACTGATCCAGCAAGAATTAACCTGTTATTAAAGGTAATATCAGATCCCCAAAAAGCACCGGTTCCATAGTTAATCAATAAAGGTTTTTCTTTGATAATAGTGCCAAATGAATCTGTATTAACCAAACCGGTTGTATCTACTCCAACATGTGATCCCCAATACATGCATTGGACTAAGGTAGAATCTTGGAACCAATTAATTGTTGTTGCAATACCCATTGTAGATGTTTCTTTCAGATCATTATAAAAAACCGGATACCCTGTGGCCGAGGTTTTGAATAAGCAAGGTGAATCACCAGAAGGAGCCATGGTTCTTGCCCTTCTTCCGGCAGTATAAATATTATTGGCTGCATCAATGGTAGAGGCCCGGCCATCGCAGTATATGCCATTGTTTGATCCCCAGGGAACCTCAAAAATTACTTCTCCGTTTTGTTTTACTTTAATCAGAATAATTTTTTGAATCCAATGCCCGGGATAAGTGGAATCTGGATAATATGCTTCTCCGGTTATCACCAAGCAAGAATCTTGCGTTTTTAATAAGGAATGTGGACTTTCAGAAAAAAAAGCTGTATCCGTTGCATACGTTTGTGGCCAAATAATATCACCCACACTATCCAGTTTGAATAACCAGATTCAATCTTCTTCACTATTATTCCAACGATTGATCAATGCTAAATAACCACCATCCGGAAGGATCTCGATATCCTGAGCCCAGCTATTACACCATTGGGCGCTATAGATTTTACACCACTCTTTTTCTCCACAGGCATTTATTTTAACGATAATTGGATCAATACAACTTGAAGAAAGTTTATTTGATCCTCCTGATATAATCAATCCCCCATCAGTTGTAATTCGTGACGATGAGAATTTAGTCCTATCAGATGGATTTCCATATGATTTTTCCCATAAAATTTCTCCGTTAATATCTGTTTTATTTATCCATCCGTAATATGACCAGCCAAGATATTTTTCTCCTGTAAAAATATAGCCTTTATCATAATGTTCCCATACCCGGTCTGGCACAACATTAATCGAATCTTCATAAATTACAGGCCATTGGCCATATATATTGGATAATGCAGAAAGGAAAACTATCCCTGAAAAAAGAATCCTGAATTTCATAAGTAAGTAAATTAGCGGATTACAATAACTTTATAGGCTCCTTTAAAGGAATTATTTTTATATAGATTGATAAAATATGTGCCCCCGGAAAGACCTTGTAAAGAGATCAACTGTTGGTTTTCAGTTTTTGGCAAATTATAGGATCGCACTATTTTACCATTAAAATCAATCATTTCGAGAATAACTTCCTCGTTAGAATCATTCTTTCGATATTCAGTAATTATATAATCTTTTGCAGGATTAGGAAAAATTTTAAATCAGACATAATTGGTCGTGTATATGTCCAGTAAAAACGGTCTCTCCAAGATGATTTCATCTTGGTCTCACTGACAATTGGTTCATGATAATCCAGTAAATCAGATGCAATCAGTATGTTCCTTGCCCCAGCCCCAGGATAAGTTGTTTCATCGGAGGCCCACAAGGTGTCAAAGGCATTCTCAAGGGTGATCAACGGATAAGATTCAAAAACCAGGAAATGATTCCCATATGTATCGATCAGGACCACCCATACTAGGCTGGAGTCGCTGAGCAGGTTTATCCCACCTGAAAAGTTCATTGAATAGACAGGCGCTGTTCCTGAAAAGGGGGTGAAGATGCTGTCGGAAGAAAAGGTCTGATTGATCTGAACGACCTGTGCATTAAGGGATGAAACGCTAAATAGTGAGATGAGCAAAACAAAGATTGAATAAGTAAGCGCTTTCATGGCTTTTTAATATTTGAACACTGTAAATATAATCTATTATCTGGATTCTTCAGGATAGTATATGAGTTTTCTAAATTTATTAAAACATCATATTCAGCATAAACCAATAGATTTTTTTGTAATTAACGTTTTGGCGCTTGGCGCAGTGGTGGGTTTAGCTTCGCTGACTTTCAGTTCGGAGCACAAAACTGTCAACCACCACTGAACTTAAATAGAAGCACGAAGCTCCAAGTTTGCACGTCAGCCCGCCTGATGCAAAGCACCTATGTAAAAGCAGTAAATTGAGTCCATCATTAATTTTAACCTGTAGTCTGCGTTATGCAGCTACC
>MWFC01000074.1 GCA_002071415.1 Bacteroidetes bacterium ADurb.Bin012
AACTGCCCGGCTAATGACTTTAATTCTTTTTCTGCAATACGAGTTATCAGCATAATGCAAATATACAATTTTGGATTTCAATTCCAAAATTGTGATTGAGTGCTGCAAAGCAGCATTATAATAAGCGCCAAAGAACTTTGGCGCACCGCCTTGGGGTGCCGCGCATTCTTGATGCATCACGTTGACTTTTAGCATTATAACAAAACAGCTCCCTGGGGGAGCTGTTTTGTTAACGATCTGTTATATAGGCAAATGCATCAAGAGTACGCGGCACTCAACCGCCCCGCTCTTACTCGTGGTCAAAGACTACCAGGCTGTCCTTTATCAACGTAGCATGTCCCTGCCATGGTGTCCTGTTTTAGGAATATGGTATCGCCCATGAAATATAACACAGCATCTTTATATTTTGTTTCACACACATTCTTTACAGTAACTTGCTAGTATGTTGTTCACTTCCAGGAGGTTAAAATAGTTGGGATCAAAATCATCTCCCAGCCAGGTCACCGTATCTTTATATTCACTGTGGGCGGGGTTTTTCAATGTCTTCAACATTTCATGGTAGCCATGAACCCCTCCACAATCTTCTGGCGGGCATCGTCTCTCTCCGGCAAGGCATTGAAGAAAAAAAGTCCCGGTCCGGACCTTTATGTTTTTGATGACCTCCAACAATTCTATAGTATGTTTCCAGTCGTCACCGTAGTCGTAAAGATAGGTAACGGAATCGCCACAGTCAGTCATTAAATCAGCGATTTTCATTCCCGCATAGTCTACATAGCCTTCTTCGTCCCAATAATTATCTGACCGGTATCTGTATGTGTACTCGACTCCTTTTTTCCGGAACAGGTGCAAATGGCTGTTGGTCCAGCCCATCACCGCCTGTATCACCACATGAAAGTTTACGAGCGAAATGTCCGAGGGGACCACAAATTCCCGCCAGATGGCCGGTTGTGCGCCGTTTAGCGATATGTGCAACCGGTAAAGCGGCACAACAGCCTGGGCCACAGCCTGGGCTTGAACTTGAGCTTCAGGTTTGTGCACAGCGTCGGGTACAGCCTGGGACACAGCCAAAGCCTCGGCCTTGGTCTCGGCCCGATAACTGATTTTTCCAAAATTGCGGTCAATGGCTAAAAGTTTGTCAAAGAGGGGTGTTTTTGCGACGGTTACCTGCTCTTGTTCTCCAAACCGATGCGTCTTATCGTAAGTGATCAGTCCCAGGTTTTGCATAAACCGGTCAAGCGTTCTGGTATTGTAACAATGCTGTGCGTACCTGCTACTGCTTCCATGGGAGTTGTGGTAGAAGTACCTTTCCGAGTAGAAGCGGGCGTCTCTGGGCTGGTTGCCGTAGTCCGCCATCAAAAGCAGCGAAAGGCCAAAATTCTGTTGCCCCAGCGAACGATCCTCAAATAAGTCAAAATACGCCCAACTGAGTTTGTGCCCAAAAGTGATCAGGATTGATTTCAGTAACAAATGCCTGTCTTTCAGCACCTTTTCACCCTGTTTGGTGAGCATTAAGGCATTGCTGCGTTTTTTTATGAGCCCACCCATTTCTGCCAGGAGCCTGGTCAGAGGCACCGTGTACCAATCATTTTCAGTCCGTAACCGCGCGATATTCTCCTCAAAATAATGATCCAAAATGCCGAGTTTATAAATCCCGTGTACCACGGCTCTTGGGAGGTTGCCGGTAGTTGTGAGTTTGAGGGTTTTCGCTTCCCGGACGGTTTCGCACAGGTATGCAACCTGCCTGAACAGAGGAATCTGCATATAATCCTCATTTTCAATACGTTTCAAAACAATTGGCCCGTCTTCCAAAAAGGTCTTATGCTCAATCACTTCCATGATATGCGCTTGATACAGCCAATCTTTCAACGTGAAATCTATGTATTCTTTCATTTCTGTGTCCATAAGCTCTTAATCTCTAAATTTTTTTAATTCCAGGGCAACGGCCAAAAACCAAGTATCCCTGAGAGTTCCTTGTCTTCATATATATCTTTAAGAATCTGAAAGAGATATAGCTTATGCTTGTTTATATCCAGCATCGTAAAATAATTTATGAACTCTTTTTTGCAATGATATTGACTTATAGGCAGGGATTATCTTGTCAATCTTTTGTTTGTCCAAAGGCTTCAGGTTGTCGAAATAGAAATCTTTATTGAGGTACTGAATGTCAAGGAAGGCTCTTTCTGGCGTAGCCATGTTTACACTATGGCTGTCTCTGAAAATACCGGCACCTTCCATGATGATGTCTTGCTTAATTCTGCGATAGCTAAATAAACGGTCATCAATTGTCAATTCTCTTGAAAGATAGCTAACACTGGTAATGCGTGTGTCATATTAAACAATCACACCTGATCTTTGGAGAACATATTCCAGAGATATATATGATGGTGTATATAGTATGTTTCCTAATTCCAAGGTCTTGGTATATTTCCGGTAAAATATTCATTTGTGTATTCGTGAACTAATAGCAGTAATTATTCCTCCTTTCAGTTCACAAAGATAATATTTTTTCAAGAAATGATCATAATGATAGGCGGCAGCTGATTGGTGGCAGCGTCCTATAGTGGCAGTGCATTAGGTGCAGCAACGTTTAGTAGCAGCAACGTTTAGTAGCAGCAACGTTTAGTAGCAGCAACGTTTAGTAGCAGCAACGTTTAGTAGCAGCGTCTGCTTGATGCATCAATCTGAAGCATTAAGAACGCGACCATGTTATCTGCCAGAATCATGGCCCGGTATTTAACCCAAATATCCAACCGGCACAATCTGAACCTTTCTGTTCAACGGCAAAAGATTTTCATACAGGCAAACAATTGCCCCCTTGCCTGTCGTCATGCCAATTTTTTCGAGTAAACCAAATGTTTTCACATCGCTTTCCCGTGGTGAGGCGGTTCGTTTTATTTCTATCGGATAAAACACGCTATCCCGTTCAATAATCAAATCTATTTCCTGCTTTTCTTTATTCCGGTAGAAATAAAAATGTGCCTGTGTATTGTTATGAATATAAGATTTAACAATTTCGCTTACAACGTAACTCTCAAAAATCGCTCCCCCCATTGCTCCCACCGAAAGCGTTTCAGCTGAAGTCCATCCGCTAAGCCAGGCACAAAGCCCTGTATCAGTAAAATGCAATTTAGGAGTTTTAATGGCTCTTTTTGTCAGATTATTATAATATGGTTGCAACAGATAAACAAGCCCCGAAGTCAGTAATAGTGACACCCAGGATTTGACGGTAACTTCCGTAACACCAACATCTTTTGCCATGTCGGCATAATTCAGCAGTTGGCCTGTCCGTGCGGCTGCCACTTTCAAAAAAGTAAGAAACAAACGCTCGTCCTGCACATTTGTCAAATGGCGAATATCCCTTTCAATATACGTTTTAAGATACGAAGCATAAAACGTATTACGGTTAAGGCGTGGAGTAGCATAAAGTTCAGGAAAAGAACCTTTTAATATCAAATTGTAAATCGAATTAACATTGTATGGCTTTCGGTTGACCGGTTTTAGCGTATCCGGCAAAAATGGCTCTCCCGCGTTTTGATTTTTCTCTGCCTGCGAAAGTCCCTGCAATTCCAGAATGCCAACCCTGCCTGCAAGCGATTCCGACACTTTTTCCATTAGTTGAAACGGCTGCGAACCAGTAAGCCAAAACATTCCTTTTTCTTTATGTCTATCAACAATCATTTTTATATACGGAAAAAGTTGCGGAGCGTACTGCACCTCGTCAATCAGCACGGGAGGCTCGTAAGTCTGCAAAAAAAGAGCCGGGTCTGTTTGCGCCAATACGCGAATTGAGGGATCGTCAAGCGTAACTAAAGAACGATTTTCCTCTCTAATTTTTTCTAAAACCGTTGATTTGCCCACCTGTCTCGGACCCGTAAGCAAGACCACAGGAAAAGTTTCGCTAGTTTCGATTATAATTTTAGATATATCTCTTTCAAAATACATATTACAAAAAACTTATAAATAGAATAAATTGACTATTCCAAACCACTACTTTAGATTAGTCGCAGCAAAGATAGAAATTTTTATCCTTTAAGTAAAATCACGGCTAAGATTCCCTTTGTTCTCTTTGTTGCTGCATAAAGGGATGCCGGATATGGCCCCTTGCCTATACAGTGCGCAAAACGTGAGCAGATAGGAAACCTGCTTTGACATCCACCGTATCCAGGTCGGTGGTTGGCGGCAGCAGCCTGAAAATGATCATTATGTTCATATTAATCAAAATTTTTTGATTTATTAGAACTTAATATTACTTTTGAGTGGTGTTATTCAATTAAAAAGTAAATCAATGAAAAGAAAAATAAGCAAATTGCTCTCTGAATGGAAAACCAATCCTAAAAGAATGCCTTTAATTATAAATGGGGCACGCCAGGTAGGTAAAACTTATATCATTAAACAATTTGGCAAAGAACAATATGAACATTTGCTCTATCTGAATCTGGAAATAGAAGACAACTTTTGCAAATTTTTGGAAACCGAATTATCACCTGACAAAATAATTCAATACCTGGAAGCAGCAAAAGGAGTTAACGTGAATGCTGGAAATACATTAATTTTCTTTGATGAGATACAAGTCTGCGAGCAGGCATTGACTTCGCTGAAATATTTTTGCGAACAGGCACCGGAACAACACGTTATAGCGGCCGGATCATTACTTGGCGTTTCAATCAATAGGAATACAATCAATAGGAATAAACACTCATTCCCTGTAGGTAAGGTTCAGCAAATAAATATGTACCCAATGGATTTTGAGGAATTCTTATGGGCTATGGACAGGGAAAAATTATCAGAAGAAATCAAGGCCCATTTTGACGAAGATCTGGCAATGCCTAATGCGCTGCATGAAATAGCATTAAAATATCACAAGCAGTTTATGATCGTGGGGGGAATGCCGGCAGCAGTATCTTCATTCATTGAGACAGGAAGCTATAACAGTGTTCAATTAATTCAGAACGATATCGCGCAACAATACATAGCAGATATGTCAAAATATGCCACTTCGGCAACAAGTGTGAAGATCAGAGCCTGTTACAATTCAATTCCGGCACAATTGGCAAAGGATAACAGAAAATTTCAGTATAAAACAGTACAACGGGGGGGCACTGCGACAATTTTCGGAGAAGCCATAGACTGGCTTCAATTTGCAGGTATAGTCCTAAAGTGCCAACGATTAGAACATGGGTTTATTCCATTAAATGCTTATGCAGATTTATCGAACTACAAATTATATATGGCCGATATTGGGATTCTCACCTTACACTCCAGGATTCCCTTACAAACTATGCTGTCTCCCATCGAGGTGCATAATATTTTTCTTGGTTCAATGGCCGAGAATTATGTAGCACAGGCTTTTGTAAATAAAGGGTATGATTTATTTTATTGGCAAAGCGAGGGAAAAGCAGAAATTGATTTTGTACTTCAAATACAGGATAGCGTTATCCCTGTAGAAGTAAAGAAAGGACACCGGAATCGTTCAAGAAGTTTAGGCATTTTTGCAAATAAATATAAGTCACCATACGCCATACGCATCAGTAAAAAGAATTTTGGTTTCGAAAATAATATAAAATCAGTCCCTCTCTATGCTGTATTTTGTATCTAAATTGTCTGGAACGTATGCTTATCATTGCCGAGTCTTTTCCCGCGCCTTGTGGAGGAATGGTGCAGAGTGGAAGAATGGTGCGGAGTGGCGCGGCAGCTTGAGGATGAGTCATGGCCCATAACAGTAACCTGCTAGTATGTTGTTCACTTCCAGTAGGTTAAAATAATTGGGATCAAAGTCATCTCCCAGCCACGTCACCGTATCTTTATATTCACTGTGGGCGGGGTTTTTCAACACCTTCAACATTTCATGGTAACCATGAACCCCTCCACAATCTTCTGGCGGGCATCGTCTTTCTCCGGCAAGGCATTGAAGAAAAAAATTCCCGGTCCGGAGCGTGGTGTTTTTGATGACCTCCAGCAATTCTATGGTATGTTTCCAGTTGTCACCGTAGTCATAAAGATATGTAACGGAATCGCCACAGTCAGTCATTAAATCAGCAATTTTCATTCCTGCGTAGTCCACATAGCCCCATTCATCCCATGAGTCATCCGACTGGTATCTGAATGTGTACTCGACTTCATTTTTCCGGAACAGGTGCAAATGGCTGTTGGTCCAGCCCATCACTGCCTGTATCACCACATGAAAGTTAACGAGCGATATGTCCGAAGGGACCACGAATTCCCGCCAGATGGCCGGTTGTGCGCCGTTTAGGGATATGCGCAACCGGTAAAGCGGCACAGCTGCCTCGGCCTCGGCCTCGGCATTGGTCTCGGCCCGATAACTGATTTTCCCAAAATTCCGGTCAATGGACAAAAGTTTGTCAAAGAGGGGTGTTTTTGCGACAGTTATTTGCTCCTGTTCTCCAAACCGATGCCTCTTATGGTAAGTAATCAGTCCCAGGTTTTGCATGAACCGGTCGAGCGTTCTTGTATTGTAACAAAGCTGTGCGTACCTGCTACTACTTCCATGGGAGTTCTGATAGAAGTACCTTTCCGAGTAGAAGCGGGCATCTCTGGGCTGGTTGCCGTAGTCTGCCATCAAAAGCAGCGAAAGGCCAAAATTCCGTTGCCCGAGCGAACGATCCTCAAATAAGTCAAAATACGCCCAACTGAGTTTGTGCCCAAAAGTAATCAAAATTGATTTTAGCAACAAATGCCTGTCTTTCAGCACCTTTTCACCCTCTTTGGTAAGGATTAGGGCATTGGAGCGTTTTTTTATGAGCCCCCCCATTTCTGCCAGGAGCCTGGTCAGAGGCACCGTGTACCAATCATTTTCAGTCCGTAGCCGAGCGATATTCTCCTCATAATAATGATCCGGAATGCCGAGTTTATAAATCCCGTGTACCACTGCTCTTGGGAGGTTGCCGGTAGCTGTGAGTTTGAGGGTTTTCGCTTCCCGGACGGTTTGGCACAGGGATGAGACCTGTCTGAACAGAGGAATCTGCATATAATCCTCATTGTCTATACGTTTCAAAACAATTGGCCCGTCTTCCAAAAAGGTCTTATGCTCAATCACTTCCAAAATATGCGCTTGATACAGCCAATCTTTAGACGTGCAATCTATATATTCTTTTATTTCTGCGTCCATAAAACTTAAAAAACTAACTCGTTGGTTGAAAAATGGGGAGTATTAAAT
>MWFC01000075.1 GCA_002071415.1 Bacteroidetes bacterium ADurb.Bin012
TATTCTTTTGATAAAAAACTCACTACTGATGCATTCTTTTATCCTGAAGGACAAGTTCCCCTGAAAGTTTCTATGATGAATGGAGAGATTCCTTTAAAAATTTATGGCACAAACGATTTCACAGCGGTGGAAATGCCTTATAATCAGCAGAATTTTGTGATGGACATACTTTTACCAACAGGAAAATTATCGGAATTTTTAAGCAATTTCACTTCTGATATATATAATTCACTGATGACCTCTTTTGAATCTATAGAGCCTTCGAAAATTCATCTTTCGATGCCTAAATTTGATTTCAGTTACGAGAAGAAACTCAATGAGCAGCTCAAAACGATGGGTATGACCGATGCCTTCGATCCTGACATGGCCGATTTTAGTGGCATTTCCGACGAAAATATATATATCAGTTTTGTAAAACAAAATACATTTATCGAACTCGATGAAGAAGGAACCGAAGCTGCAGCAGTTACCACCATTGGAATGGCATATACCTCCGCTAATCTCAATCAACTTATCATCAATAAACCATTTATTTTCAGCATTCGTGAGCGAACTACCAACACGCTTCTATTCATCGGTAAGGTAGAAATGCCTTGAATCTTGGGAATGTCTTTAGACGAAAAAATGGAAATCTCAGTTAGAAAAGACTTTACAACAAGTCGCAACCTTTAAAACAAGATACTCAGTATTAGCTTGAATTTTGGAGGATAATAAAAAAACTCCTCCATTTTTTCAATTGGAGGAGTTTTACCTTATTAGGACAATAGGAATTATAAATCTAATGTTAAAGATTCACATTAGTGATGTATTATTTAACTTCTTCGAAGTCGGTGTCTTCTACTGGTCCATCACTTTTTCCTTGATTTTCGCTTCCATAATGAGGTTCTTGTTGCGATGATTGCTGTGTAGCTTTGTACATTTCTTCGCTTGCAGCTTGCCATGCCTGATTCATCCGAGTCATAGCCGAGTCGATAGCTGCTATATTACGCTGTTTATGAGCTTCCTTCAGTTCGTTGAGAGCATTTTCGATATTGGCTTTCTTATCGGCCGGAATCTTATCGCCATATTCTTTCAATTGTTTTTCGGTTTGAAAGATGAGGTTATCAGCCTGATTGACCTTTTCTATTTCTTCTTTTGCTCTGCGGTCGGCTTCGGCATTAGCTTCAGCTTCGGCTTTCATTCGTTTGATTTCTTCTTCCGTGAGGCCCGTAGAAGCTTCGATACGAATCTGTTGCGACTTGCCTGTGGCTTTATCTTTAGCCGAAACATTCAAAATGCCGTTGGCATCTATATCGAAAGTTACTTCGATTTGAGGAACTCCACGTGGCGCAGGTGGAATGCCATCGAGATAGAAACGGCCAATGGTCTTGTTGTCTTTTGCTAAAGGACGTTCACCTTGTAAAACATGAATCTCTACACTGGTCTGATTATCGGCAGCTGTGGAGAATATTTCCGATTTTCTGGTTGGAATAGTGGTATTGGCTTCAATCAATTTTGTCATTACTCCACCCAAAGTTTCTATACCCAGCGAAAGAGGAGTAATATCGAGCAACAGGACGTCTTTAACTTCGCCTGTAAGAACGCCCCCCTGAATTGCAGCTCCTATTGCCACCACTTCATCGGGGTTGACGCCTTTCGAGGGAGTTTTACCAAAAATATTTTCTACCAGTTTTTGTACCATAGGAATTCGCGTGGAACCTCCCACCAAAATAACTTCATCGATATCGGAGGGTTTTAATCCGGCATCTCTCAGGGCTTTCTGGCAGGGTTCTACGGTACGTTGTACCAAATGATCGATAAGTTGTTCGAGTTTGGCTCGTGTCAATTTTTTTACCAGATGTTTGGGAATTCCATCCACTGGCATAATATAAGGCAAATTGATTTCGGTTTCGAGGGAGCTCGAAAGTTCTATTTTGGCTTTTTCGGCGGCTTCCTTCAAACGCTGAAGGGCCATTGGGTCTTTTCTCAGGTCGACGCCTTCTTCTTTCTGGAATTCATCGGCCAACCAGTTGATAATTTCCTGGTCGAAATCGTCTCCACCAAGGTGTGTATCGCCGTTGGTTGATTTTACTTCAAAGACGCCATCGCCCAATTCGAGTATGGATATATCGAAAGTTCCACCTCCAAGGTCGTAAACTGCCACCTTCAGGTCTTTGTGTTTTTTATCGAGACCATAAGCCAGAGCTGCGGCTGTAGGTTCATTGATAATACGTCTCACCTTGAGGCCTGCGATTTCTCCTGCTTCTTTTGTAGCTTGACGCTGTGAATCGCTAAAGTAAGCTGGCACAGTAATGACAGCTTCGGTAACCTCTTGTCCAAGGTAATCCTCAGCCGTCTTCTTCATTTTTTGAAGAATCATGGCAGAAATCTCCTGAGGTGAATACTGCCGGTCATCTATAACAATGCGAGGGGTATTGTTATCACCCCTGACAACTTTATAAGGCACCTGTTCTATTTCTTTCAGAACGCGGTCGTAAGTTTCGCCCATCATACGTTTAATAGAGAAAACTGTCCTTTTGGGATTGGTGATTGCCTGACGTTTTGCCGGATCCCCTACCTTACGCTCGCCATTTTCGGTGAAGGCTACAACCGATGGAGTAGTACGACGTCCTTCACTGTTAGGTATTACTACCGGCTCATTACCTTCCATCACAGCAACACAAGAGTTTGTCGTCCCAAGGTCTATTCCTATTATTTTACTCATTTTCAATACGAATTTTAGAGTTATTGAATTTACTTTTGAATCGCTTACCCCTCTCGCAATCTATATGCCAAAGCAATCTTCTTTTTATAAAATGCACAAAGTACTGCCTTCTTTCACCGATTTTGTGGTAAAAAAATTATTATTCGATTGATTGTTAATATGAAATAAGAATGATATCGAAACTGTTCGCTCTGTCATTCTGGCAGTTTGTTTAAGAGGTTTTTATTCGAAATGGAAAAATCAGGGGACAATAAAACTGCCATCAATAGTTTGGAAGTACGTCTTTATCCCTGCTGCCATTTCGGAATCTACAAAATATAAACGTGATTTTATATAACGGCTTGAAAATAAACCATATCCATTTTCAATATTGGTATATTCGGGCCTGTCTTGAACGATACTCGAACTGGGTTCGTTCACTTCCAGATAGGTGTTGAATTCTTCGGGAATTACGGCAATAATCAGCTCTATCTGATATGCTATCCTTTTCACATTGGGATTGGCAGGAATAGAGGATCCTAAATATTTATAGAAAGATGTACCCATGAAACTAACGTCCATATCTTCACTTCCTGTAGTATATTGACTTTTAATAACTCCGAGATGATAGTCGGTAGTTTTTATTACCGTATCGCCTGGATTTGGGCTTTCTTTGTAATAAAACCTGTAAATCACCTGATATCTTCTCCCATTCACTGCAGCTCTCCATTTGATGGTGTTCTGGCCATCGGTATTCAGAATTTTCAAAAAGGGTTTGCTGGGATTATACAAAGGACGCGAAATGTTGAAATCCTTCACTATAATGGTGGAAGCAGTAACAGTTTTTCCCGAATGGCGATTGAAGATTTCCAGATGATAGTCGCTATCGGGATTTAGCCAGATGGTATCGTTTCCAGACATCTTATAGAAATTTTTTGGTTGAGCCATATAAACCAGAACATAAGGGAAATTGGGATTGTAAAAGGGGCTATTGGGGTCATTTTTTCGTGGAATCCATAAGGGCTTCAGTTTCATTGACTGAACGAGCTCACCTTTAAGATATTCATCTATACGTGCCTCTATGTAAGAAGTATCATAATTGATAGAATCCGCTATCTGAGCATATTCCAATGCATTGCCTTCGCCCAGAAAGGCCTTGTTGATGCGAACATACTGCGTTTTTTCAGCCGGGTCGAGAATACTATAAACAGTAGTTATATCTTTCCAATCGGCATTTACATCTATGTCGGTTTCACATGCACCCAGGACGACTACTAAAACACCTATCACCGTAATCAATCTATTTTTCATAATATTTCCTCATTATTCGAAACTTAATGTCTTAGATTCAGATTTCCTGATTTGGCTTAAAATGCAAAGGTAAAATTATTTAACTATCGATAGATAATATTTTCGAGACTGTCTAATTTTGCCGAAAAAACGATGAATCTCATTTATCTGGATTATAATGCCACTACACCTTTGGCCACAGAAGTAATCGAGGCCATGAAACCGTTTATGGAGGTTTATTTTGGAAACCCTTCCAGTGCTTATGTTCTGGGGCAAAAAACCAGGTTGGCCGTCGAAGAAGCGCGAAGACAAGTTTCGACTTTATTGGGATGCCAACCCGATGAAGTCATTTTTACCAGCGGTGGAACCGAGTCGAACAACATGGCTATCAAAGGTGCAGCCTTAGCCAATCGTTCGAAAGGCAATCATATCATTACTTCCTGTATCGAGCACCCATCGGTGCTTGAAGTCTGCCATTGGCTCGAAAGTCATGGATTCAGGATTACCTATTTACCCGTAGATGAGTTTGGCCGGGTGGATTTAGATGCATTCAGGGCTGCTATAAGCGAAGAAACCATTATCGTGAGCATTATGCATTCCAACAATGAGACAGGTAGTCTGCAACCCGTGCAGGAAATCGGAATGATAGCAAAGCAGCACGGGATTTTATTCCATGTAGATGCCGCTCAAAGCATAGGGAAAATACCTGTTAAGGTGGATGATTTTTGCGTTGATTTATTGTCGGTAGCCGGGCATAAGTTTTATGCACCAAAGGGAATAGGGGCTTTATACATTCGAAGAGGAGTAAAGATAGAAAAAATCATACATGGTGCATCTCAAGAGTTTGGATGGAGGCCAGGGACGGAAAATGTGATACATATTGCTGGATTGGGGATGGCCTGTAAACTGGTTAACGAGCGATTGGAAAATGATCATGTTCATCTGAAATCATTGAGAGATCGTTTGCAAGCTGGATTATTTCAGAGAATCGATGGCGTCAAACTGAATGGACATCCCGAACTCAGGCTTCCCAATACTTTGAATGTTAGTATTGCAGGTATAGAAGCGAATGCTTTGATTTCGGAACTGAGCGATATAGCCGTTTCGACAGGTGCTGCATGTCATTCTCAGAAACAGGAGGCCAGCCATGTTTTAGAGGCGATGCATCTTTCTCCCGAATTTGCTATGGGTACTTTACGATTTTCGTTAGGAAGATATACCACAGAGGACGAGATTGACCGAGCCGTCGAAGAAATTATTTTGACTGTCAAAAGACTTCGTAGAGAAAATCCTCCTTTATGGGTTTGCCGAGAAACTGACATAAAGTTGACGCATTTTACACAGGGTTTGGGTTGCGCTTGTAAGCTGCAACCTGCGGTTCTGGAAGAAGTGATAAAAAAGATTCCTCTGCTCATTTCTTCGCCCAATCTGCTGGTGGGTTACGAAACTTCGGACGATGCCTGCGTATATAAAACTGATGAGAATCTGGCTTTGGTAAGCGCTCTCGATTTTTTTACTCCTATTGTTGACGATCCTTATCAGTTTGGAGCCATTGCTACGGCCAATTCTTTGAGCGATATTTATGCCATGGGAGCCAAACCGCTTTTTGCATTGAATATAGTTGCTTTTCCATCTCATCGTTTACCTCTCGCAGTGCTCGAGAATATCCTCAAAGGAGCAACCGATAAGGCGGCCGAAGCAGGCATACCTATTATGGGGGGGCATACAATAGATGATGCCGAACTCAAATTTGGACTGGCAGTAACAGGAACGATTCATCCCAATAAGATTATGAGAAATTGTGGAGCTAAACCTGGTGATCGAATTATCTTGACCAAACCAATAGGTTCAGGAATACTGTCAACCGCTTTAAAACAAGGATTATTACAAAAATCTACCGAAGAGATTTTCCTTAAAAATTTACTTACATTGAATAAGAAAGCCTCCGAAATTATGCTTTCCTTCCCTGTAACAGCATGTACTGATGTAACTGGATTTGGCCTGCTGGGACACCTGATGGAAATGTGCAAACCCGGTCATCTGGGTGCTATATTGTATAGAAGGGCAATACCTCTTTTGCCTGAGGTAGAAATTTTTGCAATGGCAGGAATAGTTCCCGGAGGATCGAAGGGAAATCTTGAATATGTAAAGAATGATGTCATTTTTACAGAAGATATTCCCTTGCCGTTTCAGTATATTTATTCCGATGCTCAAACCAACGGAGGATTGTTGATTGCTGTTATGAGCGAAGAGGCTGAAAATCTATTAGAATCTTTGCATGAAGCTGGCATTCATCAGGCAAGCCTTATAGGAGAATTTACCGATGGTAAGAAAATCGAAATTATATGAATTCGCATTTTCTCTGAGTTCTTCTGTTTCAATCTTAGCTTATCACCGAGAGTCTCTTCATACAGCGATTACGCAAGCATCAATAAGCGAATAAAGGGTAAGCGCTCATCATTTCTTTAACCTTATGGCCGACCTTTTCGATAACAGAATCATCGTCGATATGAGAGATAACTTCATCTATCATTTCGACAATCGAAGGCAGTTGGTCTTCTTTGAGGCCTCGAGTGGTTATGGCAGGTGTTCCGACTCTTACACCGGATGTCTGGAAAGGTGAACGGCTATCGAATGGTACCATATTCTTATTCAAGGTAATATTAGCCTTAACAAGTGTATTCTCGACCTGTTTTCCGGTGATTTCTGGGAATTTTGGTCTGAGGTCGATAAGCATGAGGTGGTTATCGGTGCCTCCACTGATCACTTTATACCCTTTTTCGATGAATACCTTTGCCATTACTTCGGCGTTTTTCTTCACCTGTTTGATATATTCGAAATATTCGGGAGTAAGAGCTTCACCAAAGGCCACGGCTTTTGCTGCAATAACATGTTCAAGGGGGCCGCCTTGCACGCCGGGGAAAACTGCAGAGTCGAGAATTTGCGACATCATCTTTATTTCCCCTTTAGGTGTTTTTTGTCCCCAGGGATTTTCGAAATCCTTGCCCATGAGGATAATTCCGCCACGAGGGCCACGCAGGGTT
>MWFC01000076.1 GCA_002071415.1 Bacteroidetes bacterium ADurb.Bin012
GAATTCGCGCGGAACTATTTATATCAATC
The DNA here is from genome assembly GCA_002071415.1 of Bacteroidetes bacterium ADurb.Bin012. GTDB lineage: Bacteria > Bacteroidota > Bacteroidia > Bacteroidales > TTA-H9 > TTA-H9. The sequence goes on from MWFC01000076.1 coordinate 30, forward strand.
GGATGATTTCTCCCAAGAAAATCTATTATCCCCGACCTTTTAGTAACCCCGACCTACCTGTTATTCCCATGAATATCTTCCAAACGGCTTTCCCTCAATATCCTTTTCAGAATGAAGATGAATTCGATCAATGGGAAAAAGGAGAAGTTGTGCTGTCACAAGGTTATGATACAAAGAAAGATAGCATTCTAAGAATAAATGAATTCGGGAATTGGCCTTCAGGTGTTTACAGGGTCAGTATTTATGCCATTGATACATTTGGCCAGCCAATTGAAAATCAGAGGTACTTTGTTTTATATGACACTCACGAAAAAAAGCCACCTTATCCTACACCTTTGTGGTTTGTTGCTGAACAAAACTCTTACGAACCAGGACAAACGGCTCGATTCATAATAGGTTCATCCGAAAAAAATGCGAAAATTTTTCTTCAGGTTGTACTCCCTGACAGTGTGATCATGGAAGATTGGATCAAACTAAGCAATCAGCAAAAGTTGGTTGAAATACCTGTAAAAGAAAGATATAGAGGGAATTTTAAGATCAATCTCTTATTTTTCAAGAACAATCATGTTTTTTATGAGAGCCAAACCATTGAAGTTCCTTATTCGAACAAGAAAATCGAATTTACGCTCAGCACCTTTCGTTCGACGTTGGAACCCGGTGCCGAAGAGACTTGGCAAATTAGCCTGAAAGAACCTTCAAACAAGCCAGTATTAGCGGAAGTGTTGGCCAATATGTATGATGCCTCCCTCGACGTATTCCAAAATTCAGCCTGGAATATTCCCTCTTATTCCCCAAATTCTATTTTTAGCTGGTGGAGAATTTTTAATCAAAATAGCGTAGGGGGATATTATCTGAATAGCAACATTGGGCCATACTTACCTGTTAAAGAAATAAAATTCGACAGGATAGATTGGTTTGGTTATCCAGTTTATGCACGATACAAAATGTATAGAGGTGCAGTTTCGGCTGGAAAAACACAACAACCAAACTACGAGCTTGTGGTAACACAAAATGCTGAGGAGTTAGAAGCTGATGAAGGAGTGATGGTCTATAACAAAATATATGATGATAGAACACCAAAAAAAGTTTCAATTCGTAAGGATTTCAGCGAAACCGCCTTTTTCATGCCGCATTTGACCACTGATAGCAATGGACGCTTACAGTTGAAATTTAAGATGCCAGAATCGCTCACGAGATGGAAATTCCGGCTGTTTGCTCATACGCAGGACATGAAACTTGGATTCATCGAGAAAGAAATTATTACCGCCAAACAGCTTATGGTCGTATCGAATGCTCCTCGATTCTTGCGTGAAGGCGATACACTGATTTTCCCGACAAAACTCACCAACATGTCCGATAATGACTTGGAAGGCAACATTCGTCTCGAATTCTTCGATTTACTTTCGGACAAACCTCTTCATTTAATAGCGAAAGGTGACAGCTCTGTCAAGATTTTTTCGACCAGAGCAGGACTAAGTGATCAATACGAATGGAAGATAATAGTTCCCTCAGGCACAAGTGTTTTGCGCTATCGCTTGACTGCGCAATGTGAAAGCCATAGTGATGCTCTCGAAGACCTGATTCCTGTTCTGTCTGACCAAATCTGGCTTGGCGATGCGCATCCTTTATTTGCTGCCGCTTCGCAAACTACCGATTTCGAAATCTCTATGAATCCTGAAATTTTGCATGATAGTCGAACCCATATAACCTTCGAGTTTACTACAAATCCTGCATGGATTGTACTTCAAGCCTTGCCCTCCATTTCTTTGCCCGAACGCCAATCGGTTGATGCATGGTTTGCCTCATTTTATGCCAATGCCATCGGGAAAAACATTATCGAGAAAAATCCTTCCATCCGGCCTGTTATTGAAGCATGGAAAAGATATCAGCCGTCTGCTTTGCAGTCGAATCTTCAGAAAAATGAGGATTTGAAAAATATTGTGCTCAATGAAACACCATGGGTAGGCCAAGCCGAAACTGAATCTGCCTCTAAAAATCAATTAGCCGATTTTCTCGATGAAAATAAAATGAACAATGACTTGCAGATAGCTTTTCAGAAGATTAGTCAAATGCAATCATCCAATGGCGGATTTAACTGGTTCGAGGGTATGCCCGATTCAAGATATATTACTTTGGAAATTGTGAAAGGTTTGAGCAGGCTCCTACATCAACAGATGATTGATATTGAAGATTATGATGGATTGGACAAGCTTCTTTCGTCGGCAGTGGATTATCTCGACCAACGAGTGTTGGAAGATTATAAGAATGAACTCGAACATTTGGTTAGAGATAAAAATTATCAAGGCCAGTTGAGTTATACTATGGCTAAATATTTATATGCCAGAAGTTTATTGGTAAATGCTTTTCCTATTGATAAAAAATATAAGGAATCATGGGATTATTATATGAATTTGGCCAGGCGCGACTGGATAAAACAATCCTTGGGCACCCAAGCCTTACTGGCCATATCTTTCTTCGAAAATAAGGAAGATAGGCAAGCGCGAACAATTTTGAAATCGCTCCGCGACCGGGCTCTTTTCGACAATGAGAAAGGACTTTATTGGGCACGAAAACACAATAGATGGATGGCCGAAGGTGAATTGGAAACCCAAGCTGCCATGATAGAAGCCTTTATGTATGATGAAAGCTATTATTCGGATGTAGAGAACATGAAAAAATGGTTGATTTATAAAAAACGGACTCAAAACTGGGGAACCTCCATGGCTACGACTGAGGCGGTTTATGCCCTGCTCTTGAAAGGGAAACCTCTTTTGAATGAAAATAAGCCAGTAAAAATTACTGTTAACGGTGAAAGTCTTTTGGCAAACGAATCGGGAGATTTAGCCATTGAAGCTGGAAGTGGGTATTTCAGGAAGACATGGACAAATTCTCAAAATATTCCCAACATAATGAAGATTCATATCGAAAATCTCAATGATATACCTATTTGGGGAGGAATGTACGTTCAATATTTCAAGCCAATAGATGAAGTAGAAGCCTCCAGTGGTGGTTTAAAAATCGAAAAGCAACTTTTTATGGAAAGGTTAGGAGAATCATCAGGACCCGTTTTGATGCCGATTTCTCCTTCCCGGCAGCTCGAAGCGGGTAATAAGGTAGTCGTTCGCCTCATCGTCGAAAACGACAACGACTTGAGTTATGTTCATTTGAAGGATTACAGGGCTACGGGTTTCGAACCCATGGATGTAATTTCGGGTTATCGATGGCAGAACGGTACCGCTTATTATCTTACCAATAGTGATGTAGCTACACAATTCTTTTTCGAATACCTCCCACGCGGGAAAAGAGTCTATGAATATTCACTGAGAGTATTTCAGAAAGGATCCTACAGCAGCGGTTTTGCAAGTTTGCAATGTCTTTACGCTCCAGAATATTCTGCACATTCAGGAAGTATTCATGTGAAAACAAAATAAAAAGTTCGAGCAAGACAAGGCTCGATTTTATTGATACCGAAATTTGATGAAGCCCGATAGCGGTGAATGGATTTTTCTTTTTGAGTGACATTTAGAATCCTTTTCTTTGATTTTATCCAATAAGCGGTTGAGCTCGTTCGCTTCTTCGTATAAGATTGATCAAACCTCTACGATACTCATTTCTGAGGTGTCCGTTGATTTCATCATCAATTTTCATCCTTTTGCGAAAATGATGGGTTATTTAATGCTATGAATTTATTTTCTATTTGTTGAATCCATAATAATCGTAAAACATGGAAGGATTAGAGCCAAAATGTACCGCAGGCAAGGGTTCTTCCCAATGGGCAGAAATGACTAAAAGAGATTCTATTTTTTCACGATATTCTTTTCCAAGTTTTTCGAGATAGTTTTTTAGCATTCCATATCCCTCAGGATCGCCCATGTAATCTTCCATTACGTGCCATGGTCCTCCTCCATGAGGGGTATAGAATACGGGTAATTTTTCAGAAGCATTCATGGTTTATTTCCTGACCGTCTTCAGGGCTTCGCCCCAGGCCACCAATTGGTCGATCATCGTATTCAGATAGGTATCGTGCATTGGCGCTGGCTTGAATACGCTGAAATTTTCAAAATCAGTGAAAAGTGAAAGAGAAACTTGAGCGCGTACATCGGCTATTTGCAATTCACTCATAATCTGGCGCAATTGTTCTACCGCACGTGCCCCACCCATAGAACCATAGCTGACAAATCCGGCAGCTTTATTATTCCATTCGGTATAAATATAATCGAGGGCATTTTTCAAAGCCGCTGTGGGAGCATGATTGTATTCAGGCGTGACAAAGATATATGCATCTAATGAAGCAATCTTTTCAGCCCATCTGCGGGTGTATTCATGTTCGTATTGGTGCATGGAGGCCGGAATGGCTTCATCGAGCAAGGGAAGATTATAATCTTTCAAATCTACCAACTCAAATGTGGCATCGTTTCTTTTGATTGCAATTTCGTAGACCCATTTGCCAACAGCTTCAGCGTTGCGCCCGGGTCGCGTACTTCCAATGATGATTCCAACTTTTATCATGTTTTTAATAATTTAAGATGTTTTAATAGTTTATTGATTGTTGATATCCTTTAGTTTATGTTTCATTCGTTTTTCTTTTATAAGTCATTTTAAAAGTTTTACTAATATATGTAAATATATAAAAATTATGTTATGACATCTAATTTTAAATTTCTGTTGATTTTTTTGATATTTAATATTATATTATTGATTTATTGGTTATTATAAAATAGAAGGTAGCTTTTGAAAACAGAGCCGGTTATGGAACTATTATTCAATAACAACCAATTCAATCAAAATGTTCTATCCTTTCATTCAAAAATTGTTTACGAATGAAACCAAATTGTAAACTGATGGATACTTATTTAACGCAAGATGGTTGAAAGGAATCATTGCCATAGAATCTTCCTCGCCGTTCAAACAACAATTTGAGTGGAAGGAAAATTTTCGATAGATAGGTTTGCAAAGGAAAATGAAAGTATTTAGGAAGTTTAGGCCATATTGTCGATTTTATCCTACTGTCTTGGAATTTTTACCAGAGAGGATAATGTAGTAGGTTTCATCCTTCATTCAGATATTTACTTTTCCAGACTGGATCGGTCAGTTTTTTCAGTTCTTCGTCGAACAAAGTCATTTTTTCATAATAAAGGGAGTCGTCGAGGATTTCCTGAGCTTCCTGGTTTTCACCTTTTGCCTCCGGGGTAAGAATATTTTTTCGAAAGTTATCATAGTGGTCGCGTATAGAGCAAGGCATGAGCCAGTTGTTAGGCGATTTTTGATTGTTTAATCCATATTCCTGTTGCCATTTTCGGCCATTTTTCATGAAATCGGATTGAAGGGCATAAGTGAGATCCTTGCCTGAGTTGTATAAATCGATGATATTGTGTTGATAGTAAGGGACGAACACACAGGGCATGATGTTTCCATTCCAGTCGATATAGAGGAAGCCGCGATTTCCGCCATAGGCAATACATCCGCAGGTAAGCACTCCGCTATTCCAGAAATCGGCTATGCAATGTTTTTTCTGGGCAATTTGTTTTTCCCACATCTCGTAAAGTTTGAGGCGATCGGCGGGTTTTAGCATGAGGTCGAATTGTTCTTTGCCTCTGCCAATCGGAAAGAAATGAAACAGCCACATATAGGTTGCTCCCAATCCATCGAAATAATAATCATAAAATTTGTCCTGAAGTAAGGTTTGGATATTATTATTGGAAGCAGTGACTGAAATTCCGAAGGGTACTCCAGATTTGCGGAGGTTATGGAATGTCTCAAGGATTCTTTTATGGACGTGTTTGCCACGTCTGTCATCGGTTTCTTTTTCGAATCCTTCCACCGAAATGGCGGGAGTGGCATTGCCTACTCGTGCAAGTTCATGTGCTAATTCTTTGGTAATCAGTGTGCCATTCGTATAAACAAGGAAGAACATATCCTTATATTTATCGAATAAATCGATTAAAGTATGTCCTTCGCTTTTATAAAGGAAAGGTTCACCTCCACTGATGGTAATAAAACGGCTTCCAAAGGAATCATGAACTTCGCCGGTTAAACGGTCGACGATAGAATAAGGGAGACTAGCCATAGCATGAGGATCGGAGCTGGCATAACATCCGCTGCATTTTAAATTACAGGCCTGAGTAGGTGAAAGCGTTATAAAACTGGGGGCATCGTAGCCAAATTTATCTTTAAATGCCTCTTTAGCATTTTTCATTTGCTCGGGCGCTTTGAAAAAAGCATTCTCAACTAGCACCTCATTGAGCCTTTGAATGGCATAGGTGGATATTCGCCCTTTCCTCACATTCTTCATCGCCGAGTGCATCATGGCCGAAATGAAATGATACTTCCTCATTTTTACCGATTCGAGATTTCGCTTATTTTCTTCGACGATAATATCATAAAGATACTTATCGACTTTTTTGAGCAAGTATCCCTGAATAAAAGGTAATTTCGACATTCTGAACAGCTGATGGGTAATCGACAAATTTTCCATGATATATGTTTTTAAAACGTTCTAATTCAATTATTCCGTAAACAAAACCCGGTCAAAATTCTTCATTCCATTTTGCCTCTTTTGAAAACCATGACAAATTTAAGCAACAATGAAGAAAATGAGATACAAAATCGTAATCAAATTCAAGATAATTCTGTTATAAATTGTTGAAGAAATTATTTAGAGAATAAAAATGAAACCGTATATATGTTTTAAAGGATTATATAAAATAAAAATCGCGGAGTAGCATCAATTGTATTTTCTTCGATAGTAGTAGGCACCTTTCGTAAATTTAACTAAAGGAAAGATAAAGAAAGGGTTATGAGTATTAAAGTAAAATCGATAAATTAGGGTTAATCAATGTTTTGATTTGCATTCCGCATGGGGATATAAATCTTATTTTATATGTATATTAATATAAGCTGAATTCAAGTCACAAATGCAACTTTTTGGTTAGACAAATTTAGTGATAAAAATTCATTTGGTGTTAAAAAAT
>MWFC01000077.1 GCA_002071415.1 Bacteroidetes bacterium ADurb.Bin012
ATGCCAATAACAGTTTTAATTAATTAGTTATCAAAAAGTTATTAACAATTTGAGTTTATAGACAGACTCTAATTATTTACTCACCGAACAATTGAAATTCCATTCGTTGAATTTTCAAATAATTCATTTTAACCCAACTTGAGCATTTTACCCTGAAAAAACAGGGAAAAATAGAGTTTTTGCTATGATTTTAAATGTTATGTTACTGATTATTAAATATTTAAATTTTTAAGAATTTTTGTAGTCCCAGAAAGTTTGCCTATTATTTGGTTCTTATCTTTCCTTGTTATATCTTTGCCGCATCTTTATCAAAATATCTTTGTAACATGTTTATCAAAACAGCAGATAAGAAAGATAAAAATACCGGCAAGTTTTATCACTACTACAAACTTTGCGAAAATTACCACATTAACAAAAAGACCCGTCATCGCACTAATCATATTTTAAATAAACTCGATGAGATTCAGTCGGATAAGGAGAAAATAATACGTGCCGACTGCATCGAGCATTGCCTGAGCGGCAGACAGGAGATTTTTATAATGGATGTACCAGATCGTGTAGAAAAGCTATTTTTCCCCTTAGTCTTGAAAAATAATTTCTCTTTATCTCTTATTTCCCCTGAAAAAGTTGCATTAATTACTTGAATTTACATGATGCCATTTTACAAGAAAGAATTTGTGTTCCCCGAAAGTTGAAAGTTAAAAATTCAACTTGCTGTATACAAGGAAATTGCATCCCTAAGGCTCTCAAGCTGGGTTAATGTTTTCGAGCTTAATTGGGTTTTCATAGGAAACGGTTTTAGTTTTTATTGACAATAAGCAAGTTGGATAATGTTTTGGAAGATTTTTCATCGCAGACCCTAATAAGATAAATGCCGGGAATGAGATGATTGGGAAGGTGCAAACTTTTTTTTGTTCGACTCATCGAAAGGAACCCAAACGATTTGCCCTACTAAGGGAGACACCGCTCCCCAAAGCAAACAAAAAATTAAACCAATTACATTTTCTTCATATAAATAATTGAATTTAAGCTAAATACATTGGTGGAATACATTCATCTCCATCAACATCAAATATAATACTTTAATAAGTAAAATTTCAAAACCGCAGTTAAAATATTTTTTCTTGGAGGAGAACTCATTACAAGGAGCAAACGAAAATTCTGCCTATTCAGAGAATAATACACAGCAGATAGATAAGCTGGCGATTAGGGAAAAATTTTTTAAGATGAAATTCGAATAACTGTAAATCAGGTTTAATGATTGTTCAAACCCCTAAATCCGGAAAAGATATGCTTCTTCTTGAATACTTATATGGATTACCATTTAGCATCATTATACTGAATTATATTTCATACGGATGCCGCTCAAACTTCATTCTTTAAATTTTTAAGAATATTTTTTCATAGAATGGATTAACAACAATGGATTAGACTTGCAATTTAGATTTCAATTAATATCTCAGGTTGTTAAATCATTTTATAGAGAGAGCAATAAAAAAAGCACTGCGATGTGCTTCATTCCATTGTTTTATTGCTGATTTAAAGTCTTTCGTTATCAAGAAAGGAAAGGAATAGGTTATTTTGGTAGTGTATAGTTTAATTGTTTATATATTTGTCCTCAAAATGCAATGCTAATAGGGAGATATTTTAATAGATGACATACCAATTAGTTAAATATAAAAATTTATGAAACGCACTTTATTTCTCACAGGCTTCTTATTGATGGGCTTTTGGCTTAATGCCCAGTTTCAGTATCAACCCAAGGCATCAGTGCCTACCGATCCTTCGGTAAAAATCGGGCAACTTCCCAATAGGCTGACTTATTATATTCAAAAGAATGGCCAGCCCGAAAAGAGAGCCGAATTTTATCTGATTGTGAATGCTGGAGCCATTCTCGAAGATGTCGATCAGAACGGATTGGCTCATTTTTGCGAGCACATGGCCTTCAATGGCAGCAAACATTTTCAGAAGCATCAGATTATAAATTATTTACAATCCATAGGCATGAAATTCGGGCCCGAGATCAATGCCTTTACAAGCCACGATGTTACTGCCTATATGCTTCAGAATGTTCCCCTCAACGACCCTGCTCAGATGGATACAGCCTTGCTGATTTTATACGATTGGGCTTCGCAGGTTAGCTTCGAGGATGCAGAGATTGATGCCGAACGAGGAGTAATTCATGAGGAATGGCGTACGGGCCGCAATGCCATGGAACGCATGAATAAGCAAGCCATGAAAAAACTCTTCTACAACTCGAAATATGCGGTTCACGACGTGATTGGTGATATCCAAATCATTGACATTTTCCCTTATGAAACCGTCAGGAGATTTTATCACGACTGGTATCGTCCCGATCTTCAGGCCGTAATTGCGGTGGGAGATTTCGATCCTCAAATCGTTGAGCAGAAAATTGTAAATCTGTTTGGCACTCTACCTAAACCAGAAAATGCCAGAGAAAGAGTGGTGGAAAAGGTTCCCGATCATGAGGAAACCTTGGTAGCCATCGAAACCGATAAGGAAGCACAATTCACCATGGTTGAAGTGGTTTATAAACATGAGCCTATTGAGGAACGCAATCAAGAGTATTTACACCAGCAATTGGTTACACAGTTATTCAATCAAATGATGAATGCCCGGCTGAGCGAATTGCAGCGACAGGCCGATCCACCCTTTATCTATGCTTATGATGTTTATACCAATTTGGTTCGTTCGAAAGATGCCTATTTGGCCATTGCCATCAGCAAAACGGGAGAAGCCATGAGAGCAATAGAGGCCTTGCTTACCGAAAATGAACGTGTTTTACGTTATGGCTTTACCGAAGGAGAACTGGAAAGAGCAAAGAATGAAATTCTCAAACAACGCGAAAATGCCTTCAACGAGCGCAATAAACGCAAATCTGAACAACTGGTTTGGCAATATATGAATCATTTCCTTGAAAATGAACCCGTACCTGGCCCTGAATTCGAATATATTTTTGCCAAAAACTTATTGCCAAGTATTACCCTCGAAGAGGTTAATGCTTTACCTTCGAAATGGATCACGGACAGCAATCGGGTCATTGTGGTTCAGGGACCTCAGAAAGAGGGCCTCATTTATCCTACCGAACAGGAAGTTCTCGATTTACTGGCAAGGATCGAGAAAGAAGAAATAACTCCTTATGTAGATAAAGTTTCCGATAAGCCTCTTATTTCGGAATTGCCTAAACCTGGTAAAGTGATTGAATCTTCCGAAGATAAGGCTACAGGTGTGATAACATGGAAATTGTCCAATGGAGCTAAAGTCGTTATAAAACCTACCGATTTTAAGGAAGACGAAATTTTATTTGCCGCAATCAGTTTGGGAGGCTCATCTCTTTATCCTATCGAAGAATATCTTTCGGCTCAGTTTGCTGCTGCTATCATTGGTGAAAGTGGTCTCGGCGATTTTGACGCTACCGAACTCCAGAAAGCGCTAAGTGGGAAATTAGTTGACCTATCACCTTATATCGATGATTTGAAGGAAGGATTTAACGGTCGTTCTTCGAAAAGCGACCTTGAAACCTTATTCCAGTTGTTGCATCTTTATTTTGGGAAAGCACGTGCTGATGAGAATATTTATGGTTCACACATGAATCGTTTGAAAGCATTTCTCGAAAACAGTGCTCTCGATCCCGAAAATACCTTCAGAGATACTATACAGGTAACTATGGCTTCATATAGTCCTTATCGTAAACCCCTTACCGTCGAACGACTATCGGAAACCAACCTCAGCCTGATGAAACAAATCTTCGACCAGCGTTTTGCCGATGCCGATGGATTTACCTATTACTTCGTAGGGAGCTTTCGGCCCGATGAATTGAAACCTCTGATTGAGAAATACCTGGCTTCTTTACCTTCCGTGAAGAAAAACGAGCAGTGGAGGGACCTGAAAATTCAACCTCCCAAAGGCACAATCAAAAAAACAGTGGTGCGTGATATGGAAGACCCTAAGGCTACGGTATTTATTTCGCTTACCGGAAAGTTCGATTATGATTCCATGAAACGCCTGGCCATGAGAGCTATAAATGATATATTGAGTTTTAGATTTGTAGAGACTATACGCGAAGAAGAAGGAGCTACCTATGGCACAAGTGTTAGAACTCGATTGTCGAAATATCCCCAGCCACAATACCAGCTCAGTATTCAATTCGACTGTGATCCCGAGAACGCCGAACGCATGACCCACATCGTCTATCAGGAAATCGAGAAATTGCGTACTCAGGGTCCAACGGAGGAACAAATGCGTAATTTTAAGGAAAATCAGCTAAAGACATGGGCAGAAAATATCAAGGAAAATAATTTCTGGATGAATAAACTTACTACAAGTGATTTTGATGGAGAATCGTATGAAAATATCCTGAAATTCCCTGAAATGTTGAAGATCTTAACTCCGGAAATGGTGAAGAAAGTTGCTCAGCAGTGCTATTCGGGCGAAAATGTAGTGCAAATTATTCTCATGCCTTCCGACTTGAGTAAATCGGTGAAGAATCCGAATATAAAACCTTAAAAAGGTAAGGGTTTTGAAGGGTGGAGAAGGAAGAATAGAGAATGGATTATAAAGAAATATGGAATAGGGTTTGGGAAACAACAGATAAAAAAACGTTTCGTATTGCGAAGAGGCAAGGAGACGTAGAGATAGAGAGAGTGGAAGACATAGATGCTTTGCAGGTCTGACGACTTTACAGAGAATTATATCCTTCGTAGTGCGGCGGAGGGGGGGAAGTGTAGTACATTGGAAGGTTAATCTTAAAAGAGTGGTAATTTTGCCGAATTTCTGATTTCCTTCAAAGAGACGATAAGGGAAGAGGTCAGATAAATGTATTTGGTCATTTTAGGGCATTTTTGATATTAAACTAATGGATCAAAAAGGTTCTCCACTGGAATTAGGCACGAAGAGGATATGGCCTTTGCTTCTGCAGTATTCCATTCCATCGGTGATAGCCATGACGGCTTCTTCGCTTTACAACATCACGGCCAGCATTTTTATAGGACATGGGGTTGGTGCTTTGGCTCTTTCGGGTTTAGCCATCAGTTTTCCATTGATGAATTTGGCCGCTGCATTTGGATCACTTGTAGGTGTTGGTGCTTCTACCTTGATGTCATTGCGCCTTGGACAAAGAGATTATGCGTCGGCCAATAAAATCCTGGGGAATGTTTTCGTTCTGAATATCCTATTAGGTTTGGTTTACACCTTCATCGTTCTCTTATTTCTCGATCCCATACTCTATTTTTTTGGAGCCAGCAAAGCCACTATCTCTTATGCAAATGATTATATGCTGGTTATTACCATCGGTAATGTAGTTACTCATCTTTATTTTGGATTGAACGCCATGCTAAGGGCTACTGGAAATCCTACGAAATCGATGATGGCAACTATTTCTACGGTGATAATCAACATCATTCTGACGCCTTTATTTATTTTTGGTCTTAAATGGGGAATCAAAGGAGCTGCCATTTCCACCGTTGTCTCGCAAACTCTTTTGATGATATGGCAAATTCGATTTTTTAGCAATAAAGAAAATTTTATCCATCTGCAAAAAAACAGTTTCAGATTGGAACGCAAAATCGTTGTAGATTCTCTAAGCATTGGCATGGCTCCCTTTCTTATGAATGCCGCCGCAAGTATCATTGTCATCGTGGTCAATCAAAGCCTGATCAAATATGGAAGCGACCTGGCAGTTGGAGCTTATGGAATTATCAACAGAGGAGCTTCTCTTTTCGTAATGATTGCCGTGGGATTAAACCAGGGAATGCAACCCATAGCCGGCTATAACTTTGGTGCCAAACAAATAGACCGGGTGAATAAGGTACTGAAGCTGACCATCATGCTGGCTACAGCTATCATGACTGTCGGTTTTATTGTGAGTGAACTCTTCCCTCATGCCGTAGCAACCATTTTTACAAAAGATGAACAAATGATACAAATTGTTGTAGAAGGTTTAAGAATTGTCTTTATATTTTTCCCCCTTGCAGGTTTCCAAATGGTTACTTCTAATTTTTTTCAGAGCATTGGCATGCCGGGCAAAGCCATTTTTATGTCATTGACCAGACAGGTGCTTTTTCTTTTACCATTCCTATTAATACTTCCGCCTCATTTTGGATTGAAAGGAGTTTGGTACAGCATGCCTGCCGCTGACCTGCTTTCGAGTTTGGTAGCAGCTTATATGCTTGTTACTCAATATGCCAGATCAAAGATTAATTCTTAAATTTCTTCTATAAATCTCATAATTCTTTTTTCAAAAATGGCTTATAATGAGCAATTATAAATATATTATGAATATTTAGAACAAAGTACAACATAGCGGAAGAGATAAGACTTTCGCATTAAAAATATTAATTTCCTCTTCGAACTCAAAGTTTCTTCACGGGGTTCAATTCGGAGAGTTTGCTATAGTCAATTTGCGAAAACGGGATATTGATCCACCACAAATTTAAAGACTTTACAAACCATCCGACACATTCCTTATTCTACCTTTATTGAGGTAATAGAAGGAATGTTTTTCTTTAAATGATATTCATTATCAAATTTTTCTTCTTTTGAAAGCAATGTCCAGATGATTGTGAGCAATTGTCTTGCTATAGCTACAATAATGGCATTATGATGTTTCTTCATTTCTTTCAGGTGCCAAAACGGCAGTAAAAGACAGAGTCTCTCTTTCTGGAGGCTCCCCAAGCACATTCTATAAGAGTTTTACGAAGGTATTTGTTTCCATGAGTGATTTTG
>MWFC01000078.1 GCA_002071415.1 Bacteroidetes bacterium ADurb.Bin012
GATTTTTTGGGGAGATTCCAATAAAAGAATCTTTTTTATTTCGATAAGGGTGCCCGACCGAGGGGGGTCGATGATCACAATATCGGGATGCCCATATTTTTTAATAAAATCAACGGTCAAGGTGGTCAGTACATCTCCTTGAATGAAAGTGCAGTTATGAAATCCATTCAGACGTGCATTTTCTTTGGCGTCTTCTATAGCCGCCTCAGAAAATTCGATCCCTACGACTTTTTTTGCCTGATTTGCCATACAAATTCCTAAAACACCTGTTCCACAATATAAGTCATAAATTGTATCATCAGATTTTACTCCAGCTTTGTGAGCTACATATTCAAACAGCTTGGGAGCTATAAAACGATTGGTTTGGAAAAAACTTTGAGGGCTCAGCCTAAAGCTGAATCTATTTATATTATTTATTGTAAGAAATCGATATTCACCTTTGAATAAATGAACCTCTTTTTCACCAAAGGACTTAAAGGGATTGGAATAAATCTTCCAAAAAACTGATTTTACGGCTGACAAATCATTGTAAAGATGATCAAGAAACCTAAATGCTTCTTCATTTGGCTGAATGGCAAAACCAACCATTAATATCACCTTAGGCGTATTGTCTTGCAGGATTTCAATACTACGAATCATACCACTGCCATCCTTGAAATTGAAAAAAGACAAATTCAGGCTCTGAGCAAATTTTTTGGCTTGTAGGGCAATGAAGACTGAAGGTTCTGGTTGTAGATAGCATTCAGTAATATCGATAATCCTGTCATTTAATTGAGAAACATTGAAACCGACTGCTTGGCGTTCTTTTGTATTATTTATTTTCCCTTCGTTATCATAAAACCATCTTTGGGCTGAAAATGAGTATTCTAAGCGATTTCTGTAAAAGAATTCATTTTCGGATGGAACGACTGGTTTAATTTCTTTAAAGGGGATTCCCTTATGGTTTAAAGCTTCTTCAAGGATTTGACACTTCATTAGTAGCTGAAATGAATATTGAATATGCTGCCATGAACATCCGCCACACAGGCCAGAATGTTTACAAATATGTGTTCGCCTTTGTGGATGCGGTTTTTCTATACTTATCAAATTTCCGGTTAAAAATTCCGAGCCTCCATAGATTATTTCTCCTGAAATGATTTCACCCGGTAGGGTATAAGGGAAATAAACCTTTCGTCCTTGAAATAGGGTCCATCCTTTTCCTGATGAATGCATGCCCATTATCTCCAAATTCTGGGCGGTTTTCCGTTTTCTTTGTCGACGGCTCATGCGTTTCAAAAATATAAAAACCACCTCAGTCGGGAAAACTTAAGGTGGTTTTATAATTATTCAGGGGGATAGGATTAAGGAGATTTAGGGTTGATTAAACCATAGTTTCGATATTCCAGACGAAGGCATGTATACCCTGTGCTTCTGCTATATTGTTGATTTGTTCGATTAAATTGAGCAAGGTTTTCACTTTTTCGTCTTCCAATACAGTAAAGATACCTGAATTTAAAGATGGCCAGACATGGGTACCAAGATGAGGCTCCCCCTCATTTGAGCCCGCACCGACCATTTCGTTCCATTTGCTGAAGCCTTTTATTTGTGCTAATTCTAGGGCCTTTTCAACTTTATTGGTAATCGCCTGATTAAAAATTATAAATACTGCTTTCATTTTTTTGTTTTTTAGATGAAAATGAGGTGTCAGCACTTCGAGAAATAGCGCTGACACCTAACGGATATTATTCGGAAGGGAGGTGTAATTCCTGAGGAATTTTATTGTTTTCTTCTCTTCTCTTTTTGGCGTGAGCAAACAAACTGTAAATTACGGGTACGATGATCAGCGAGATGAGCATCGAGAAAAACAAACCACCAATGATGGATATACCCAGAGGTCTCCAGATTTCTGAACCTTCCCCATGAGAAATAGCCAGAGGGAGCATACCAAGGAGGGTTGTAAAAGAGGTCATGAGAATAGGTCTTAACCTCGATTTACCTCCGGCAATAATGGCATCCCTGATGGAATAGCCCCTGCCCACGAGCAGGTTGATGAAATCTACAAGAACAATGGAGTTTTTTACTGCAATTCCAATCAGCATAACTATTCCAATGCCCGAAATGATATTAATGCTGGTATGTGTGATGAATAATGATATTAGAACTCCAGTGATGGCAAAAGGTACAGAAAACATGATGATGAAAGGTTCTCGCAATGACTCGAATTGCGAAGCCATTACGATATAAGTGAGCAGAAGGATAAGAATGGACAACAGCCCCAAATCTCTGAAAGTATCGGCCATGTCTTTTGCTGCTCCACTAATTTCGACAAATATTTGTGGGGGAACATCGAGAGTTTTTAGCTTCGAATTTATCTGGGCCGTTGCCTTTCCAAGGTCAGTTCCTTTGAGTGAAGCCTCCACCCTTACAACGCGTATTTTGTTTTCGTGTTCGATGTTTGGAGTTGTATAAACCTCCTTGACTTCGGCCACATCGTTTACCCTTATCAAATTGCCCTGAGGACCACGAAACGTAATGTTTCGTATGTCATCCACCGACACCAAATTTTCATCGTTATATTTTACGATTACATCGTATTCGTTGCCTTCTTCCCTGTATTTTGTGGCCTTAAATCCCAACACTCGATTTCTGATGGCACTCGACAGCATAGCCGTATTCATGCCTAATTGAGCCAGTTTGGTCCTATCAGGTATTACCTGAAGTTCAAGACGGTCTTTATCACGAGAAATGGTAACATCTCTGAAACCGGGTTGAGTTTTCATGAAAGAGGAGAGCTGATCGGCAATATAATTAGTTTTGTTGATGTCGTAACCAAAAATATTGACGACTACATTATTTCCTCCACCACCCACCATAGATATACCCATTTGACTTCGCGAACCACCCACACTCACATAAGAAGAAGCAATGATAGGATATTTTGTCAGATCATTCCTCAAGCTATCGGCAATATCGTAAATGCTGCGCGAACGTTCCTCTGCACTGCTCAATCTTAAGGTTATATTGATAATGTAAGAACCTGCACGTTGTACGGCACTTGCAAGCGAACCCTCCTCATCTATGCCAATACTGGTCGAAACTAATTCGATTTCGGGATATTTTTGTTTCATAACCTCTTCGAAATCGCGAGCCAATTTCTTGGATTCGTCAATTCTTACTCCCTGAGGAATTTCAATATTAATTCCTATTCTTCCATTATCTTGTTCGGGAATGAATTCTGTTCCAATGAACTTAAACAAGAACAGGCTTCCGATAAATATGACGAAGGCCAATGAAAGGATAAGCTTCTTATGCCGAAGGGCATAGCTTAGAATCTTCGCATACCATTCGTCGAAGTAACCCCAGAAGCGGCTAACACCGGCTAAAAATTTATTAGGATGATAATTATAATAAAAATTGCTTTTTAAAATGCGCGAAGAAAGCATGGGAGTGAGCGACAAAGCTGCCAAAACGGAAATGGTAATAGTAATGCTAACGATCCAGCCTAACTGTCGAAATACTACTCCCGTAAGTCCAGTCATTAAAGTTAATGGGAAAAATACTGCCACGATTACAAGGGTGCTTGCCACAACGGCTAAACCTACTTCTCTTGTGGCAAATACTGCGGCTTCCATTGGATTACTCCCTCGCTCGAGGTGTTTGGTAATGTTTTCCAATACCACAATGGCATCGTCCACTACCATACCAATCGCAATGGCAAGGGCCGAAAGCGATATGATATTCAAAGTCCCACCAATAGCGTAAAGGAAGATAAAGGCAGCGATTAGTGAGACAGGGATGGTAAGCAAGATGATAAAGGTTGAACGCCATCTGCCTAAAAAAATGAATACTACCAGAGTAACAAATATAAAGGCATATAATAGGGTTTCCGATAGATTATTGATAGAATTTTGGATGAATTCAGATGTATCGACGATTTTAACTATTTTAACATCCTTAGGGAGTTCCTTACTGAGTTCATCCATTCTTTCGCGTACTAATTTGGCAATTTGCACAGTATTGGCTCCACTCTGTTTCTGTACCATCAATCTTACACCCACCTCCCCGTCGATGCGTTCATCTACATAAATGTATTTTAGGGTATCCTTTACTTGAGCTATGTCTTTCAAATATACTAAACCTGCATTCGATCGGAAAACAACAATGTCTTTTACTACATCGCTGCTTTTAAATTCTCCATTGGTTCTTACGGGGAATTCCATTTGCCCGACTTCCATTCTACCGGCTGGGAGTGCAAGGTTTTCGGCTCCAATGACGTTTCCGATCTGTTCCAGAGTTAGGCCGTATGAATCCAGCTTGCGTGGGTCTATTCTCACATCAATAATACGTTCAGGTTTGCCCATTACCGTGACTGCACCTACTCCATCAATACGGCTAAGCCTTTCTGTGATACGTTCGTCGATGAGCTTTTCGAGCGCCGGATAACTTTCTTGAGCTGTTACTCCATAAATTACAACCGGCATCATGGAAGAATTGAACTTGAATAAGGTGGGTTTTTCGGCTTGATCGGGCAAGGTTTTTTCGATAAGACTAAGTAAATCTCTTACATCATTACTTGCCTGATCCATATTGGTTCCATACTCAAACTGGATAAGAATGAATGAGATATTATCCTTGCTGGTGGAAATGACCTTCTTTAAATTCTGTAAAGAGTTTAATTGATTTTCAAGAGGCTTGGTTACATTCACCTCTATATCCTCCGCACTGGCACCCGGGTAATAAGTAATCACACTCATCGCCGGAATATCCATGTCGGGCATTAAATCAATGGGTAAATTTATTAACGAAAATATTCCCAACACAATCACAGCCACAAAAATCATTATGGTTGTAATGGGCTTTCTTACTGATTCACTATATAAACTCATATATTTTCGATTTTAAAAATTTTAAGTTTCCGACAGGGTTTACCTTGATATACGATTTACAGCCTGTCCATCCTTAATAACCATTTGTCCTTCGACAATTAATTCATCGCCTTGATTCAAGCCGCTCACTATTTCGACCTTATCGTCCAAAACATCTCCAACTTCTATGATTTTGCGTATGGCTTTCCCATCTTTATATATAAATACGAAGCGTTCGTTGGTTCCCGATTGTTTCTGAATTACAAAAGAAGGAATGACCAAAACCTGGTCCTTACCAATATCGATGGAGGCAGTAGCAAATATGCCTGGCCTTAATATACGACCCTCATTATTGATAATTACCTCTACAGTGAAAGTTTTACTCATATTATCTACGATAGGGTAAATCTTGTCGATGCTTCCCGAGAAAATTTTTCCAGGATAAATTTCTGAAGTAACATCCACCTTCATGCCTCTTTTGATATTGGGAAGATATTTTGATGAAACGCCCACTAGCAATTTTAAACGATCCAGTTGCATGATAGACACAATAGCAGGTTTGCCAACGCCTGCTGCAGGGCTCATAGTAAAGATCTCACCATCATTGAGGTATTTTCCCGTAACTTCTCCATTGATGGGCGATTTCAAGGTGGTGTTGTCTTCGAGAAATTCAAGATTGGTCTTGGCTATATCATATTGCATCTTTACCTGATCGTATTGCTGTGGGGCGATTGCTCCGACTTTCAACAGAGAATCCATGCGCATCAAATCCAAACGTATTTTTTGATATTGAATATAGGCTTGCTGGTAATTGGTGCGGTCGAGCTGAGCAACCACCTGACCGGCTCTTACACGATCACCCACATCGACGAGGATTTTTTCTACTCTCCCCGCAGTTGCCGGAGCAAGATGATTTTCCTTATAGGCAAGAATGGAGACCGGATATTTGATCATCCGCTCGATATTGGTGAATTCAATAGGGGCCGTTACTACATTTGGGGTTTGTTGCATTGTAGCATCGGATTCTTTTTTGTGGTTGCTGCATGAAACCAGAAAGGTTACGCTTATAAGCAGCATTATTGCCATGAAGTTTTTCTTTTTCATAGTTGGTTGTATGTTTTATTCTTGTATAATTATTTTATATTGCAATTACAATGTTTTGCCGATAATCTTTTGGTATTCATTTCTGGCAGTTAGATATTCCGATCTGGCCTGGATGAGATTGAGCTTGGCTTGCATCATGGCGTTCTCTGCATCATTCAGTTCGACCAATGTGGCCTGTCCAGTATTGTATCGTGTACGGGCAATCTGATATCCCTTCTGAGCAAGTTCAACATTGCCTTGGGCTGCATTCACCTTTTTAATGGCAGCAAAAATAGCATTCTTAGCATTTTGAATCTGAGCCTCAAGATTATTGCGTGTATAGGTTTCCTGAAGATCGAGCTGACGCAAACCTATTTCGGCTTGGCTCAGTTGACGGCGCATCGAAAATCCTTTGAAAATCGGA
>MWFC01000079.1 GCA_002071415.1 Bacteroidetes bacterium ADurb.Bin012
TGAAGATCGAGCTGACGCAAACCTATTTCGGCTTGGCTCAGTTGACGGCGCATCGAAAATCCTTTGAAAATCGGAACGGAAAGCTGTAAACCTATTGCAGAAGAAGCCACCCAATTGTAATCGCCAAATTTGAAATCGTTGGCCTGTGTTTGATAAGTATAGCTGCCAAATGCTGCCAATATGGGAATATTGCTATTGCGAATCATTTGCTTCTGAATGCCCAAGAGTCGACGATTGATTCCAAACTGCCTCAAAGTCGGATTATCATGATACCATGTAGAAGGAATGGTGTCGAGTTCTTCCAGTTGCACCTTTAGTAATTCTGTCTCATCCAAAACCAAAGGAGTATCGGTATCGATATTCAATACTATTTTAAATATGTTGAGGAGATTCTGATAGATATTTTCAGCCTGTAAAAGATTGGGATAAAGATTATCTACCTGAACCTTCGCTCTGATAGCATCGTATTCCGATACCAATCCATTAGCCTGCATTTGCTGAATATTTTTTAGGTTTTCGATGGCGTTCTGATAACTTCTATTATACACCTGAACCGTTTGTTGCAGTAACAATACATTATAATAAGTATTTCTAACATTGGCGGTGAGGTTGATTCGGTTTTCCCTTTCTTTTTCTACGCTTAATTCGGCATCCATCTTTCCTAATTTGATAGATTCATAAACATTCATCGCAAACAAAGGAAGTGAAAAGGTAAGCGAACCTGAGTAGGCATTATCCGATCCTATTTTAAGAGTAGGGCCAAAAGGCGATTCGGGCGGCATGAAGATAACGGGTTTCTTGATGTTACGCGTATAACTTCCACTGCCCTGAATCGTTGGATACAAGGCTGCCATATACTCCTGAACCTTGGCTTGTTTTCTCTCGATCTCGAGTGAGGAAACCTGCTGTAAGAGGTTTTGCTCGATAGCCCTGTCAACAGCTTGTTGAAGCGTTAACCTCAAGGTATCGTTTTGGCTCTTTAATTCTATGCTGCAAAGTAAAAAGAAACCGATAAACAGGCTTCCCCAAAGAATCATTTTTAAGTTTACTTTCATATCTCGTGTCTATTGTTTATATTCTGATATTGGATAATCTCTTTTGAAATGGTTTAATTGGTTAGCTGGTGCTCATTGTAATAATGATCAATTAATTCGACTCCTTCTTTGGTAGCCATCCCCCGTATGAAATTGATGGAAATGTGCTCGAATACTTCGGCGGGTGAAAAGTAATGCATCGAAAATATTTTTTCACTATTTTCCATTAACATTTGCAATTGTTCGAATAAAATAATCGTTGCTAATTCTACATTTATTTCAGGCCTGAAGATGTTCTGCCCTTTCCCCTTTTCAATGAAATTTTTTATCCCTTCCTTGATTCTCGATTCAAATTCAGTAGTCATGCAATAGAGGCTGCTCGGATAAAGCTGCCTCAAGTCCTTTATAAATAGATAATTGGTTTGACGTAATTCCTGAATATGACTCCACATAAACAAAAGGTAGGTTTCTATAATGTGAGAACTCCTTTCAATAATAGAAGTGTCTTTTCCTATCAGCCGATTAAGTTCTGAATGTACACAGGTCTCCACCAACTCGTCCTTCGTCTTGAAATGTTCATATAAAGTACGTTTCGATATACCGATCTCATCAGCAACCATTTCCATGGTTACGCTCCGTATACCCATGCTCCTGAAAAGCTTGACTGAAGTATTGATGATATTGTCTCTTAACATTTTTACCCATTTGAAAACTTAAAAAACTTTTTAAGTTTTCGACGTGCAAATGTATAACAAATATTCTTACAAATTGCTCGTAAAAATAAAATTTCAAGAAAATTTAACATATTCCAATATCCGTCCAATTTTTATGTTAGAGAATATTTTTTGGTTTTTAACTCAAAATCAATCTTTTATTCAAGAATTCATGAATGAGGGATAACAGATGGATGATTCCATGAATTTTTTTTCATTTCATCTGATGATCTACCATGACAGGATATGCTTGCGGGCTTTCGAAGAAGGAAGAAATAGCATTGCAAACGAATTTGATCTTTCTTTTCGAGAGCCTTGGATAAAAGGGAAGACGAATGATTGTGGACGAAAATTTTTCGGTATGCGGCAGAGCTCGTCCGTCGTGTCGGAAAGTAAAAAATGGGCTCTGATGAAGGGGTAAATAATGGAAAACGGCATGTATGCCTCTGCTTTGCAGATATCTAAGCAATTCGTCTCGAGTGTAACCGTCTTTCACCGCGATATAGAAGAAATTTCCATTTACGCTGGCATATTCAGGCACGATGGGGAGTTGTAAAAATCCTTTTTCTTCTAAAGGCTTAAGGTATTCATAATATGAAAGCCATACTTTCTTACGAAGCTTCTGAATGCGATCGAATTTGCTTAACTGTGCATAAAGAAAAGCGGCTACCATTTCGGCTGGCAAAAAAGAAGAACCAATATCTACCCATTCGTATCTATTGACTTCTTTACGCTGGAAAGCAGCTCTGTTGGTACCTTTTTCCCATATAATTTCGGCTCGTTTCGTAAATTGCTCATCGTTTACGACCAATAAGCCACCTTCTCCCGAGATGATGTTTTTTGTTTCGTGAAATGAGAAGGCCGCTAGATGGCCAAAGCTCCCCAAGGGTTTTCCTTTATAATAGGAATCGATGGAGTGAGCTGCATCTTCTATTAATAAAAGGCCATACTTGTTTGCCAATTGCTGAATGGCCTCCATGTCGCAGGATATGCCGCAATAATGAACCACCACAATTGCGCGTGTTTTTGGCGTAATGAGGTTTTCTATGGCTTTTGGATCGATGTTGGGAATATCAGGTAAGGTATCGGCAAAGACGATTTTGGCTCCCCTCAGTAGGAAGGCATTGGCGGTGGAAGGAAATGTAAACGAAGGCATGATGACTTCATCGCCTGGCCCAACTTCCGAAAGAATGGCTGCCATTTCCAAAGCATCGCTGCATGAAGTGGTAAGTAAAGTCTTTGCAAAATGAAACCTCTTTTCAAAAAATGTCTGACACCTTTGGGTGTATTTCCCATTACCCGAAAATTGACCACTTAGTGCCACACCAAGAGTAGCAAACGCTTCTCGCGGGCCAAAATAGGGTTTGTTGAAAGGAATATGCACCTTTGTTTAATTTGTGGTTTAGGCTGCGAAATTACATATTCTCGTGCTCGGGTCGAAATCCTTACCTTCGCATATGAATTTATGGCAAAACATAGCCTTATAAGAGATATTAGCGGAGTAATGGGCAGTAATATTCTGGCCATGGTCAGTACTCTGGGCATAAGCATTCTGCTTTCACGAGTTCTTGGCCCCCAAGGATATGGCCTCTTTACTTCCTTATATGTTGTGCCTCAAGTGGTAATGGGTTTGGTGCAATTGGGAATGAGCCGTTCGGCTGTATTCCATCTAGGCCATAAAAAATTTAACGAATGCCAAACCATTTCTTCCATCTATGTGATGTTGTGTATGACTTCTACTGTTGGGATCATCGTATCGGCTATTGCTTATGCCATATTGAATAATCCATTGCTCGAAACCAATTGGATTTTACTGGCTTTGTGCATTATTCCATTCGCACTGGGTAACATCTATACATCTGGAATATTTATTGGCAAGGAAGATATTCAAACATCGAATAAGATTTACTGGATACCGGTTACTCTCAATCTAATTTTGACTGCCATTACGGTTGGCATTCTTCAATGGGGCATCACAGGAGCACTTATAGCCAATTTATTAGCCACAGCCACTATATTTTTCGTGTTCCTCTTGCGCATTCACCATCAATATGCCCTTAGTTTCCGTTTCGATACCAAAATTCTCAAAAGCCTCGCCAGTAAGGGTTTGGGTTTTGCTTTGGCCTTCGTTATGCTTCAATTGAATTATAAAGTGGATATTCTTTTGCTCCAGAAATTAGCCAAACCTTCTGAAATTGGTTATTATGCTCTTGGCGTTTCCGTTACCGAACAATTATGGCTATTGCCTTATGCCATTGGAGTTGTTCTGATGAGTCGGACGGCTAATGCGACCAATGAAAGAATGATGGCCAAAACCACTGCCCTGATGGTGCGTATTTGTCTGCCTGCAGCATTGATTGCCGCTTTGGTTCTCATTGCCCTTACTCCTCCTTTGCTGCCCTTGATTTTTGGAAAATCCTTCATTCCCAGTATTCGTGTCGTTCAAACCATCTTGCCAGGTATTGTCATCTTCATGATCTTCAGAATCATCGAAAGCTATTTCGCGGGTTTGGGAAAACCCATGCTTAGCGTCATGACGCTGATACCTTCCCTTCTGTTGAATATTATCCTCAACTTGCTCTGGATACCTCGATATGGCATTATTGGCTCGGCAATGGCTACCAATTTTAGTTATGCTTTCGCTACAATTATATTTCTTTTTGTATTCCAGAAATATAGCAGACTTTCGTTCAAAGAACTCCTTATTCTGAAACCCTCCGATTTGCAACGGCTTAAAAAGGGAGGAAGGGAAAACGGAGGAAAGGAGATGAGAAGACGAGAGGAGGAGGGAACTATCCGTGTTTAATTTATGAATTTTTTCTTAAATGATAGAATATTTTCAGCCTTTCAATTTTTAACTCCCAAACTCCATTCCCTTTTTACTAAAAAAGCCATGCCTCCTCTTTAGTGAGAAAACATGGCTCTATCCACCTCCTTAACTCAGGTTTAATTATCTTCCTTCTTATGCTTGCGGTAATCATATACCTTCTTGCCACCATAAGCAGCACCCATGGCTAATAGTAAACCTATGCCACTGCCTAAAGGAGCTCCATTACGAGGTGCTTTATTATCATTACCACTTGCATCACCTGGCGGTAGTGGTGGGTCTTGTTGCGCAAATAAACTGATGGCGGAAAGTGCCAGTAAAAGGCTCAATAACATTTTTACGCTTAGCTTTTTCATTATGTTGAGGTTTTTATGGTTATTTACGAATGAAGATTTTATTGAATACAGTCTGCTGGTCGGTGGTTATCCTTACGATATAGATTCCTGACGAAAGAGGTAAAGGTATTTGGTTTTGAGCAGTAGTAAGATGCATAAGCATTTGTCCCGCAGTATTGAAAATCTCTACTCTCTTTTCACCTCCAAAGGTAAAATAAAGCTGTTTACCAACTGCATAGGCAAATACCTTGGTTGGGTTGGGTTCGTCTATTCCCACACTCCCCATGTGCAGTTTAAAACGATTGTGAGCATCGCCTTCTACCGAAGTGAAAACATACTCCGGATTATCGCTCAGACATTGTGTAACCCCAGTCTTCAAGTCTTCCAGATAAACCCTCATGGGAAAGGGATTTTCGGCCAGACGGATTTTGAATTCCTGACGGTCGTTCTTTATGAAACCATACAAAAACTCCATGCCCTCTTCGATAGAAGGCACAGCTTGTGTGGAAAGTATTTCGTTGCCCACTATACAATAGAACAGAGGCGCATAACCCGCCAAGAAACGAGAATCGTAATAAAAATCAAAATCATTGGTAGAACCCTCTTCGATTCGAATTACGCTTTCCTGTGCAGAACTTCCATCGGTTGGACTGGCAACCAGTAACAAACGATTGGCATCTCCAGCCTTGTACCAGGCAGTGTTGTTATGTACACGCGATGCTAAAGGAATTGTAATACTATTATTTGCGCCATTTACCTGTATCATGAAACCTTGTGAAATGGGAATAATACCATTACTGTTGATATCGCTATACGCATTATTGGTGCAATGCCATATTTTGGCCGTACCTGCTACATTGCTTAATGCCCAGTAAGTTGATTCATTCCATTTTAATGCCGAAGGGAAGGGATTGCCCAGCAAATGCCAACCATAGTTAGAACCCGAAGAATAACTTAGG
>MWFC01000080.1 GCA_002071415.1 Bacteroidetes bacterium ADurb.Bin012
ATTCTTCTTTTGAAAACGCTTTTTCAAACAAAACTTCCTGTAACTGTATCTTGGCATTGTCTTTCAAACGACATACAAAATTTACTCCTTCTTCAGTCCAAGTAGCAAATTGAAGGTAGTAATTGTAGGCCTTGTCGAAAACCAACATGTTGTCTTTAGAAGGATGCAAATGCGCCAAAAACTTCTTGTCGTGCATTTTTGCTTCACTAATCCTCGCAAAAACAGGTGTCTCGTTATGGATATCGGTCAACATGTGTACTTTCAAACCTCCTTTTTTCTTTCCTTCTCCTTTTAGATGACGACCTACTCCTTTCATTATATCGGGAAAAAGTGTTATGGTCGTGGAATCAAATGCGTAAAACTCGTCAAAACTGACCTTTTCTTTTCGGCTGACCGATAAAAGAGGACGAAAATAACTTATTAGCTCGAAATAATATAATCTGAAAATTTCTTCACTGCGATCCCGTAAAGCATCTCCTGCCGTACTTTTGGAAGGGGCACAATCCATACCCAAATAATTGAGCTTGCCTGATAATGCTCGCATCCCGTCGCATACCTCACCCATTGAATCACAACGAGAGAATATCCCGAAAAGCATCACAATTAATTCATCCCACGAAAAAAAGTCTTGTAGTAGCGATCTCTGCCATATTCTTTAACTAACAAATCGAACCGTTCGCGCGGCAGCATTTTTATTAACTGTTTGAAGATCGGCTGATCGACTAAATTTTTTATTATATCTTTGTCCATGGTTGTTAATTTAGGTTTACTACACAAATTTACAACTGGGGGATGAAACTTCGGTTTTTGTCCTTCCTTCTTTTTATTCAATTTTTTTGTCGGTCAGTAATGATATTAAATGTTTAATCCTTAAAAATCAATGAATGATGAAAACTTACAAGTTTTGGCTATGTGCATTTGTTTTATTAATCCTTCAAACACAAGGTTTAAATGCACAAGTTTCGAATCCAAGAAATGCTGCTCATGATTTTTCATCGGGCTCTACCTCCTCTTCGATACAATCGAAAGAGTTAGTAAATTACGCCGGAGAGGGGGGTTTATCGAATGTAATTTCTTTCTGTTCATCTGAGTTGTCTCAGTTGCCAAACAAAGAAATAATGTTTGATGAGAATGGGAACCTGCCTTACACGATGTATGGGAAGAAAATTTTTCATAATAATTATTCTCAATTGGAACTTCCTAATGCGAATCAGGATGCGGGTTATCCATGGAACAGCATAGGGCCATGGGGAGGCGATGTCACCTCTTTGGCTTCTTCGTTTGAAACGCCTGCCACGCTTTACGCAGCGGCTGGTTTACCCTTCATTAAATATGATACTTCTTCTTCGTGGATTTTATGGGAAAGTCTGGCAGCCTACACGACTGGCGTTAATCTCATTGCTACCGCTCCCGATGGAATAATATATGTAAGTGGGGGTAATACATGGAACTTTTTCAAATCGAACGACGGTGGCATCAATTGGACACAACTAACTATACCAATTAATTTACGTGATATTTCGGCTATTTCCATCGATCCTACGAATAGTGATATTGTATACCTTGGCCTGGCCAGCACCTTAGGGGCTACCAACTGGTTACAAATCCTCAAAACTACCGATGGTGGCTCATCATGGCAAATATTGAATACTTCGAATCTGAATGTCGATCTAGGTGTTGCCGATATCGCAGTTTGGCCTGACAATCCTTCTCAGTTAGTGGCTGCTGCTTATGGTGCATTCGGAGGAGGTGAAGTAATTTACTCGAATAACTCGGGCGAAACATGGCAAACAGTTACAAATAATCTTCCCAATTCATACCCTTTCAATGATATCGAAATTGCAGGCCATACAGTTTATTTAGGAGGTGGACAACTTTTTTCGAGCCAGCATTTAGGCCTTTATACATGCAAACTGGGTGAATTTGCATGGCAGAATATCTCATCCAACTTTCCTTTGAAGGTAGTTGCAAAAGTACTCGTTAGCCCTGTAGATTCTTTGAAGATTTACGCGGGAACCGATGGTGATGGGGTATATTTTTCGACAGATGGTGGTCTCAATTGGGATTATTCTTCTACCGGAGCTTCTAATTTCTCGATTACCGACATGATATTTTACCCTAATAATCCTGAAGAAATATTAATTGGATGCAAAAGTTTGGCTGTATATAGAAGCCAAAACGCGGGTATAAACTGGGAAAATTACAGTAATGGCATTGCAACACTTCCAATCAATGACATTGCCGTCGATCCACTCGACTGTAATAACATTATCGTCGCATTCGAGGCCTTGAATTCGGGAGGTTGTTATATGTCGAATGATGGCGGAAATACATGGAATCCGGTATCGGGTCTCCCTGCAACAAGATTCTCGGCCGTAACTTACGATATTCATGGTTACGTGTATGCCGTTTCAAGAGGCCCTTCATCGGTGGCTCAGGAAGGTATCTATAAATCAACCGATGGAGGTATTACTTGGACGAATACCGGACCCAATATCGGGCCATTATTCGAAACAGAACTCTGGACAATCGAACAAACCCCTGATCAACCCGGATTGCTTTTCATAGGTGGAAATCACTTTGGAGTTGCAGGTTATGCAGCTACTATTTATAGAACCCTCGATGCTGGACAATCGGGTTGGGAAGAAGTTTATATTGGTGCAGATCAGATGAAGATCCATGCACTCGAAATTGCGCCCTTTAGCGATGAACAATTGATCTATGCGGGTTATGTGGTTTATGGAGGGAATGGATCTTTGTTGAAAAGCACCGATCAGGGAAATCACTGGGTAGAAATTAACAATGGCTTGCCCAATAATTGTTGCCAAACTTATGCTATAGCTGTTGATCCTTCGAATCCACAAAAGGTTTTTGCCGGAAGTGGTTATTATGCAGCAGGATATTATATAGTAAAAACAGAAGATGGAGGTGAAAATTGGAGTCCAATAATCTCCTTACCTTCTCAAGTGAATTGTTTGGCTTCTATTGAAATTCCAATTATCAAGAATCGGGAAAAGATTTCTCTCGATGGAGATCCAAGAATTAT
Source organism: Bacteroidetes bacterium ADurb.Bin012 (assembly GCA_002071415.1). Taxonomy (GTDB): domain Bacteria; phylum Bacteroidota; class Bacteroidia; order Bacteroidales; family TTA-H9; genus TTA-H9. The sequence continues at coordinate 3,047 of MWFC01000080.1, forward strand.
TTATGCTGGAACCTCATCCAACGGAGTGTTCCTATCTGACGATGATGGAATGTCGTGGGTGGATGCCAGCGAAGGACTTCCAGCAAACACTTACGTTTCGAACTTTTCCGATCCTTTCTTAACAGGTGTCGAATTGAAAATAAATGCAAGCACCCTCGGCCATAGCGGCTACAGTACGACAATTGCAATTCTGGAAGGCATCAATGAATTAAGCAAAGAGGATGTGCTTACCTGGAACGAACCCAATCCATTTTCTCAACACACAACCATTCATTTTACACTGAAAAAGAACTCAATGGTGCGTCTGTCTATCGTAAATATGAATGGTCAAGTAATTGCCACCCTCCTCGATCAAAAGATGAGCTCGGGAGAACACCAGTTTATATGGAATGCTGCGAGCCATGGTAAAAAATTAGCGCGAGGACTTTATTTCTATCGCCTTGAAGTAGATGGTAAAAATTATTTCAATAAATTAATCGTACAGTAAAAATATTTGATACGATACATAATGGAACATTCAGGGGGAGCTTAGTCTCCCCTTTTCGAATTTGAATGGAGGAATATCTTTTTTAAAATTTTCAGAGAAATTATTTCACTATTGAATTCTCTGTCATTACTCATTCTGGCGTGGATTTTGAAGGCCGACTCAAATCAAATGATGATGTGTTTCAATAATCTTATTAATTTCGCCGCATGAAACAAAATGTATTCGATCCCATACGCTCATTTAGAGATGAGGAAGTGCATTCCTATCTTTCCAAAATTATCGATGAGCCATTATTTCATGAAGCTTTAGCCTATCAGTTCGGAAAAGAAAAAGTTCCTTACTGGTTGGATAAGATCACTACCTTCCAGTCGATCCATGAATTGCAGCAGGAATTGCTTCTACCCCTGCTGGAAAATTTGTTGCGGGAATCGGTCGAAAAATTGACTTACAGTGGTACGGAAGCTCTTCACAAGAACACTTCCTATCTCTATATTTCCAACCATAGAGATATTTTGATGGATAGCTTCATATTAAATTACATCCTCTTTATCGAAGGCTTTGATACCATTGAATCTGCCATTGGAAACAATCTGTTTGTGATGCCCTGGATTGAGCATCTAGCCCGCCTGAACAAAAGCTTCGTGGTTAAACGAAATTTGGAAGGCAAGGCGCTCTACGAAGCTTCGCTTATCCTGTCTCTATATATGAAGGATACGTTATTTAGACGGCAGCAATCGTTATGGATTGCCCAGCAGGAAGGACGTAGTAAAAACGGCGACGATTTTACCCAACCTTCATTGATTAAAATGCTCCTCATGGCTTCCGATAAAGGTGAAGAATCGAACCTGCTGAACCAGTATCATATTGTACCTGTATCGGTTTCATACGAATATGACCCTTGCGACGTCTATAAATGCTGGGATGCCTATCAAAAATCTATCGGAAAGTCTTTCGAAAAAACAAACAACATGCGACTCAACGAAATGAAAGAGGGTTTGATCGAGTTCAAAGGTAAAGTACATTTTTCTGTTACCCATCCCATGATTTTTTTATTCCAAGAATTCAAAATGCGAGAAGCTATCCAACATGTGGCCACTGCTATCGATAACGAAATCCAAAGCCATTACATAATTTACCCCTTTCATTGGTATTGTTACGACAAGTCAAATTATTCCGATCGTTATTATAACGAATATGCTGGTAAGGAAAATGATTTTGAAACCCGCATCAATCATCAGTTGCAAAAAATCGAAAAATTCTTTACACAAACCAACGAAGAAGATATCATGCGAAGTTATCTCTATGGCTTCTACGCAAATATCGTCAAGAATTATCTGGCGAAAACCAAATCAGCCTCCTGTCTCAATTTTTAAACGAGAGACATTGTTTTCAGAATAGGATTCTTTTAGACTGAAAGTTTGATCGTTAACTTCGCAAAATTTACGTAATAATAGTCCTAATTTTTTCAAAAGGTTATTAGTTTTCTTGGTAATTTCAGCGGTATACCATTTATCGTTGATTTTCACTCGTTTTATTTCGGTGAAGAAACTCAGAACTCCTGATTCGGTGTTAATCAGGTTGTCGCAGTTTTGAAGGCAAGTGTCATATTTGTACCGGGGAAAATGGTTTCTGTGTCGTTCAATAACTCACAGACTTTTTCTTGTTTTTCCGCACTTTTTCGGGACACCGATATAATATATTGATAATCAATATTAATTTTGTAATTTTGGGTGTCCCAA
>MWFC01000081.1 GCA_002071415.1 Bacteroidetes bacterium ADurb.Bin012
AGCGAAGAAGGACAAATACAACAGAGATAAGGGCGTAAAACGTCTTGAAAAAGCCTATAAGAGCGGGAAAATAACAAAAGAGAACATCAATAGTCGCGGCTATAATAAATTTTTAGAGATATCGGATAATATAACAGTTACGATAAATCGGCAATCAATAGAGGAGGATAAAAAATGGGACGGGTGGAAGGGATATTTAACCAATACTACACTTTCGTGTCAAGATGTATACAAACAATATAGCGGATTATGGGTAGTAGAAAATGCTTTTCGGGTTACGAAAGGAACGCTTTAAATACGTCCAATGTTCCACTTTGCCGCACGAAGAATCGAAGCTCATATCTGTATCTGTTTTGTAGCCTATAAAGTATACAAAGAACTTGAAAGGAGATTAAGGATAAACGGCATTAATTTGAGTGTGGATAAAGTTTTGAACATAGCCAAAACAATTACTAATCTGAAAATTAAACTACCCAAGAGTGGTGAAACAATGACCATGATAATGTTGATAACTAAAAAACACAAATCAATTGCACCTCTTTTCGATGAAAAATTTTGGAAAAATTTTTAGGGTGACGCATTGTCGAAGTCAGGAGACAAGATTCAATGAGTAGGGTCTGACATTCATCTTACATTGATTGGGTAGGTAGTTTCTCTTGATTTTCTTTCCAGCAAATTAAAAATCCTTAGATTTGTAGGCCGAGGGAAATGATAATTTTTCAATCATTTTAAGATATGCAAAAACTTGTATTATTAGGAGATGAAGCCATAGGACAGGCAGCCATCGACGCTGGATTATCGGCAATTTATGCTTATCCAGGAACGCCTTCCACTGAGATCAACGAATATGTGATGGCATCGAAGGAAGCCAAAGAAGGAAGAATTATAGCAAGCTGGACAGTCAACGAAAAAACTGCAGTGGAATCGGCTTTGGGCATGTCGTATTCAGGGAAACGTAGTATGGCTTGTATGAAGCATGTAGGTTTGAACGTAGCCGCAGACCCCTTTATCAATTCAGCAATTACGGGAGTGAATGGAGGCATGATTGTGGTTTCGGCTGACGACCCCTCCATGCATAGTTCACAAAATGAACAGGATTCTCGTTTTTACGGAAATTTTGCTATGCTTCCGATTTTAGAACCTTCCAACCAACAGGAAGCCTATGACATGATACATTATGGTTTCGATTTGTCGGAGAAGTTTCATGTACCCGTACTGTTTCGCATCACAACTCGACTGGCGCATAGCCGTTCGGGAATTGAACGAAAAGCGGTAAGAACTCAAAATCCCATTAGCTTGCCCGAAAATCTGAAACAATTTATACTCTTGCCTGCCATCGCCCGCAAACGTTATCAAGTTCTATTAAGCATTCAGGATGCCCTGGAAGAAGAATCGGAAAATTCTGGAAATAATGTTTATATAGATGGCTCGGATAAATCATTGGGAATTATTACTACGGGTTTGGCATACAATTATCTGATGGAGAATTTCCCCGATAGAACAGTCCCACATCCCGTCTTGAAAATCACTCAATATCCTTTACCACGAAAAATGTTGCAAAAAATAGTTTCGGAATGCAAGGAAATTTTAGTAATCGAAGAAGGCATGCCCGTTGTGGAAGAGACTCTGAAAGGGATTTTAGATCATGGTATAAAGATAAAGGGTCGTTTGGACGGAAGTTTACCCCGCAGTGGAGAATTGAACCCAAACTTAGTGGCTGTGGCATTGGGCAAACCCATGATCAAGGGGGATGATGTTCCCTCGCTTATTGTTGGTCGTCCTCCTTCGCTTTGTGAAGGATGCCCACATACCGATTCTTACTTCGCCCTAAATGAAGCCATGGCTGAATATGGCAAAGGGAGAGTATTTTCCGATATTGGCTGTTATACGCTTGCGGCATTGCCCCCGCTTGAAGCCATTAATTCATGCGTAGATATGGGAGCTTCCATCCCAATGGCTAGAGGTGCAGCCGATGCTGGTCTTTTACCCGCAGTAGCGGTCATTGGAGATTCTACTTTTACACATTCCGGAATGACGGGCTTACTGGATGCAGTAATCGCCAATTCACCCATTACGGTGATGATTCTCGACAATTCTACTACGGGGATGACGGGAGGACAACCCTCGGCTGCAACCGGCCGTCTTAAGCAAATCTGTTTGGGACTTGGAGTGGAAGAAAACCATATCCGCATCCTGAAACCCTTACGCAAACAACATACCGAGAATGTTCGAGCCATTAAGGAAGAATTGTCCTACCAAGGCGTTTCGGTCATCATTCCTACACGTGAATGCATACAAACACTCAATCGTCGCATGCGCGAAAAATTCAAAAACAAGAAAACCGAATAGACGATTTTAAACATTACTCAAAACTTAAACAGAATTCAATATGAAAAACGATATCATCATAGCTGGTGTGGGCGGACAAGGTATTCTTTCCATCGCAGCCATTATTGCCACTGCCGCTGTTAATAACAACCTCTACATCAAACAATCGGAAGTTCATGGAATGAGCCAGCGCGGGGGAGAAGTACAGTCACATCTGCGTATTTCGTCTTCTCCCATTGCCTCTGACTTGATCCCTACTGGAGCTGCCGACATGATCATTTCACTCGAACCGATGGAAGCCCTCCGTTATATTCCCTGGTTAAAACCAGATGGCTGGATCATCACCAATACTGAGCCTTTCCTGAATATTCCCAATTATCCTCCCATCGAGGATGTTCTGGCTGAAATCAAGAAAAGGCCTCATCACATCATGATGAATGCCGACGAGGTAGCTCGTGAACTGGGCTCAGAAAAAGCAGCCAATATGGTGATTCTGGGAGCTGCAACACGATGCTTGGATATTCCTTACGAAGAAATCGAAAAAGCTATTCGGAACTTCTTCGGAAGAAAAGGAGAAGAAATCGTAAAAATGAACTTATCGGCTCTTGCAAAAGGCAGAGAAATGGCATTATTATAAATAGTGGATATAAGGTTGGTGGTTGAAAAGAGACTGGAGGACGAAAGGGTAATCTGTTTTCCAACCTCCAATCACCTTCTCACGGGCGTTCTTTTATCGAGTGATTTTTACAGTTTTTTCAAAATCAGGGGTGAATCTTTGAATTTTCTTTGGGCCTTTACAACTTCCTTAAAATTGCTCCATTCTTCGGCTTGGTAGATTCTTTTGTTGTAAAGAGCAACTTGAGAGATAGAAATGCGTTTGCCTTCGGTTTGCATGGAAGCCTTTATACTGGATGCATCACCAATGATATTTATCTGATAATCGGGTTTAAGGAGTGCAAATCCTTCCGGGATCTCAATGGTTTCTTCCACTTCTACCTTGCGCGAACAGCGGTCGCGGAAAGGGTAGATACGTTCATCAATATCCAGATTCATACCAAGTTGAGGTTGAGCTCGTTGGAAAATTCCGGAAGCCAATAATGGCTGGAAGAGGATGTTGGAATCTCCAATGAGGGCGTAGTTGGGAATGCTATACATCATGTGAATAATAATGGGTTGTTCCAGATAAAGATCGGGATTGGAATAGGATTTTTCGATGATTTTAGCTCTGGGATGCATTCGCAGCAGTTCATTTTCGAGGTTCTTTTCCCATTCGCATCGTGCAACCCCTGTAAAAACACTTCTGATGGCTGCTTCCGATTGTCCTTCGCCTGTAATCTCTAACCAGCCTTCCAAAGTCCCATCATTGAGAATTTTAGAGCTTCCTTTGATTTTCACAGGATGATTTTCGGGATCAGAAATGGGAGTGTATTTCAAATCGGCGCCTTCGGGAACACCCATGAGATAACCCTGTTGTTGCTCAAGGCTCGACCATAGTTCACGTATAAAAGGAACCCATGTAGGATCAAGCAGCATATATTCGCCGTTGCGGCGCTTTACTATGGTTATGGAATGATTGAACTGATCGGCAGGAATTCTTTCGATGCGTTCACCTGCCATCGTCATGGCCGCATAAGATTCGAAACCAGCTGCCCGCAATAATGTTATGAGTATACCTGCCTTGTCTTTACAAACTCCGCAGCGATCGGCAAAAGTCATTGCCCCTTTATGCAGGGTATACCCTTCGCCTTCTCCCATCGAAAGGCCTGAATATCTTATTTCATCAGCCGCCCAATGGGTGAGCAAACTGATAGAATCGAGTTCATTACGTGCAGAGCGAAGTATTTCCCTGGTTTTGGCCGAGATCTCTGGAGTGGTTTCAAAACTGCCATAATCTTCATTTACATGATAAAACCATAAAGATTTGGCTTTCCAGTCGGGACTTGTCGAAAGCAAGAGTTTGGGTGCCACATCCGACCAAGCTACCATATTGGGTTCGGCTTTCATAGGTTGGATATTGGTCTTGGTGAAAGTATAAATCATTTTTTCTCCCTCACGAATAACCGATGAACGGATTTCACCATTGTAAAATTCATACTGAAGATTTTTTTCAAGTGGCAGGCTTGCAATATAGGTTTTTTCGACTATGGGATTTGACGACCAAAATGGAACGATGTCATAGAAATGTCCTCTCATAGGTGGAATATACCTTTCATCATCAGGCTCATCGTTTAGCAAGGCATAAGTGAATCCCTTGCGAAAAAGCTTCACTTCTATCCCATCTCCCGGCTCGAGATATCCGATTTCTAACATTTTTTCACGAGCTCCCCAATAAATCGACCTTGCTGGGGCAGGATAATCCTTTACCCGGGAAGTATCTAAATTGATGATGTCTCCATTTTTTTTATAGATGGAAACGGATAAAATCTTTACATAAGACGTAAGAGGGTCGTATCCCATTTTGATAACTCTTTTTTCGAGAGCTCCTTTGGTATTTAGCACCTTGAACAATTGATGGATGTTTATCTTGGCTAATCCTGTCGGGGCAACCTCTACCTTTGTACTATCGAAAACCACGAGTACATTATCGTTGGGATATTTTGTCGAATTCCCACTTCTGCGCAATGCTTGACGTACAGCATCGTCTGCATAAATGCTCAATGTGCTGATTAAGAATGCAAAAAATAGAATCTTTTTCACTTTTATTCGAATTTTATTTCATGTTCAAATTTACATGAAAACTTTCGATTGACACACAGACGAATAAAAATCCAGTCCGTGTCCGAAGCGCTTTACGTGC
>MWFC01000082.1 GCA_002071415.1 Bacteroidetes bacterium ADurb.Bin012
TTATTGAACGACACAGAAACCATTTTCCCCGGTACAAATATGACACTTGTCTTCAAAACTGCGACAACCTGATTAACACCGAATCAGGAGTTCTGAATTTAAAATAAAGCATTCCAGACCACAAGAGCGTATGTATTTTCTTGTTGTTCATTTTATTAAGGAAGCACCGATTGCGAAATTAGCGAAAGAAACAACCCTGAAGGTCAACGCCTTCAGGGTTGTTTCTTATGATTGAAACTCAAGATGCTATATACTGTAATCCAAACTTGCCATACGAAGATAGGAGCGATATCTCCAGCGAGCATTTTCTTCGGCTGCGGCAAAGAGTTCCTCGGCTTCCTTGGGGAAGGCTTTTTTTAGGGAAGTGAAGCGGACTTCGCTGTTAAGGAATTCCTGGAATTTACTCCAATCTGGTTCTTTTGAATCGAGTTGGAAAGGATTTTTCCCTTCGGTTTCGAGGCGGGGATCATAACGATACAGAGCAGTATAGCCACATTCTACCGCAAATTTTTCCTGTTGTTGCGATTTTCCCATTCCGGCTTTCAAACCATGATTGATACAGGGTGAATATGCAATAATCAAAGAAGGACCTTTGTATTCTTCGGCTTCTCGAACTGCCCTCAGGTATTGGCCCTGGTTGGCTCCCATAGCTACTTGTGCCACATAAACATAGCCATAAGTCATAGCCATTGCGCCAAGATCCTTTTTGCGAACTCGTTTACCAGAAGCCGCAAATTTGGCTACAGCTGCTGTAGGAGTAGATTTCGATGCCTGCCCACCCGTATTGGAATACACTTCGGTGTCGAGTACCAGCACATTTACATCTTCACCCGAGGCCATTACATGATCCAATCCACCATAGCCAATGTCGTAAGCCCAACCATCGCCTCCAATCACCCAGATGGATTTCTTGATGAGATATTGATGGAGTGCCAGAATTTCTTTCGAAATCTCGTCATCGGCCTTTTCCAGCAAAGGAATCATAAGTTTTGTGGCTTCATTCGACTTATCATAATCGTTCATGCCTTCTATCCATAAACCATAAGCCTCCTTCAGTTCGGGACTGATATCTTTTTCCATGGCTTCTTTCATCCTCATGGCAATCCGGTTGCGAAGCTTCTGGATTCCTGTGGCAATTCCAAATCCATATTCTGCATTGTCTTCGAAGAGCGAATTAGCCCAGGCAACACCATGTCCTGAATCATAATTCGATGTGTAAGGAGTACTTGGAGCCGATCCTCCATAAATAGAAGAACACCCTGTAGCATTGGCGATGATCATTCTTTCGCCATAAAGTTGAGTAATCAGTTTAATGTATGGAGTTTCGCCACATCCTGAGCATGCTCCTGAGAATTCGAATAAAGGTTGGGCAAACTGGCTGTTCTTTACGTTCTTGGTTTTATCGAAATATTGCTCTTTATATCCAATTTTGGTATCCATGAATTCCCAGCGGCTGATTTCTGAATGCTGGTTATCGAGAGGTTTCATTATTAGGGCTTTGTTCTTCGAAGGACATTCTTCGACGCAATTACCGCAACCCGTGCAATCGAGCACACTCACCTGAAGGCGGTATTTCATTTCACCCATTCCCTTGCCTACAGCCTTAAGGGTTGTGGTTCCTTCGGGTGCACTTGCAGCTTCTTCAGCAGTCAATAAAAAGGGACGGATGGCAGCATGTGGACAAATATATGCACACTGGTTACATTGAATGCAGTTTTCGGGGATCCACTCGGGCACGGTTACGGCTATGCCGCGTTTTTCGTATTTGGTTGTACCGGCCGGGAAAGTACCATCTTCTCTATCTAAGAATACACTTACGGGAAGGTCGTCTCCCTTTTGGGCATTCATAGGTTCTACCACTTTTTTGATGAATTCAGGCAGAGGACGTTCGTCTTTCTCGACTTCAATTTGAATGTTTGCCCATTCAGCAGGTATTTCTATCTTGATGACGTCTCCACCGCGGTCAACGGCTGCATAATTCATCCTGACTATATCCTCTCCCTGTCGGCCATACGACTTTTTGATCATTTCCTTCATCTTCTCAACAGCCAGATCATAAGAAATGACCTTGGATACCTTAAAGAAAGCGCTTTGCATGATGGTATTGGTACGATGTCCTAATCCAATTTCTTCGGCAATTGCCGTAGCATTAATGATATAAAAAGAGATATTATTTTCGGCCATATATTTTTTAATATGGTCGGGTAAACGCCTTTTAGTTTCTTCCACATCCCAAATGGAGTTGAATAGGAAGGTGCCTCCTTTTTTAAGACCTTTTAGCATGTCGTATCTATTGAGGTAAGCAGGCACATGGCAAGCCACAAAATCGGGATTGGTAACCAGATAGGTAGAACGAATGGGGTGCTTTCCAAATCGTAGATGGGAGGCTGTAAATCCACCTGATTTTTTAGAGTCGTAGGCAAAATAGGCTTGGCAATATAAATCGGTTTCTTCACCAATAATTTTGATAGTGTTCTTGTTAGCTCCAACTGTACCGTCCGAGCCTAACCCATAGAATTTAGCTTCATAAGTTCCTTCTGGTGCAAAACTTTGCTCTGGGAGCAAAGGCAACGATTTAAATGTAACATCATCTACGATGCCAATCGTAAAATCGTTTTTAGGTTCGGGCATCCGTAGATTATCGTAAACGGCAAGAATTTGAGAAGGTGTAGTGTCTTTCGAGCTCAATCCATAGCGCCCACCCACAATCAAGGGTGTATTATCCATGCCATAGAACATGCTGCGGATGTCTTGATACAATGGTTCACCATCGGCACCGGGTTCTTTTGTGCGGTCGAGAACTGCTATACGTTTTACGGATGAGGGAAGAACCTTGAAGAAATATTTTGAGCTGAAGGGACGATAAAGATGAACGCAAATGAGGCCGATCTTTTCGCCCTGTTTCAATTTATAATCGATGACTTCCTTAATAGTTTCAGTAACCGAACCCATGGCGATGATAATATTTTCGGCATCGAGGGCGCCATAATAATCGAAGGGATGATGTTCGCGGCCAGTAATTCTGGTCATTTCATTCATATAATGTTCTACCAGATCGGGCACGGCATCATAAAAACGATTGGAGGCTTCACGAGCCTGAAAGAAAATATCGGGATTTTGTGCTGTACCGCGGGTAACGGGATGTTCAGGATTAAGAGCCCGGCTACGGAAGGCAGCTAAGGCTTGTTTGTCGAGAAGACTTGCAACTTCGGCTTCACCGAATACTTCTATTTTTTGAATTTCGTGACTGGTACGAAAACCATCGAAGAAATGAAGGAAAGGAATACGTGCCTTGACAGTCGTTAAATGTGCAACAGGAGCAATATCCATGATTTCCTGAACGCTTCCACTGGCCAATAGAGCAAAACCCGTTTGGCGTGTGGCCATCACATCACTGTGATCTCCAAATATAGAGAGTGCATGAGTGGCAATGGTGCGTGCGCTTACGTGGAATACCGCTGGAAGTAATTCACCTGCCATTTTGTACATGTTCGGAATCATAAGTAAAAGTCCCTGTGAAGCCGTGAATGTTGTAGTTAAGGCTCCACTTTGCAATGAGCCATGCACAGCTCCGGCCGCTCCAGCTTCCGACTGCATTTCAACGACTTTTACCGGTTCTCCGAAAATGTTCTTGCGCCCAAAGGCTGCCCATTCATCCACATATTCGGCCATGGTCGAAGAAGGAGTGATGGGATAAATGGCTGCTATCTCACTAAACATGTAAGCTACATGCGCTGCCGCCATGTTCCCATCGCATGTAATAAAATTTTTCTTTTTATTCATTCGTTTTGAATTATTAAAGTATTTATTTTCAATAAAATAACTTTTGCTAAGAAGGCAGGGCAAAGGTACGAAACTTTTTTTAGTGAAATTTTAATAACTCAACACTCAATCAGCTGATTTGATAATTAAAGTGTTTCTAAATAGATCCCGTTCTACCCTTGAAGCATTTCATAATGAAGTAAACAAAATAATTATCAGCTTGTTATAAAATTATGAATCATACTGTTTGAAGGTAAAGTACACTGTTGCCATCGGAGCAAGCTTCTGCTATTGTAATTTGTTAGAGATAATAACGACCTTGAGGTAAAATGGTGAAGATGGATTCGCTACATTGAATCGTTTTTCTATGCCGATATCAATATGGAAGAATGAAAACAAATGACTCAATTCATTCCGAGCTATCAGGGTGATTAGTAGCTTGCCCTGAGTTAGGCGGGTTTAAGGTATGGTCGGACAAATGCAGGAATTTATGCTTTGAATGAAATTTACAAAGCGAAAAAAATCATGAAGTTCATTCTGGCCGGAGCCGATTGCCTGCGTGAGATTTCGACTCTTTAGAAGAATGGAATTTTTTATAATGCGATTATGATTTGTGAAATGGAACAATGGATGTAAGAGATGAACTATCGTCCGATTCCTTAATTTAAAAGAATCGACAGGGAAGAATACTAAAATCCAATGGTATACAGCCGGGTACAATGTCTGGATTTTCTGATGAAGCCAAATTCTATTGCACAGGGACAGATTTCTTAAGGTGTAAGATAGGATTCGAATAGGTCGCAACATCTATTTTTGCATCATCTTTCGGATAGTTCTAATATTTCTTTCTTATTGCAGATAGGATAAAGACATTGCCGAAGGGCCAGATCGACCGGCCAGCATTCTTTCTTCTTATGATGGCTTATACTATCTTTCTCCTATAAATCCTACCCAAGTTATACCGCCTTTGGGGAAGCGAGTTTCTCCTGCGAGTTTGGTTCAGCCTAACATGCTGAACATTAACTCATGTCTGTGTACTTA
>MWFC01000083.1 GCA_002071415.1 Bacteroidetes bacterium ADurb.Bin012
GATCGGGACAACGCAAAATACAACAAAGAGAGATACAATTGAAAATACGACAAGCTGATCAGCCGAACACCCTGTCATTTGATAAATAAATTCTAAAATCTTGTGCCACCCGACATGGCTGTCCATGGTTATTTCGGGACGGAGCACTAAAATCTCTCCCCAGCCTTTTCCGGAAACAGCCTTGGCTGCATGTCGCATGGCATCATCACCGGGAATGTATCCATAGGATATTACGCGCAGGGATATCAACAGCAGTGCCAGAACAAAAAGACACGAAACGATTATGACTACCAGGCGCGGCCGCTTTGATGCTTTTCCCACTGATTCCTCCTTGTTGTTTTCAAAAATCCATCTTTTCATATTCAGGATTGATGCGAATGGCCTCTTGATAATGGTAACTCGCTTTTTCATTCAATCCCTTCCGTTTAAAAATGACCGCCAATCGATAGTGGGCATTTGCAAACCGTGGCTGCAATCGTAAAGTTTCTTGAAACTGGACTAAAGCCTCATCATTTCTTCCTGTATGCAGGTAGAGCATTCCTAGATTATTTCGTGCGCGAATAGATGTAGGATCGAATTGTAGCGCCTTTTTATATTCCTCTTCAGCTTCGCTGTATTTACCCATCATGGTCAAGGCAACACCCAAACTGTTCCGCAAGGCAGGATCCGTTTTGTTTAAGGAAATTGCTTTGCGCAGCCGGATGGCCGCTTCCTCCGGTCTATTTTCACTAATCATCGCAATGCCCAGATTTTGGTAGAGAAGCACATTTTCTTCTACCGTTTTGATCGCGTGAGCATATAAGGTGTAATTATTCTTCCAATATTGAACCTGTTGATGCGTAAAATAAATTGAAGTGGCGAGCACAGACAGGGAAGCCAGCATCATCCATTCTCCCGCTTTAAACTTTTTTAAAAAATCAGTGGCGCCGAAGACAAGTGCCAAAAAAACACCAATCACCGGTACATACGCATAGCGGTCCGCCATGGACTGAGAACCTACCTGAACAAGTCCAATCACCGGAACGAGTGTTCCCAGGTACCAGAACCAGCCGACCGCAAGGTAAGGATATTTCCTCACATAGAAACAAAAAATGATGGTTATGAAAATTAATACCGCTGCCGCCAGAAGCATCGATTGAAGCGGAATATCCTCCATCGGATAAAATATTGCTAGGTTAAGAGGCCAAATAATATTTTCCAAATACAAAACATAGGATAAGATTGCATTCGCGATGCGCATGTTCAAAGTTAAAAAATCAAAATCGGCTACAGCGTTTTTCATTTGCTGCGTGTATAAAGCCACGCCGCTGAAAATGATGGTTAGGATAAAGAGCGGGATCTTTTCCAGAATCAGAAAACTTAATCTTGCTTTTGCAGATTGTAGAGGCAAAGGCTCCTCCGTTTTACTTTGCGTATCAATCGCTGTGCGATTCAGAGGCCAGTAATCCATGAGCAGCATAACAAACGGCAGCGTCACCAGCATCGGCTTCGACATTAAACCCAAAGCAAAACAGACAAATACCGGCAAATACCGCTTCCACCCCGGCTTCCGAACATACCAAACGTAAAACAGCATGGTCAAAAACCAAAAGAATGTGCTCAAAACATTCTTACGTTCCGACACCCATGCCACGGATTCCACATTGATCGGATGAATGGCAAACAACGCCGCCACCATCGCGCTGCGCCAGATTGCACCGGTCATCTGATTCAACAGCAAAAATAGTAAAACTGTATTGATGGCATGTAAAACTAAATTGTGCCAGTGATGACCGCCGGCATTCTGTCCAAACAACTCCCAATCGACTGCATGAGAAATCATCGTCACGGGATGCCAGTTACCGGTTCTCGTATCCGTCAAAACCCCGACAAGCCCCCTAATGGATAAACCGGATTGAATCGAATCATTTTCCGTTACATAAAGATTGTCGTCATAATTGATAAATCCAAAGTTCTGAATATTCCAGTAAACAACAAGCGGCAGCAAAATCAAGCCAACGCTAACCATCATTTTTTTCTGATATGCGGTGACGATGACGTCTGCCACTGACTACTCCTTGGTAACCGGATTTTCTTTCGCCCTCAAATTTACAATTTCTTTTAATAGTTTCCGCGTATTTTGGTCATCCGGGTTTATTTGCAATATTTTTCTGTATTGCTTAGCAGATTCTTCATATCTGCCCATCTCTTGCAAAACAAGCCCCATATTTTTTAGCGCGGGAAGATGATTCGGAATTTTATTTAGTACCTGCCGAAAGTCTTTAGCCGCATCTTCAAATTGACCTAGAAAGAGATACGAGACTCCCCGTCTGAAAATAGCATCAATATAATCCTGTTTTACCATTAGCGCCCGATTGTATTCTGCAAGAGCTATGACATGCCTCCCGTATTGACTTAGGATGATTCCTCTATTGTAGTATGCTTCCGCCATATTTCTGTTGATCTCAAGCGCCTGAGTGAAATCGACAAAAGCTTTTTCGTATTGTCCTTTTAAACGAAGAGCAACGCCGCGGTTGTTGAAATAATCAGCGTTATTCGCATCTAGAAAAATTGCTTGGGTAAAATCTTTTATTGCAGCGTCAAATTTCTGATTTTTTAAATAAAGGATTCCCCGATTATAATATGCATCAGCAAATTGTGGTTTAAGACGTTGTGCCACTTCGAAATCTTTCAAGGCATCATTGTATTTGCCTATGGCAACATACAGGTTTCCCCGATTATTAAATGCTTCCGAAAATTTACCATCTATGTTCAAAGCGGCCTCATAATCAGCCAAAGCCAAGCCATATTGTCCCTGAGAAGCATGAGCTAAGCCCCTCATATTATAGGCAAATGCAACCCGATGGTTTTTAAGAACATCATTCCATAATGCATGGCTATCCCCCCACAGCTGACATCGCTGCCAGCAGAGAACCGATAGACCAAATACAAACAACAGAAAAGTCATTACCATAATATTGTTGAGATATTCTATATTTCTGGCAACATCAGCTATCCACCACACCAATATTACAAACAACCCAATAAAGGGCACATATGCATAGCGATCGGCCATTGACTGCGAACCTACCTGAACAAGTCCGATCACCGGTACCAGCGTTCCGAGATACCAGCACCAGCCAACGATTAAATATGGGTATTTTCGATTAGCCCTCAAAGCTATAACAGACAGGAGCAGGAGTAGCGATAATACGAACAAAGTTATCCAGAGCGCTGATTCATACCTTGGATAAAACACTGACAAATCCATCGGCCAGAACATTTTCTTTATGTAAAGCCCATAGGAAATAATAGCATTGCTAATCCGCTGAGGCAGCGGAAGTAAATCTATTTTTACCATCGCCCCAACTTTATTTTGTGTACATAAAGTTAATAGGCCGAAGATTCCCGTTAAGATAAAGAGCGGGATCTTTTCCAGAATCAGAAAACTTAATCTTGCTTTTGCAGATTGTAGAGGCAAAGGCTCCTCCGTTTTACTTTGCGTATCAATCGCTGTGCGATTCAGAGGCCAGTAATCCATGAGCAGCATAACAAACGGCAGCGTCACCAGCATCGGCTTCGACATTAAACCCAAAGCAAAACAGACAAATACCGGCAAATACCGCTTCCACCCCGGCTTCCGAACATACCAAACGTAAAACAGCATGGTCAAAAACCAAAAGAATGTGCTCAAAACATTCTTACGTTCCGACACCCATGCCACGGATTCCACATTGATCGGATGAATGGCAAACAACGCCGCCACCATCGCGCTGCGCCAGATTGCACCGGTCATCTGATTCAACAGCAAAAATAGTAAAACTGTATTGATGGCATGTAAAACTAAATTGTGCCAGTGATGACCGCCGGCATTCTGTCCAAACAACTCCCAATCGACTGCATGAGAAATCATCGTCACGGGATGCCAGTTACCGGTTCTCGTATCCGTCAAAACCCCGACAAGCCCCCTAATGGATAAACCGGATTGAATCGAATCATTTTCCGTTACATAAAGATTGTCGTCATAATTGATAAATCCAAAGTTCTGAATATTCCAGTAAACAACAAGCGGCAGCAGCAATAAAAAAATAATGATTATTTTTTGATGATGGCTTGCAATGATTCTCATTGAGCCGACCGTTCCTGTTTCATCGGGAAAAAACCAGGCTTTAAAAAAAGCATACCTGAACACCATCACACACAAAAAAGGCTGGTTTAAACCAGCCTTTTTTTAAAATTTGTTTTAAGCAGGGTTAAGGTGTTACTGTTCCATTGGTGATCGTATAAGTTGTGTTACCTGCATTGTGAGCAGCGGTAGTCCCTTCCATGTTCTGACCACCAGCCGGAGTAATGGTCACTGCACCCGAATTCTTGAATGTATTTTGGACCAGTGCCAAAGAGCAGGTTGTAGTGCTAGGCAAGGGATTCTCTGAAAAATAGGCCTGACATGCCGTGTAAAAGCTCTTTAATTCAGCCTTTGCCTGCGTATTGTAAGATTTCGCTCTGTAGCTTGCAAACTGCGGGATGGCGATGGCCGCCAGAATACCGATGATCGCGACGACGATCATCAACTCAATCAACGTAAAACCTTTCTGTCCTCTTTTAGCTCTGAAATACTTTAACATGGGAACCCTCCTCTTTTAAAATGACGTTTCAATTTGGTTTCTTGTTTTGTATCCCTAACATAATGACTATGTTTTTTTCAATGTTAATTTTTTGTCGTTTCACCTCCTCAATGTTTTCTTTA
>MWFC01000084.1 GCA_002071415.1 Bacteroidetes bacterium ADurb.Bin012
CTAAAAGCTCACATTGGTAGCATATGCTCATTTGCCCTTCTTCACGATCAACCATCTCTCTGCGTATATCCAGGGGTATCATAGAACCTTTTTTTTTAACCAATTGATGTCTACCGACAGTTGACCGATTTGATGTATCAGCTCCTCATTCTCTTTCTTAAGCTTCTTTATCTCTGATGACTCATCCTTCCCGCTGTCGAAAACCTTTCCCGCATTGGCCAAAAAATCCCTCTTCCAATGTGTAATCAGATTAGGATGCACTTGGTAAATCTGAGCAAGCTCAGATATGGTCTTGTTCTCTTTTATCGCCTCTATGGCAACTTTAGCTTTAAATTCAGCCGTAAATGTTCTTCTTGACTTTTTCATATGACAGAAATTTTAAAATTAGTAAATTTCTGTCCAGTTTTTTTAGACCACCTTAGTTATCAACCCTTAGCATCTGCGGTAAACCCCTGAGTAATTCTAATTTCTCTAGCACTCTTATCACTCTGAGCGCCGGCAAAGAGGTATCTACTTCTATTGCCAGTATCTCCCTGTTAAAATCATCAATCACGTTCAACAGCCTATAATTTCTTCCATCCCATAGGCTGTCAGTCATAAAATCAATTGACCAGGTCTGATTCATCGCACAGGGCTGAAACAGGGCTTGTTTAGCTCTTGCCGGCAATCGTTTTTTCGCCCTACGTCTGATATTCAATTTCATGGATGTATATACCCGATAAACGCGTTTATGATTCCATGGGTTTCCCTTACGTCTTAGTCTGTGATAGCTTTTCCAGAACCCAATGGATGGATGTTCTTCAACCAATTGACCAAGGGACTGAATAACTTCTGAGTCATCTTTGGGCCTTGGTTGATATGAGTAGGTAGTTCGAGGTATTTTTATCGCTTTACATGCCTGACGAACACTAATCTGATGCTCCTCTATCAGAAAGCTGACTGCGTTACGCTGCTCGTCAGGCGTTACAATTTTTTTGATATTAAGTCCTTCAATGCGTAATTTTCCATGCTCAGTTCAGCATACATCTTCTTAAGCCTGAAGTTCTCTGTCTCCAGTTCCTTAAGCTTCTTGACATCACTAACCTGCAATCCGCCATACTTAGCTTTCCAGTTATAGAAGGTGGCATCGCTGATACCATGCTCCCTGCAAATGTCAGAAGTCTTGATTCCTGCCTCCTGCTTCTTCAGAATGGCTACAATCTGTGTCTCAGTAAATCGTGTCTTTTTCATAAGGTTTTAGCTGTTTAAAATTACGAGTTTTATTTGTTACTCTAATTTTAAATGGCCATAGTTCGGGGAAGCTTACACAATGAACAATACAGGGCAATGGAGCCTCAGCGGTCAATTGTTCCCAGCTCATGCTTACTCCTATGCTACGGAAACCGATTTGTTCTGCGGCTTCGCTGATACCTAGTAAAGATACTCCTTCCCGAGTAATAAAACTCTTCTCGCGCAGCCGTTGCAAACTGTAATTTTTCCCGTAATGCTTAGCTACCATGCGGAGGCAGGTGGGGCCGCAGTCGCGGGCGTCGAGTTGAGGATAATGAATGAAATTTCTCATTAAGGTGTTTACGAAAAGTGATCCAGAGGAGATAAAAGGTCAAAAGTATTGAAATTCATTTCATAGTGTTGTTTCTCAGATATTTGATGGCGAACTCCATAACAGTATCAATGCCTTGTAGAAAATCTTTATAAGTTTGATAAATAGTTATCTCTGGCTGAATTCCTTTTCGATAATAATCTGTTCCATCTGAGAAAGCACAATATTGAGTACAAATACTTGCAGAACCACCATCAGGTAAAAGAATGATCATAGGTGATCCATTTCCGCCTCCTGTCGCCTCACCAATGAATGTAATATTTTTTTTATCTTTTAGATAAATGAGAAATTCCTCTGCTGCTGAAATGTTTAAAGCATCAATTAAAATAACTATTTCAATATTTTCAGATATCTTTCTTAAAGAAAACTCATTTTGATTTTTCGAAATTCCAACATTTTCTAAAAATAAGTTTCTTGCATAAAGAATATCTTCCATCCTGCTTTCATTTGAAGTATCTGATATTGGGTATCTTAATCCATATGCTCTATTGATTGCCAGATTTTTTCTTGTTGACACTAGTGAACCATATATAATAGAGTCGTGAATAAAAAAGGAAGCAATTTTACAAGCCAAAATGCTGTTACCACCAGTATTACCGCGAAGATCTATAATTATTCCTTTGGAATGAGAGAGTTGCTCCATGTGACTTGATAAGCTATCAATCAAAGAAAAATCATTGAAAGATCCGATTTTAATCTGACAAATATTATCATTTAATTTACTCACAAAAGAGCTTGTTTTCAATAATGGAAGCCATTCATCTTCATTATCAGCACGTGTAAGTTTAAAAGTCGCTATATCATTATTTGGTTTCTTGATAGTTACTGTAAAAGATGATCCATCTAGTCCTAAAAAAATATTCTTGACCGCAATTTCATTTAGTCGTTGTTCACTTGAACTTGATAAAAAAGGTTTGATATGAGAGTTTAAATAATAACTAACTTTTATTGAGTCAATAAAGAGGATTTCAGAGCCAATGGGAATATCAATTGCGTTATTTCTTCCTATTCTTGTAATGACTGCTTTGCCTTCAATCAGACTTGCCTCTAATCTGACTCCCATAAATTGGGAACGATTCAATTGTGATTGGATTGACTTAGGATATGTATAATATGTGTGGTTATCACGAAAAGAAGCTAAGAATTTCCTCATAATTAGATAATAGGAAAAATCATCAGTAGAAACAATGACATCAGCCAATGATTTACGATAAATAGAATCTATTATGTGCTGATCTAAGAATTTAAAATAAGGAAAATTAAACTCACATTCTGACCAGACTTTTGAAAGAGAATATAACTTGGTTTCTAATTCAACCTGCTTTGAATACTTTTGACATAAACTATTTCGTACTATTACAGTATTAAGTACTATTGTCAAACAACCAACTAATAATGGTCTAAAGTAATTCCCCATTTTAATTATTTTTGTTTTAGCTCATTATTAATTCCCTTTTTATTGCTTCTTGAATAATAAAAGTGGCTTAACCCCCTATTGTTAGGACTCAATTAGTGATGGTTCAACAAATATATCATCTTTCTTTGTAACTTTGTCGTTCAGGCGATTATAAAATTCTTCAATCGGGACAGAGAGCCATTTTGGCCTCTGTCCGATGAAGAAAAAAGTTTGTTTTGTTCTGTTCCCTTTTTTCTTGTTTGATACTCCGATATTCCCTTCCAACCACTCGTGGAAAAACACTGCCGGAGGTAAGTAAAGGATTGAATTGATAGTTCTTCTGAAAGTATAGGTATAAAAGAATCTATCCAGAATCTCTCTTGCTTGATGAATATCTTCAAATTCATATTTTTTGCATACCAGTTCTTCCACAACACTGTGAAAACTCTCGATGTGGGCATTCTGTTGCGGGGTTGCGGGCAGAATAAATTCCTGATCCACAAAATTACTTTTCAAATAATTTTGGAGATCCTTTGCCACAAACCTTGAATCGTTGTCGTTACGTAAACATACTTTTACCTTTTCTTCGAAACAGGGATGGTAGGGTTGAAGCCAATTTTCGATTACTCTGTCAAAAAGGGCGGCAACTGTTTGATGGCGGATGGAATATTGAAGCTCCCATCCCAAAGGTAAACGGGTAAAGGTATCCAGGAAGGTAAGCAAGAGGGCATTTTTATGTTGTCCTCGTATGTAAATAAATTTGATATCCATTTCTATTTTTTCGAATGGTTCTGAAGGCAAGGGCTGAGTATATTGTACATATTCGCGTTTGGCTTTTTGAGGCGGAGGAAGCAACAGACGATTTTCTTTCATTAATCGGTAGGTCTTGTTTTTACCGATCTCATAGCCCATGTCTTTAAGCTCATGACAAACCTTTAAATAACCATTTTCCATAAATTCTCCACTTAGAAAAGTGCGAATATCTTCCACCACTTCTTCATTAGAAACCAACAATACATTGTCCTTCAAACAATGGGTAGAAGAAGGTCTGCCTGGTTTCCCTCCACGGGGTCGATAGTAATAGCTGCTTTTACTCATTCCCGCCATCATCGATGCCTTTTCTGCTTTCATTCCTTTAGCAATAAACTTCCCGATTATCGCTTTGCGTTCTTTCATTGTTCCATCTTTTTTTTTAAAAGTTCCGTCTTGATTTCCACCTCAAGTTCTTTCTCAGCAAGCAGCTTTTTGAGCCGTTCGTTCTCTTTTTCAAGCTTTTTGATGTCCTTTCTTTCCCGTTTGGCATAACCCGGCAAAAGAGCCGACTCTCCGCCTTCGCTATATTTCTTTTTCCATTCATAATAGGTTGTTGCATAGATACCGTGTTTGCGACAGGTTTCCACAACACCGTTTGTTTCTGCTTCCTTAAGAATCGAAACTTTTTCTTCTAAATTCCATGTTCTTTTCATCTCGTAAAATTAGTGTTTTTTATCACTAATGAAATGGTCTAATGAGACTGGACAATATTTTTATCAAAGTTAATTTATTATGTTGAAAAGAGGGGGTGTTGGGGAGACTCATAACTTGATTTTTTGTTAATAAATTATGCAGCATTCTGATATACAACCATTGGCGGGTTGTTCCCTATGGAAGAATGATCCCGCTTTTCATTGTAATAGTGAATAAATTGTGAACAGGTGTGGTATAATTCACTACCTGTCTCC
>MWFC01000085.1 GCA_002071415.1 Bacteroidetes bacterium ADurb.Bin012
ATATCTACTTATTAAGTATAATCTGAAAATGATATACGCATGTTTTGAATTTTGTATTAAAAAATGTTGTATATTAGTTGCGTAAATAAGACGTTATGCAACAAGGTGAAGAAAAAAAACGAACACTCTCCCACAGCAAATAAGTTGCAAGTTTTGCTGATACACAGACCGACACTAAAAATTTGCAACACATTTGCTCTTGGCCGACACACAAGAAAACTTTATACATATGAACTTAGATTATAGCATACAGAAAGGTAAAAAGCTTCCAATTATTGAGAAAAGCAGAACAAGATTAATCGATATTGAAGCCATAACTCATTTACAATGTGACGGATATGTAACAACGATTCACTTGATAGATAATGAAAGTATCAGTGTTTCAAAATTATTAAAGCTATTTGAAATTGGACTTGCCGAATTTGGTTTTCTGAGGGCAAATCACAATACAATTGTAAATCCGTTTCATATAAGAGAAATCTTGTCAAGTTTTGGGAAGAAAATGGTTCGAATAAACAACTCTTTGATAATTGTTAGCCGAAGAAGGGCATATTTGTTTAAATGTACATGAAAATCTCTATTGACACACAGACGAATAAAAATCCAGTCCGTGTCTTGTAGCCCCTGCGTATTCGAGATACATTCGTATATTGGAGCAAATAATTTTTCAAATTATGAATCAGTACAAAACATGCGGACTGGACGTACACAAAGATACAATTTTTTGTGGCGTTTTTGATGGCAAGCGTCATCAGGAAGTAAAAGAATATTCCACTTTGACATCATCAATTACTTCACTTGGAGAGTATTTGAAAAGTGAAGGTATAGAGGATGTAGCCATGGAGAGTACGGGAATATACTGGATTCCCGTTTGGAACATTTTGGAAGAAATGGGCTTTAACCTGACGCTGGTTAACCCCTATCTGATAAAGCAGATGCCGGGAAGGAAAAGCGATGTAAAAGATGCGCAATGGATAGCAACCCTGTTGCACAAAGGGTTGGTTCGAAGCAGTTTGATCCCGTGTAAAGAGATCAGGGAGCTAAGGACATACAGTCGTAAATATGTCAGGCTACAGCAACGATTGACCTCCATACTGCAGGAAATGGAAAGGAACCTGGAGATGTGTGGGATTCGGATCACCAGTTTTGTCAGCAACATATCAGGGAAGAGTGTTATGAAGGTCATCCATGCACTCATAGAAGGAGAAACCGATCCTGAGGTTCTTGCCGGGTACATCCATGGACGGATAGTCAATAAGCATAAAAGAAAAACAATAGTAGAATCTTTAAGAGGGCATATAACTCCGCAGCATCTTTTTCAGCTAGAATTATCGCTGGAGGAATATGAGTTGCTGTGCAGGCAAAGGGATCGCTGTGAGGAAGAGATGTCCAGGCTCTGCTATCTGCATTACCCTGAGGAATTAGCATTGCTACAGACTATACCCGGTATCAGCCTATTGTCAGCCATGATTGTGATTGCAGAGACAGGAGCCGATATGAAAGCCTTTGAGAACAGTGGTAAATTTGCCGGATGGACGGGATTGCGTCCAAGAAATGATGAGAGCGCCGGCAAATTTAAAAGCACGGCTACCACCAAGGGCAATCGTTACCTGCGTGCAGTGCTTGTTCAGATTGCCTGGGCTGCCTCACGTACAAAAGGATCATTCTTTAAAGAGAAGTTTACCAGGTTGTGCCTGAGAAAAAACAGGAAAAAGGCTTTGATAGCTATAGCCCGGAAAATGGCTGTTCTGATATGGAATGTCCTCTCTTATAGGGAAGAGTACAATCCTCAAAAGGTAATCGTGCATGAACCGGGGAAGGTCCAGGCAAAAATGGATTATCATCAAAAAGAGTTTAAACGTCTTGAAAACCTGTTAATAAGCTAATGCGTAAAGGTCAGCTATCTTTATGGTGGGTAAAACCCCGTTTTTAAATTGACCAATGCTACTTGTCCTGAAAAGGACTTTAAGAACACAGACATGAGTTAATGTTCAGCATGTTAGGCTGAACCAAACTCGCAGGAGAAACTCGCTTCCCCAAAGGCGGTATAACTTGGGTAGGATTTATAGGAGAAAAATAGGAAAATAGTGAATTCATAAAAAAAAAAAGCCCCAAAACTGGGGCTCATCCAAATCACCAAAAGCATTATGAAATTTTGATCTGGCGGGAAGGTTTTTCTTTGGCTTCTTCTTTTTTAGGAATGTTTATCTTTAAAATTCCATCTTTATGGGAAGCCGTAATTTTATCAGCATCTACACTATCGGGAAGAGTAAAGCTTCTCTCAAATGCCGTATAAGAGAATTCCCGCCTGCGGTAGTTTTTCCCTTCTTCTTCTTTTTTGTCTTCTTTTTCGGATGAAATGGTCAAAACATTGTTGTGAACATCAATCTTGAAATCTTCTTTGATAAGTCCGGGAGCAGCTACCTCAATTTCGAAGGCATCACCGCTTTCGGCAATATTTACAGCAGGAATATCGAATCCGATCGACTTTCCAAAGAAGTCGGATAACAAGTTCTTTCCCAAAAATTCATCCGATAATGAAGGGAATAATAGTGAGTTACGTAATGTGGGTAACATACTTCAATCCTCCTTTCTTTTTCAGTTTTGTCTAATTCTGTTCAAAATTTATTCCACTTCGATTTTTAGGCTTAAAATTTAATACTTTCTGACAAAGTATCTCACTTTCTACTCTAAAAGATAATAATACTGACATTTTGTCTGTTTTTCTATATTTCACAACATAACTCTTATTGCTTAAGCTTAATAAGTTTAAAAGAGTCAAAACCTGACGAATAGGAAATCTGAAGGATATAAAGACCTGGTTTTAAATTTCTTATTTCGTCCCTCAGATAGAAATATCTGTTACCACCCTGGAATTCTTTTTCAAGGATGAGTTTACCTTGAACATCAAGTAATGAAAGGGAAAAATTTTCATCCCGATTCAATTCATTTGTAATAATCAAATTGTCAATGAAAAAAGATGGAGAAACTGTAAAGTTGTTATGATTGGCACATTCTCTTTGTCCTACAGAAAGGGTTTGGAAAGCAGCTAAAAAATCAGGTATGCCATAACCCATTAAAGAATCGGGTTTATTGAATTGTGAAGCGGTTTGCATTACCGATTGCATTACCGTCATATTATTTTTCCCGAGTTTAGATTGCCATAAACATGCGATGCATCCAGCAGTCAATGGAGAAGAGAAGGAAGTTCCACTGCCGTATGTCACATTACCGTATATATCAACCACTGCAGTGCCCTGTCCCATAGCCATCACATTGGGTTTGATACGGCC
The DNA here is from genome assembly GCA_002071415.1 of Bacteroidetes bacterium ADurb.Bin012. Taxonomy (GTDB): domain Bacteria; phylum Bacteroidota; class Bacteroidia; order Bacteroidales; family TTA-H9; genus TTA-H9. The sequence goes on from MWFC01000085.1 coordinate 3,294, forward strand.
ATCGTAAGTTGGGCCGGTGGAACTGAATGAAGCATAATATCCCCAGCGATCCACGGCTCCTATGGTAAAAACACTATCACCATCGGCCGGGGCACCAATGTAATGCCATGCCGAACTGCCACTATTGCCAGCACTGTTGACTACCAGAATCCCTTTGCTGGCGGCAATATCGGCTCCTCGGCTCGAAATGGCAGTATTTCCGTCCATATCGGCATAGGTATGGTTTTGAGAAGGATCGTCGAAGACGGTGTATCCCAAGGAAGAGTTGATGATATCGGCGCCCAGGCTGTCGGCTAATTCAGCACCGGTAACCCAATTGTATTCTTCGATTATATATTCCGAGCCATCGTCTTCGGTTCGAATAAGATAATAGGAAGCATGCGGGGCCGTTCCAACCATCTGCCCGGGAAGATTGGCCCCCATGATAGATAATACATATGCACCATGAGGGCTCATCGAGGTAGAAAAAACATTATTGCCTCGTTGCACTATATCACGGTAACCCAAAATTCTCCCCTTCATCCAAAGGCTGTCGAAGGCAGGGTTTATATCTGCCGAATTAAAACCTGCATCCAGAAGGACAATCAACATTCCGTCCCCAAGATATCCCATTCGATGCAGTTCATCGCCCTTTACCATGTGAATCTGTGTATAAGCCGCTCCATAATCAAGGTTTGCTGTCAAAGAAGAAAATTTTAGATTCAATTGTGAAGAGAAAAAATTTATTTCATTGGGTTTAGGATAATAACTCTCATACAAAACTTTGTTTACGGGACAAGGCTCTGTTCGAATTCGCCGCTTCATCTTCTCCACCTTAATAACAAACTCAAGCTGCTGAATCTGTTCGACGAGTGAATGATCAGCAGTTTGAAACATAACGAAATTCAGCCATTTGGATGAATGCAGAACTTGAACTCCAATTTGAGCAATTCGCTCGACGTATTGTGGAGTTACGGGCAAATCCTTATTATCAAGAGGAATATTGTAACGCGCCCTGCGCTCCAAAGCTCGCTCAGAAAGAAATTCCGATGGATTAGACAGACTGTATGGATTATTTGCTTTGTCAGATAACCAGGCTACATATTTTTCAGGAGCAATTTGTGAAAAAGTGCTGATTGAAGTCATATAAACCATTAAAATAAAACTGAGTAGAAATCTCTTCATGGTAAAAAAGATGATGTTATTTAGAATGATGATGTCGCTAAAATTCTATTATTTATTTTAAAGAAAGCTAATCTCTATGAGAGAGCTCAAGAAGCAAAATTACGGCTTTTTGGCTAAAATCGAGTAGGTAGGGAGATTGCTCCCCCGCCCTCTCACCCCACCCAGCATGCTCTCGCACCGGACGGTTTCATCTAAGAGTGTAATGCTCCATGGTTTAATGA
>MWFC01000086.1 GCA_002071415.1 Bacteroidetes bacterium ADurb.Bin012
ATTGCCACTGCCATGTCGCTTGAAGCGCTAAAAGCCAACCTGAAACCTTATCATGAATTGATACATCAGGTAAGAGGTTTCCCGGGTGCCATGAGAAGTGCCAGAGCCATTCGAAAAATGGTCGAAGGAGGCGATCTGGCCGAAGGCCGATTAAAATGTAAGGTACAGGATGCTTATTCGATGCGTTCGACGCCACAAGTGATTGGAGCGGCTCATGATGCACTTGCTTATGCACGTTCACAAGTCGAAATCGAATTGAATGGTGTAGGTGATAATCCCATTTTCTTTCCCGAACTCAATCTTCAGCTTTCGGGAGCTAACTTTCAGGGCAGTCCGGTTTCATTACCCATGGATATGGCAGGTGCAGCCATCACAATGGTTTGTGTGCTTTCTGAACGAAGGCTCAACCGACTCAATAATCCTGCCCTGAGTGTTGGTTTACCCGCTTTTCTTACCAAAGGTGCCGGAATGTTCTCTGGTCTTATGCTTAGCCAATACACTGCCGATATGCAGATTGTGGAACAACGCATTCTTTCGATGCCAGCTTCCATCCAGTCTATTCCGGCAGCCGCCGATCAGGAAGACTTCGTGTCTATGGGCATGAACACGGCTTTGAAGAATTTCCAGATAATCGATAATGCCTACGGAATTCTTGGTATTGAAATGATGGCTGCAGCACAGGCTCTCGATTTTAGAGATTATAAATTCGGTACTGGTACAACCTGCGCCAAGGAAATCGTACGCCAATACGTTGAATTTCTGGATGTGGACAGGCCTTTATTCAACGATCATAATACCATGAAAAAACTGGTGGAATCATGCGAAATCCTCGAAAAAGTGGAAAATAAGATAGGAAGCCTGAGTTAGTAATGGGGGTTTTTATGGAGATTCGGGAAAATAATACCCCATCACAGGAGAAACGGCCAAAAATTCTCACCATCCTTTGTATTCTATCATTCATTGGAAGCGGGATGGGAATGATAGCCTACCTTTTCTATGGATTGATGTTCAACGAGGTTGAAACAATGATAGAAGAAGGACAATTTGCTTTTCCGGGAATCGAAATCCTGATGAGTGGAGGAAATAAATATTTTCTGATGGGCTCTTTACTTTATTTGATCTCCTTTGCGGGAGTTCTTTTCATGTGGAAAATGCGTGCAATAGGATTTCATCTTTATACAGCAGCCCAGATTCTAATGCTTATTCTTCCTTTTTTAGCACTCGAGAATTATCCTGTGCCATTCGTCGATTTTATCATTACCCTTATCTTTATTCTTTTATATCGCAAATTTTTGCCGATGATGAATTAAAATCATCCGTAATATATGAAATCTGAACTTATTAGCGCATATCCTATCAATTTTTTAATCTATTTAGAAAATACTATAAGATAAAATTTTATGGAAATATTTTATGGAAATGGTTCAATTTTGTAAAAAATGTTATAAATTGCACCCCTGAAATGAAAAATTGAAAATAACACCAAGAAATTTTAGTTTCCAAAACCTTATCAAACGTTCTTTTCAAGTTCATTGACCTAAACTTTATTACTAACCAAAATCTAACCGTTATGAGAAAGATTCCTTTTTTACTTGCTTTCTTAGCTTTGCTAGGATTGCAGGTACAGGCTCAAAGGCAGGTTACTGGTACCGTAACTAATGCTGAAGATGGTTCCAGTATTCCGGGCGTTTCTGTTCTCGTAAAGGGGACACAGGTGGGAACGATTACCGATATCAACGGTAAATACTCCATCAAGGTGCCCCTCGAAGGTAAAATCCTTCAATTTTCTTTCGTAGGCATGCAGACCTTAGAAGTAACCATTGGCAATCAATCGGTTATCGATGTACAAATGCGGCCTACTACTACTGCCCTCGAGGGTGTTATTGTTACTGCTTTAGGAATTTCACGTGAGAAGAAGTCATTGGGTTATGCAGTGCAAGATGTGAGCGGAGATGAAATTTCACAGGCGCGTCAGCTCAATGCCATCAACTCTCTTTCAGGCCGTGTAGCAGGTTTGCAAATAACCAGTGGCTCAGGAAATATGGGAGGTTCTTCACGCGTATTAATTCGCGGAGTAAACTCCATTTCGGGCAATAATAATCCTCTTTATGTTATCGATGGTGTTCCTATCGATAACAGCGATTTCAACACGGCGAATACAGCTAGAGGTGCTGGGGGTGTGGACTATGGTAATATGGCCCAAGATGTCAATAGTGATGATATTGAGTCTATCTCTGTATTAAAAGGTCCAGCAGCTGCTGCTCTTTATGGCTCACGCGCTGCCAATGGCGTTATTCTTATTACTACAAAAAAAGGGAAAGCTGGAGCTGTTAAAGGGATTGGCGTTTCTATCAATTCCGGCATTTCGATCGAAAATGTAGCTTATCTTCCTAAATACCAAAATCTTTATGGTGGAGGTACAACTTTTACAGGAGCAGGGACAAAGGACGGTTTCTTAGTACAAGAAATCAATGGTATTGAGTATTTGCTTCCCGACTATGCTACTGATGAAAGCTGGGGCCCGCGTTACAATCCCAACATTTATTATTTGCCCTATTGGAGTCTTTATGACTGGGAAGCCTTGGGCAAGCCTACAACCAATGCTGATGGTACACCCTATCGTTTAGAAACTGCTCCCTGGGTAGCTCCTAAACACGATGTTGAAGACTTCTTCGAAACCTCGGTAGGATATACTAATAACATTGCTTTGACCAGCGCCAGCGAAAATGGTTCATTCCGTCTGTCGTATACCAATTTCTCTTCCAATGGATATATGCCCAACTCTACCCTCAACAGGAATACCTTCAATTTTAACGGAACATCGAAGTTTGGGAAGAAACTTATGGCATTCACTTCATTTAATTATATCAAGACTTATGCTCTGGGAAGGCCTGTTACTGGATACGACGATAACAATGTACTGCAGAAATTTACCCAGTGGGGTCAGCGTCAACTCGATATGGAAAAAATGAAAAACTATATGAACCCCGATGGAACCCAACGTACATGGAACCGCAGAGCATGGTTTGATCCATTGCCTAATTATTCGGACAATTTTTATTGGACACGTTTTATGAATTACGAAGAAGACTGGCGTGATCGTTATTATGGGAATGTTGGCCTTACCTATCAAATTTTTGATTGGTTAAAATTGACGGGTAAATATAATATGGACACTTACACATTTCGTATCAACGAGAGAGTAGCCATAGGAAGTCAGGCCTTATCTTACTATCAGGAAGACGTTAGACAGCTGACCGAAACCAATGCTGAGTTTTTGCTGGAAGCCGATAAACGTTTTGGTGATGATTTTACCACTAAACTTACCTTAGGAGGGAATCGCATGCACCGCCAGTACGAGCTCAATGGTGGTATCACACAGGGTGGCTTGGTTATCAGGAATTTCTATAACTTGAGAAATTGTCTTTCTCCGGCACTCGTTCATGACGAAACATCACAAAAATCCATTAATTCTCTCTATGGCAGCTTGAATCTGGGTTATAAAGGCCTGTTATATCTTGATGTAACCTTACGTAATGACTGGTCATCTACATTGCCTAAAAATAACTGGTCATATCCTTATCCTTCCGTAACCCTTAGTTATGCGGCATAGTAAGAGACCGAGTTACCGGTCAAAGATTCATTAACTAATTGACTTCTTTAAAAATATAAACAGACTAAAAATTCAACACAGAGTAACCTGAAAATCTGTAACAGAGTAAGGAGCGGATACCGAAAAGCTTTACGAGTAGGTTAAAAACCAAATTTCAATTTTATGAAAAAGTATTTATTTTTTGCGATTTTTTTAGCGAGCGGTGTATTTACATTAAATGCACAGACAAAAAGTGAGTTACAAATTGGACTGGCTATGCCTCAAGGCGATTTTGCCGATGATGACGAGGACGATGCTATCTTTGATGGTTCAGGTGTAGCCAGTACTGGATTATATGTGGGCTACAAATTGTTATCACCATTAAAAACCGATGGATTGTTTTGGACACTTAACGCTGGAATCATGTATAATGATTTGCAAAGCGACTTCAAAGATGATTTAGAGGATGAAATGGATGATGCTGATGATTTTAGTTTACCAAAATACTTAAATGTACCTATATTAGCCGGGCTGCAATATGAAAAGTCATTATCAGACGGTTTCAAACTATTCGGTGAAGCTGGATTAGGGCTAAATATCTTAAAACTAACTAATTTATCGGCTTCAGAAGAGGATTATGAGTATTCAATGACATTTAAACCTTCTGTAAAATTAGGGTATAAAATTGGAGCAGGAATTGTTCTCCAGGATAAATATACAATATCTTTGAACTACTTGGGCTTGGGTTCACACAAAGTTAAATATGAATCTGAAGTAGAATATGACGGGGATAGAGAACGCGATGATGATAAATTTGAAAAGGCACTTTCTGTAAGTTCTTTGAATATCACTTTTGGTATTCGGTTTTAAATTCTTGAAATAAACTACGACCGCATAACAAAGTGTAGCAGCAATAAGGGTTTCAGTGGTAATTCGAGCATCCTACCCCGCTCAAACTTCGGTGTAGGTGGACAGGATAACCGCCCGCAATCCCTTACTGCTGCTACACTCAACGTT
>MWFC01000087.1 GCA_002071415.1 Bacteroidetes bacterium ADurb.Bin012
ATTCTTTCTCCTTTGTCTTGAAAAACTTAATCTTCATCTCCTCTGAAAAAGTTGCATTTATTAGTTGAATTTAGTAGAATTTTGTCGGTTAATAGTGATTCTTTTTCGATTTGCAAATAATGGTAATTCTTTCCTTGATGAGCTCGAGAACAGGTTTCAACTCATCGAGCCATAGCGATCCGAGATTTTGATGATATATTTCGCTATCGAGATTTATTTTTATAGTTTCCACGATACTGTTATTATCTTCTTGAAAATCAATGAAAATATGGAAGGGTTTGTCGTTTTTGTCGGCTATAAAGTTGAAGAAGTTTTCGAGAATGGAATGGCATAAAAACGGTGGAATTCCCATACGAGAAGAATCGAGTGATTGACTGAGATGAATTTCATAGTTAAGTAGCCCAGAGAAACGTATTTTTTGGAGTTCGAGATAACTATTCAACATGTCTATTTCTCGCTCAATAAATTGATAGTTGTGTTGGGAGCTTACCAGTATCTCTCGAATCAATTTGGCAAAACCAGCCAGATACTTCCCTGCTTCTTCGTTTCTTCCTTGCCGGATAATGCCACGAATTCCCACCAACATATTAAAAATGAACGTAGGATTAAGCTGCGATGCAAGGATTTTTTGTTTGATTTCGATACTTCTTAAAAAATCTTCGCGTCTGTGATTGATATAGTACAACCACAATATAACAATCAATAGTAAAATAATTCCTGCAATCAGAATAAAGAAAATATTTTGCTTCGATTCTATTTCTTTTAATCCGAGATTTTTCTCGTTATAGGATTGAGCTTCTGTATTTAAAGCCAAGAGTTTACGTTGTTGTTCCGATTGAATGGCTGCTTCCTTATCTTGAATATCTCTGGCTTCTTTGATAAATGCCAGAGCTTTATCGAATCGATTCGTACGCATGTAATAATCCCCTAATTTTTCATAAGCTCTCCTTATTTCTGTTTTAAAATTCATTTTTGAAGCCAAATCTTTCCCCATCGAAAGATAAATGAAGGCCGAATCCATTTTGCCAGCTTTCATCAAGGCATCGCCATAATTTATATAGGCAAAGCAAATCACCGAGTTAAAATTAGCTTTTTGCCGCAAGCGCAATGCTTTCAACTGATGTTCCAATGCATGGGAATAATCTCCTGCTTGTTGCAAGTAGTGGGCGAGTTCATTATGGATATAAGAGCTCTTCAGAAGGTAACCATAATTTTCGGTCTGCAGGGCGGCCGGTTCAAGATATTGTATAACCTTGTCATTATTTTGCATCTTATTATAAATGAGTCCATAAAGTCTGTCTAAATTGTAGATGTCCCGGAGGGAATGATTTTTCATGGCAATTTCACGAGCCTTATCAGCATAATACAGGGCATCGGTAAGATAATCGTTCATACATAGTGCATAGGCATAGTCCCTGTAAAAGATGGTTCTTGACAAATCATTGGCGGGAATTTGAGGTATTAGGAATATTTTCAATATTCTATAAATTCCTATTGCTTCATGGTAAAGTCTCAGGCGGTAATATTCTTGGGCAATGGTTTGCATTAGATTGACTATTTCACGAATATCAGACGAATTTCTCAATAAAACGATAGCTTGTTCCAAATAAGTGAAGGCCAGATCTGACATGTCCATTAAGGAAAGGATTATTGAGACTCTCGTAAGATTTTTCGCCTGAAACTCAGGATTTTTCATTTTTTTGGCTAAGGAAATCAATTCGTTTAAATACTGGTTCGCCTGAAAAAAATTCCCATCCAATTTTTCGACCATCCCCAAATTGTACAAGCCCTCAATCATGTAAAAGGTATCGCCCACCATTTTTGCTTCTTCGAACAATCGAAGCGAATATTCTTTGGAAATATCTTTGCTGAATTCTTCCGAATATTCAATAATTTGCCTCATAGCTTCCCTGTGTTCGACTCCTTTCAAACTGGGCAATGCTTTTTGCAGGCTATCTGTCTTAATATAAAGATTCTGAGCAGAAAGCCCCGAAGAGAGAAAAGAAAAAATCAAAGCCAATAGGCCAATAGTATGTTTCTTCATGTCTTCCAATCAATTAAAGGAATTGAAAATTCTACCCTCGTGCCTGGATAGACCGAACCTGAGGTAAGATTATCGGTAACCTTGAACTGAATTTGCTCACGGCGAAATCGGCGGTTCAAGATTTCAAGACGCTCCTTGGTAATGGGAATGGCCATGGGTTTATGTTTGTGAGGGTCGGGATTCTGATCCCTGCTTCTTGACAAACCAATACCATTGTCCAGTATGTATATCATGAGATTCTTTCCTTGCCGTGTATAGACTATCTTCAGATGACCTTTAATTTTGATGTCATTAAATCCGTGTTCTATACTGTTTTCGATGAATGGTTGAATAAGTAAGGGTGGAATGGCTATTTTTTCGGTTTTGAGCTCAGGCGAAACTTCTATCTCGTATTCGAATTTATCGTCGAATCGAAGTTGCTGAATTTCGAGATAGTACCGTATTATGGACAATTCTTCCGACAAGGGGATAAAATCTTTCGACGAAGAAGTCAAAAACAGACTGATAAGATTCGAAAAATCATCGAGAAAACCAATGGCCTTCGAAGTATCATTTTTATAGATATAGCTCTGTATGGCTATTAAAGCATTGAAGATGAAATGAGGGTTCATCTGCATGCGGAGTAATCTTTCACGCATCTGGCTATACTGCACTTTGATTTTATTCTTATATGAACGTATAAGAAGTAAGGCAATGATGATAACCAGGAGCGTAAGGCCAGCCAGAAGATATGAAAAGATAAGCCGAGTTTGTATTCGTTTGGTGTTCAGTTCGTATTGCTCCTTTTGCCTTTGGACATCGAGTGTGGCTTGCAGGGCACGAAACGCATTTTTGGTTACTGTTTGGTTTCGTTGGGCTTTATATTCCGACCAGAGTTGAAAATAATTTAAGGCAGGTTCGTAAAGCCCGGCACTTTCATAGGTTTGATAGAACAATTCGGCTGTCAAAGCCTTCGTTTCTATGTTGTTGTATTTATTAGCCAAGGCCATGGCCTGATTCAACCAGTAAAGAGAACTATCTATTTGATTTATAGCCCCGAATAAAGCACCCAGATTATAATAGGAATTGAAACAGGCCAGCGGGAAATGATTGTAGTAACGCAACGTTCTTGCCTGATGATTCATTCGTATACTGAGATCATAGTTGTTTGTCCGATGAAAGATGTTCCCTATTAAAGTGAGAAGATCTGAAGCCAGGAGATGAAAGCCCAATGGCTTACATTTGTCGTAAGCATCATAGGCATATTCCAAAGCCTTATTATATTCTCCTAATTTTATGTAAAGAGAGGAAATTGAGCGTAAACTGCTGATTTCTAAATAAACGAGGTTATTTTTCTTGAGATAGGGAATATTCAATAAGATAAGACTAATGGCTTGCTGATGATTACCCGTCGAAGAAAGTAAATCGGCTTGTTTGAGCTGAATGGGAATTTTAAACGATTGATCATTCAATTTGTCTGCTTCTTCCATTGCAGAACGAATGTAACTACGGGCCTCTTCATACAAATTCAAACTAATATATAAACTTGCTCTTGTATTATAAGCGTATACAAGGCCTTCGTAATCTTCGGCAAGTTTGAAATATTTTTCAGCCTGGTTGATTTCGTCGAGAAATACACCTTTATCATTTTCGTACATACTTTTAATGGCTTGGGTAGTCAAAATATATCCCAGGGATGAATAAGCCTTGCATTTCAAAGCTTTATTGTATGCCCTATCGAGAAATAAGTTAGCTGAATCGGTCACATACCCAATCATGTAAACTCTGGCCTTCAACAAGAGAGCATCGGCTTCAAGGGAATGCAATTCTGCAGAATGGCTCAAAAAAATTGCCGAATCGGCGTAAGCAGAAGCTTTATCGGCCGAAATTATCTGGTACATCTTCGAAAGCAGCAGATAATTTCTGATTTTCTCCTCAGGATTTTTCGCTTTAGTAATATTTTGTCTTAAGTCATCGAGTCGTTGATGATAGAAAAACATGCCTCTTACATCGTCGGCCTGAAGAGGCTCAAATATAAGCAGTAGCATCAAAATCCTAAAGAAATGAAAAATTCTTTTCACATTGAATGCATTAATATAGCATTTTCTCATGAAATGAATCATACGAGAACCAATTTTGGAGTAAACCTTTCAAAGATAGAATTTTTATAGAATTACAAATATCGTTGATAAAGATTTATTGATAGCATGGATGTTATCTATTTAATCATTACTGACCGACAAAAAAATTGGATAAAAAGAAGGAGGGACAAAACCGAAGTTTCATCCCCCAGTTGTAAATTTGTGTAGTAAACCTAAATTAACAACCATGGACAAAGATATAATAAAAAATTTAGTCGATCAGCCGATCTTCAAACAGTTAATAAAAATGCTGCCGCGCGAACGGTTCGATTTGTTAGTTAAAGAATATGGCAGAGATCGCTACTACAAGAC
>MWFC01000088.1 GCA_002071415.1 Bacteroidetes bacterium ADurb.Bin012
ACAGGAAGATATGCTTCCTTTTCATATTTTTCGGTATTGCTGCAAACGATCTTGCACGTCATCTTATAGGTCTGTTCTGTACCGCCTTGCACAAATACAAATACTCTGCAACCGCCATTTATAAAGGTGTTGGAAACAATGCTGGAAGTAACGTCTGCTCCATTTTCATCTTCAACAGTTACAACAGCAGAAGTAATTTCTCCAGAAGTAAGATCGTTTGAAAAGTTGAAGGATACATAATATTCTTCATATGGCTGTTTGTTGCCGAAAGACGGTATAGTCATATTCACTCCTCCTCTTTTTGTTCGTCAATTTCAGAGCATTTAATAAGTGTTTCATTTCCAGAGATGTTTTTTATTCTCATTTCACTGAGAATGTTTTTTATTCTCATTTCACTGAATACTGAATTCTCCGGATTTACATAAAGATTGATCATCTTGGAATACAGTAAAGTATAGTCAATTATGACAGATTCATCTTCTAAATATTTTTCAAAATGTTTTAAGAGGATGCCGTCTAGAGATGATATTGTATCATCAAATGTTCTGTAAGAATGTTTAGAAATCAAGTCAATTATGGCAGCTTCATCTTCTAAATATTTTTCAAAATGTTTTAAGAGGATGCCGTCTAGAGATGATATTGTATCAGTAAGAGATTTATTAAAAAGTTTTACTGGAACAGCATCTGTTATGCTTATTCCGTCATTAAATGTTCTGTAAGAATGTTTAGAAATCAAGTCAATTATGGCAGCTTCATCTTCTAAAGACTTTCCTACAAACTTTGAAATGGAATCTCCTGGAACAGTCAAATCCATCAAAACTTTTCCAAAATGTTTATTTGTAATCAAATCGGCAAATGAGACCAAATCATTAAATGTTTTAAAAGCACGTTTTGCTGCCAAGTCAGAAACGGCAATTTCATCAGTAAAAATTCTAGACATAAATTTATCATTACCGTCTAATGTCACTATGGAATCTGAAACGGCTTTTAAATAAGACCTTACATTGCTGTCTGTCGCTTCTACGTCATCATTTAACACCATCCCTAAATCAATCAAGAAAGCATCACCAGCATTTACCAGATCAGCCAAACTTTTGCTTATCTCTTTACTTGATGCCAAATCAACTACAGAAACTGAATCGACAAGATTTTTTATGCACAATTTGATGATCGAATCAATTTCTATAACAGAGTCCTCTAATGGAATCGTTAATCCTTTAATTATAGAGTCCGAAGCAATCAATGCATCGGCAAGACTCTTACCGGACAGCTTTGTTATTGTATCTCCAGGCATCACTGAATCATCGCAAGGAACATTAGGCTCTTTGGAGATGCTGTCAACAGTTGATGCAGCATCGCTTCTGTTTGTAAAAAGAAACTTACCATTTGCATCTTCTGCAATAATCGAATCTGCCTTTAGTTGTTTAATGTTCTTTACATTATTGTCTGAAGAAGAAACGGAATCTGTCTTTAGTGGTTGTGCTTTCTTAAGTACGTTATCTTGAGGGGTAGTGGAATCAGTTAAAGCTCGTTTTACATCCTTTACAAAGATGTCAGAAAGAAAGGAGGAATCATCCACGTCCTCACTAAAGGCTCTTGGCTGATACCACAAAACCCCATCAAAATTTCTGTTTTGAAAAACTACATTGGTAGTGTCTTTATATTCTACCGACATTGTTTACCCTACGCTTTAAACAAGTAAATTCTTTGCTTCCCCTCCGGGACTGTTCCGGAATCAATATGAAGCCAATTAACGCCATCTTCAATTCTGTTGACATATTGAAGGAGTGGATCGTCTTCATTGCTTAAAATTTTCTTCCTGGCTTCTTCAGCAGTATAATTTCTCACATCACAGTCAAAAGCCATTCCTCTTCTATGATAGCTTTGTTTTGCTCCTTCTTTGCAATGAATAGTTCTAAATCCTCTCCACTGAAATTGTCCTCCAGAATGCCAAGTATTAACAGTTATTGGGACGTCAAAAAATTCTCTAAGTCCATCTAGCATTAGAAGAGAATGATATGGAAATAGCCTTAAAGCATCTTCACCAAGAGCTTCGTAGGTATTTTTATCCACTATTTCATAAGCTTTAAAATGCTTCATATTGTTCCTCTTAGTTGATCGTCAGAGTCCACGTAATGGTTAATGAGTCAGTAGCCGCCTTTGTGATCACTCCAAAATTCGTGTAAAGAATCATGTCTGCTGCATTTTCGGTTGCTGTATTAAAAACGCCGGCTTCCGTTATTGCACCTGTGCCGACGCCTGCTGCAAAAGTGGTGACCATCGTTACAACATTATTTGCTCTAGTTTTTGAAGTGAATGCTTTCCTAGAGCCTATAATGTATGCACCAAGTTTTGTTGCTGCCGGTGTGCCCGTCCCAAGCTCCATCCATCCCGGCTTTGCAATAGTTGGAGATGCAAGAAGCTGTTCCGCGATCATATTTTTACCGGCAGCGGAGACTGTATTATCGATCTCCTTCACCAATTTCAAATTGCCGTTCACATCAAACAGCTCAAACTTGATGTGACCTTTAGCCTTCATCGAATCAAATAAACTTTTTCCTACTCCTGATGCAGCACCGTCAATTACATTCAATCTGTCTTTAATCATTGTAAATCCTCCTTAAATTTTTTATCTTTTGAAATTCATCTTTCACCAAAACCGTCCATTGAGGCTTTCCGGTTTGGAAGGCTAAGGCGCAATCTCTTCCCTAGGTTCAGCATCCGGCTTGCAGGATGGCCCGCCGAACATCTTGACGGCCTGGCACCAAACAGCGGCCCGAATCGTGTTCATGCCATCTTCAATACAAATTTCTTTTAGCATCCTGTCGGCATACTCTTTGTATTTCGGATCGATGAGCCCGAGCCGGATCAACTGATAAAGCATATCGTGAACGAGGCTTCCGATCATAGTATTTCGCGTATCAATGGTCGGGCCGCTTGCGCCGTCCCAGGCGTAGCCCATTCGGATCACCGTGTCGCCTGTCATATCCATAGATATGAAAGGCAGACATACCGGCTGGTATGGAATCACTTCCAGCTTGATCCGATAATCACGAGCCGTCTGATACTTATAGCCACTCTTGAAATATAGGTGTTTATCTCTTTCCATCGATCATCCCCGCCAGCAAAATCAGTCTGTCGATCCGCTTCAGAAGCTCTTCACGATACCCTTCAAATATTGTAATCGAATCAATCACCGGCGATTCAACCAATAAATAATCAGAGATCAGCGTCATTTCAAGTGCATAATCACCTGCGATACGTTTCGCGATCTCCGCGGCCAGATCATTGTAGGTTATCTCGCCCGTGGCAAACGTTCTAATCTCTTCCAACGCCGCAATGACCTGCGGAACTTTTTCAGGATTATTCTTCAGAACTTGAACAAATGCCAAATCCGCACCAAGTTTTACGACTGCACCGTTGTTAATTTGTTGCCCGGCGCAACCAAGCACCACCAAAAAAATCACTGCTAAAAATACTGCTTTCTTTTTCATCTTTTCACCTCATCCTTTCTTAAGTAAGTCCATGTTCTCTTCTGCCCTTTCCCCAACCTGCCATGCTGTGCGTAATTTGAACTCATGAGTTCAATAGCCCCTCTGATATAAGTCTTCACTTCCAAATCCCCTCCCGGATTAGCAGCTCTTTAATCTTGTCAATCTCGCCCTTGTCGATATTCCGGCAATTCCGAAGGGCGTTGACCTCAAACCACAAGTCCATCCACATTTCGTATATTTTCAACCACCATTCAAACGGGTTCATGGAAGTATCCTCTTAATGACATTTCCGCCGTAATGGATGATTAAGTAAATCGCACCACCAGCAAGAGCGATTTTCAAAACATACCAAAAGATTTTGTCTCGAAGTCTAGTTATAGGTAGCCTAAACCACTGGAACTCCTCAAGCTCATCAAGACGCTTCTTGACTTCCTCGCAAAAGATGTCCAGACGCTTGGCAATATCCGCCACGTTATGAGACAGGCCGTTAGTGACAATCCTTTCAATAGATTCCTGTTTTTCCTCTATTCTCGCTGACGTTTCGGCGTAGGCAATTTGCCGTTCAATCATCCCATCAAGTTTATGATTAATATCTCGTAGTGATGCCACTAATTCATGATGCGCCTCACAAGTCCAATTCTGTCTCCGTTCTTCCATTCCGCAA
>MWFC01000089.1 GCA_002071415.1 Bacteroidetes bacterium ADurb.Bin012
GCATGCCTGGACATATTATGGCGGTCGCATTTGGCATGCATGGTTTACGTCTGCCATTCCCATCAGCGATGGTCCCTATAAATTCATGGGTTTACCCGGCCTCATTCTAAAGGTCGAGGATTCGAAACAGCATTATATATTCGAGGCTATTGCCATAGAACAGCCAGCCGAGGGAGAAAATATTACATACGAAGAGAATCAATACATAGAAACCACCAGAGAGAAATTTCTGGAAGCCAATCGCAATTTACGTCTCGACATCATCAACAGGGCACAGGAAGCTGGTTTGGATGCCGGAGCACAGCAAACTGCAGCTCGAAATATGCGTTCGCATAACAATCCAATAGAGCTTAAATAATAAGCCTTCCTCCACATTATGAAAATGCGCAGGCTTATTATATTCTTATTTTGTCTAACGACTTTTTTACCTCTTTTTTCGCAGGTAATAATCGAAGGGAAAGTCAAGGACGTGCAAAATAAACCCTTGAGCGATATTCATGTAATGGTTTCTATGTTACATTCCGATAATATCGTTGGTTTCGATATTACCACTGATGAGGGACAATTTCGTATCAATCTGCGTTGTGTGGGAGATTCTGTACGTATAAAAACCTCTTCGGTCAGTCATGAAGATTTTAAGGCTACAATAGAGTGTAAAAGTAAGCATCTTGATATCATTCTGAAAGAGTCGGTGAAAGACCTCAAGGAGATTACCGTAAAAGCCAAGCATGTCATTAAAAAAGGGGATACCTTGAGTTATTTGGTAAAACCTTTTGCACGCGAACAGGACAGGACGATTAACGAGGTAATCCGCCGTATTCCCGGAATAGAAGTAGAGCCTTCCGGTAAGATACTTTACGAGGGTACACCCATATCGAATCTTTATGTAGAAGGCATGGATTTGATGGAAGACCGTTATTCTCTTCTAACGGACAATCTGCCTTATGATAAGGTTTCTACCGTTGAGGTGATTACTAATCATGAGCCAGTAAAAATTCTTCAGAAATATTCAACGTCGGGGAAGGTTGCTCTCAATCTGAGATTAAGGAATAAAACAACCCTCACAGGCAATGCCGAGCTGGCTGGTGGCATTCCATATTTTACGCATAAAGTCAATCTGACACCTATTTTATTTCAACCAACGTTACAATCACTTTTTAGCTTTCAATCGAACAACAGTGGCGAACCCTTTGTCGAGACATTTGGCCCCATGCTCACTTACCAGCCAAATCTTCGCTTCGACGATCCCGTTTCCATACCTTCACCTTCGCCACGAAATATTCCTGTAGCCGACCTACCTCCCAAATCTTATATCGATAATTCCTCCCTCTTGACATCGGCTTATATACTTACGCGTTCCACAAATCAATGGGAATGGCGAACTTCAATTTCGTATAAAAACGATAAGATAGATAAAAACTGGTCGGGGCGAACATCTTATTTATTGCCTACTGATACGCTAATGTTCGACGAAACGTCGGCTTTTACTTCGAAGAGTAAAATATGGACGGCAGAAATTAATCTAAGACACAACACCGAGAAATATTATGCCGACAACAGATTGAGTTTTTCACTCGAGCCAGCCAAGCAAAGCGGAATATTTACAAGAAATTCTTTTGCCTATAAAGAATCATTTACTGAAAAACCACAAAAATTGGACTGGAATGGTCGCTGGATTTTCCCTACCCGAAAAAAACTCATAGAAGTCTATTCTTTCATTGACTATCATTACAATCCCGACCTATCACTACGAACATTTCCCGGATACATTCATTTAAACCAAACCTCCGATTCTGTCATTCAGTATTTTTCGGGAAACAGGCTTGCCTGTGAGAATTATGTTTCACTGTATTCCAGCTTGAAATCATTCAGCTTAAGGATGGACGCAGGATTTTCATATCAACGCCTACATATAGAATCCAATTTGCATTCTTATGAAGCTAACTTCGATTTTACGGGGCAGGATACAAACTATTGGAATGACAATGTTCAGAAAAGGTTCAGGATATATTTCAGGCCAACCTTGATGAAAAGGACGGCTACTACGACATGGAATTTTCAAATACCCTTAAGTTCGCTTTTATTGACGGAAGAGTCGAACATACATATGGTCTCTCAGAATTATGCCAAAATAGTTGCCGAACCCTCTCTGCTTTACAGCAAAAAAATAAAAAATAATTGGAATGTAACGGCTTCTGCAAAAAGATATTATCAATATTTTGCTTCTTCCGAAATATTTTATGGTTATATTTTGGCAAGCCCCGATTTGCTGAAGAAGAACGAACCCCTCGTTAGCGGTAGATTATATGCAGTAAACCACGCCAATGCCACCATAAAATATAACAATATTGTAACGGGTTTTTCGGCTTATGGCAGTGTTGGTTACTCTCTCCAGCAGTTCGATTTTTTAAGGTCTGATTCTATTGGCCTCAATGGCAGCCGTATTTACACTATAAAAAATTATGCAAACAACCGTCAACTTGCTTCGCTCAGAGGTTCTATCTCCAAATCCTTACCCGATGTAAGAACCAATTTCGCCATCAATTTGAATTTGCAATCCGACAAAGGAAAGGTCTTAGTCAATGGAGAGTTAAATGACAGCAAAACACATTACATCACCCTAAACCCAACTATTTATCATTATTTTTCGGTATTCGATCTGGTTTATGCTTTCCGTTGGTTGAACATTGACACCGAACTCGGCAATTCTAGTCAGAAGCAAAATAGCGATTGGTTTCGTCATGAGCTTTCCATTACCGGAAATTTTAGTAGAAAAAATTTAATTGTAACGGCTTCATTTATTTATAATGATTTGAATAAAAACCGTATTTTTCTTACTGATTTAAGTATTCGCTATAAAATAAAGAAGATTTTATCATCGAAAATGGAAACAGGCTTATTGATCAACAATTTGTTCGATGCAGGGAAATACACTTACAATCAGCTTGGCAGTTATGTTAATCTGGTAACCGAGTTCCCATTACGACCATTTCAATGTTTGTTATTTGTCAGGTTCAATTATTAATAAATAAGAGTAATGATTTCATAAAAAATTATTACAAAGGACCATCCTCATCTTGCACTGTCTTTCGATGAATGATAGTGTAATAAATTTCATAACACCTGATTCGGTTTCAATCAGCTTATCGTGGTTTTGATGATTGCGTGACAGCATTACCTCCTTTAATCACCACTCTTATCATACTCTTGAGGATTACTTCCATCATCTACCACCATTAATTCTTTTTTTAAATTTCTTTTCCTGACGTGATAATTTTAATGGTTCTTAGCTTGTTAACGAGAAATGGGTTGCAAGCGGAGCTAAGGATTTGAAATGATTTTTCTTAGCGTTCTTGGCATCTTGGCGAGAAAAGAATTCGCGCATAGGCATAAAGACACCGAGGATTGAATCGATTTTTCTGAGTGCTTTTAAGATCTGTTAGGTTTACATATTAGAAAATTTTTGCCAGAAAATACGACAATTTAGAATAGGATATTATTTTTTAAAATATTGATATGCAATTATAGAATCTGGAGTACTGAATTTTTCAATTTTTCATCAAATTTTCCTATATATTCCTTCTATATTTAGCTTTAAATAATTTGTATGTTAATTATTTAAAAGAATTTTAATGAGAAAATCCATTGCTTATAATATTTGTGGCAACTTTATCTTTAATTTGTCTAAAATGTATTGTTGATCATCATTAAAAATTTTGGGTAATATTTTTATGGTTGTATTCTCGAATTGATATTCGATGTAATTTATCTCGTCCAAGCAATCCAAAATATATTGCTGAGTAGATCTGCTACCAAATTTATCGGAAGTTGACAAATCTTCTTCAAAGTATTTCCAGATATGGAATAAAAGTTTATAAGCCAACATGCATATAAACACATGTCCTCGGGTTCTATTTTCTTTTCTGACATTAATAGGACTCATCTCTTCCAGACCTGTCTTAACCCAACTTGAGCGCCTTAGGGTTGTAACTTCCTTGTATACAGCAAGTTGACCTTTTGAATTTCAACTTTCGGGGAACACAAATTCTTTCCTGTAAAATGGCATCATGTAA
>MWFC01000090.1 GCA_002071415.1 Bacteroidetes bacterium ADurb.Bin012
GCCAGATCCAGCATCAACCATACCCGCAATACCTCGCGGTAACCTTCTTTTCGCTGAAGTACGGGACTGTTCAGTTTTAACATGGCCGGGCGGGAAATGTTCTTGAAAATGCTATGATGTAATTGAATCTCCAGTTTGAGTATGAGCGCCTCGGATTCATGCAGCAGCTTAGTGTGATGTCCAATCACTGCTGCCCGGTGGATATCGGTACAAAGTTTAAGAAAAGACTCCAGAGCATGCTTGATAAAGCGGTTTTCCGGTGTGTCTACGGAATCTATCTTTCGTGCTACGGAAATCCTTTCAGGAAGAGACTCAACGCCATATTGGTGCAGGAAATGATCGTCGGGCAATTTGGTCCTCTTTCCCCCTTTAAGTATCTGTTTGATGTTGGCGTTTGAAAACCTTCCCGCGCTCCGGACATCCCTTTCTTCGGTGGTTTCTGCCCATCGGGTCACAGGCATTGAAACAATGCGGTGCACCGCCTCGGCAAATTCATCGGTCCCAATGACGGATTGAATAAAGGCAAAACGCTGATAAAGCGTCTGACTATCTTTGGAAAAATCAACCTCAAAATGATGCACTACAGGGGAATCAGCCTGCAACAACAATTCGGTGCATTTTTCGGTTATGAGTGCCAACATCTCGCGATAGTCATTCCGATACCCCGCTTTTCTCGATTGCACCTCCAACATGAAAACCCCTTTGGGCTTATCGGTGTCTTTCTCATGAATGGCAATTTCCAGGGTCCCAACGTAGATGTTTGGGGCGATGGTCCCGGAGTGAGGGATTCGTTTATGCGGCTTGACTATGTTGTCAATAGGATCCTTAAGAACGTATTTATCGCTGCTTAATTTGTAATCGTATAAGCAGCCTTCAACCAGTTGAAACCGGGCTTCAAGATTGGCATCCGGGTCTTCTACCGCATCGTAAAGCGTTCCCGGTGCACGTGCATCAATCCAGAGACACAAGCCTTCCTCAATGGAATCGAGACGGATTTCAACGGCCGATAACTTCTCCATAATTAAGCCTCGGCAAAACTGGCAAATCCGTTTTCAACAGCACCTCTATACATGCGGGTGATTTTTTCCAATGATAGGGGATAAAGGACTTCATGAGCCCCAAAATCAAAATCTGCTTTTTCGAACACGTCCTTGACAATGTTCCCGTTTTCTTCCAGACAAAAGCCACCAAGGGTTTCCAGAATGGGACAGATTTTTCTTCTGGAGCCATGTAATTTGGGTAGGAGTTTTTGCATGATGGCTATATCCATCTTTTCATTCGTTGTGAGGCTGTTGTCCAATACACTTAAATGATGAATTAGCCTGAGGATTTCTACAGCGCTGCGGTAACCAAACTCGGCCCCGGTTTTCTTCAATTCGTCAAAGAATTGGATGAGAGTCTCTTTAATCAAATCTATGTCTGCAGGATAGGATGACTTATTGGCCGCCATTTTCAGGAAACTGTAAGCCGAGGCTGCGCCTTTTCCGTTAAGTGCCTCTATGTCAATTTCACTTGCGCTGTTCAGGAACGCCTGCATTTCTTGGCTAGTTACCCTGAACTCTATGGTGTTGGCCCTGTCGAGGACCTTTGGGCTGAACATGTTGGTGGTTTCATCAATGTTTACTGTGCCGATGATAAAGAGATTTTCCGGAATGCCGAGGCTGGCAGGCACTCCGTTATTGACGGAGCCTTTGGGATAAAGCGGTATCTCTTTCTTTGATTCCATCACACTCAGAAAGTCGGCAAAATAACGTTCCACAATGCTTAGATTCATTTCGTCCAGAATAAGGAAATGCGGTAATGATGGATAATCTTTAGCATGAATAATCAGGTCCAGCACACCACTTTCGGGCTTGATGTATTCCTCGGGATTTAGTGCATTGGGATATCCCAGCAGCGGCTCACGATTGGTCCAGTCGGCCCCCACGGGAATCAATTTATACTGACTCTCATCTTCACAGATCCACTGGGCAAACGCCTGTGCTAATTTGGTCTTGCCCGAACCAGAAAGACCAGTTAACAGAACAAATGGTTTGGTGAGTAGGGAAGCGATGAAACGTGTAATTAATTTTTTTAAGTATTGCAGTCCGGCATTTGACAAATCATCATGGAAAGAACTGAGAGAAGATATATTTTGAATTTCATGACTAAACTCAATCATATTATTAGAATTAACGTGTGGTAAATCTTTGTTGAATTTGGTTTTATAAATGGATGAAATCAAAGTTACAAGTTTAGGGGGGCAGGGGGTCAGATAAGCTCCTTGTCTTAGGCTAAGTGTTCTGGTATAAAATACCTCTGAAACTTGTGCTACTTCGGTAAGAATTGATTTATTGCTATAATTTAGCAATTCATCTCTATTGATTTTTGGATTTAATTCTGAGTAGTCTCTAAGTGCTATTAAGTATGCAGCTCTATCCCAAGGTGTTCCTGAAAGTCCACTTGTCTTAATTGCTTTTTCTTTAACAACAGAAACTCCAGCAATTTCTTTATTATCAATAAAATGGAACACAATATCACCAACATCTACTTTTCGCATATTTTTATAGATATCTCCACCTCGTTTGTCTTTTTGTGGAGACCATAGCGCTTTACCAAGAGCACGTTCACCTTGAATTCTATCTGTACGTCCGTCGACTAGAGTTTTTTCAATCCAATAATTCATGATATTTATAGATTAAAATTCATATTTTATCTTTTTCCATTTTTTCACTGTTGGTTTTCTTGTGTACCAAATTTACAAGTGAATTGGGATATTTTTGGTTCTTTCATTTTCGGTGGATTCAGGCGAGGTTCTTTTTGTGGTTTATCAGGGTGACGAAGTCGGGGAGCGAAGTGGTGTCCTTGATGTCAAGGGTCAGGGGGATGAGTTTCCCAATGGGTTTTGCCTCGGCAAAAAGGGTTTTAATAACGGGGTCAAGGGGTAATTCAAGCACCCCGGGCTGGGTCTTGTCGGTGAAATAAAAGCCGGCCTTGACCAGGTTTTCCCAGAGGGAGATCCAGGCGACTGTTTTTTTTCTGTACGTGGCTTTCCCCAGCCAGGCATTTCCGTCTTTATAGTACCGCCATTCAAAGTCAATGCCTGCGGCAGTTAAGGATTGGAGTATCTTTTCCATGACCTGGCAAAGGTTTTGGTCCAGGATGCTTCTGAACAGGGCTTCACCGGGTTTTTGTTCCGGGTCCCTGAGGAGTTGTTTGGGGATTTCTGCTTGCATAGGGTGGGGTGTTTATTCTGTTATTTGGGCTGATCGGCAAGTCCTGTGTTAGTCTGAGCTTTTACTCAATTTAAGGAAATCACCATCGATGATCAATAATTTCACACCGTCCACTGTGGTGGAACGGTGGGAACTCAGCTCGTCAGAGACCACGTAGGTCATTCCTTTTGTCAGGATGAATTGCTGACCGTTGCTGAGTTCACTTACAAAATCGCCCTCCAGGCAATGGACAATGTGTCCTTTCGTGCACCAGTGGTCTGCCACATAACCTTTTGAGTATTCTACTATCCTTATTCGCAGTCCTTCAAATTGCACGGTCTGCCAATAAGCCATGCCGGTTTCACCTTTATGTTCCGTCTTGGGAATGGTTGACCAGTCGATGGTCTGGAATGGGATGTTAATATTCATGGTCGCTGTTATTTTTTTTTGTAAGTTATATTTTTTGATCCTTTAAGATCCAATCTATTGCATTTTTCCTCAAAGATGTGATATTTATGAAGTATGAGGAATTCCCATCTATGTTCTTGTTCTTGAATGGTGTTCCCTTACAAATGTTGAAATAGGCCACCATTTTGTCGGATTTCTTCAAGCCTGGTTTTTGCAGTTGGATCCAGTGAAAAATGCTTTTCTAGTGTCTCACAGGCATAATCACTACAGAACGCGCAACTGTCAATATTTTTTTTGCTTGCACATTTTCGAATTTCACAATGCAAGCATCCTGAAAAAAGTCGCCCGGTACCAGCCCGGCATCCGTCACAATCGGATATTACTTTCATTTTTCAAATTCG
>MWFC01000091.1 GCA_002071415.1 Bacteroidetes bacterium ADurb.Bin012
TACCATTTTGTAGAATTTCTTTCAATATCTCCAAAATTCACAGAAGTTGTAGGAGAAAAGTTTGAAACGTATTGACTTGTAGTTGAAAAAGATACTTTTACGCTTTCTGCTGTTCTTGTTCCATTGTTTTTTATGGCAATATTCAGTTTGACCGTTTCCCCTTTATTGATAATTCCATCATCATTATTATCCGAATAAACATAATAACCGTCAAACTTCAACGCAACACCGTCCTGCATATTTGCATTGTTCTTTCCATCTAACGGATTGTCGCGTTTCAGATTAAGAAATTCGTAATCTTCGCAGGCAGTAAAAACAAAACTTCCGGTTATTACTATAAATATGTATTTCAATGTTTTCATCGCTCTAAAAATTTATAGTGTAAGATAATCCGGTAGCTTGTATATTAGGGTCGTAGTAAGCACCCAAATGCGACTGACGGTACGCCTTTTGTGCTTTGGCATTTTTTGCGCCTATTGAGGCAACCCAAATAATATCTGAAATCCAAATAATACCACCCGCAATCAAACAGCCGTAAAACGCTTGATTGGAATAGTTGGCTTTTTTGTAATGGTCGTCCATTGCCTCTTGTGAAGTTGCAGCGTGGTATTTTTTGTATTCACTGTTGGAATAAAATTTCAGTCCAATTCCGCCGCCAATCAATGCGTAGGTTGATAATGCAACGCCAACCCCGTTCTTTTGACCATAACTTACGCGGTGGTCGCCCAAACCCGGAACGAGTAACGACAAAAAAGCATTGGAAGCACCGTGCGTACTCGTTTTTATGAGTTTGTTGTTATCGTATTGCTGTCCGTTGATAACGATTTTATTCATATCGAAAGTGTATTTGCCGTAAGGTGCGGAACTTAACTCGCTGTTGATAGTTGAACGATACAGATTGAAATCCTTATTGCTCGACGATATATTGTCGGCGTTTTTATTTGCAATTACAACTGCGTGATTGTATTCGAGCGTATAGTTAAATTCCGCTTTCGCATTGGCAGTATAACCATTTATAAAACAATGTTTTAACTTAATGCTTTTTGTCAATTTATCCAACAGCGTATTCAGATTTTTGTTCTGAATGGAAGTTGTATAATTTGAAACAGTGTTGCCCAAAGTATCAATTTCGCAAACGATATTTACTGTTATTTTTGGCAAAGTTTCGGCATTTGCAAGCAAATTCTTTTTCAGTTCGCTTTCAATATAATCATCTTTCGCGTTGTAATCAGCCGTTTCAAGTGTTTTGTAATTATATTTTTTGTAAGTTCTGTCAAGTAAAAATTGCTGAAAATCTGCTATTTCCTTAATTTTACCGTTGATAAAATCGGTTTTCTTGTTCGGCTTAATTGTCAAAGCATTGGCGTATTTTTCCTTTGCTTTTTCGTACTGATTTGCTTTGAAAAATCGGTCGGCATCTTCGCACAAAATGTTTATGTCAATATCGGCAATATTATCCGACAACATTTCTTTGTTTTCGGGTTTCAGAGCCAATGCCTCGTTATAGGCCTGTTTTGCAACGGAATATTGTTTTTGATAATAGGCACTTTCGGCTCGCTGAACGGCATTTTGATATTTTTCTTCGCATTCTGCTTTTTCTCGTGCAATCCGTTCCGCTTCTGCCCGCCGTTCTTCTACCTGCTTGTAATTGTAAATAAAAAAGCTATAATGAATGTCCGCACCATCATCGTATTGTTTTTTCAACTGCTTTTTAAAATTTACTTCGTATAAATTGTTTCGATAAACACTTTCCAAACCGCGATCTACAACATCTGTCGGATAAACTCTTTTGTAACTATTGTTTGTGAGTTCAGATTTTAATTTTTCAAGTTGCGTTTCGTCTGCAATAGTGTAGGCAATAGCATTATCGTAAGTTGAGTACAGATAGAAATAAAACCAGCCTTTTGCCAAATCGCTATAAGAATTTTTGTCAAACGACCAAGTAACCATTTTATAATCGGTTAGCACTTCTTCATCGTAATCGTCTGTTTCCTTTATATTTGTTGCGTGAAGTTTCCAACCGCGTTCCGACAAAAACCTGTCAACATAATCCAAATCCTTGCTTTGCAAAAGTTGCAGCAAGTCGTTAATATTCAGTTGCGCCCTTTTAATGCGGGCGACTTCTTTCAGTTCATTCTCGCGTTGTTCACTCTCGTATTGCTGCTGCTGTTTTTTTTGTTCGGCTGCGGCTTTTATGCTTTGCGCATCGGCATAATTTACTGTAAATAAAATACAGAAAACCAACAAAATATATTTTTTAATCACCTTCATATTCTTCTTCTTTATTGATTAGTAAATTCAGTAATTTTCCCTTATCAAAACCAATGTGCAACGAAAGCGAGTAATCGCTGTAAGTAATGCCAAAACTGAATTTATTATCTTGATAAGCAGCATATTGACCGTTTCTCGACTCCATTTTTACACCATAACGGCTTTCAATTTCCGTTTTCAGTGCATTGGCTATTGAGCCGCCTTTGTCGCCTGCATCGCCCGACAAATCAAACTGATATTCGATTGTAGCAATTTTTTCAGCAAATTTATATTGCTTGGTCGTACCTGTTTCGTATCTGTAACCCCAATAACTGTCGTATGTTGTTACATTTTCGTAGATTGGATTTGTGAAATGGAACGAGGTTTTACTTATGGAAATGTCATCTGTAATTTTTTGTGTATTATAGCAATAGGCAATGTATTTGTCATTTGCTTTTACATCATCGCCGTAAATTGCGTTATCAACAATGCTTTGCAAAGTTGAGGCGGTATTAAAGTCGTCAAAAGAATTGTCGCCCGCCTTTTCAAAAAACTTGTTAATAAACTCGCTTGCATCGTAAAAATCCGAAATCACATAAGAAAAAGCGTCTAAGTCGGTTTTGATAAGGTCAAATTGCGGATTGACAAGATATTTGCCTTGTTTGTCAATAATTCCCCATTTGTCGGCATTTTCAACAAAAGCAATATCGCCGAAAAACGAAGTGGCATTATCAAACTGCGGGTTAATTTGAATTTTTCCTGTTTTATCAATGTAACCGTATCTGTCGCCCTGTTCGATTGCCGCCAAACCATTACTGAACGAATATGCTCCATCAAATTGCGGATTTATCTCAATCTTTCCGTTTTCTGTAATGTAGCCGAATTGTTTGCCTGACTTGATACGCGCCATTCCTTCGCTGAAAAAATCGACGTAATCGAATTGCGGATTGATAACATAACCTCCTTTAGTATCTATAAAACCTGCCTGTTTTCCGTTGGAAAAAGCGGCTTTGCCACTGTGGAAATTATCAACGCCGTCAAACTGCGGATTGATTACAATTTTCCCTGTCTTGTCGATAAATCCCCATTTTTTGTCTTGAATTACTGCCGCAAAACCTTCGGAAAAAGGGCGGGCATCTTCAAACTGCGGATTGATAACCACTTTGCCTGTTTTGTCGGCAAAACCAATTTTTTTGTTAGTGGTAGCAAACATTGCAAGCCCTTCCGAAAACGAAAGGACATATTTTGCTTGTTTGAGTTGGAATTTCGTTTCGCCCGACTTGTCGATACAGCTTGGGTGTCCGCCATCAGAAACCACGAAAGCCAAACCGTCAACGAAATGCGTCCCACTTTTGAATTTTGCAGGAATCGCATACTTTCCGTCTTCGGAAATGTAACCGATTTTTCCGTCAGCCGAAACGACACGAGCCAATCCGCTGTAGAAAAATCCTGCATCTTGAAACTGCGGGTTTATCACATACTCGCCTTTTTTGTTAATGTAGCCCCACTTCTCGCCTGATTTTACAGGGATTAAGTTCAAACTCGAATTGTTTGAACACGATATGCAGAAAGCGAATAAACTGCATATTACCAATGATTTAATGAATGTTATTTTAGCCATATCTTTATTTTTTTATTCTGCCTACTATATTAGCGGTGCACTGTCTGCAAACTTGCATACAACGG
>MWFC01000092.1 GCA_002071415.1 Bacteroidetes bacterium ADurb.Bin012
TATATTTTCTGGATTTGTCCTAGAGTGTTGATTTCGGCCTGTTGATAGATGGTCTGGGTACGGCTATACTGGTAGAAGTGGTTCCAAGGAACGCGATAAGAAGTATTGGTTCCTGTTCCAATTTCAATAGTAACCGAAGTAATTGCGGGGGTAATTTCAAGCTGTATATTTGGACGGTTTGAGTATGTAGAACCTCCCGTAAGCGAGCAACCTGAAGCTCCATCTGTATGGTAATGCCAGGTCATATTTGTGGCTGCTGTGGAATATACAGAAGAATTACCCGACCACGAAGTATTATCGAAACAAATTTCGATAAGAAGGTTAGAGGTGCCATCCCAGGCAAAAGGGGTTTGTAGCATGATGGTTTGCCAGCCAGTACCTGGAACGGAATAGACCCCACTGTAAACTGTTGTCCATCCAGTTGTAACAAAGCCTGTGAGGGAGATTGCAGAGGTGTTCTGCATTCTGATGTTGAAGCCATTCATAGCTAAAGTATTGGCGGAGGAAACATTCAAGGCTATACTTTGAATATTTCCTGCCATTCCCCCTCCAGCCGTAATTTCAGAAGCCGTATAAAGCATCTGAGTTCTGGAATCTTCATAAAGAGTGTAATAGGGATAGGTCGCGGTAGTGGTTCCTGTACCAATGGTAACTGTTACCGCCATCGATTGCGTCCCAGCCCAAAGAAGGCCAAGAAGCAAGACTTGCATGAACTTTAAAAGTTGTTTCATAGGATTAAATTTAATGAGTAATGAATTAAAATAGACTAAAAGTTTGATTTAGTTTCTGATGTTGTAACATAAAATGAAAATCCCTCAAAGGATTAAAATTTCGGCGTAATATCACAGAAAATTTTATTTGCATAACTTGATTTATTAAAAAAGCAAGGAACTAATAATAATTTTTACAAGAATCCTTGGTTCAAGTATATCACGGATAGGGTATTTTTACACCTTTACGGCCGAGGCCTGAAAGTTTTACGTCACCAAAAGCCCTATAATCAACCTGAAAGGTTGGAGCATCATGTAATGCTTCCTCCCCTTCCTGAAAGTCTCCAGCAATATAAGGGTAAAATTTTATCATATTTTCCTCATCCTCTAAAAACCACCTTCCTCAACATATTGCTATCTTAGACACCCATTTTTTATAAAGGTTGCCTAAAAAGAAAAATTTTTTTTCGAATTTGTTAACTACTGAATTTCAGATATTCATACTAAAAACAAAGGAAGGAGACTGAGTGTCAGTCCCCTCCATTTTTACCTCACACAATTATGTTTAACCAAAATTAGGGTTAACCTCCCGGTTATAATCCCTAAATCTTATTTCTTAAGACAACCAAAACTTCGAAAAGGTGTCTGAACAGATAAAATTTTTTTAGATGAATTATGGATGAAAGAAATTTTGTAATTTTGCACTTTCAAAAATTGAGACGAGTAAGAAATTTTAATCGAGATAAAATGTACGCAATTGTAGAAATAGCCGGGCAACAAATAAAGGTTGAAACCAAGCGTGAATATTATGTCAATCGGTTGCAAGGTGATGAAGCAACTCAGGTTATCTTCGAAAATATATTGTTGATTGATGATGATTCGACCATAAGAGTTGGCAGGCCAAGAGTGGAAGGAGCCCGAGTAAAGGCGACGATCTCTGAGCATATAAAATCGGATAAAGTGCTTATATTTAAGAAGAAACGTAGGAAAGGATATCAAAAGCTGAATGGGCATCGTCAGCCCTTATCTAAAATTATAATTGAAGAAATTAGTGTTGCTTAACTTTTAAATATTCAATTTATATGGCTCATAAGAAAGGTGCCGGAAGTTCTCAAAATGGCAGAGAATCGGAAAGCAAACGACTGGGTGTAAAGATTTTCGGAGGTCAATTTGCCAAAGCCGGACAGATTATTGTAAGACAAAGAGGAACAATTCATCATCCGGGGATTAATGTTGGCTTGGGTAAAGACCATACCTTATTTGCTCTATCCGATGGAATTGTCGAGTTTCATCGACGTAAAAACAATAAATCGTACGTGTCGGTTTTCCCCGACAATAAGAAAGAAAACTAAATCTACTTGAGTTAAAACATGATAAGGCTCCCGGCATTCTAACCCCGGGAGTTTTTTATTATCGCTTTAGACCTAATTTTGCAATCTTAAATTTTATTCAGAATGATTCCCTTGCAGATTATTCGTGAACAACCCGACTGGGTTATACAAAGATTGGCGGTCAAGAATTTCGACGCCAATAGTCTTATCTATCAGATACTCGAACTCGATTGGAAGAGAAAATCCACTCAATTCGAATCGGATGAAAGATCGGCTGAGTATAGAAAACTGACTCAGGAAATCGGTTCATTGATAAAAGCAGGGCAAGCCGGCAAGGCCAATGATCGAAAAAATGAAGTTGCAAAAATAAAGGAAGAGGTAAGGAACCTGCAGGAAAGACTCGATGAAATTTCACGACAGATGAATGAACTTTTGGTTCGCTTGCCCAATATTCCCGATGAGAGAGTATCGCCTGGTATTTCTCCGGCCGATAATGAAATCGTATATTCGGAAGGCAGTATTCCTCAACTTCCCCCTGAAGCTCTTTGCCATTGGGATTTAGCTGTAAAGTATCAGATCATCAGTTTCGAAATTGGTTCGAAAGTTACTGGTGCGGGTTTTCCATTTTACAAAGACAAAGGAGCGAAACTCCAGCGTAGCTTGATCAGTTTTTTTCTGGATGAAGCCACTAAGGCGGGTTATACCGAATACGAACCCCCTCTCCTGGTGAATGAGGATTCGGCCTTTGCTACTGGCCAATTACCCGATAAGGAAGGTCAGATGTATTTTGTTCCCCAGGATAATTTCTATTTGATTCCAACGGCTGAAGTCCCTCTGACTAATGTTTACCGGAATGAATTCTTAAAACATACCGATTTCCCGATTAAATTATGTGCATATTCTGCCTGTTTCCGGCGCGAAGCTGGCTCATACGGAAAGGACGTAAGGGGATTAAATCGGCTTCACCAATTCGATAAAGTGGAAATAGTACAACTTTCATTACCCGAAAATTCCTTTCAGATTCTCGAAGAGATGACAGAGCATGTAGCCCATTTGCTACGCAAACTCGAGCTCCCTTTCCGAAAAGTAAAACTATGTGGAGGAGATATGAGTTTTACCTCGGCCTTAACTTATGATTTCGAGGTTTTTTCGGCGGCTCAACAAAAATGGTTAGAAGTAAGCTCGGTGTCGAATTTCACCGAATTTCAAGCCAATCGAATGAAGCTGCGTTTTAAGGATAAGAATGGAAAAACCCGCCTGGCTCACACCCTGAACGGAAGTGCCTTGGCATTGCCTCGTATCATGGCTGCCTTGCTCGAAAATAATCAGTCATCCCAAGGTATTCATATCCCTGAAGCCTTAATTCCTTATACGGGTTTTGACTCAATTCCCTGAACCAGCATTGCCGAACCTGACCCACCGAATACGGCCTTCTACCTCTTTTTATATTGAATTGGAATTCTGGAGCATATTCGAATTTATTGAATATTCCGAAAAAGATAATGATATAGAGGGATTTCTATACATTTTATATATTTTCGATAAGAGTCTTGCGTTATTGCCCCGGATTCCCTGACTTCGACACATTTTAAGAGACATTTTTACAACAATCACACAATGAGATATTTGTGATTTTTGCATCACCCGAATGGGTGACGCAAGGGAAAA
>MWFC01000093.1 GCA_002071415.1 Bacteroidetes bacterium ADurb.Bin012
CCTTCTTCAGTCCAAGTAGCAAATTGAAGGTAGTAATTGTAGGCCTTGTCGAAAACCAACATGCTGTCATTAGAAGGATGCAAATGCGCCAAAAACTTCTTGTCGTGCATTTTTGCTTCACTAATCCTCGCAAAAACAGGTGTCTCGTTATGGATATCGGTCAACATGTGTACTTTCAAACCTCCTTTTTTCTTTCCTTCTCCTTTGGGATTTGGATCAACTTTCCTCATCACATCCGAAAAAAATTATGGTGGCGGAATCGAAGGCGTAAAACTCGTCAAAACTGACCTTTTCTTTCCGGCTGACCCACTAAATTTTTTAATATATCTTTACCCATAGTTGTAAATTTGAGGTTACCATAAAATTTACATTCGCGGGAGATAAGACTTCGGTTTTGTTTCATCATTTTTTTATTCGATTTTTTTGTCGGTTAGTAGTAATTATAAATAAAAGAAACAATTTCTCCGGCTATGAATAGAATAAGAATAGCATCAAGTTTAAAAGCATTAAAAATTCCGATCACATAAACAAAAGTTTATGAA
Organism: Bacteroidetes bacterium ADurb.Bin012; assembly: GCA_002071415.1. Taxonomy (GTDB): domain Bacteria; phylum Bacteroidota; class Bacteroidia; order Bacteroidales; family TTA-H9; genus TTA-H9. Next base: position 543 of record MWFC01000093.1, read on the forward strand.
AGCTATTTTTCTTTCCACCGACCGATAAACGTGGATTAGCTAAAATGATGGGTGTGCAGTTTATTCCAGACAAGTGCAGTCTATTTTTTCCCTTTTGCCTTTCCACCATCCTTTAGCTTATCGTCGGGGGCAAAAAGATTTTCGCGCGAGAGCAGGTGGTCGAGATTTGCTATGCCATACACAACTACTGCTGTAACAATGGAGGTATGGTTCATATAGTTGGCAGGGCATTTATCGTAGGTATCGCGTTCAGTATGCCATATTTCCTGGTAGCTAAAGTCGAGTCCATCAATATCTTCTGTTCCAAAATGGAAAGCAGGCACTCCTGCCATAAGGAATGGTGAGGCATCTGTTCCTCCGAGGGTTTTGGGTTTTGGACGAGGAGTTGCCTCTTTAAGTGTGAATGGAAAATTAGGATTAATGCTGTTTAATGGTCTGCAAATGCTGGTAAAGTCGTTGAGCATAGGCTTTGGGACTGATAGGCTGCTTGCCACGGTTGGTCCGCTATCATGGTTGAACATGGCAGAAATGGACTGCAGCTTATCGTTGTTTTTGGCCACCCAGCTTGTTGAGCCCAATAGGACAAACTCTTCGCCTGCCCAGAGGCAAACAAGGATAGAACGTTTAGGCTTGCCCCCTGCCTTCATGATCAATCTTGCAGCTTCCATAGCAGACGCGACCCCTGCTGCGTTATCGGCTGCACCGGTAGCCACATCAAAAGCATCAAGATGGCCACCCATAATAACATACTCGTTAGGAAATTCGGTTCCCTTAATAATTCCAATTACTGTATGGTAGGCGATAGGCCCTGGACGAAAGTGGTTGCGGATATCGAATTCCAGTTGGAAGTACTGGCGTTCCCTAGCCATTCGCTCAATAATTTTATACTGATTTTCATCCAGCTTGATGTCTGGTATTTGGGGTAGACTATCCCATACCATGTTGTTTACATTCTTTCTGTCGTAAAGCACCCTGATTGGATTCGGTGCAGACTGGATTATGCCATGTATTCCTGCCTCAACCATTTGCCGGTAAAATAAACCCGGTTCCTCCGTCAGGGGAATCAGCTCTTTGGGTGGTAGGTTAGCGCTACGGTTCATCCAGTTTTCCCGCAAAATCTCATCATTTTTCTTTTCAATTTCGTTGTTTTGTGCAATAATGCTATCGCGTCTACGGTTAGCCTTTACCGAGAAGTCTATTGGCCATCCGTTGCTTTCGCCTGAAATCAGAACCCATGCACCGTTTAGCTTCCCCTTCATCCTTTCAAACTCGCGTTGGGTTTTAGGTTCGATCAAAACATGTCCGCGCTGAATGCCCTTTGTCCCTGCAGTATAGGACGGCGTAGCAAAATGAAGCGTCATGGGGTCGTCGCCAAGAAGCCTGCCAAACCAGGGACCTCGGTTAAACCCTACGGGAAGCTCGCCTACTTCGTCGAGGTAAACATCCATTCCCCATGCCTGAAATTGCCGGGCAGCCCATACAACGGCATCCCCATACGCTGATGATCCAACCGGCCTGCCACCTATTTGGTTGCATAGCACGTCAAGGTGTTTCATGGTCTGGTTTTCAACAGTCCCAATTTGAATGATTTTCTGTATAACCAAATCGGTTTGGGCATAGGAATGAGCCATCAGTCCTACTAAAACAAACAGTAAGGAAAATATTCGTTTCATGACTTTTATCATATTTTTAATACGTTAGAACTTGTCATACCCTAATAGTTTAATGACCTGCTGCACCAATTTTTCATTATTTACCGACAAAATTCTAATAACTTCCAAAATATTTACCATTTGAAAGTGATCTCAAGAATCTATCGGTACTTGTAAATTAAAGCAGCTAACTCCGCCGTAATGTCCCAATGCGTTAAAAAACTTCTTGTCATGCATCTTGGCCTCGCAAAAACACGTGCCTCGGTATGGATATCGATCAGCATGTGGACTTTCAAACCTCCTTTTTACTTTCTTTCTCCTTTGGGATTTGGATCAACTTTCCTCATCACATCCGAAAAAAATTATGGTGGCGGAATCGAATGCGGAAAACTCTTTAAAAATGACCTTTTCTTTTTGGCTGACCCACTAAATTTTTTAATGTATCTTTACCCATAGTTGTAAATTTGAGGTTACCATAAAGTTTACATTCGCGGGAGATAAGACTTCGGTTTTGTTTTATCATTTTTTTATTCGATTTTTTTGTCGGTCAGTAGTGAAAAAATTGAAAAGAAACTCTTGATTTTAACCTGAAAAGTCATAAAATTAATCAAGAATAACTTCAAAAAAGCAAACTTTCATGAGAACTTTATACTTTTACTGAAAATTTGGATGACTGTGTAGACAGACTCCAAATAACAGGTATCAGACCACCAGGGATGAAATCCACATTGTATTTGCAAAGGAGGCACAGAAGCTTGGATGATAAAGTTGGTGTCGTGAGTAGGAGCTGGTGGTTCGGGGTCCTCATCTTTGTTGCACGAAAAGATGAAGAAAACGAAGAAACTCAAACATAAGGTTTGCATGCACAGTTTCCAAGGAAATTTTTTCATGGTCTCTTTTATTGGGTTAAAATCATTATTTTAGTATCTACCTGGATGTTATTGCAATAAAGAGAATATACATAAATACCCGCTTCCATAGTATTGGCCTGAAGAATTAATTCATTCTTGCCTCTATTGGTTATGGGGATTTGCAGTTTGGTCTGTCCATTTATATCATATATTCTCAAAACCGCTTTATCAACCTCATTGTTGATAAAATAAGGTATTATAGTAGTTTGAGAATATGGATAACGTGGTGAAACTTTACAAATATGTAATGAAAAGATCAAGAGTTCTGATGTTAAGGCAATAAGAAACAGATTCTTAGATATCAATATCGAAATGCCCTACCGTAAATGGCTTGTTGGGTAAACGACAGTAAACTATGGAATCT
>MWFC01000094.1 GCA_002071415.1 Bacteroidetes bacterium ADurb.Bin012
TTCTTTCTCCTTTGTCTTGAAAAACTTAATCTTCATCTCCTCTGAAAAAGTTGCATTTATTAGTTGAATTTAGTAATTAAAAAAACGGAGAAATGGAGGAAAGGATTTGAGGAAGGTAAATTATGCAAACAGGATAAAATTTCTGATTGAGCCGGTCTTAGGATGGATTATTAATAATTTCGACATAAACCCACCTTCTTCAGACTCCATGAAGGGTGATTATAGTGTTTAAGTGATTTATTTTCAGAAAAATAAAAAAATGAATTTCTATTCCAAATAACGTAATTAATCAGCTTCATTTAGTAAAGCCTCGAACCCAAAGGAACATTCCTATCTGGAGTAATGAGAATGCACTCTCCTTTTATATCGGGAACGCCTAATGTCAATACTTCTGAAATGAAATGCCCGATTTGCCGAGCTTGTATGTTTACCACACATAACACCAGCTTTCCTATGAGGTCTTTCAATGAGTAGTTTACCGTCAATTGGGCACACGACTTCTTTATTCCAATCTGAGGACCCACATCAATTTTGAGTTTATAAGACGGTTTTTTTGCTTCGGGAAAAATTTCGGCTTCAATAATTTTCCCAACACGAACATCCAATTTTTGAAAATCATCCCATGAAATCATAAAATTAAATTTATAATAATTTTTGTTTTCGCTCGTTCTTACTTTTTTTTAATCTTTGGAAATGAATAGCTGGACATAGCGCAAAAGTAAAAGTTTTCTCTGAATTTTTCAAGATCAATTGCCTTTGAAACTGAAGAAACTGTGGATTATATTTAATGATCAGTAAAGAGATTGGAATTCCTATGAATATTTTTTATAAGCTTGCCGACAGCCATGTGAATTCATAATCATCTATATATTAATATAATGGAAATTGATATGCAAGAATTCTTCCTATAGATGTCCTACAAAAAAATCCTTTATCTTTGCAGCCTTTATCCGGGGAATAGCCCGATACCCTTTATACACATGTATTTACTAATAAATGGATAAAAACACTATTATTGGCTTAGTACTCATTTTTGCTATTTTCATTGCATGGAGCATCTGGATGAGTCCTTCCAAGGAGGATGTCGAAAAGCAAAAGCGGATACATGATTCGTTGGTTATGGTTCAGATGAAAAAAGATTCCATTGCTCAGGCGCTCGAAAAGCAAAAAGAGGAGAATAAAACAGCGCTGCCAATTGCTACTCAAAAGATTTCATCTCCTCAACAAGCCGACTCTTTGCTTCGAATTGCTCGAGAAAAAGTGGGTCAGTTTGCAGGCTCGGTAATTGGCGAAACAAAATATTATACTCTTGAAAATGATCTGGTTAAAATTAAAATATCCAACCTTGGAGCTCAACCCTTCAAGGTCGAACTGAAGAATTTTAAGACTTTCGATTCGTTACCACTTATTCTTTTCGATAGTTTACAATCGAATTTTGGATTGAACTTTTTTGCAGGCAGAAGACAAATCAATACGGCAGTTCTCTTCTTCGAACCTGAACCCGGCAACGAAAGTCGATATCACTATAAAGTGAGCGGAGATTCTACAATCTCATTTGCATTGCGGCTCTATGCCGATTCGCCCGATTCCCTTTCCCCTTTGAATTCTTATATTGAATATAAATATACGCTAAAAGGGAATGAATACATGATGGGTTTTAGCATGAGCATGGTCAATATGGATAAGGTTTTCGACCGAACCACTTCTCTTTTCAATCTCAACTGGAATATGGATTGGCTGCGCCAGGAGAAAAATCGAGATGACGAGCGCAGACAATCTACCGTTTATTACTGCTATTCCACCGACAAGGAGGTAAAAAACCTCAATGAAGCCAAAGACGATAAAAAAATCATTACTACTAGCTTGAAATGGGTTTCATTGAAATCGAAATTTTTTCTTGCCACACTCATTGCTGAAAATGCATTCCCTAATGGTGCCGAGATTTCTACCTATATCGATCCCGAGCGGGCTAACGAACCTAGATATAACAAATCAATGTCCGTTCAAATTCCTTTAGAATACGGCTTTTCTGAGAGGATGGATTATCCGATGCAGATTTACTTTGGCCCCAACCAATATAAAATTTTACATGCCTATAATTTACGATTAGAAAGGCAAATTCCATTAGGATGGGGCTTCTTTCTTATGTGGCCTGTAAATGTTTATGCAATTATTCCTGTATTTAACTGGTTGAGCAATTACGGTGTAAACTACGGGATTATTATCCTTATTTTAACCGTTTTGCTGAAGATAGTCTTATTTCCCATCACTTTTGTTTCTTACCGTTCTACGGCGAAAATGCGTGCGTTGAAGCCAGAAATCGATGAAATCAACAAGAAATATCAACGCAAGGAAGATGCCGTGAAAAAACAGCAGGCAACTATGGATTTGTATAAAAAGGCCGGAGTAAACCCCATGTCGGGCTGTTTGCCCATGCTGTTACAATTCCCTATTCTTATTGCCATGTTCAGGTTTTTCCCTTCTTCCATCGAGCTCAGGCAACAACCCTTTCTCTGGGCTCACGACCTTTCCAGTTATGATTCTATCCTCGACCTGCCTTTCAAGATACCTTTCTATGGCGACCATGTCAGCCTCTTTACATTACTGATGACTATTGCAACACTCTTCTATACAAAAATCAATAACGACTTAATGAATACCGGGCAACAACAAATACCGGGCATGAAACTTATGACCTATTTAATGCCTATTTTATTCCTCGGCATTTTCAATAATTACTCCGCCGGTTTGAGTTATTATTTACTTGTGGCACAACTTATCACCTTTGGACAGATGTTTATCTTCCGCAAAGCTATCAATGAAGAAAAATTGAGAGCAAGACTGCTGGCCAATAAGAATAAACCGGTTAAAAAGTCGAATTTTCAGAAACGCCTCGAAGAGATGGCTCGCCAGCAACAACAACAGGCAAGAAGGAAATAATTTACATAAATGACAAGCAGGGGCGATCCTCCGTTTCGCGATGTGCGACATGTTTGAGAAGTTACAGCATAAATAAAGACGATGAACGGAGAATGGCATTTGGAGGGGGATTGGTGAGTAAAAAGTTGAAAATCTATAAAGCAGAAAGGGAGAAATGGTGGAAGGGTTTGGGGGATAGGGATTGGTGTATTAATTAAAAGACTGAAAATGGATATGTTATCATTTAAAAAATAATTCATGATATTCGACATGGGTATTCTTTTAGTCTCCTCGTCTCCTGACTTCGACAATGCGTCACCCTAAAAATTTTTCCAAAACTTTTCATCAAAAAGAGGTGCGATTAATTTGT
>MWFC01000095.1 GCA_002071415.1 Bacteroidetes bacterium ADurb.Bin012
ATGTATAATCGCCCACGGTATATAAAAACGTTAAAAATGAAGCAGTTATAAAATCACAATTACTTTTTCTGCTTTTTTGACTGCTTTTATCCTTGCGCTATAATAGACTATCTGTCAGTTTATTACGGGGTTTTGCACGGTGTCTGAATAGGAAAACTAATTAATCTGTCACCTCAAAATAATATCTGGCATCCTCCCCTGTGAGGTTATCGACACACCATCTGTCCGCCTCCCGCCAAAGTCGGTCATAGATACGTTCCAGTTTAATGTTGTGGTCGTGGTGCTGCCATATTTTATGATTGAGGACGAGGACAAGCTCGGTAATGTATTCAACGTTATCTTTCCATTCATTGAAGGCACGATTGTAGGTGTCCTGTACTGCTGCGGTACCGAAATGGTCGGCAATAGTGAAATCGTCCCAAAAGGTTGTCTGTGATTTGAGGCCATGCTCCTCCATTATCAAATCTATCACATTCATCGTTTTAAGTTTTTAATATGAAGCCATATTCTCAAGAGAATATGGAATTATCTGGTTAAATATGTCCTTTGTACAATGTAATCGTCTTATAAAAGAAAAGGAGCCATCAGGCTCCCTCTCCAATCTGTTTGTTTGATTACTTTTTGGAATCCTATTTTCCCTTCTTTGAATCCTTTTTTGCCTCCTTCGGTTTTGTTGTAGGGGCTTCTGGGTTGGTTTCCTCTACTGGTATCGTTGCCATTTCGGGTTCTTCTGGGTCGTTGATGTCCCCGTTGGGTATTATGTTTTCGGGGGCAGTAGGATTTTCCATATTCCCCAATGCCTCTATCGGGTCAATAGGTGGCTGGGCTGCTGCTTTCTCTTTATTGGGCTTTTCTTTGGATTCCTTTTGGGTTTTCTCCTTATCGAGTTCCAGTAGCAGGTCTTTGTATAGTTTGTCCCAATTCTTCCCGTCCTTTTCATCAATCGTCCAAAGACGGCTCTCATATGCAGTTTTTACAGAGGGGTAGCATTCCTGTGGAATGTCGTAGAATTCGTGCAGTACTACCTGCCCGACTTTGCCAGCCTTTACTCGGAAATTTCGCAACTGATGGTAAATATCCATCTTCGAAGATGTGATTGGGGTATTCACGAAGGTTGCAATGTTGTCCCCGTGCATAATAACGAGGTAACGTGTGCTGCTGACGGTGTTGATTTGCTCGTTGCTTTTCATTGTGATTGTGGGCTGTTGTCGCATCGCCCCCATCGGTCTAATGATTATTGTGATTAAAAAGCTTTTCCTATTTGTCCCGTGCCCTATCCTGTCAAAGAACTCCTATAATAGATAAACTATATCCCAATAACATTAACGAATGATTTTTAGTCTCAAATTTGAATACAAAAATTTGAAAATCATTTAGTTGAATAACTATTCTGGCGATTGCATCCAATCAAAACCATTTCTGCCAGCGACGGGATAGTTATAAATATATATTATCCCGTATGAGGAAATAGTTTTGATTGAAATACTATTAGAAAAATAACTACAATAAAAAAAAGAGACCTAGGTCTCTTATTGTCTATCCTAAAAGATTGTCAGGAAATACAAGTTTATAGCCAAACTTCATTTGAGCTTCCACATAAGATTTAGCTCTTTCTTCCATGCTCGACAAAATAGTCTCAATTCCTTGGAAAGCAAAGAAAAAATCACAACATGCAATATGTGACAGAAAACTACTGAAGGCATCATCATTTCCTATTTTCATATTCCAATTCCTTTTGTTTTCTTCCGTTTCTGTATTGATAATGATAGTTTTCATACAAGGAATGACAATGTCAAACTTTGTAATCTCATTTCCATTCTGTTCTTTCATGATCTGATTACATAGTATTCCTGTACCACTCTTCAAAAGACGATACTTCAAATATGGATATTCTCCGTTGGAGTGAATTATCCTTTCTGAGAGAATATTGCTGAAAGTTTCGTTTTCTGATGGGGACTTGCAAGTTAAGTCTTTATTTATTCCTTCGAATAGATGAAGACCCTTTATTACCTCTTTCACTTCACATATATCTAAACCGAATCTGGAGGCTATCTTTTCTGCTGCATGTCCCCATCTATATCGTTCCACAATTTTTGATTGAATTCCTTTGTCTTTTTTTATCTTTAGTGAAATCGGCATTTTCTTTCTACCTGCTTTTTTATTCATATCTCCAACTTCTGCAAGATATTTAATAATTACCTGCGTTCCACAGCCAATTTCTTTGGCAATCTCTTTTTTATTCTTGCCTTCATTGCGGAGCCTGTTAATGGATTCCTTTTCTAATTCTGTTAATTTCCGTGGACTTCTCATATGTTTGATTTTTAAACCCTTTGAGGTGTTTGTTGATGTTGTTTTTTGTTACATCTATATATAATGGAAACCACCCAAAAGTTAAGCCCAAAAAGGTAAAAAAATTGTTAAATAATTATCATATAAAACATTGGTAATCTGTTGTTTAAGGATTTATTAAAGGGCTGTGGTTTCCATAAAAAACCGGATTCGAGGTTTCCTATGCCTTTAGAATCCGGTTTTGAAATATCCAATATATGATTAAATAATGATACCGCCACAATCTGCCAACCAAAAGGCATAGGGGGAAGGCTGGTTTCTATGATTTTTCTTTGTTGCTCTACTTTAATAATAAAGGGGAAGGCCAGAATTTTCTTTCTTTCAATACAGCAATTTATCATAATTTAGAAAAAGGGATTTTCTTCCAATAACTTTATATTATCAGTAAGAGCCACCGCCTAAATCAGTATTATTTGAATATGATTCTTGCTGCTGCACCCAATTAAACAACAAAACCAATGATTATGCGTTAATCAAACAAATAATTGCAATAAATAAACACCTATCCTTCTTCAAAAGCGGGATGATGGTTTTTAGAAGATTTTGAATAATTTTTGAAAACACATATAAAAGGATAACTCCCATAAGCTTTATAAGAATGAAGGTTTAATTAAAACACATCAATCAGTTATGGAATACACTATCAATTACACCATTTGCCAGCCGTATTCGGCAACCGTAGAGGCTGATTCTCCCGAAGAGGCCTTAAAACAAGTCCTTAAAGACCCTCGTAATGACTGGCCGTTTGACGAAGAGGAGTATGTGGCAACCTCTGCGGAGATTTTGGATGAGGACTACGAAAGAATTGAACACATCGAGGATTCCACGGAACATCCCTACCAGATAATTGAAAAGTTGTTGGGGAAACTAAAGAACGAATAGTAATTACCCAAATACCCAAAGAACTAATAGGCC
>MWFC01000096.1 GCA_002071415.1 Bacteroidetes bacterium ADurb.Bin012
AAGGCAATTCTGGTTATTCGAAAAATGGATGACAGGGTTTTGTGTTTGAATGCATCACCCTCAGGATGTATTCTTTCGGGCAATTCTAAAATTTCTACCTTTGCTCTCTGGCTGTGGTTGGCCGAATTCTTTACAATTCTCAATTTCTCAGCAATCTTCGAATCGAAAGACACAATGTGGCAAAAAATTACGAGTGTTTCCAATCCGCATATACGGGAACTGGTGAGGCTTAAGAACAAGCCTGCGGAAAGGAAGAACAGGGGTTGGATGATAGTAGAAGGTTTGAGGGAGCTACGCATGGCACTGGGTTATCCCATGAAGGCCATAGAACTTATCGTTTGCCGCAATATTTGTTCTGAAGAGAAATTAAAAGAGATAGAACCTTATTTTTCTTCAGTACTGAAAACGGAAGTCGGTTTAGAGGTTTTTGGGCGTTTGGCCTATCGTGAAAACAGTGATGGGTTTCTGGCTATATTCGAGGCAGATACTCCCCGCTTGGATTCATTGAATCTCGATGATGATCCTCTGGTTATCATCATCGAGAGTGTCGAAAAGCCCGGAAATTTAGGTGCAATTCTTCGTATGGCCGATGCCGCCGGATGTGATGCAATCATCGTCAGCGATCCTCGCACCGATATTTTCAATCCAAATGTAATTCGTGCCAGTCTTGGGACGGTTTTTACCGTTCCTTTAGCCGTTGCTGAATCGAAGGAAGTAATGAAATGGCTCGAACAACGACATATCACTTCTTATGCGGCTGTTATAGTGGAGGATGCACTTCCGTACACCGAAATGGATTTTACGGCAAGTACGGCTTTTGTCTTAGGCACCGAAGCCGAAGGACTTTCGCCTGCATGGCTTCGATTTTGCCGGCATAAGATCATGATTCCCATGAGAGGAAGAGCAGATTCCCTCAATGTATCGATCGCTGCTGCTATTCTTACTTTTGAAGCAGTCAGGCAAAGAAATCAACCCAAAAAAGCCTGAACGCTTATGCAGAATTCATTCCCTTTAATGAAACTTATTGCAGGATTCGCTTCGAGTATAATTCTGAGCCTGTTTTCTACATCTCTTTTTTCTCAGCAATCGCTATGGATTACTCCAAGGGATTCTACTGAAATCCTCGAATTTTGCAATCGTATTCAGAGTCTCGAGACCATTTCTCTCGAACGTATAGATACAACCACGAGTGGCATTCATGAATACGATCCGTTTAAGAAAGGTTTTTATCTGGGGTTAGGAAATATTGGCCAACCCGTAAAGTCATTGCTTCCCGAGTTCAAGCCCAATAAGGGATTTCAATTTGGTCGCGATGCCATGGATGTTTATCGCTTCACGCCACAAAATCTACCTTTTTATCAGTCTTCTTCCGTGTTTTCGGAAGTTCGATATGTAATGGGGCCTGACAAGGAAAACAACATTCATGCAAAATTCAACCGGAATCTTTACCGAGGATTAAATATAGGATTAAATTACAGGCTGATTCATTCCACAGGCCCCTATACCCGTCAGCTGACCGACCTCGATAACATTGGCGTCGATGTTCGATATTTTTCTCCTTCGAAGCATTACGGCGTAATGGCCCAATTTATTCGCAATGTATTCGATTTCCAGCAAAACGGAGGCATTCAGAATGAGAATGAATTTGAGCAAAACCGCGAAAGCCGACGACCAGTAATCCCAGTCAAGCTTAGTTCTGCTCGGACCAAAGAAATCGGAAATGTTTATACCATTACACAGTTTTATGAACCTCATTGGGGAAGAGCTGTGAAAATACCTGCACAACCATCGGTTTATGATTCTCTTATGATGCGAATCGATACACTCCACCTTCCGAACGATAGTAGTGGGCAGAACCCCGATATCATTGCCCAAGCCGGAGAAAATCAGTCCCGCTTGTTTACTTTGGGAAGATTTTCGCATACATTTTCGTATTCAAAAGATGCCTATGCTTATTCGGACGATTCTCCTAAAAGCGGATTTTATCCAGAGATATTGAAAGATTCGACCAAAACCTATGATTCGATTACTATTTATCGAATAGAGAATGAACTATCGTGGACTAACTCTCTTTATTTGTATCCTACGAAATTTCCCATAAAATTACGATTGGCTCTTCGATATCTTATTGCTGGTTATCATTTCGATTCTCTTGAAATAAAGAATTTTCATCAGTGGATACCGACGGTGGATCTGAGAATTGATTTTCCGGCCGGAATTCGGTTGCAGGGCAACGCATTCTATGTGAATGGCGATTATAATGGAGGCGATCTGGGGATTGAAGGAAGCCTATCCAAATTTTTCGGCAAAAAACCATTATGGTCGCTTGCAGCCGAAGCATCTTTCAGTTCATCTCACCCCGATTATTTCTATGTTTCTTACCGGGGAAATCATCAGCAATGGGAAAATAATTTCCAGAGAGAAGAAATCTTACGTTTGGGGGGGTCGATCAGTGGACCCCACACGCTCGTTAAACCAGAATTTATATTGCTCAACAATTTGGTTTATCTGGCAAAAACGGCTAAACCCATGCAACGCAACGGTTCATTTTCCTTATGGCGGTTATATCTGAAACAAGGTTTACGGCTCAGGCATTTTCACATGGATGCTACCGTGGTTTTGCACAAACTGAGCGATACCCTCAGCCTTCGTTTGCCTTCGATCATGGCAAAAGGTTCACTCAGTTATGTGGGATACATGTTTAAGGACGCTTTATTTATCGAACCCGGTATTTCGGCTTCGTGGTATTCTAAATTTTATGCCGATGCCTACATGCCTTCCCTCAATGCATTCTATCTGCAGTCGGAAAAACAAATTGGGAATTATTTCGTGGCCGACATTTTCTTGAATCTAAAAGTAGCTCGCGCCAGATTATTTCTGAGATACCGGCATTTTCACAGCGCATGGACGGGCTATAATTACTGGGGAGCTCCGGGATATCCCTTGCCCGATGCAGGCATTAACTTTGGCGTGATATGGCCTTTCTACGATTAATGAACTTTCCATGCCGATGATTCGGGTATTTTTTAAAATCCTAACCTAAAAATTTTATAAAAAAACGGATAGATATTTCGACTCTCGATAAAGATCAGAACTCTTGATTCAATGTCGAATCAGGAGTTCTGAAGATGCAATCGTGAACAAGTGAACAAAGTTTGTCCGGATCCCGTTCGCCACCTATGATGGCCATGATAAACTTACGCAGCGAGA
>MWFC01000097.1 GCA_002071415.1 Bacteroidetes bacterium ADurb.Bin012
CCAGGGGTGATGAATGCAGACCCTGATTTTTATGCTCAGGCCATGCCTTTTCAATTCGTCTCATACCGCGAAGCCGTCGAACTCACTTATTATGGAGCTAAGATAATACATCCCAAAACCATCAAACCTTTGGAAAACGCAGGAATCCCATTGTATGTCCGATCTTTTCTCCATCCGTCAGAACAAGGCACACTCATTGGACCGGGAAACGGAACTATTCCACAAATCCCCTCTATTATCCATAAAGCCAACCAAATTTTAATTACTATTTCTCATAAAGACCTTTCCTTCATCACAGAAAAAACCCTTTTGACAGTTTTATCTGTTTTTGATAATTCCTCCTTGAAGATCAATTTGATGCAAAATTCTGCTCTCACTTTTTCGGTATGTTTGGATGATGTAAAGGGGAAAATCGACCAAATCCTTACTCGACTCATGGAATCTTACGAGGTAAAATATAATCGCCAACTTACCTTGTTGACCTTCCGTCATTATGCTCAGCAACCTCGATTTATCGACCAATGGATAGAAGGAAGGTCCGTTTTGGTGGAACAACGCAGCCGCAACACTGCCCAATATGTTATTGCTGAAAAATGATGTCCTAATAATAATTAAGCCATGAAAAAATATTTTTTCTTTTCGTTTCTGACATTTCTAATTTTCTATTTTCCATTTGTATTACAAAGCCAGCATAGACAGCAAATTTCTCTGGATAAAAGCTGGAAATTTCATTTGGGGAGCGCTTCATCAGCCGAAAAAGATTTCGGTTATGGATTGGTAAATATCTATTCAAAAAATGGCAAATCGGAAGGTACGGCCATTTATCCCGGTTTTGATGACAGTAACTGGCGTAGGGTAAATTTGCCTCACGACTGGGCTATCGAACTCCCTTTCATAAATCATCCCTCTTTCGATGTAATGAGTCATGGATATAAACCTGTTGGCGGATTTTTCCCCGAAACCTCTATAGGTTGGTACAGGCGAAGTTTTGATATTTCACGTTCCGATTCAGGCTATCGGTTCTCTTTAACCTTCGACGGGGTCTATCGAGATGCAAAGTTCTGGCTGAATGGATATTATCTGGGTAACAACCAAAGCGGATATTCAGGTGTAGAATTCGACATTACTGACTTCGTCTGGTTCGACAAACCTAATACTATAGTCGTTCGAGTGGATGCCACCCAATACGAAGGTTGGTTTTACGAAGGAGCAGGCATTTATCGGCATGTCTGGCTGAATCGCTATCCCGAAATTCATATCCCTTCTGATGGTGTCTTTGCCTACAGCATTCCCAAAGGAAAGAGTTGCATCATTCATTTCGAAACTACCATCTCAAACTCATCTTTAAATGATAAAATGGTGAGTATGGAAACAAAAGTCAAAAGTCGTGATGGCAGACTAATCGCCCAAAACATGTCTAAGTCGGTTCGCACGGCTTCTTCAGGACAAACCAGGGTAAACCAACAGATTAAAATAGATAATCCCCACTTGTGGAACCTTGACGATCCTTATCTTTACCGTATCGAAACCAGTATTCTTTCGGAAGGTAAAATCTTGGATAAAGTAAGCATGCCATTTGGAATACGTTTTATCACCTGGGATGCCGACAAAGGTTTTTTCCTAAATAATAAACCCGTAAAACTATTAGGGGTAAACATGCATCAAGGACATGCAGGCTTGGGTGTAGCCTTACCGGATGGAATGCAATATTATCGCATCAATCGTCTCAAACAAATGGGAGCGAATGCCTACCGTTGTTCGCATCATCCACCAACTCTCGAATTGTTGGATGCCTGCGATAGTTTAGGCATGTTAGTAATTAACGAAAACCGTCTATTGAACACTTCACACGAATATCTTAATCAATTCAGTAGAATGGTGATTCGCGACAGGAATCATCCTTCGGTCATTTTGTGGTCGATCGGGAATGAGGAAGGGTATATTCAAACAAATGGAAACGGTAAACGCATGGCCATTACCTTAATTGAAAAATTAAAACGGTTGGATCCATCACGTAAGGTTACTTATGCTGCCGATGTCCCAAATGTTTTCAATGGGATCAACGAAGTAATTCCCATTCGTGGTTTCAACTATCGTGAAAAAGCCATGGAAGCCTATCATAAGGATCACCCAAATCAGCCTATTATTGGCACCGAGATGGGGAGTACCGTTAGTACACGTGGCATCTATTCCTACGATTCCATCAATTGCTATTTGCCCGATTTAGACCTAACAGCTCCTTGGTGGGCTTCGAAAGCGGACGAATGGTGGCCTATAGTAGCCGAAAATCCTTGGGCTGCCGGTGGATTTATCTGGACAGGCATGGATTACATGGGCGAACCTACACCTTTTCATTGGCCTAACATAGGATCGCATTTTGGTGTAATGGACCAATGCGGTTTCCCAAAAAATCTCTACTATTATTACCAGTCATGGTGGGACACCACACTCCCTGTTTTAAATTTGGCACCACATTGGAACTGGCTTAATCGCTGGGGTTTCGAACAAGAGGTATGGATAGATTCCAACTCCGACAGTGTTAATTTGAAATTAAATGGTAAAAACCTCGGAACACGTCCTATGCAAAAAAATCAGCATCTGAAATGGAAGGTAAAATATGAACCAGGTATTCTCGAGGCAAAAGGATATAAAAATGGGTTTGAGTTTATCACGAAAATGGAAACTACGGGTCCTGCCTTCGAATTGGTAGTTTCTCCGAATAAAACTACTGCCATGGCCAATTCAACCGATGTAGTAATCATCAATATTAGTGTGGTGGATACAGGAGGACGCGAAGTGCTTACAGCCGACAACAGGGTCAAATTTAAGGTTACAGGCCCTGCAAAAATTATTGGAGTGGGCAATGGCGATCCTTCTTCGCATGAACCCGATAAGTGCGAAACCAATCTTTGGCAAAGGTCTCTATTCAGGGGAAAATGTCAGGTAATTCTTCAAATGGGCGATACGCCCGGAAAGGTCGGCTTCGAGGCTTCAAGCGAAGGCTTATGGCCAGCTTCAACCGAAATCCATACTCTTCCTGATTCCTTTCATCATATTGCTCCTACCGAAGATCAGATCAGACCTGCAGGCATAAATGACAAGGAAAGAATTATGGGTGCAGATATCAGTTTCTTACCGCAACTGGAAGCCGAA
>MWFC01000098.1 GCA_002071415.1 Bacteroidetes bacterium ADurb.Bin012
CCATATCGGCAGCATAACCGGTGAGATTACCCCGGATGACATCTTGGGTGAGATCTTTGGGCGTTTCTGTATAGGAAAGTAATGACAAGCCTGTTTTCTTGCTAAATTCCTCTATAAATCTAAGCTTTGTACTATCAGAAGAAAGCTGTAAGCGGATATGGCATCACGAAAGCGCATAGCCGCCCCCTGACAGAAGGTCTTGTAAGCATGATAATAATAAAACAATTTCCTCTACTAGATGCAACTCTCAAACGGACGTCCTAAGCCGCATAGAGCGTTAGCCAGTTTGAAAACGGGGTCTTTGCCACCACAAATTTAATGACCTTACAATATGCGGTATATATTAGACTGACTCATTACTGAGCTGGAATAATATCAAACATGAAATCCCTATAAGAGACATTATATTGAAGGATGAACCAGATTGCCGTAAGCATCTTGCGGGCAATGGCAACCTGCACTTTCATTTTGTTCTTTCTGCGGACAATGGTTTGATGGTAGCTGAATTTGTTGTAAAAGCAGTTTTGTGTTTTGCTGGCAGCCCAAGCGCATTCAATGAGTGTTTTCCTCAAGTATTTGTTTCCATGAGTGATCTTTCGGGACTTTATCTTGCCGGCACTTTCCTCGTTGCGGGGCTTCAGGCCACACTAGGATACAAGATGGGCAGCATCTTCAAACGATGACATATCTACGCCCAGTTCTGCAATGATAGCCGTGGCGGAACGGTCCCTGACTCCCGGGATTGTCTTAAGGTTCGCAAGTTGCCTTGGGAACCACTTTCTACAAAGTTGGTCCATCCTGGACTGGCGCTGCTCTTTATGCCTGTTGGCTAGAGCCACTTCATCGCGCAGTTGCCCTATGATGTCGATGTCGACCTCTGTGATGACTCCACTAAGAGAGCCTTTGATGGCCTCTGTGCCAGTTCGATAAATCGTACGACCATGTATCACCTTGAGCAGCTCTTCAGGATCGGTTATTCCTTCTGAAATGAGTTGCACAACTTTTTGGTAGCTTTTTCCGTTCGTCGTGCTGACATAGTTGCTGATGCGGATATTGCAGCGCTGCAATGCCGCATCCAGTTTGGTCAGTTTGTAGACGATATCCTTGTTCAGATCGAAAATGTGTCGATCATACTGTCGCAGCTGCTGAATGCAATCATTCGGAACATAACTGCCTTTGACCAGATGCTTCAATAAACAGGTGGCTATCCACTCTGCATCCTTCACGTCGCTCTTCTTGCCGGGCAACTGTTTGATGAAATACGGATTCACCAGTTTTAACTCGAAGCAGGGCTCCAGCACCCGCCATATCGGCATCCAGTAAATGCTGGTGCTTTCCATGCATACTTCCCCAACTTGGTGCTCAGAGAGTATCGCAACCAACTGATTCAGGTCGCTCGTGAGGACCCCAAACTTTTCTTGGAAAACGACGCCTTCGTCGTTGATAATGCACACAAAAACACTATCTTTGTGTACATCAAGACCGCATACTTGTCTCATAGCTTTTTAAATTATTTGAGGCGTTGACCTCGTGAATTTTTATTCGTGCGGCAGGCAGTGATGCCCTATCCGCTTTTGCTTATAAAGATAACTTGTGGTCTTGATTTTTATTTAACGGACGTAAAATCTACGGATTTTATAGAAGTTTGATAGATATGGGCCACCAGGGGCAGTTTTCCCGTGATTTTGCCCGTGGTCAGCCCTAAAACATACCCACCACGGGCACTTTCACGGTGTTTTTGCCCGTGGTGCATTTGGATAGCCTGAAGGATGTTTTATAAAATCCTCATTATGTGTTGTTTGTAAAAATTTACGTTCTTTGAAAATTATGACCACGGGCACTTATCCCATGTTTTTGCCCGTGGTCAGCCCTAAAACATACCCACCACGGGCACTTTCACGGTGTTTTTGCCCGTGGTCAATCTTTTAATAACCTCCGGAAACGTTTTTACTTAAGCTTGACTCTCGTTTAGCTTTATTAATACACCCGGTAAAATTATTATGTTATGAATAAAATGTATCATGTATTCAGTGAGGGAGAAAATGTGCTGTTCAGGGAGAATGGTGACTACGTTTTCTTCAACAACAAGTTCGCTTCTTCAACGTTCGTGTATCAACTGCAAGTTCTTGCAGAAACTACAATGTCCACACATTTTCACTCTATTGTGGAAAGTGCAGACGAGAAGGCGGTTGATGATTCCATCTTAAAACTACGTAAAGCCTACTCACTTTATTACTCCGCAAAGTATGGTTATTCCATTGGAGATTCTTTTAAAATATCCAAAATTAAGGTTTCGGGCAGAGAATCTGTTTTGAACGAATTAAGATACATAATGAAGAATCAAGTTCATCATTACGTAGCCACATATCCTTTAGCCTATCCCTATTCTAGTGTCTTCTACGTATTTATGGACCAGCTTGTGCCTCATGTATTTATAGAAGCTTTAAATGCGAGAACATCAAAGTTTTGCGAACTAAACTATCGACAAAAGAGACACATAGCAGGAGTTGATAAAGTTCCTGACAACTGGATAATATTGGATAACAACATGATCCTACCCTCTTCATATATTAATACCCCAAGGGTCCGTGCTTTCTGGGGCAATAATGTAAAGTCATTCATGTTCGACATCAATAAGAATCAGACAGATGCACGAAAGGAAATCATTATGGCCGATAATCTTGATATCAGGGTCGCAGGGTACACAGACATTGAGGTATGCGGAATCATTGATGACTTCTCTGCCCAGTGTGGCCGAAATAGTTTCCACTTCCTGGAAACTGATGAAAGAAAACTCATTATCAGAAACCTAAAACAGAAAACCGTGAACGAAGAGCAGATCAGGAGGTGTTTGTGTTTATAAATGATTTGGCGAACTAAGGTTCAACCTTTTGTTGTTATATCTATATTTGTGTCCGTTTTATGACAGGGTACTGGACTAACAATGAATAACGCTGCAGAGAGCCCCGGGGTGCTCTG
>MWFC01000099.1 GCA_002071415.1 Bacteroidetes bacterium ADurb.Bin012
TTACTAAAAGGTCGGGGATAATAGATTTTCTTGGGAGAAATCATCCGATTGATATAAATAGTTCCGCGCGAATTCACCGGTTTCCCGGAAAGATTTGTTGATATAATTTTAAAGTTGACCGGCTGATTTTTATCAACCTGAGAGGGAACCTCCACATAGGATATCAATGCTCGATTCCCTATCGAAAGCGAGGTTCCAGCTTCGTGTGTCTCGTTGTTAAGGTCTACTATAGTAGCTTCAATAAAGAAGCGATAAGCTATTTTAGGATCATTTGCCGATGAAGGATCGGGATAAGCAGTAAAATCAACATTGAAGAATCCCTTTTCATCTGTTGTTGTGGTCATATTGCAAATCTCCGTTTCTTCGGATGGAATCAGCGGAGGCCACCATTTCGAGCGTGGATAAGGAGAGAAGGCAGACCTTGTTACTCTGTAGCTTACCTTAGCTTGCCCAATTGGGAAGCCACTGTAGTCAATGGCTTTACCTCTCAGGCTCACTTTCTCTCCCAGCTTGTAAACTTCACTGGGGGATTCGAAACTCACTTCAAAATTTGGCCGTTTATATTCTTCCACCAAAAAAACAACGCTTCCATAAGGTGTTACAAGAGAATATGAACCATTCAATCCGGCCGAAGGTAAGGTCATTCTTCCGCTGAAAGAACCAAAACGATTGGTCTTGTGGGCTTTTTGCTCAATTTGTTTCCCATTGGCATCAAATAATTGCACATTGCATTGTTCATTCGTCAGAAGTTGGTATTGTTTTCCCGTCGTTTCCGTAAAAATTCCTTTATAGTAAAGGGTTTGCCCTGGTCTATATATTTTTCTGTCGGTAAAAAGGTAAACTCGCTTGATGGGTGTTTTCACCGGATTATAAATATTTTGAGGGAAAAAATTCTCGAGATACAGCGTATCGCTTTGAAAAATTATCAGACAGCTGGGCTGTTTGAGCTCACTATGCCGTATGAGCGGGAAAAAAGCCATGCCCTGCAAATTAGTCTTTGTTTCAGCCGCTAAGTGTTTTTCCCATGTTCTTGTAGAAGGCTTATAATACTGTTCGAATAATTTTATCGCAGCATCAGCAACCGGAAAGCCCTGTATTCTATCGACTACATAAACCACTGAACGCCTGTCGGGCAAAGTGCTTGTGGCTGCATTTAAACCACTTATACGTAATGACTGAACGACGAGAATATCCCTGATGGTATCGAAATTTTTTCCCGTACTGGCCAAAAGAAAATAGCTTCCATTCTCGAGGCCTTCTATAATAATTTCGGTCGAATGTACCTTTAAATCTCCTGGATCGATTACCTTAACTCCAATATTTCGCAAGTATTTCTTAGAGAGTAAATTCTTGAATAAATCTTCTTGTCTCATCCCTCTCGAACCTGCCTTTCTTTCATCATAGCGATAAATTCGATAAAAAATAGAATCCGTGTTTTTGTAAAAAAATTGAGTGAGAATAGGCGAATGTGGCGGAAAAGTATTTTGACAATAAATCTGAAGACTTGGCTTATAAAGCTCATTTAACAAAGAAGCACAATTTTTTGCTCCTAAGGTTTCAGGGTATTTTTCTATGGCATTGCGACATATATTAGCAGCTTTCAACAATTCATCCTTGTCGTAATACCATAGAGCCAAACGATGATCGACCAAGGTAGAATGAGGATTTTCGGAATAGACGTTTTTGAGATTTATCAAGGACTGTAGATAAAGACTGTCTTTATCGCTCAATCCCGTATTTTGATACACAAATTCTATTCTTTCCAGATCGTTGTATATCAATGGAGGAAACTCTTGATAAGTCAGGTGCAATGCAGCAAGTTGCCGATAAATCTGCAAGGCGAGCTTTTTGAATCCTGTTCCTTGAATTTTGTCTAAGTTTACCTTAATGAAAGAATTGGCTGGAGAAAAAAAATCAGGATGATCGGGTTGAAATTCCTCAAGGGAGTGAGTGAGAGCAATGGGTTCATTGCTAAAAAATTCCAAGGCACGATGCGATAATAAATCGAGAAGGGTAGGCATGAAAATTTCGCTGCCTTGCGCTGTATCCAAAATAGGAATAAATTCTCTGGCTTTGATCTGATAAAGTTTTTCAGGGTCATCCATCGAAGCAAGGTAATAACTGGCAATAGTATCAGCAAAAGTTCTGGCATCCCACAATCGGAAATCCGATTCCAATTTATCACCCATTATTCCTCTCCCTCTTAATTCCCATTGATGGTTATTGTACCATAAATAATAAAGTTCAGCCGTAATACTTTTTAATATTTCCCGAGCAGGCATAGTGGTTACATTGATGAGTTTTTTACTGGCCTCTATGGCTTTCAACTCATAATCTTCTTCATATTGCGCCCATAAGCCAATACGATAAAGATGTGCTTTCAGAATTTGAGGTGAATTGTTTTCCTTCAATGCCACAGATAGCAGTTCTTCGGTTAATCTGGCGGCCGTTGCAGGCTGTCCCAGCTCTTTTAAACTGTCGATTTGCCTCCAGTAATCAGAATAACCCCTTTCTTCGATTTGAACAGAGCCTGTATGAAGTACGGATGCAGCCATACTCAATAATGCTATTGAAGCCAAGACGAGTATTAAAAAATATATTTTAGTTTTCATTCCATAAATTTCAATAAAAATTAAGGGGACTACTAAAAATTCATTTTTTATTTTTTGGTTGAGTTGAAAAGTTAAGGCAAATTTATAATCAATTTTTATCAGTTTTGACAAATTATGACAATCTTTTGAAAAATTTTAGTGGGAAACTCTCTATTTCAATTCTATATCTATCTGTTTTTCAATAATTTATTTATTTAAGATATTCAGTCGCACAATCTGCTCATATCGAAACAGATTATATATCAAATTGGTCAAACCTATAATCGCCTTAGCTCAAAATTTTCCTAT
>MWFC01000100.1 GCA_002071415.1 Bacteroidetes bacterium ADurb.Bin012
GAGCGTCGTGGGCAGTGTTTCAAGTTTACGGAATCGGTTAAGAAGGAGGCACAGACAATGATAGATAAGGGACGTTCACCAAAAAGGTAAACTTTCATAAGAAGTTTATACTTTTACTGAAAATTTTGATGACTGTATGGACAGACTCTAATTAGAATAATCGTCAGAATTTTAACCGACTTAATCTTCATTTAAAAATCGACTAAAAAATAAACCAAATATCATCATCGAAAAATTTTGAGATATGAAATCCATTCCTGTATTTTTTAACAACATCAATCGCAGCGCAATGGTAATAATCCCTAAAAAGCCTTTCAAAGATTGGTTGCTTAGTATAGATCAGGGCGCTGCACACTGGGACATTACAGAAGATGCCGACGTTTACCTTCTGCCTGATTTCGAAGAAATAGAGGAGGCCGAAAGATGGTTAGAAATAAATTTCGATCTCTTCTTTTCCGACCAATTGAATAATTGGTATACAGCTAAAAAATTATGGCCTAAAAATAGAACATTCAAAATGTTCAAAGAATGGTTCGATTACTCTCTCCACACAATGGTTTGGGATATTCTGGACGATCCCATCGAAAAAATATAGTGGAGAATATCAAACTACACAAAAAAATTTTTATAATGACTATAAATATGACCCTGAATGGATAACGGAAAGACTGACTTCCGTTTATAAAGGCCGACTTCTGTTGCATTAATTCATAACTCCTGATTCGGTTTCAACCGGGTTGTAGCGGTTGTGACGATTGCGTTACAGTATTGCTTACTCTGAATAATCTCTCCTATCACCCTCTTGAGATTTACTCACACCATGTGCAACCGTTCATTCTTTTTCAAATTCAGAACTCCTGATTCGGTTTTAATCAGGTTGTCGCAGTTTTGAAGACAAATGTCATATTTGTACCGGGAAAATGGTTTCTGTGTCGTTCAATAACTCACAGATTTTTTGAACTGCCAGTTTATCTTTTTTAGTTGCCAGAGAATAAAGTTTAACGGTTAGAATTTTATTTACTTCATCGGGAATCAAATCTGCTTTCGAAAATATTACACTCTTTACCAGTGCCCTGTATTAGCCCCCTATAAATTAGGACGAGAGTATAGATAAAAATCTGTACTTTTATGCCTATGGAAAAAGAAAATTCACCAAAGAGGAGAAGCTTCAGATTATTAAGGAAGCCTCCCAAAACGGGGTTAACCCAACCCTTGAAAAATATGGAGTATATCGAGCATCCTACCACTCATGGAAGAAGGAACTTGAAGAGATGGGAGAAGAAGGTTTTTAACATGGAATGACTCCCATGCATTTAAAACGTATCCGTGAATTAGAGAAAGAGGTAGCTGCTTTAGAGCAACTTTTGGTGGAAAAGGAGCTGGAAAGTAAGTTAAGAGAAGACGTTTTAAAAAAAAGTTAATCTTGGAGAGAAGAAGGAAATGGTAGCTCGATACAATCATCTTGGATTAAAGCTTGAAACTGCATTGGTTTTGGCTGAAATTACGCGACATCAGTATTAGTATCAACCCTTAGGGAAGAAAAGAGGGAAGAGACCGAGTGAAACCACACTTGTTGTGAAGGAAAACAAAGTAGAATGTGTACCTAATGAAGTAGTAGTAGAAGAAATAAAAAGTATAAAGAAGGATCCTGATACTGATTATGGATATATTAAGATGACTTATTATTTGCTCATACTTGGATATCTTATTAACCATAAGAAGGTTTACAGGTTAATGGACGAAAATCAGTTACTTCATGAAAGGTATAAAAAGTTGGGACGCACTTTTGTGAAATACCGTAAAGTAATGCTTACACGGCCGTTACAGGTTCTTGAGATGGATATTAAGGTGGTATGGGTAGAAGAATTTCACCACAATGCCTATATCCTTACAGTTATCGATACTTTTACAAGGTTTGCTCTGGGTTATAGGGTTGGCTATAGTATAGGCAAACATATTGTAAAGGAATTATGGGAAGAAATTATTGAGAAATATTTACAGCCTTATGACTGTTTGCGGCAACAACTCGATATTGAGATACGTAATTATCAATTATCGGGAAACATGAGCTTGAGGGAAGTTCCTTGTCCTCATCCGAAATCCCTCGATGGGATAGAGGATGAGAATTTAGAAAAAGAAATGTCCGGCGCCGAAACATTTCCACAACCATCATCGGTGTAACAATCGCCGTTGGTTGTTCCTTGTCGACGCAAAGTTCTTTAATTTTTTTAATTTTGTAAAAACCTTCTATACGATTGTCCGAATAATAGGGGCCTGAGCCACGAGCAGCATAATAATCCCTGTAACTGAAAAGACCATTGGCTATAAGAAAAGGTAACAAAAATAAAACCCCTCCATATTGTAAACTTTGACAGGGTTCAAATATTACAGGACTCGATTTAAGCTTCCCAAAGGCTGCCTGCAAACCCAACTCAACTCGAGTTGCACCCATCCCAAGCAACTCCGAAGCTAAATAATCACTTATATCACGTTGTTATGGTGTACTCCCTTGGTCAGAAACCGCTAATTCTTTTTTTAGGTTTCCTTGCCTGACATGATAATATATCGTAGACTCACTTATCCCAACTTGAGCATTTTACCCTGAAAAAACAGGAAAAAAATAGAGCTTTTGCTATGATTTTAAATGTTATGTTACTGATTATTAAATATTTAAATTTTTAATAATTTTTGTAGTCCCAGAAAGTTTGCCTATTATTTGATTCTTATCTTTCCTTGTTATATCTTTGCCGCATCTTTATTAAAATATCTTTGTAACATGTTTATCAAAACAGCAGATAAGAAAGATAAAAATACCGGCAAGGTTTACCACTACTACAAGCTTTG
>MWFC01000101.1 GCA_002071415.1 Bacteroidetes bacterium ADurb.Bin012
ACAAAATTTACTCCTTCTTCAGTCCAAGTAGCAAATTGAAGGTAGTAATTGTAGGCCTTGTCGAAAACCAACATGTTGTCTTTAGAAGGATGCAAATGCGCCAAAAACTTCTTGTCGTGCATTTTTGCTTCACTAATCCTCGCAAAAACAGGTGTCTCGTTATGGATATCGGTCAACATGTGTACTTTCAAACCTCCTTTTTTCTTTCCTTCTCCTTTTAGATGACGACCTACTCCTTTCATTATATCGGGAAAAAGTGTTATGGTCGTGGAATCAAATGCGTAAAACTCGTCAAAACTGACCTTTTCTTTTCGGCTGACCGATAAAAGAGGACGAAAATAACTTATTAGCTCGAAATAATATAATCTGAAAATTTCTTCACTGCGATCCCGTAAAGCATCTCCTGCCGTACTTTTGGAAGGGGCACAATCCATACCCAAATAATTGAGCTTGCCTGATAATGCTCGCATCCCGTCGCATACCTCACCCATTGAATCACAACGAGAGAATATCCCGAAAAGCATCACAATTAATTCATCCCACGAAAAAAAGTCTTGTAGTAGCGATCTCTGCCATATTCTTTAACTAACAAATCGAACCGTTCGCGTGGCAGCATTTTTATTAACTGTTTGAAGATCGGCTGATCGACTAAATTTTTTGTTATATCTTTGCCCATGGTTGTTAATTTAGGTTTACTACACAAATTTACAACTGGGGGATGAAACTTCGGTTTTGTCCCTCCTTCTTTTTATTCAATTTTTTTGTCGGTCAGTAATGATAATTTTTATGAAAAACAAATTTCTCCTTTTGATGGCAATAGCAATATTATTCTTGCTTCCATCTTGTTCTCGTCATGTAAAGAGAGCCAGACCCGCACCCAATTGGGTGAAAAATGCAGTCATATATGAGGTTAATATCAGGCAATATACTCCCGAAGGAACTTTCGATGCATTTGTTGAACATTTGCCACGATTACAGCAAATGGGCATAAAGATTCTATGGATTATGCCAGTTCAACCCATTGGCGAAACCAATCGTAAAGGAACGCTGGGAAGTTATTATTCTATAAAAGATTATTATGCAATTAATCCTGAATTTGGCACTTTAGACGATTTCAGGGCTCTGGTAAAAAATGCCCATGAACTGGGTATGTATGTCATTGTTGACTGGGTTGCCAACCACTCGGCTTTCGATTGTCCTCTTGCCTCAGAACATCCCGAATGGTATAGGCATGCTCAGGATGGTAGTTTTATTTCTCCCTACGACTGGACAGATGTAATTGCCTTCGATTATTCCAACCTGCATTTACGGAAATATATGACGGAAGCCATGAAATGGTGGCTGAAGGAAACTTCGATCGATGGTTTTCGCTGCGATGTGGCTGGCCTTATTCCAGTTGATTTCTGGGAAGATACACGAAAAGCCCTCGATAGCATCAAACCTGTATTTATGCTCGCAGAAGCCGATACCGCTGCTTTGATGTTCAATGCTTTCAATGCCGGATACAATTGGGGCTTGCTCGATAGAATGATTCTAATTTATCAGGGAAAAATTAAAGCCAATCAAATTCTTGCATTTATAAAGAAATACCCTGACAGCTACCCTCAAGGTAGTTTCAAAATGAATTTTACTTCGAATCATGATATCAATTCATGGACAGACACCGAACAGGAACTATTTGGAGAAGCAGACTTAACTATGGCTGTACTTACAGCTACTGTCCCAGGCATGCCTCTCGTATATAGCGGTCAAGAAGAACCTGCAGACAAACGCTTACGTTTTTTCGATAAAGACACCATTCAATTCAATAATTATTCAAATCAGGAATTTTATCGTTGTCTCTTAGAATTGAAAAAGCGAAATCCAGCTCTCTGGCATGGCGGAAATCACGATAGGATCATCCCTGTTCAATCATCCGATTCTATTCATGCTCTGGTATTTATGCGTGAAAATAAAAACAATAAGATTCTGGTGGTATTAAACCTTAGTGACCAACCGCTTACTCTAACTATCACCGATAAAAAGGCTGAGGGTAAGTATAATGAAATTTTTTTAAATACATCTGTAAACATTTCAAGGACCGAACCCTTAGAACTTCAGCCCTGGGGATACAGAGTACTCGAAAAATAATAAGTTTTGTGTATGCCCTTTTTGCTTCTGAGTGTGCTTTCTTATGAACCGAATGTTGAATAGAATTATTTTCCAATCGTACCGATGAATAATGATGATGCTGCACCTCTCAAAAAGGTGATAGAAGAACTTCTTGAAACATACAATCTGAAATCGGGTTTTACCCAAGTGAGAATTCAACGAATCTGGAGCCAGATAGTAGGACGGCATATTGCAAAAAGAACAAGCGAAATCCGCTTGAAAAACGATACTTTATTCGTTAGGCTGAATTCAGCAGCATTAAGAACCGAGCTTTCCTTTGCCAAAACCAAAATCATCCGTAACCTCAATCGCCAATTGGGAGAAGATATTATTAAAGAAATCGTTTTTATTTGAGCAATTTCAATTTCAGAACTCCTAATTCGGTGTTAATCAGGTTGTCGCAGTTTTGAAGACAAGTGTCATATTTGTACCGGGGAAAATGGTTTCTGTGTCGTTCAATAACTCACAGACTTTTTGAACTGCCAGGTTATCTTTTTTAGTTGCCAGAGAATAAAGTTTAACGGTTAGAGTTTTATTTACTTCATCGGGAATCAAATCTGCCTTCGAAAAAATTACACTCTTTACCAGTGCCCTTATCTCATCTCTATTCTTGGAATAACAGGACGCCATCGTATTAGCAAAAGCCGTTTCTGCCCTGTAGCA
>MWFC01000102.1 GCA_002071415.1 Bacteroidetes bacterium ADurb.Bin012
ATTCTTTCTCCTTTGTCTTGAAAAACTTAATCTTCATCTCCTCTGAAAAAGTTGCATTTATTAGTTGAATTTAGTTAAGATAATACCTTAACTGTAGTATTTGGTTATTTTAATTTAATCTTACCTTTAATTTTTTTCATGTACTTTTGCTAAGCCCGTATAAAAGCGCTTAATGGAGAAAAATATGGACATGAGAGAACTTTTGATTGATGCAGCAGACAAGTATGGCAAAAACACAGCCTATATTTATCGAGATAAAGAATATGATTTCATCACCCTTAAAGATTGTTCTTTACAACTGGCCAATAGTTTACTCGATATGGGTTTCAGGAAAAATGACAAAATTGCCATATACCTGCCTAATTGTATAGAATACATTTATTCTTATTTTGCCATTTATTCACTGGGTTGTGTTGTGGTACCCATTGATTTTGCTTTAAGTCTCACCGAAGTGGTTTCCATATCGAATCATTGCGGTTTGAAAGGGATTATCACTACTAAGCAGGCAAAATTCAATCTTTTCGAATTGAAGGGGCGCATTAGTACGCTTAAAGAAATCATTACGATAGAAGATGATTCGCGATACGTATCATTTGATAATCTGACAAAAAGCGGGAAAGATGGATTGAACGATCAGAACATTGATTCCCAAATGTTTTCGAGTATTTTCTACACTTCGGGTACTATGGGCAGGCCCAAGGGCGCCTTATGGAATTACGAGCATATTCATTTAGGTGCCGAACAACTGAAATATTTTACCACCTACGAATATCTGAAAACCATTTTAAGGATAGATGAAACCGAGCGTACAATAGCTGCAGTTCCTCTATCTCACTCAGCAGGGATCTTATTCGTGATGACTGCGGTAAAATATGGAATGAGCCATGTGATTATGCCTCGTTTTTCACCTTTGGATTTTATAAAGATGGTAGACAAATGGAAAGTGACGGGCGTATTTATGGTTCCCCCCATGTATTATGCCATTTTGTATTTAAAGGAAGTGGAATCGTATTCTTTGGATAGTTTACGTTGGGCGAATGTATTTGGGGCACCATCATCTTACGATTTGATGATGCGTTTTCAAAAACTTTGCCCCAATGCCGTAATATTAAATGGTTGGGGAATGACTGAGATTATTCCGCCCATATCGGCTTCTTCGCCTGAAAACATCAAGTCGGTAGGCAGGCATGTACCCAATGTGGAACTGAAAATTTTCGATTCGAAAGGAAATGCAATATCTACCGGAGAAGTCGGCGAGCTGGTTGCCAGAGGCAAATCCGTATTTTGTGGATACTACAATGAACCCGAGTTAAATCAGGAGGCTTTCAAGGATGGATGGTTCTACACTGGCGACTTAGGCCGGTTCGACGAGAAGGGGAATTTGTATATCGTTGGAAAATCAAAAGATACAATTAAAGTGGGAGGCGAGTTGGTTTGGGCGGCCGAAATCGAAGAGATTCTGCTGAAACATCCTTGCATCAAAGAAGCTGCTGCTGTTGGTGTTCCTGATGAACTGAGAGGCGAAGTGGTGAAATGTTATATAGTATTGAAAGAAGGTATTGTGTTGCCTCAAAAATATGTGATGGAATTCCTCAGGGAACACCTTTCGAGATTCAAAATGCCAAGGCAAATAGAATATCTCGATGAGCTTCCCAAAACTGGCTCGGGAAAAATCAACAAGGCTGCTCTGATCAAACGGAACTG
Organism: Bacteroidetes bacterium ADurb.Bin012; assembly: GCA_002071415.1. GTDB lineage: Bacteria > Bacteroidota > Bacteroidia > Bacteroidales > TTA-H9 > TTA-H9. Next base: position 1,705 of record MWFC01000102.1, read on the forward strand.
AGATGTCTATACATAGCAATACTTTGCAGAAATCGCTAGGAAGGTTTTTTATCGAGCTATCATTGGCACTTACAAGAATCCTGCCCAAAACAACCTTCAGAGCACTCCTGCATACATTATCTGCGGTTTTGATTCCCAAAAAATTCAAAGAAAGAGCCAAAACAAGCCTGAGAATTCTTTATGGGGATACAGTAGAAGATAAAACTTTAGATAAGAAGGCGAAAGAATTGATTGAGTTTTTCTTGAATCAAGCAGTCGAAATGGCTTACTACTGCAAGATGGGTGGTATGCCTGCTTATGAAGATTTTATCGAAGATATCAGTGGAAAGGAATATTTAGAAGAAGCCTTGAAACAGCAGAAAGGCGTTATTGCTCTTACGGCTCATATTGGAAATTTTACCATGCTCACTCATACTCTCACCCTGGCAGGATTCCCTAATTGTGCCACTATCATGCGAGAACAAAGTGACGTAAAGACAGAAAAACTTTTTACAGAACTCAGAACTGAGATTGGTATAAAATGGATAAATGAGAACGAATCGAAGAGTAATGTACTCGCTCTTGTCAAATTCTTGAAAAAAAATGGCATTTTAATTATGTTAAGCGACCAAAGATTGATAGGAGGAGTAAAAGTAAGATTCTTAAGACGTGAAAAACTTACGGCCAAAGGACCTGCAGCCTTGGCTCTGAGAGTGGGCTGCCCAGTATTACCCATATACAGTATAGTGACAAGCAACGGCAAAAACCATCTCGTCATAAAACCTCCTATCCCATTGATAAAAACTGGTGACACAGGAAAAGACATCTTCGAAAATACACAGATTTTTATGGACGAGATTGGAAACATCATAAAAGAACATCCCGATCAATGGTATGCATTCAGCCGATGGTGGAGAGTTTGAGAAACTTATCCCAACTTGAGCGCCTTAGGGTTGTAACTTCCTTGTATACAGCAAGTTGACCTTTTGAATTTCAACTTTCGGGGAACACAAATTCTTTCCTGTAAAATGGCATCATGTAA
>MWFC01000103.1 GCA_002071415.1 Bacteroidetes bacterium ADurb.Bin012
GGTTTGCATATTTTTCCGTGCTTTGCACAGTAGTAAGTCGTAGTAACAGGTTCAACAAGTGTTGCAAGGTCAGCATGCGTGGTAGCTCTATAGCTACGCATCGTTCGACTTAAAACAATGCTTATAATTTTCTTCGTATCTGTATTCTTAATTTTCTTGATTTCGTTGAACACAAACTCAATTTCATCCCGAATGTGCTGCGAGTACCATTTATCTAAAAAATTGTCGGCTTTGTCCTGACGTAATTTTATGTTGTATTGTTTTACAAGTTTGCTATAAATTGGCAAAAATTCTTTTTCTTTTTCTGCACCATATTTTTTCTCGTTGATGTGACCTTGTCGTAAATTGTATTTGTATTCGGGAACAGGAAAATATTTGTTGTTAAACTCGTAGAGTTCTTGCATTAATTTTGCTTCAAACTCCAGTGTATGTGAGTTTTCCAAAAACGTTTTCAAACCTTTTGAAATGCGATTGATTTCGTTTTGAACGTTGTTTAAATCGTATTTTATAACTTTACAATTTCCTATCAAAGTGTTGAACGCTGAAATGTCAATACCGATGGCGTTCATTCCCAATTCACAAGCTTGAACCATAGTTGTTCCGCTTCCTGAAAATGGGTCAAGAATAATATCGCCTTTTTTGAAGTAAGTTTCGGTTTTAAAGTTGTCAGTGTGATCATCTAAAAAATACTCAACCAATTGAGGAATGAATTTCCCTTTATATGGATGAAGGCGGTGAACGTGTTTGGTGGTTTCAGCTTCTTTATATTGGTCGAACGACAAAGCCCAATTTAAGTCTTCTCCCAGTTGGTCTTTCCATGAATTTTCACGTTGTCCATTGAATGATTTATAATAGTTTATGAGATCTTGCAAATCGATTTGGGTAAAACCATTGTCGCCAATTTTTTTAATTCGACCATATTGAATAAGATAGGAGATATTGGCCGGAGTAACGGTTTTATGAGTATACTTCGTTGCCCATTCGCTTGCTTCTTTTATGGATAATAGTTCTGCCATTTTATTTGTTTTTTGTTGCTCCGTATTTAATTGTTTTTTCAGCAACTTTTAGTGCTTGAATTCCTAAGTCCTCGTCTTTAAGTTCATAAAGAATTTTCTCACTTAAATATTGAATAACCAGAGTTTCCTTGTTGATATCGAGAATTTCAGCCAACTTATTAATTTGGTCTCTTGTTGCTTTTCTTTCGCCTCGTTCTATTTTACTAAGTATGGCTATGTCTATGTCGAGCTGAGCAGAAACGTGTCGCAATAGCAATCCTTTCTTTTCTCTTTTTTCTCTTAGTATTTCTCCTGTTGTCTTCAATTTGAAAATATTACCTTGACAATAATTGTCAAATGTAAAACTTTTTTTTAATCAATGAACAAAAAATACTTATAACTTATCAACAATCAAATAGTCTCTTTTTTAAGGTTGGTGGGTGGGCTTGGGTGCGTAGGCAATTTTCATTTTTCTGTGTCTTAATGCAGTAAAAATTCCTTATAATCCTGTCGAATATTTTGACTTTTATACAATGAACGCTAACGGTTGGCCGCCATGCTTAGTGCGGTCGCGCTGGATTCCGCAGGAAGACAGACTTTACGTGGCATTGAGCGTGGTGTCTTATTAGCGGGTGTTAATCTAACTTTTCATGCTTTACATAATGAATCCACTGTTTTTCCAGGGTGCTTTCTGGCATTCCGTAAATGGTTTCAATATTCTCTGGCTCTTTAATCAGCAATACCAGTTTGTTAGTACCATAAGTAACAACGAGGAATTCAACAATAGAAACAGAAAGTCCATAACCATTAATTTTCCCAAATTCCATAGCAGATGCACTATTAAGTTGCGCCCAAGTTGGCGGCACCTTTTCAAACATACTAGTTTCAACAGATTTTCGAATTTGCTCGTTTATCTGACCTGCTTCATACTGTGCATATCCTTCGTTAAGCCATTTGGGCAATCTAGTAACGACTTTATCTCCAATCGCTTTATATAACGCAATATGTACAAATTCATGGATAATCACCTGCATTAAAGATCCATATGTATGTACACTACCAGGGTTCAATGGTGATACCAGCAATAATTCATCTCCAACACACGAACCCACAACCCAATCAGGTGCATTTGGATAATTTATTGCTGTATGAAAAGACCCTATATCTGGAAAGACTTTTACCCTAATCTTTTTTTCTATTTGTATTCCTAGTTGATTCGTGATTCTTGTGTAATTATTTTCCAATATTTCTGCAAGTGAGTCTAAAACCGCAACATCACCTTCGGTTGAATAAAAAGTGAAATGTTGACTTTCTTTTTTTAAACTCAAGGAGTCAGTATTTTGCCCTTGTAAATTCGGTATCGTTAAAAATACAAATAAAGCCACAAAAAGCATTTGTAAAACTGTAATCTTTATTTTCATTCCAAGAGATTCTTAATTTTAAACTTTCTCATAGCCATTTAACTTTCTAATGCATTAATACCCGCTAACGTT
>MWFC01000104.1 GCA_002071415.1 Bacteroidetes bacterium ADurb.Bin012
AAGTTTTCCCGGCGTTGGAAAAATTGTTAGCACAGTGAAGTAATATTAGTAAAAAAGGTAAGGTGATTAATGAGCTTAACTGTTCAAAAAGAATTATTTGATCATAGGGATAATAAATTGCAACTTCTGAGATCAAATGGCCTTGCAAACAAAATCGATAATGGCGACAAAATGTTCCATGATTGGTATAGATTTGTCCTGTCATTCCCGCCCCATCTTGTTAGAGATTATCTGTATAAATTTCAATTACAAAATGGACAGACCATATTAGACCCGTTTTGTGGAACCGGCACTACAATAGTTGAAGCTAAATTGAATCACATTCATTCTATCGGAATTGAGCCGAATCCGATGGCGCATTTTGCAAGTTGTGTAAAAAGTGATTGGAATCTCGATTCTAAGGAATTGCTTAAACATGCCTCTTACATTGCTGAATGCGCAAATAAAAAAATAAAGAATAGCGATTGGGATAATTTGCGTAAATTACCCGCAGAGTCGGAAGCTTTACTTTTAACTGATTCGATTAGTTCGCTTCCCCTGCATAAGGTCTTGATTCTTCTGGAACACATAAGCCATGAAAAAGAATCGCTTTTTTATAAGCATGAGTTATTGGCACTAGCTAAATCATTAGTTTTCAGTATCAGTAATTTACATTTCGGTCCGGAAGTCGGCGTCCATCGCAACAAAAAAAATGACGCTTCTGTTATCGAAAGCTGGTTGTCGGAAATAGAAATTATGGCGCGTGATATAGACCGGGCTGATCAAAATGACACGAATTCGATCGTGCATAAAGCCGATTCAAGACAAGTTCACAGCCTGTTGGAACCTAAAAGCATTGATGCGGTTTTTACCTCTCCGCCATATCCCAATGAAAAGGACTATACACGTACAACCAGATTAGAGTCCGTCATTCTAGGATTTATTAATAATAAAAAAGAACTCCAGTCATTGAAAAGAACTTTACTACGTTCCAATACAAGGAATGTTTATAAAGGCGATGATGATGATTTATGGGTGGCGGGACATGTGGAAATTCAAAGAATAGCGGACGAGATCGAGAGCAAGAGAATATTATTGGGCAAGACATCCGGGTTTGAAAAGTTATATAGTAAAGTAACAAAGCTTTACTTTGGCGGAATGGCGAGGCACTTAGCCGAATTAAGGACTTTTTTAAAGCCTGGCGCTTACCTGGGATATGTCGTTGGAGATCAAGCATCCTATTTACAGATATTAATTAAAACAGGTGAACTGCTTGCGGATATAGCAAAATCTTTAGGTTATGAGGTCGTGAGTTTAGATTTATTTAGAACAAGATTAGCAACCGCAACAAAAAAACAAATGCGTGAGGAAGTTGTTGTTCTAAGATGGCCTGGATGAATACAGTTAAGGGAGGCGCCAATGGTAAAACCAAAAAATCGTTACACACTCATTATAGAAAGTATCTTTTCTCACAAATACAAGAAGGGTGACAAGGAAGTTCTGTTCGAAAGAAATGATCTTGTTCAAACGGCAGACAAACTGGGTATTTCACTTCCAAAAAATCTTGGCGACGTGTTATACAGTTTCCGTTATCGTGCATGTTTACCTGAATCGATAAAAAAGTTTGCGCCAGAAGGTTTGGAGTGGGTCATTAGACCTATTGGAAAAGCCAAATATAAATTTTCATTATCATCAATGCCTAGAATTTTTCCAAATGAATTGCTTGCGGAAACAAAAATTCCGGACGCCACACCTGGAATAATTTTGAGATACGCCATGAATGATGAACAAGCCTTGCTTGCAATCATAAGATATAATCGCCTTATCGATATATTTACGGCTGTCACTTGTTACTCCTTACAGAATCACCTAAGGACTACCGTTCCCGAGATGGGACAGATTGAGACGGATGAGATATATATCGGCGTGGATCAACGGGGTGCACAATATGTTTTTCCGGTGCAAGCGAAAGGTGGAAGTGATCAACTTGGCATAGTTCAAATAGAGCAGGATTTCGCTTTATGTAACAGTAAATTTACATCATTGATTTGCCGTCCAATTGCCGCACAATTCATTAAAGACAATTGTATTGCATTATTTGCCTTTGAAGAGAATGAGCATGGCATCGCCGTATCATCCGAAAAGCATTACCATCTTGTCGATCCCGAAGAAATGACAGATGATGACTTGCAAACCTATAGGGAAAGATCTTTTTGATCTAGCTGAAAAAGCCAAATCTGTTAGAAGAACTTCCTATGGGCCATTGGTGAAATTATGGAAAGAAAAATGCAAAGATTGCCCATCAAACTCGCAGATGGTCAGAAAATCAAACTTTCTCCCTGTGGGCAGAATATTCTAATAAAGAAAATTATCAAAGATTTGTGTTCGCTATTCACACCTGGTGGTCACTTAATCTATGTTGGAGATACCAACTCAAAATGTGCTTATTACGATTCCAATAAGCTGGCGGCACTTGGTGTCAC
>MWFC01000105.1 GCA_002071415.1 Bacteroidetes bacterium ADurb.Bin012
TTGGAATCTCTTCCGGGCTCCGGGCTGCCCGTATTTCTTGCGTTCTTTAACCCGGGCATCTCTGGTTAAAAAACCGGCCTTTTTCAGGACCGATCGCAACTCGGCATCGTACTCCAGAAGCGCCTTGGAAATGCCGTGCTTCACGGCTCCCGCCTGCCCGGCAACGCCTCCGCCGGTGACGTTGATATATAAATCAAACTGATCCTTCTTCCCCGTGATATCGAGAGGCTGCTTGATAAGCATTTTCAGGCTGGGACGGGGGAAATATTCCTCGTAGCTTCTTTTATTAACCACAATATTGCCGTTGCCTGCTTTCATATAAACGCGGGCGATGGCACTTTTTCTCTTTCCTGTTGCATAAAACCTTTGTTCCGCCATGATTTCTCCAATATTAAATCTAGTTTATAGTTGATTGTCCGTTAAATCGATAATGTTTTCGGACACTGTGCTTCGTGAATATGAGCATTACCGGAATAAACTTTCAATTTTTTAAGCATCCTGCGTCCGAGATTCGTTTTGGGAAGCATTCCCTGCACGGCGATACGAATCAAATCTTCCGGTTTTTCGGCAAGCATTTTCCCTGCGGTCGTTTCTCTCAACCCCCCGGGATAGCCGGAATAAGAATAATAAATTTTATCCGTCATTTTCTTGCCGGTCAGAACGATTTTTTCGGCATTGACGACAACAATAAAATCACCGGTATCAACATGCGGTGTGTATGTTGCCTTATGCTTGCCTCTTAAACGGTGCGCTATTTCACTGGCAAATCTTCCCAGCACTTTACCGGAAGCATCTGCAATGTACCATTTTCTGTCGGCTGTCTGCGCCTTAGCCATGTACGTCTTCATAATAAAATCACCACTTTAATGAAAAATTTAAAGATGCACCTTATGCAATTTCAAATTGCTTGTCAAGAAAAATATTTGAACAGTTTGCAATACCGGAAATACATCGGATTTCTTCTTTTTTGACAAATTTTTGATACCTTTAAACCCGAATTTAAAGAGGCACATTTTTTAGAAACAAATTAACCCCAAAGCGGAACGTCGAACTAATGAACCTTGAATATGACACATTCATCCCGTTAAGATGTGCGCGTTCCATTATCACCACATAAGAGGGGATATTAAAAATATCAGAGATATGCCGATTCGGATTGTGTCGCGATTGGTCGTTATTATCATAACCACCATCATCGCCAGTTCATTAATGTTCGATTGTATTGGCTTTTACCCTGAGCATAAACAGAAGCTGTTTCCACCGGGCCCGGTGACACCACTATAGCGATCAACGAAGCAATCGGCAAAGGATAAACGCTTGGCATTGTTCTACGGGCAATTTTCAAGACGTGCAATCGCTCAATGCGATTTGATTTTCAAGGCGAGGGAGTTTTCGCCTGTTGCGCCAACGCCGTCTTTACGGCCTGACGCGTCAGGAAAAGCATTTCCCGGTATTTTTCCGAAGCACCCAGAGCGTTCGTCGAGGTGCCTGACGTATATTCCTTGAGAAGCCGCACCTTCGTTTTGGCGAATGTTTCCAGAGTTTTTCGGTCAATGGAATTAACGAATAGCTCTATAATTTTTCGGCGCATGGGGCGTGTTGAATTGGCCAGCAACAGGAATATCGTATTATTGGCCACCCTGACCACAAGATCCTGCTGTTTTTCCTGAAGCTCAATAACCTTTTCTCGGTCATCAAGACTGGCAAGTTCTTCATTGAAAAGCCCTGCGATAGCCTTCACGTCGCGCGGGGAAAATCTGTTAGCCGCCATTTTGAGTATTTCCGGAAAGACAGCCGTCCAGAATTCCCATATTTCATCAACGAAATAATCATCAACAATCATTTTCTGCTCATTTTCATCTTTCTGAGAAAAGAGGAGACTGAGAAAATCGATGCCGGCATGTTGCACATAGTCTTTAACATAGATGCCATCTCCCTGTTTTATATCGAGGACATTCATGGATTCCAACTGTTTTAAGCCGATCCGCAGAGAACTCAAATCGACTTTCATCTGTCTGGATATTTCTTTTGCCGAAGGAAGCTTTGTTCCGGGTTTGAGCTTATTATTAAAAATATCCCTCATGAGAATGCGAACAACTTTCTCCGGAACTTGTTGGTTGGCCATATACCCTTCCTCCTTTGTTTATAATTTTATACAATTATCAATATCTTGTCAAACAATAATTCAATTATAATAATTGATATATAAAATTCTTGACATTTAATAGTAATTTGTTATGCTGATTTTACTGATGGTGGATACCCCCTCGTTAATTCTTTTATGATTTGTAAAGAAAGGCATGAGTTTTTAAGGGAACAATGATTGTAGCAGGATGTGATGTCGGATCTCTTACCGCCAAGGCATTGATCATGAATGAGAAGGGCCGGCTTGCGGGAGAGATCACCCGGGTGAGATTGTCTACCCTGGATTCGGCCACGGAAGTAATGGAAAAA
>MWFC01000106.1 GCA_002071415.1 Bacteroidetes bacterium ADurb.Bin012
AACCGTTATGGGCAATCGGCTTCAGGACGCCTGAAATAAAGAGATATAATAAAGCAAAATATAATCTATGAGAGGAGGTGAGAAAATATGGCAGAAGAAATTTCGTTAGAGGAATATAAAAAGGTGTATAGAGGAATAGTGGCAGAAGAGGAGAAAAGAGGTTTTTCAGTTCATCTGGTAGTGTACGTGCTGGTTAATGCTATGTTGATAGCCATTAACTTCATATATTCTCCAGAATTTATCTGGTTCTTTTATCCACTCATAGGTTGGGGTATCGGGATATCCATGCATTATCTATTCGGTGTTCGTTGGATAGAGAAAGAGCTTAAAGAAAGAGAAGCAAAAGCAGAATACAGAGTAAAGGAGGTCAAAAGTAAATGATAGCGCCCCTTCGCCGACTACGCTCACTTCGTTCGCTGCGTATAACAGCGGATAAAATGTTTCGCTACGCTTCGCCCAAATTGCCTTCGGCAACTTTTTTTATCCGCTAGCCGTTATGGGCAATGTTAAAAAAGAAACAGCATACAATATGGATAACATTTTTGACATAATAAATACCACTTGTGCAACATTCGCTACTACTGCAGGTAGTTGGATTGCATACAAGGGTTATAAAAAGCAAAAAAGGCACAATCTTACTGATATTGAGGTAACCATTATTGATGATGAAAACAGAGAAGATTATTTCTGGTATGTAAAATATCGCTTTATTAATTGTCAAAAAACTATTGAGAAGATTACCTTTAAAGTAAATAAGCCATTTATATTGTTCAATTATTGGAAATCAAAAGCAATTCAAAAATGTATGCAAATAGATAATTCACTTGAGTTATATAACATTTTTGATAATGACTATGTGCTTCTTTGTTTAAAAATCGAAAAGAATAAATCAGATATTTACAGAAAAAAGATTGAGAAGTTACTAACGATTGATCCAATTCTAATGATTGATTCAGAATATATTCGCCTTAAAAAAAGAACCTTTAATTATTCACAGTTACATTATGCTTAACAATAAAATTATTAATCAAATAAAAAAGAACATTGGTGCAATAACGCCGATTATTGAGCCTGTTACTTTATGTAACTTGTCCTGTTCATATTGTTTTGTTGGTGAAAAGAAGTCTTCAAATATGGAATTCTCTATACTTGAAAAAATAATCTCTTCAGTTATTATTCACAATGGCAAGGATAGTATAACAAAGTTTATTTGGCATGGTGGAGAACCTTTGCTTGCTGGCCTTGATTTCTATATGAAAGTGGTAGACTTTCAAAACAACTTTAAAAAGGATGGTTATCGCATTTTAAATGCGATTCAAACGAATTTAACACTTCTAAATGATGAGTTTATTGATTTTTTTATCAAAAATGAATTTGGTGTAGGGACAAGTCTTGACGGGACTAAAGAACTTCATGATAAGAATCGTTGTAATTCTTTCGACAAGGTATTTAAAAATCTTCATTATGCAAAGAGTAAAGGTCTACATGTTGGCGTTATCTGTATTCTGACTAAAGAAACACTTCCGCACATTGAAGAAATCTATAGTTTTTTTAGAGATAATAATATTGATTTCACATTAAGTCCCGTAATACCAAATTCGCGTTACTCAGAATTCATTCTCACAACGGATGAATATTATATTGCACTAAAGCAATTATTTGATTTATGGTATCTTGATGAAAATTGTAAAATTAGAGTTAATCCTTGTGGAAGTATAATTCAATCGATTTTATTAAAAGGAATTAATCTGAGTTGTATTCATAGTGAAAATTGCTTAAATCATTTTCTTACATTCTTACCGAATGGAGATGTGTTCCCATGTAATAGGTTCACAGACTATGAACAATTCAAAATAGGGAATATATCCAATATGACCTTTACAGAAATATTAAAATCTGAAAAACGATCTGAACTTCTATCACGCACAATTGAAACAATTAATGCTTGCAGAAAATGTGAATTTAGGCAGTATTGTAAAGGTGGCTGTATGAATCATGCATATGAATTTTATCAAACAATTTATGAACGTGATTATTATTGTCAATCATTCTTTAAAATTTTTCAGTATATAAACGAAAAAGTTAATGTATCTATTAATAAAGCAAAGCGTCAAATTTAAATTTAACTATCATGGAAACAAATGAATTAATTATCGAATTGAAAGAGCCTAATCTCAATGTCAACATTGACATAGAAAGAATTGATTCTCCTGCTCTCCAACGTATCCTAAGAGAGTTTAGTGACCCTGAAATTGTAACTAAAATGTATGACAAACATTCTGATTGGGGACAGCAAGGTCAATGTGGTTGTGTTATGGGTTGTTTAGGTGGATAGAAACAAAGCTGCTAACAAAGTGTAGCAGCAATAAGGGTTTCAGTGGTTATTCAAGCATTCTGC
>MWFC01000107.1 GCA_002071415.1 Bacteroidetes bacterium ADurb.Bin012
TCATAATTCTTTACCATCTTTACCTATAAGTTTAATCTGTGTGATTGTTCCATTGTGAAATAACTTCAACGCATATTCGAGTGCTTCTTTTTCAGTCCATTTCAGTGAATTAATGTAATAGTTAACTAAATACTCAATCCCAGAAAATCTTGTATCATACTTTTCACAAGTTTCCTTTAGCTCAGTTCTTAATTCTTCTATTGTTTTCTCTGCCATTTCTATACCTCCTTTAAGGTACTATATATATCGCTCTAAACGGCATTTATATCAAGTCATTAGTACTAGAATTATCTGAACTGCCGTCAACTTGCTTAACAACATCTGCGTATGCTACTTTTTGTCCGTTTCTGATACAATAAACATTTTCAGCATCACCTGTGTTTTCAACGTATCTTCTTAGAATAACTGACGCATACTTTTCATCGATTTCCATTGTGTAGCAGATTCTATTTGTTAGTTCGCAAGCCATCAAAGTGGAACCTGAACCACCAAATGTATCAACAACAATGGCATTCTCTTGTGAGCTGTTTCTTAAAGGATATGAAAGAAGGTCAAGTGGCTTACTCGTTGGATGATTTTCATTTCTTTTCGGTTTTTTGAAGTTCCAGATAGTTGTTTGCTTTCTATCCGAATACCAGCGATGTGTACCATTTTTTAAGAAACCATAAAGTATAGGTTCATGTTGCCACTGATAATCGGATCTACCTAAAACCAGTGAGTCTTTCACCCAAATGCAACAACCTGCTAAGTGTAGTCCTGCATCATGAAAAGCTGTTCTAAAGTTCAATCCTTCTGTATCTGCATGGAAACAATAAGCCGATGCACCAGGCTCGCAGTGATCAACCATGTTCTTAAATGCCTTCAATAAGAACTGATAGAACTCTTCATTCTTGAGTGAGTCGTTTTTAATCTTGAGTCCACTTGAACTCGTGAACGAAACTCCGTAAGGCGGATCGGTCAGAAGCAAGTTTGCTCTTTTGCCATCCATGAGTTTATTGACATCATCTGGTTTGGTAGCATCACCACAAACTAAAACATGGCGACCAACAATCCAGCGATCACCATATTCCACGAATGCTGCTTTTTCTAAAGCTTCTGTTAAATCATAATCGTCATCTTCTATTTCAGCTTCATCACTTTTGAATAGGTTAGATAGTTCCTTTTCATCAAAACCAGTAAGTGATAAATCGAAACCTAGATCAGATAAACCTTCAAGTTCTACTGCTAATAGTTCTTCATCCCAACCAGCATCAAGGGCCATACGATTATCTGCCAGAATGTATGCTTTCTTCTGAGCTTCAGTCAAGTCCTCAACAAATACACATGGCACCTCTTTATAGCCTTCAGCTTTGGCTGCTGCAAGCCTACCATGCCCAGCTAGAACGTTATGTTCTCTATCAATAATCAAAGGATTAATAAAACCGAACTCTCGAAGTGATGATTGTATCTTCTTAATTTGCTCTTTAGAGTGGGTTCTTGCATTGTTAGCGTACGGCACTAACAACTCGACATTCACTAATTTGAATTCTTTTACTGATGTTTTTGCCATTATACTAATCCCCATTCTGCAAATTTCTCAAAACCGCCTAGATCACTAATGAACTCACGAACGATCTCAACGATTTCTGAATATGGTCTGCCATCGATAATCTCATCTCCAATAGCACAGCAAAATTCAACAGGAGCATCTGTTTCTTGAGCCTTTAACCAAGCATAGATATTTACGCTTACATCAGCTTTGGATAGGTCTTTACCATGAAGCCCACCGCCAGTAACTGAGTCGGCCATATCAGATCCAAGTTTTCTATTAGTTGCACCAGTATCTACGTCAGTTCCGCCAGTCCAATCACCGATAGGATTTATTTCGGCATCTTGATACTCGTTTTGGATTTCAGCTTTATTAGCATTACTTTGACAAATAATCAATCGATCACCATTGAGGATGTATTTACCGTCAGTGCGATACTTTGTATAAATGCTATGAGCAATCTTCGATAGTTTCTTTTGCTCTTTAGTAAGTGGTACTCCTTTAAAGATTCCATTATCCCCACAGCGAATTCTATCGGCTTGGTTATATGCTAAATTAATATCTTGTGGCACTTCTTTATAGTCAACCATGATTTCACCAGCTATTCTATGAACTGCATCAAGAACATCGCCTTCAGAAATAAACACAGAAGTTTCCGCAATAATATGACATTTACCATGACCAATTAATACCTCAACTGCGATTCTTGGATTTTCTGCTTGCTTGTATGCTAAGTCAACAATAGCACCAGCAATTCTATCTGCTACCTTATCTGGATGGCATGGATT
>MWFC01000108.1 GCA_002071415.1 Bacteroidetes bacterium ADurb.Bin012
TGGAGTGTAATAGCATACAATATCGGAGTTATATCAGTATATTTTATAAAGAGGATACTCAAGGAGGAAATAGAGGAGGTTAATGTAAGAGCCAAGTCCTCATACAGTATGGCTGTATAGAAGAACAATTCGATTTCATAGAATCAATTGATAATCAGCAAATAAAATTTCTGATAAAGGATATTCATGTTTAAAATAATAAAAAATACTTAATTTTTAGAGGAGTTTGAAAAGAAGTTCTTAATTTTAGATTGAAAAATTATAAAATCGACCAAGAATAACTTCAAAAAGGTAAACTTTCATAAGAAGTTTATACTTTTATTGAAAATTTTGATTACTGTATGGGCAGACTCTAAATAAACCGGAATTATTATATGATCAGCCATTCCAATAGAATTATTCGAATGGTTTGGTTGTATTAATATCAATAATAGATGGAGTAAAACATCAAGCTGCAGTTAAATTCCATTTTTCCAAAAATACGGTTCAATTTTACTCTTCTATAAAATATCTCTTAATTTTGCTTCAAATTATAAAGGAATGAGTTTTTCACTAACCCCAACACTTTATCTGTTAAAATCTGTTGCGAGTGGTAGAATATATCAAGACGATGGTTGGATGCTGGATCCTGATTCCGAGAGCCAACCAAGCCTGCTGCGTACCCTATACAGTTCTACGCGGATTCATCTTCGGGATAAAAAAAATGGGCTTTACCAATATGCTGATTGGATGCCCATAAGAAGAATTTTGAATGGTTCAGCCCCGCCCATCACCTATAGAAGTAAAAATTTGGCCGAGGTTATTGGTCTTCATTATCTCTGGATAACTTTTAGCGGCTACTGGCCCGAGAAAGGCAGCATGATGAAAACCTGCACTTTCAAAGAAACAGAAGCATATTCGGTATGTGCACGTTTACCAGAAAATACTCAACAAATACTCGTTGTTGCTTCAGCAGGCAATACAGCCAGAGCATTTGCACGGGTTTGCTCCGACAATCAAATCCCACTTCTCTTATGTGTCCCAGTTGATAATATCGATGTATTATGGAGTGATCAACCTTTTCTTCCCTGTGTAAAATTAATCTGTACAGATTCAGGAAGCGATTATTCCGATGCCATTTATTTATCTAATCTTGCGGTTTCTACAAATGGTTTCTTAGCCGAAGGAGGTGCAAAAAACGTGGCTCGCCGCGATGGTATGGCATCTACGTTTCTATCGGCTACCCATGCAATTGGACAAATTCCTGACTATTATTTTCAGGCAATTGGGAGTGGTACTGGAGCTATTGCTGCATGGGAAGCCAACCTCCGATTTATAGAAGATGGACGTTATGGCCAGCATAAAACCAAACTAATGCTGTCCCAAAATGAACCTTTCACCCCAATGTATGATTCGTGGAAAGCTGGATCGCGTGAGTTGCTTCCTTTAGATGAAGAAGAAGCACATCATCAGATTGCACAAATGTACTCTAAGGTTCTTTCCAACCGTAAACCTCCCTATTCCATTGCAGGAGGACTCTTCGATGCTTTAACAGACACTAACGGCGACATATTGAAGGTAAATAATCATGCAGCAATTGTAGCTACCGAACTTTTCAATCAAACCGAAGGTATCGACATTCATCCAGCTGCAGGAGTTGCCACCGCTTCTCTCATTCAGGCTATAGACGCTGGCCTTATTTCTTCAGAGGCTAATGTTATGCTGAATATTACCGGTGGAGGCGAAAAAATCCTTCAGTCTCAACACAAATTATATTATTTAGAGCCTTCTCGCATATTTTCTGCTTCACCCCATCAGGAAGAAGTATCTGATTTTATTAAATTTCTATTTCGCGATTATTTGAAACAATATGCTCTGGGAGAAGTAAAATAAATAAAGATTTTTTCGGAAAACAACCTAACCTCCTCTCTTTGCGTCGAAAACATGAAAAGTAGATATTTCTCAACACTTCTACCTTAGTTTACATCCGGATGCCAGAACGACTTATAACATTTACTGGTGTTTTCGACTATATATTCAGCAATTATTCCATTTAAACCCAAACCTTAAATTTTTAGGTAATAGATATTCCCATTTTCTCCAGTAGTTTTTTTGTGGATTTATTAATTTCGGCAATCACTGATTCATCGGGTGCAAATTTTATTTTCTTTATGGACTTAAGATGATCAACAGCGTCCATCAGAGAGTATTTATGTAAGAGTTTATCCTGTTTATTAAGAGGCGTTGTTTTTAAAATTTCAAATAATCTATATATAACCCGCATGCTTAAATGATTAATAAACATCCAGCCATTAAGAGATTCTTC
>MWFC01000109.1 GCA_002071415.1 Bacteroidetes bacterium ADurb.Bin012
TTATTATCAAGATCATGGAAATAACTATCATGCTGCCCTTTAACAATCCATGTTGGGATGTCATCATAAAAAGAAAAAAAGTCGGTAAGTCTATTCAATAAAGACCACGACCGTTTCGTATGAGTAAGATCGCCAGCTTGTAAAACCAACTCAACCCCATTTTTCTTTGCATATTCATAAACCCAGTCTAATTTATCCCATTGGGTTTCTGTTAAATCATCAAGCCTCGCAACAGGATTATCAACAACAAGATGTAAATCTGACAGGAGTAATATCTTCATGCTAGTTCCACCTTTATAAATTTGTCAAGATTATGCGCCGAAATCGGTTCTTTGCACTTTTCGCAGTAGGGGCATATTCTAATGGTCTTTAAAAACTTTCCAAAGTCTTTTTGAATATCTTTGTAATCCATTTTTATATTTTGCATCTTATCTTCAACTTCTTCTGTGCTTGTTATAATATCTTGGAGAGACATATGCTTCTTTTGTTCGTTGGCAATTTCTGTATAAAGTTTATTGATGCTTACAAGTTCTTTTCGTGCTTTATCAACATCAATCATATTTTCCATGATCTTCTTGACCGCTTCAATATTTTCAATCATTGAAAATAGTTCATCTATCTCGTTTTTTATTTTTTGTCTCTTGTTTTCGATTTGTTCAATTTCATCCAGATCATTTTTCATTTGTGGAAGATTTTCAAACCGCTTCAGCTTCTCTTCAAATTCTATTTTATCTAACGACAATATTTTGATCTGTTTATTTTTTGAATTGATGTCTGTTGTTAACGAAGCAATGACTAAATCTGGTTTTTCCAATTTTGACACTCGGTTAAAAACCTTTGCTACCTCTCCGGGAGATTCACATATAAGAAAAGGTTTATCCATTTGTGTTTGTAAATTCAGTTCTGTAATATTTGATATTCTCGAAACTTCATCGGGAACATCTGAACCGATTGCTCTAAATTCCTTTTCATTACATACATAACCCGATTCGGATTTTGACTTGACCAGAGATATTTGATTACCTTCTTCAAAATCAATATCAACAGCAGTCGGGCCTTTTGCAAAGTTGGAATGAAATCTGAATCCCAAAGGTCTATTTGTCAAAGCCCAGTTGATTGCGCGAATAATGTTTGTCTTGCCTGAATCCGGGAGGCCGACAATACAATTCACACCTTTGACAAATTCAAGCTTGGTATTCTTATGCGATCGGAAGTTTTGTATCCTTAATTGTTTTATCATTTATGTATCCTTCTTGCATATTCAGCCAGCAGCAATGATTCTACCCGACCGTCGAGCAGTTTACCCCGTTCGGTATGAAAGAGGTAGGACAGCTTAGGAAACAGCTTTAAAACAGCACTAAGGGAGAGCTGTTTTTTATCTGCCGTTGATAGTTTCGGTTCTGCCTTGCCTCTTTTTGATGTAATGCCAAATTCTTTTTTCCAACGCATTGGGTGAACTTCTTGAAAAGGGATTTGATTTACTTCCAACGCTGATAAGATTTTCCCATAACCGACACCATAATTAAACCCGCCTACACTTCCCTGTCCAGGCATTGCTTGTGCTTTTTCGAGAATACAGAATATAGATTTGCAATCTCTTTTGATGGATAAAAATAAATCATGCAATTCTTTTCCATCAATTCCCTTTTGCGGCAACAAAGGCATATCATAAATAGTAATTTTGTCTTTTGTCATATCTTCCATTAATGTAATAGCGCCTTGTTGCCCCGGATCAATTCCAACATATACCATAATCTCATTTCCTCCTAGCGTTGAAAATTCTTAATAACATATTGAAAGCTATTTGTGCGCCATGATAACATCCCGTTTCTTCATCAATCGCTAATGGATCAATTTGGCAAGCCTCGGCATGTCTCATCATGGCATCCCAAAATCTTCTGTCGCTATCTTCAAATGGTTTAAGACAATTAAAAGTTTCATATTTTTTTTCTCCTGCCAAGAAAACATCTGCAAGAGGCTTTAAGATAACAAGAGGCATGGGATACCAACCTTGTTTATCCTTGTCATATTTTATTCCTTCGTTCATTTTCTTCCCTTGTTCAGTTGAAATACTTTCCTCCATTTATCAAATTTCTCGTCAATGAGAAATGAATTAAACCCATACTCTTTAAATACATCCATGAAATCTAATGAATAAAATTCATCATTGACAGGATCTTTGATATTGATTTGTTCATCTCCAGCATAAGGCAACGCAACAAGATTAAATGTTTCTTTCATTATCCTTTTGCCTTCTTCGCTTTCAATTTTCTGCTTTGCTTTCCCGTCTTTCAATACATTGTT
>MWFC01000110.1 GCA_002071415.1 Bacteroidetes bacterium ADurb.Bin012
AAAATACGACAAATTGAAATACGGTGGTACTTTTGTAAAATATTGATATGCAATTATAGGATCAGGAGTTCTGAATTTATTCTATGCTAAAAGGAATAATCCGTTAGAAACAATAATACGATGATGACTACAATTCCTAACCCTGCAAGAATGGCCCCTCTCCACCTTATTCCGTTTTTACCCGGTAAAATGAATAAACCACTGGTAGCTAGTACTAACAATGAAACTGCATAAAAGTCGGAAAAATATGTCCATACCCTGCCAGGATTATAATGTAGATAATTAAAAGTATGAAACAATGGTCTGCGTCGTATTTTTTCGATTGTTGCTTCCCTAGTTTCTGTACTCACAGTTACTGTCCCATGCTCTATAAAGATTTTTAGAATACTATCGGAGGAGATATAAAATTTCTTGAATTCTTCGCTTTCTTCACAATCTCTTAAAATTTCCTTGATGTGTTGATTATTGATATTTTCGAGTGATGGTGCTGAAGACAAAGAAACTACCTTATTGGTTATAATAAAACTCGGATTCCAATCATTGATATGGTTGAAGGCTATCCCCGAAAGTGCATAAACAATGGTCATTCCCACAAAAAAATATCCTAAATCTCTGTGAATAACCCGGTTAGATTTTCTCCATTTGAATCTTTTCATTTTAATAAAAAAGAGGGGAATTTATGAAAATACTTTGATAGAATGATTCACTTATATTTCCTAATCCTGTATTGTCCGAAAGTTAATTGACAGAATCTTTCTTCTTGTTGCTGTCGTATTCTTCGACTATTTGATATTTAAGGCATTTTACCGAATAGAACGATAAATAATCTTTCCCACTATCATAGATGGCAGTTCGGTAATCAGCAATTTGCTGAAGTTCATTCTCTATATTGTTTTCAGCTTCTTCGTGGCCTTGCTCGCCAGTGTGAATTTTTGAAGCAGCTTCTCGTCCCTTCTTTGCCCTTACCTCTTGTTCCCATTTGTCGAGGTATGTGCTATCAATCTTGAGTTCTTCGAGAATACCTGTTATATAAGCCGTATTCCCCTCCCATGCTGGGTCGAATTTCATGTTTTCACCGGCATCGATGCGAATGCGCTCGCCTGGAGTATTGCCTACTAAAAACATTCTGGCTCCCCCATGCTTGCAAACATGATCGATTGTCCCTTTTAATACGATTTCTTTCCCAACATATTGGGTGGCCATTTCTTCCAATTGTGAAAGTTCAAAGGTTATGGCCGGTCTTTCTTGCTTCTTTTGATTGCTACAACCCGGGAATAAAGCAAGTACCGCAACAATAAATGTCATCCTTTTAATAGTCATAATGTTTGTGTTTATGATTTATAAATCTAACTAAATTTCAGTAATGTTTACTTAGCACGATTTCGTGCAATATTATGAAATATTTGAGAATGCTACAACAATAAAGTGATTTGACGAAAGATGTAAATTTATAAATTATTGTAATTCAATATATTGATATTTAGAACTCAAAATTTATCATTACTGACCGACAAAAAAATGGATAAAAAGAAGGAGGGACAAAACCGAAGTTTCATCCCCCAGTTGTAAATTTGTGTAGTAAACCTAAATTAACAACCATGGGCAAAGATATAACAAAAAATTTAGTCGGTCAGCCGATCTTCAAACAGTTAATAAAAATGCTGCCGCGCGAACGGTTCGATTTGTTAGTTAAAGAATATGGCAGAGATCGCTACTACAAGACTTTTTTTCGTGGGATGAATTAATTGTGATGCTTTTCGGGATATTCTCTCGTTGTGATTCAATGGGTGAGGTATGCGACGGGATGCGAGCATTATCAGGCAAGCTCAATTATTTGGGTATGGATTGTGCCCCTTCCAAAAGTACGGCAGGAGATGCTTTACGGGATCGCAGTGAAGAAATTTTCAGATTATATTATTTCGAGCTAATAAGTTATTTTCGTCCTCTTTTATCGGTCAGCCGAAAAGAAAAGGTCAGTTTTGACGAGTTTTACGCATTTGATTCCACGACCATAACACTTTTTCCCGATATAATGAAAGGAGTAGGTCGTCATCTAAAAGGAGAAGGAAAGAAAAAAGGAGGTTTGAAAGTACACATGTTGACCGATATCCATAACGAGACACCTGTTTTTGCGAGGATTAGTGAAGCAAAAATGCACGACAAGAAGTTTTTGGCGCATTTGCATCCTTCTAAAGACA
>MWFC01000111.1 GCA_002071415.1 Bacteroidetes bacterium ADurb.Bin012
GATGTTTATGAAGATAAAGATCCCATTGTCAGGCACATCCACATTAATTATGGATCTATAGTCGAGAAAGCCATCAAACAAATTCAGGATGTGATCTGGCAAAATCCAGCCATTACGGATAAATTATCTTCCCGTTATCTGGCTATCAAACTTTTGGAAGGTGATAAAACCATTCTCTCCGAACTGGAAAAATATGACAATTATCCTCAAATCGAATCTACTACGAGGCAAGCTATTCAAAGCCTCGAAAAAGAATATGGCGATAGTTGCGAGACCGTTATTACTCAACTAAAATATGGATTCATCGAAGGAGCCTTAAAAGAAACCTATCATCTATCGAAGCAAAAACATAAGGAGAAGCAACAAACTTTAGATAATTTGTTTCTGCATAAGTTCTGGGGTTATCCTATTTTTCTGTTCTTCGTATGGTTAATGTTTCAATCGACCTTCAGCCTTGGAAAATATCCTACCCAATGGCTGGAAAGTGGAATTAACTTACTGGGTAGCTGGCTGGGGAGGATAATGGTCCCAGGACCATTGTGTGACTTATTGGTGAATGGAATCATTGGTGGAGTAGGAAATGTGCTCGTCTTCTTTCCGAATATTCTTATTTTGTTTTTCTTCGTTTCCATCCTCGAGGATACAGGCTATATGTCGAGAGCGGCATTTTTGATGGATAAATTGATGCATAAAATTGGATTGCATGGGCAATCATTTATTCCACTGGTAATAGGATTTGGCTGCAATGTTCCGGCTATTTTGGCCACGCGAACATTAAAAAATCGTAAAGACCGAATTTTAACCATTATCATTATTCCGTTTATGTCTTGCAGCGCTCGATTGCCAGTTTATCTGCTGCTCATTTCGGCCATCTTTCCAAAAAATCAAGCGCTCATTCTATTTTCACTTTATTCGATTGGAATTTTTATGGCCATTATCACGGCATTGTTCATGAAACGGACAGTTTTCAAAGAAGAAGAGTCGCCTTTTGTAATGGAATTGCCTCCCTATCGGATACCAACTCTAAAAACCATTAACATTCACATGTGGGATAAAAGTCGGGAATATTTGCGAAAAATAGGAAATATTATCCTGGTAGCTTCCATTATCATCTGGGCAATGGGCTATTTTCCTCGTCATCCAGAAATTGATAAAAAATATGAAGAACAAATTTTGTCTGTACAAAACAATACTACTTTAAGTAAAGGTGAAAAAGAAAAAACGGTTAATCAATTGCAAACGACTAAGATGGCAGAATTACAGCAAAAGTCTATTATTGGGCAATTGGGTAAAGTGGTAGAGCCTGCAATTCGTCCCTTAGGCTTCGATTGGAAAATGGGCATTGGATTATTCACAGGATTAGCTGCTAAAGAGTTGGTAATTAGTACAATGGGTGTGTTGTATCAAGTTGATAATTCCGGAGATAATTCTGTTTCTTTACAAGAAAAATTAAAAAATGAGGTTCATACAGCAGGTAAGTTAAAAGGAGAAAAAGTCTTTACCCCTTTGGTTGCTTTTGCTTTTATGGTTTTTATTTTGCTGTATGTTCCATGTGTAGCAACTATTGCTGCTATGAAAAAAGAAGCAGGCTGGCAATGGGCTGTTTTCGGAGTAGTTTACAATACATTGGTAGCCTGGCTGATGGCTTTTCTGATTTACCAAATTGGAAATTGTATAGTATAGTTTAAAAATGCTAATAAACAACCACATTAATCTTCATTACAAAGCTGTTTTATTTCAAACTATTATTTCGCAATATTTTAGATATCTGCTTGCATACTAAATTGATTGATTTTGATGCAAATCAATGTAAAACAAACAAATAAAAATTATTTGAGATATAATTTACAATACTTTCTGCAAATAATAATCCAGCAAAAGTTTGAACATTTTGCTGTGATTAGGATATTTCAGATGGAGTAGTTCGTGCAAAATGATTTTATACCTTACCTCTTTCGGCTCATCAAGCAATATTTCGTTGAAACTCAATCGACCTTTGCTCGAGCAACTTGCCCATTTCCTTTTCATGGCTCTGATGTGAATGGCATTGGGCTTTACTCCTACTTCTTCGGCCAAAGTCAGCACTTCGTTTTTTAATTCTTCGTGCGTGGTCATTTTAAATTTTGACATTTAACAATTTCATAATTTG
>MWFC01000112.1 GCA_002071415.1 Bacteroidetes bacterium ADurb.Bin012
ATTTAAAACATCGGATGCGCGCATAAAATTAAAACGTCTTTACCCGAATTTATAAACGTTACGTGGTACTAGCGGCATAGATACCCTGGATGTCGGTTTTTACGTTACCTGGGGCGACAATTGGGATGAGCTGAAACAGAGATTTGATGAACGAAAAGCAAATGCCTATGGAAAGGGTGAAATTATTATCGAAGAAGAAGGGTCAAGGCCGCATATATTTTATCCGGGCGGAAAAGCCCCCAATTACCGTTATCATGTCAAATATCCCGAATATGATGGTTTCATATCCATACACGAATCGGCAAATCAAATTCCAAATGTTTACGTGTCCTTTGCATCGGAAGCCCTCCATTGGGAACTGTCAGAAAAAGAGCTGATCGAGCTTGTCACGTCGGATATTGAGGCTTTTGGCGGAACTGTAAGCCAGCACAAAATCAGCCGGTGCGATCTTTACGCGGATTTCAGAATACCCTGTGGCCTAAGTTTGGAATTCTTGAAAGGCTACATGGTCGGCAAGGCGGATAAGACATCGCATTTTATGGATGGTGATAAATTGGAAACCTTTTATTGTGGCAGCAAAAGTTCACCCATTGAGCTTCGACTTTACAACAAATCCTTAGAAATAAAGAAGGACGGCAGCGAGGAAAGATGGCTGCTCGTGTGGTTTACGGACGATCCGGAGAATGTCTGGCGGATCGAATTTCAAATCCGGAGATCAGTTTTAAATCAAAACCGGATCAATTTCATATCCGACCTAAACAGCAAGAAGGCTGATTTATGGAAATACATGACGGGAGAATGGTTCTCCCTTCGAAACCTGGACAATAAAAATCAATCCAGGCGAACAATTCATCCGTTTTGGGAAAAAGTTCAGGAATGCGTCCAATATTTCGGCATTGAGCAAGGCACCAAAAGACAATACAAAAAAAAGAAGGCAACATTTATCAAATGGCACATCCAAAGGATTACCAATCTCCTCATCTCCTGCGCGGCAATATTAAAAGACTTTGATCCGGAAAGCTGTCTGATGAAGGTGAACAGCCGAATCCTTCAATCAGTAAGCAAAGAAGATTTCAAGGAAAAGGCCCGAAAGAAATCTCTCGATTTGGGCATTGCGATCAATAAAGAAGCCAAGCAACCGGCAAGTGATCTATACAACAAATTAGGCTTGGGAAAATAGGCCGGATGAAATGAACAATTATTTTAAAAGAAGAACACCGATCAATAATGCTCCTGAAACATTGAGTCCGAAAAAGCGAAAGCTTCTGCACGACGCAAATCTGGAAGAGCTGATGAAGCTTTATGAAAAATGTTACGAAGAAAGAATTCCCCGATGCACTCTGATCGATGTGATTGAAAATGAAATCTACCAAAAAACGCTTGAAAAGAATCAATGGAGAATTGATCGGGGCTACAGGCTGGAAAAGTTTGTTCCAAAGAAAAAATAGCATTATCAAGCGGATAGCTTATGAGTATTTTAGATATTGACATAGGGTTAAATCCATCCATAATGACCCCCAAACAGGTGGCTGGATATCTTCAGATTTCACCGCGAACAGTTTACTCACACTGGGAGCAACTGGGGGGCTTCAAGATTGGAAGAACCCTGCGGTTCAGAAAGGAGATACTCAATGCCCTATTTTGTCAAAAAGAAAAAACGATGGAAAGGGGTGGTGAAAAAAGACGACAAAAGGTTTTCGCGTCTGTTTCTGACGAAAACGGAAGCCAAGACCTGGGAAATCGAGAAATGGAAAGAGCTAGAAAGCCCGAAACCAGAGAAACAAGAAACCGACATGGACTTGCTGACTGTTTCCAATGAGTATCTTGATATTTGCAAGTTACGGTTCTCAGTTTCAACGTATGGTGAAAAAAAGAAGCTATGCGCCAGTATTCTCAAAAAATGGGGTAATCCTAATGTCAACGAGATTACTCCATCAATGGTTTTAAAGCACTTGGAGACTAGGGCGCGTAAGGTTTCAAACAATACCTGGAACCGGGACCGGAAAAATCTTCTGGCAATGTTCAATTGGTTCAGGAAAATAAAAGGCATCAATAACAATCCGGTAATTAATATTGAACGCCTTCCTGAAGAAAAAAAGGTTGAATACATTCCACCGGCGGAAGACATAGACAAGGTAATGATG
>MWFC01000113.1 GCA_002071415.1 Bacteroidetes bacterium ADurb.Bin012
ATCCTAAAATACCAATATGATTATTAGAGGTAAAATTGATTTTTGTTATAATTTATCCTTATAGGCTAATTATGAGGATGGTCATGCAATTGCCGCTATTAGTTGACTTAACATCATAATGGTTGTACTATTCTTGTGTCACATATCTGTGTCAATAAATTAATATACTCATTTTCTTCTAGATAGCTGAAATACTGACTATTCGTTTCCTTGTTCTGAATACAAATCGTATTAAAGGGCGCCTTATGGCAATTGTGTGAAAACGTCACTCACCCGATGGCGGTTTCTCCATCGCTTGAAAAAAATCCATCGCATAGACTCTTGCTAATGGAGGATTTCCCTTGTAGCTCGACCTCCTGAGCCGGGCCGGTTTGTAATTCTCAATCTTATCGGGTATCCCAAAATGCTCAAACACCGCCCGCAGCGTGTTGCTGTACGTTTCACACAACAGATGCTTTTCCCATGTAAACAGAAACGAACAATACAATATTTTCAGAAACGAAGAATGCAACGTTTTCGGAAGCAACCGTGCAACATTTTCAGAAGCAATCGTACAACGATTTCGGAAGCAATGTTACAACGTTTGCAAAGGTAATTTATTTTTGATTTTTTCTCATTTATGTTATTCATGAACCACCTCGTAGGTGGTATATTTTTAGAAGATTGTTTGCCTGTTTTTAAGTCTGTAACTGGTGCCGGAGAGCTGTATAAGTTGACATTTAAAAAGGATTCTGTCTAAAAGGGCCGTTGCAAGGACTTCGTCATCGAGGGCTTTTGCCCACTCTGCAGGTGATTTATTGGTGGTGATGATATAGGAGGTGGACTCGAAGGTATTATTGACAAAGGAGAAAAAGAGATTACCTTCTTCTTGGCTCACAGATATATTCATCAGGTCATCGATAACAATGACATGGGCTTCACGCAGTCGTTTATATTCTTGTTTTGCACTAGGTATAAGATCTTTAGTCTTAAGCGTGTTTAATATTTCTTCCATACATCTGAAGTATGCCTTGTACCCTCGATTTATGGCATCATTGCACAAGCCGGAGGCTATAAGGGTTTTACCTACACCGCAGGGACCAGTAAGCATGATATTATAACATTCATCCACCCAGTGTAACTCTCTTAACTGATTGAGCTGCGTGTGTGATATTCCATTGGATAAAGAGGAGTCATAGTTATCCAGATTATGAGCCAGGGGCATTTTTGCAAGTTTACGTCTTTGAACCAGTTGTTTTTCTGTCCTGCACTGCACCTCCTGTTCCAACACGTTACAAAGGAAGTCGTCATAACTGGGAGTGCTTTTTTGTGCAGCAATAAGTATGTCAGATGCATTGGCAAAGAGTGATGATAATCGAAGCCTTTTAGCTTGAGCCTTGATCAGGGTGAGTTTATACTGTCCCATGGCTAATTGGCTGTAAAAATGGTTTGATAATCATCAATACAGCTCCGATTGGGTTCAATATTGGCCATCATCCTGGCAGATTCATCACCCAACGGTTTAACAGGTAAAACATCCTTTCGTTCGTGGAAGCTGTTTCGTCCAAACGTAGAGGCCAAAGCCTTGAAGTCGTTTGCGCTCTTGAAGCGATTCATGTTACACAATGTCAAGGCTTGCTGACAGGCTTCCGCACCATAAATATCAAAACAATCGAGTACAGTAGCCAGCTGATCTCTCATATACCTGGGATACGTCTCTTTGATCTTGTTTAAAAAGACATTTATTTCGTCCTTGTTGATAAAAAGACTTTCAACGGTCTCTCGTATTTGATCGATAGACGAACTGCGATCACGACGATGATTCTTGTTAATGGTTAGGTTCCCTTTACCTGCAGGTATGACATGCCTGGTTATAAACACATCTTCCATATCTGCAATAATAAGAGCCCCGTTCTCTTCGCTTAACAATACCCTGGATTCTTCATTGACATAGGTTCCGGGAGGCACCGAATAGGTGTTGCTTTTATAACGTACCGTATTGTTTTTTATGACCTTGTATCCTTTTTTTTCTTCAGAAACAGTGATTGGAATATAGGGAAGAAGATGCCGGCATTCCTCTTTCCATTCTTCGAACGGGATTTTACACGTTGTATTGTGAACCATGGCATT
>MWFC01000114.1 GCA_002071415.1 Bacteroidetes bacterium ADurb.Bin012
TACTTCACAGTAGATGCAATTAAAACTGCAAACCTTGTGTGGAACCAGATCTACTCCCAGAGAAATTCCCAATCGGCGTGAGGGTATAGGCCCGAAGAGATACTTCATTATAACTCCTGAATAATTAGTATAGCTAAATTATATTTCCGGATTTATTACCTTTTCTGTCACAAGACAACATTATGGTTGAGGGTTCGGCTTCCTTGCTAACACTTAGGGGCTTGGCAAAAAGGATTCTGCCAATACCATTCTCGAGCCCTCAACCAGATGTAGGAATCACTTTCCTGATTGTTAATAGTTCGCATATTAACACTCATTTATTATGGGTAAACCAGAACTCAATCTTTGGCAAGTGTTCGCTGAGAGCTCATTTGTGAGCACTTTCCTTACTTCTTTCAACTTTTTCTATTATCTTTAAGGTTGCCTCCATCAATGCCTTAGCAGAGGGTTGTTTGTTGTTAAAATAAATATAGGGTTTGCCCTGATCCGCAGAAGTAGCAATAGCCGGGTCGATCTCCAGTTCGGCTAAAAGGTCGAGAGAGTATTCGAAAATCATCTTTTCCAATTGGTTTCCCTGGAAGATTGTAGTAATTTTATGACAATGGGGACATCGGAAGAATTTCATATTTTCCACAATACCAAGGATGGGGACATTGAGTTTCTGTATAAAATCAATAGATTTCTTCACATCAAGGATAGCCATATCCTGTGGAGTAGTTACAATCACAGCGCCATCAACCCATTTCAAGGTCTGGATGATGCTTAGGGGTTCATCTCCTGTTCCTGGAGGGCAGTCCACTACTAAATAATCTAGTTCATCCCAGTCAAAATCGCTGAAGAACTGCCTGATTAATGCTGTCTTGAGTGGGCCCCGCCAAATAACAGCGCTGCTGTCTGAACTAAGCATCGAAGCAATAGTAAGAACCCAGAGGTTGGAAAGAACCTTGATTGGAGCTGGTTTACCGCTTATGGGGTGCACCTGAATTGGAACTCCTTCCACATTGGTGAATTTGGCGATTGATGGGCCATGTATGTCCACATCCAATAGTCCTACTTTTTTACCCTGCAAGGCAAGTCCATAAGCGAGATTGGTGGCAATGAAACTTTTACCCACGCCACCTTTCCCGCTAAGGACAATTATCCTGTGTTTGATCTTGGCTAAAGTAGCATCTATCTGAAGATCATTCTTTTCGTCCATTTACTTACTTATTTTCCTTTTCAAGTTGTTGGTCAATCCGCTGGAGTATTTTTTGAAGTTCTTCCTTTTGCGCCAGGAGTTCTTCATGCGTATAATAATCAGGTAAAGGGAAGTTCATCGCTTCGCCATACCAATAATTGTACCAACGCCAACCGCGGTGGAAACCGTAGCCACATCTCCAACCTCTACCGTAGCCAAATCTACCCCTCATTGGGGTTCCAAACCTTCCACATGGTCCTAATCCCCTACCGGGGCGGCCATCGCCAAAGGGTCCTGTACCATCTAAATTAGGCATTTTTACCTCCTTAAATTTTTTGGTTTTTTACTAATTAGTTTATTGATAATATCCGCAATCAATATTATACTGTTTCCCCAGATACTATGGTCAGAAAACTGACGAAGTCCTGTTTGTGTTTTGGCGGATCTTCCACAATTACCTAAGCCCCTACCTTGACGTCCATCTCCGAAGGGTCCTGTTCCATCTCGATTAGGCATTTTCACCTCCTTGTTGAAGTTTATTATTTTTGAAGGCCTCATAGGCCTCATTAATCGTCATCCCAGCTGCTCCGATAAGGATTTTTAGGTTCATCCGAGCGAGGACACCAGCAGCGTTACCTCCGGGTCCGTTTCCTGTAATTAGTACTTGAGGCGCTTGGTCAAATATGATTTGAGCGGTTTTTGGTCCAGCACCATGAGCAATATTGACAATATTCCGGTTGTCGATG
>MWFC01000115.1 GCA_002071415.1 Bacteroidetes bacterium ADurb.Bin012
ATAAGAGGTTCATTGTGTGGTTGATGCCCAGCCGGAAATCCAAAACAAACCGGATAGGAATATTGCTTTACGGCTTGATAAACGATTTCTTCGGCACTATAACCAAAATTGGTCTCTCCATCCTTCATTTCTGTCAGGCCTCCGATGATAAGCCCCGATAGATGGCTGAGTTTCCCGGCTCTTTTATACGTCCACATCATGCGGTCGAGGCGATACAAATATTCTCCCACATCTTCGATGAAAAGAATTTTTTCATTGGTATCCAAATCGGAGCAACTTCCCAGAATGCTGGTGAGTATGGAAAGATTTCCGCCTGTAAGAATACCCCTCGCCTTACCTTTACGGTTGAGGGCATGAGGTGCTAAGCTATATTTCGGAAGATTTCCCTGTAAAAAACTCAACACTTTTAAAGCCTGACTTGGATTTTCTATAGAAAATGCCGAAGCCATGGGACTGTGCAGACTTTGCCATTTCAGACGATGCAAATGAGCATGTAAGAGGGTGATATCGCTAAATCCAATGATCCATTTGGGAAACGTTTCGAAGGAACGAAAATCGAGCCTGTCGATGATACGATGAAGCCCATATCCACCTCTCGACATGAGAATAGCTTTGCAGTATGGATCGTCCAAGGCCTGTTGCAAATCTTCGAGGCGTTCGTCGTCGGTACCGCTAAATTGGTAAAATGCACCCAAAGCATGGGACATGATTTCTACTTCGAATCCATAATTCTTGAAAACTTTATCGGCCTTCAATACCTTTTCGGGCGCAACACGTCCCGCTGGTGATGTGATGCAAATCTTATCGCCTGAATTTAAATAGGCAGGCCTTCTATATAAATGATTCATTCGAATGAATAGAAATGCTAAAGTATAAATTTTTCAATCGACCATATATCGTCATAAAAGATTTATTTTCGGTATAGACATACCGGAATTAAGGGTGAGGAAAGCGAGTTGCAATATATTGGCAAGCAAGCCGATTATTTATCTTTGCAACTCAAATTTTCGAGATAATGGCTTCAGAAAATAATAAATCCTATAAACGTACTACCATTACTTCGGCATTGCCTTATGCCAATGGTCCTGTGCATATTGGGCATTTGGCTGGAGTTTACATTCCAGCGGATATTTATGCTCGCTATCTGCGTTCGAAAGGAGAAGAAGTTTTATTTATAGGTGGAAGCGATGAGCATGGCGTGCCCATTACCATAAAAGCCAGAAAAGAAGGTATCAGCCCACAACAGGTAGTAGATAAGTATCACGAGATTATAAAAAAATCATTCGAAGAATTGGGTATATCCTTCGATATATACAGCCGCACATCTTTACCTATACATCATGAAACGGCATCAAATTTTTTCAAAAAGTTATATGATGAGGGGAAATTCATCGAAAAAGTTACCGAACAGTATTACGATGCAGAGGTAGGGCAATTTTTAGCCGATCGATATATTATTGGTACCTGTCCCATTTGTGGCAATCAGGGGGCTTATGGCGATCAGTGTGAACAGTGCGGAAGTTCACTCAATGCTACCGATCTTATTCAACCTCGATCGGCCTTAAGCGGAAGCATCCCGGTTTTGAAAGCAACCCGCCACTGGTTTCTTCCGCTCAATGAGTATGAAGCATGGCTGAAAAAATGGATACTCGAAGAACATAAGGATGACTGGAAAATAAATGTTTATGGGCAATGCAAATCATGGCTCGATCATGGATTGCAACCGCGGGCCGTTACCCGTGATCTCGACTGGGGAGTAAAAGTGCCCATCCAAGGTACCGAAGGCAAAGTTTTGTATGTATGGTTTGATGCTCCCATCGGTTATATCTCGGCTACAAAACACTGGGCTCAGCTAACTGGCGGAGACTGGGAAAAATGGTGGAAATCGCCTGACACACG
>MWFC01000116.1 GCA_002071415.1 Bacteroidetes bacterium ADurb.Bin012
GTCATCTCAAAAAGCTTTCTGTTGCTCTCTCTTGCCCACTGCCGGGTGACTGTTGATTTACCGACCCCGTAGCTTCCCCAAACCATAATGGGCCGCCCCGCTTTTGATGCTGCCGTCAATGCTCTTTTGATCGCCGATGCTTTCATTTTACTATTCCTTTCTTTTAAAGGTTTTTGCCAATGATATAACCGAAACAACTACCAACGATAAAAACCATTACGAGTAAAAAAAATATTTCACCTCCCATGTTGTTCTCCTTTCTTGTTAAAGTCTTAATGGTGCCCATCTACCAGGAATAGATGAGCACGATAAAACTTTAAGCGTAGTCAGACATTTTGTCGAGCATTTTCTTTGTTTTATCCAAAATCTTTTTCCGTTTATCTTCTTTTTTCAAATCCTCGTCGGTGACCTCGTAAAGGGTTGCTTTCAGGTCATCAATCATTTTATTGATGTTCGGATCATCGAAAAGATTCAAAGAGGGTAAAAGATCAACCAGCTCTCGAACTGAATCCATAACCTCTTTCCCTTGCCGGGAGAATTTCATGTGCTTGTCAGAAATTCTTTCAACGATCTTGCCGACTGTTTCAAACACCCGTTCTTTTACTTCTCCGATAGCAATTGTCTGTTTACTGTTGATAGCTTCGTCGAAGCTCTTCTTCATTTCATTGATTAAATTCTTTTCGGCTTTGACCACGAAATGTTTGCTTTCGGGGATCGGAAAGAAATCAAGACGAATTTTCCACTTTCTTTTGAACTCGTCGAAAGAGGGAAACTCGGTTTCGTCATAAAGATCACCGAGTTCTTCTTTGGCTTTTTCTTTGTATTCGGGGTAACTCTTTCCGAATTCCTCAAGAGCTTTTTCAAGCTCATCTGAACAATCCCGGTGAAGTTTGGTGATTGAATCAAAGAACTCAACCGGAAGCAATCTCCGACCATCTTCCCATGCCGTGCTTTTCATCTTATACTCATGATACATCTTACCGGTAATGGCTTTTAAAGGGCCGACATCCATCAAGAGTCTTTTTACGAAACGGCCCCGGTCTCGTCTTGCGTTTTTCTTATCAAGGATCTCATCGGTTGTTTTCTGGTCTGCGATTGAACCAGACCATTTGGAAATGGTCAGGTCTGCAAGCAATGCGATTTCGGATAACTTTTTCATTTTGTTGCTCCTTTCTTTTATGGATTATAATTTGTTTGGTTTGCCTCATCAGCACTGGGGTAACCACCAACCAGTGTATCGGAGCTCATCGCTCCGATTTCGGCATTAAAGAGCCAATGAAATTTTAATCAACTTTACTGTTGTAAATTCATACCAGTTGTCAGAAGAAACTGTTTTGTCTTCAATTTGGTTGATCAAATATTCTCTGACTGCCCATTCATCTTTCAAAAGGTCTTTTTCTTTTTTCCTCTCTTCGACAGCAATTCTTTTTTCCTCTCTTTCTTTTTTCTTATCAACTCCGAGAAAAAAGAAAAGCACATCGTTCCAAGTTCCCGCAACAATGGCTTCTTTAAAATCATTTTCTTTGCCCCATACTTCTGATCGACCGAAAGTTTTAGTATATCCTACCGCAGGGCAGATTGTGTAAATGACCTCGCCCGTTTCCATGTCGCAGAAACGAAAGTCATCATAAAGTTTGCCAACGCAAGGGCAATTGTTTTTAAAGAAAACATACATCGTATCTTGATTGATCTTACTGCTGGGCAGAAGCTGTTTGATTTTTTTTGTCAGCGAATAGGTTTTGTTCCTCAAGCTTGAATCTTTGCAAAACCAATCATACCATCCCGCATCACATTGAGTACTTACATCATTGTTATCAAATTCCCCGTTGTCAAATTTTTCAATGAACTGTCTTAATGTAATCTTGTTGTCTTTCATTTTGTTGCTCCTTTCTTTTT
>MWFC01000117.1 GCA_002071415.1 Bacteroidetes bacterium ADurb.Bin012
TGAGTCCACTCCGAAAAGTGAGAGCAGACAGTTTTAAAAGATTTTTTGTTAAAAAAAGTGCTATAATTTAGTAAAATATTCCGAAAAGAGTTCTTTGAAATATTGCGTATATCATTAATATTCATTATCTTAGCAGTGGATAAATGTACAGAAAATGTTTAGAAAGTCAGTCGATAACCATCAAATGGATGTTTTCTCATCGCCCATAGAGCACCTTCCGGGCTCAACGCTGAACTATTATCTGAAAAATGACTCGTGGCACAATTTATTTAGAAAGCAAGTTGTAATGCGTGTAAACGAGTCCATATTCAGTGTTCTTTTTGATGACAAAAACGGTGCTCCCAATGCCTCTATACGTGTTTTAATAGGAATGATGCTGCTAAAAGAGGGACAAGGTTGGAGCGATGAACAGTTGTTCGAGAACGCCAACTATAATCTACTCATTCGCAGCGCATTAGGCTTAATGAATCTGGAAGATGCAGTACCGGCAGCCTCCACTTATTATCTGTTCCGCAAGAAACTGGTGGAATACAACAGAGAACACGATGTTGATCTGTTTAAAATCTGTCAGGATGAAATAACAGCAGGTCAGATACTTGAGTTCAATGTCAGCGGAAAACAAGTTCGCATGGACAGCAAACTTCTGGGCAGCAATATTGCAAGGCTGAGCCGTTACGAACTGATACACGAAACCCTCCGTCTGTTTATTGAGGAAAGAGAGGAATTTATCTATAAGAAAAGCTTGTCCAAAGCAGAATTCTCTCTGATAAAAAGCATACAGGAAGAAACCGGCAATAAAGTAGTTTATCGCAGCACAAAGACTGAAATTGACAGCAAAATGATTGCCCTTGGCAAGT
This sequence comes from Bacteroidetes bacterium ADurb.Bin012, assembly GCA_002071415.1. Classification (GTDB taxonomy): domain Bacteria; phylum Bacteroidota; class Bacteroidia; order Bacteroidales; family TTA-H9; genus TTA-H9. The sequence goes on from MWFC01000117.1 coordinate 858, forward strand.
TAATGTATCGTTTTGTAGTGTTGTTTAAATCGAACAACTACGGTCAATACCAGACATTGAAAACCGTTTTTGAACAGCAGTATTCTGTAAGCAGGGGCAAAACCGTACTTCCGCTTGAAAAGGAAAAAATCAGTGCCAAGTCCATACAGTCGCCTCACGATACCGATGCCCATTTCCGCGATAAAGATGGAAACAAGGTAAAAGGTTATTCGGTAAATGTAACTGAAACCTGTGACCAGCCCTGCGAAGGGGGTAAACCGGTATTAAACCTGATAACGGACACACAGGTAGAGGTAGTTTCAACACAGGATAACACTTATGTGCAAAAGGCACTGACCAATACACAGGAAATACTTCCCAATAACATTGAGAAAGTATATGCCGATGGTGCTTACAATAGCGTTGATAATCAAGAGTATTGTCAAAACAACAACATTGATTTAGTGCTTACTGCCTTGCAAGGAGCCATTCCGAGATACGACGTTTCACTTAACCGGCAAGACAACAATCAATTAATCGTAACAGACAACAAAACAGGAAAACAGATACAGGCTGAACAGGTTAAAACCCGTAAAGACTCCACAAAAAAGAGATGGAGAATCAAAACTGAAGAAGGTCATTACCGGTACTTCGACATGGAAAATGTCAGAGTTACTGCACTCAGGCAAAAACTCAGGGACATTCCCATAGAACAAACAAACATTAGAAATAATGTTGAAGCCACCATTTTTCAGTTAGCATACCATTATTCCAATGACAAGAGCCGCTACAGAGGACTTGCCAAGCATAAACTGTGGGCATACTCCCGCTCCTTGTGGATAAACTTCGTGCGGATAATGAAATATGTAACGCAATTATGTCAAAGAACGCTTTTGGGGCAAAAATTGCCAAATTATATTGTAAATATATGTTTCGAAATACTAATTATTGTAACCAAATTTTGCACACAAAAAAATATCAATAAATATCCGAATTATATTCATTTTTCAACTTTTTGAAAATGTGGGTTTTCGGATGGGACTCA
>MWFC01000118.1 GCA_002071415.1 Bacteroidetes bacterium ADurb.Bin012
GATAGTGATTATTTTGAGATTTCAATACTCTATGGCAATCATTCTTTTGCGGACATACTCCTTAAATGCCTCTTCTTCATTCTCTGCCTCAGTGCAAGTAAGCGGGCAAGCATCGGATGATCTCTGCCAAAACTCTTCTAATAGAAACTGCGGATTGCGATCAAAGGCGTATAATCCACAAGTAGTGGCCCTATGGTGTTCAAGTTTTGAATAGTTGTCTACGAAACGTTGTAGCAATCCAAACCATGACGGAGCAATAGCCCCATTATCATTTTCGAGTAGATAATTCAGGGCGTCAATAACCGTCTCCTGTTCCATAAGCGTTAATGGGAGTACCTTAAATCGATCCTCTCTTCTGTCATTAAACTTGATTTTATTTTTCATTTTATCTTATTTTGAGATTTCAATACCCTCGACCTTAATTAATTCGCCACAAGAATAGATTCCGGTTCCCTCGTATTTCACGCCGTTAAGTTCGGCGGTCATTACATAGTAGCTCTCTCTTTCTTCAGCGTCAAAGTCAATCAAATCGCCTTTCTCCCAGTCGAGTTCATCCCATTTCGGCATCTCGGGCTCGTACTCCGGAGCCATCATCTGGTTGCGGTACTCCTGACCGTAGTTCCAGTGGTTATCTATTGGCATCATTTCATTACCTCCTTTATGATTTCCATATTCTTCTGATGTGCGATTTCGAGCTTCATCACAGCATACTCAATCATTGCATTCAGGACTTCGTACTTCTCATACGACTCTTTGTCACCCCAAAGTCTTATCAGGACTTCTTTTGCTGTTTCTTCTTTCATCTCAGTAGGTTTTAATTTATGATTCCGATTAAAGTTATCACTAAAAAATAAGCCGTGCCTATCACAAGGACTGCGGCGGTGAAACGATCTTTTTTCATGATTTCTTTGTGTTGGTTTCGTCAACTTTATTCAATGTCATCCATCCTTATTCGTTCAATCAGATAGCCCCGGTATTTCTTCGGCATCGGGCATCTCTTCAGGTAGTTGTACGGCCACCCCATCCGACGGCAGGCTTTAGTGAAGGTGGAGAATTTCTTCTCCACTCCGTTGCCCGAAACCTTGATAAACGTTTTCCCCTGGCTCATGATCTTTCGACTTTTATATAGAGATCACAATTCAGCTCGTGCGATTCACCGTCACAGATCTCATCTGCCATCATCATAGAGTCGTTTGCCTCTATTATAAGCTGGACGGTGTTTAACGACACGTCTTCGTAGAACTTCGTTACCTTGCCGGTAATCTGACTTGTTAATGTTACATTGTAAGTTTTCATGATTTCTCAGTTTTTTATGTTTAGCGATTTTTTCTGTAAAACCAGTCAGGGATCATATTATTTACAATAACCGACTTCGGAACCCACATTGTAATGTCAACATCTTCCTCTCTTACGTGATCGTAACGGCTGTCAATAACTGCTAAGATAGCCCTTTCGGTTTCTTTTACTATTTCGTAAATTTTATGATCACTCTCCAGGATGTTGGCCTTGCAAAATTCCCAAGCCCTGCGAAGGCAAGTGCCGAAGTTCCAGTTTCTCTTACGAAAAATCTTCCATGCTGCTTTCATCACCTTGCTGCGGAATTCGTTGTTTATTGTTTTCATCTCGTTTGGTTTATTATAACAGTGTAAAGATATATTATATTATTACACCAAACAAGTATTTTGCCAATTATTTTCAAAAGATTTGACGAACGGCGATTTTTCGGTGACTAAACTTAAAAATACTCCCCCCGTCGTGTCACCGGAGAGTAACCGAGCAGCCACAAATGAACCGAACGTTCAAAGTCATCCGCCTCCCACATATTGAAAAACCACAGCTCGACAGTGTTAAACTTGTCAATGAAAAATACATT
>MWFC01000119.1 GCA_002071415.1 Bacteroidetes bacterium ADurb.Bin012
TTTGAGACCATTCTGACTTTCGGGATTAAATTGGAACAACCGTACCTCAGATTGTGTGTGGGTTATATTTCGTATCAGTATCAACCGACTAAAATCAAAATCAATCGGCTCTTATTCTTAAACACCTGACAAGTAAACCATTACAGTTCCTGTCTTTCATTTCCAAAAAGTGCTCCCCCCCCTCAAAACAGTGATAATTGGGCGGCCGTGGGACTTTTATTGCGACTTTTCAGTCGTCTGGGATAAGTGCGCCTGCCTTCGGTCACCACCCACGTCAAATCCAGATGGCTTATCAAATGCATCCTCAACAACGCGGCTATGGTTGAAAACGCCTTTTCGCTTTCCGACTTGGTCTGAATCACCTGTAAAAGCAAATACGCGATCAGGGTACACCATACTTGGGTCTTTATCCCGTTTTCAGTGTCGGAATAAAAATAGGTGAGTTGGAAGTTTTGCTTCAATTTTTTGAATCCCGTTTCGATAGACCACCTATTTTTATAAATCAAGGCAACTTCCTCGTCTGTTATTTCCCAATTATTGGTGATGAACTTGTATTTACGCCCCTGTTCATCCCTGTACCAAACTAAACGAAGGCATAATGTCCTCGTCTGTCTGACTTTCTTCCTTTTTTTCTTGCCTTCGGTCCCCGTCTCGACCTTCTCGATATATTGAACGTGGATATGTTCCACCTTGTAAACGGCATGTTCCCCTTTTTCCAGCTTCTTCTCGTGAAGGACTTCCTGAACCTCGTACCTTGCATTGTCTTTCAGCCGACAAACGAAATTCACGCCTTGTCGCGTCCATTTGGCGAACTGCAGGTAGTAATTGTATGCCTTGTCGAAGACCACCATGCTGCCTTCACTTAAATTCAGGTATTGCAAGAAGTTCTTGTCGTGCATTTTCGCCTCGCTTATCTTCACGAATCGCGGCGTGTCAGCATGGACGTCGGTCAGCATGTGGACTTTCAGGCCGCCTTTCTTTTTCCCGTCGCCTTTAGGGTTCCGGCCCACGCCTTTCATCACGTCGGAAAACAGCGTCACCGTACTCGAATCAAAGGCATAGAACTCCTCGAAACTGACACCCTGCTTCCGGCCCTTTTTTTTGCGGCTGACCGACAAAAGCGGGGAAAAATGGGCGATCAGTGCAAAGTAGAACAGACGGAACAGCTCCTCGTCCCTGTCACGCAATGCATCTCCGGCAGTGCTTTTTGCAGGCGAACTCTCCATGCCCAGGTAATTCAACTTGCCACCCAAGGCACGCATGCCGTCACAGACTTCACCCATCGAGTCGCAACGGGAAAAAATGCCAAAGAGCATCACGATCAATTGATCCCAGGAAAAAAACGCCTTGTAATATTTATCACTGCCGAGCCTTATTACCAGCTCATCGAACTTTTCCCTCGGGAGAATATTCACTATTTGTCTTAAGATCGGCTGACCGACAAATTTATTTTCGCTAACTTTGCCCATGGTTGGAAATTTAGTTTTTGACAATCCAAATTTACAACTTAGGGACGAGACTTCGGTTAAGTCCCTATATTTTCTTCATTTTTTAGTCGGTCAGTACTGATAATAAAAATTAACTTGTACCATACATTTGTACCATACATTACCTAATTTACGCTAATTTTTACAGAAAATATACGTTAAGTAATATTGCTAAATATACTGATAATCAATACTTTTTCAGTTAGTACAAATTAAGTAGTTCAGTAACCGGTGGCACCACAAAAATGACCTGCATTTGCAGGTCTTTTTTTTGGATTCATATAAATACTGTAAATTTGCAGG
>MWFC01000120.1 GCA_002071415.1 Bacteroidetes bacterium ADurb.Bin012
CGGCTGACAAGTTTAATCAAATCCGCTTCGGCTTCAGGTATCTTGAACTCTCTGCATTTCTTACTAATGTAATCCAATGAGAGTGCACTGCCGTCGCGGTGCATTTCTTCAATGTCAAGTAGAATATTCGCTGCAAAAATTAAATCTTTTATTATCATCTGTAAATTCTTTTCATGCCGTCAATCTCGATCATGCTGATATCAATATAATTACTCCCTAAAATAGTACACGGGCCGCCTTCATTATCTTGGAATTCGGCGAAGTATTTAAAATAAACGTGCCAATCGGTTATGTTTGCAAATTTCGCAGCAGCAGCAGGTCCGACAATAGCCCAGTTTGCCATAGCTTCCGTGTCGTGTATTACCATAAAATCAGTCTTATCACGATATCTATCAATAACCTCTAACCTTGCTTCCCATGTACCGTTATCAACAAATACAACACCCCATGATTCAGGAACTATCCAATTAGGAGAGTTGTACAATAAATGGTTATCACTTTCAAGGTGCATGAATTTCAACAGCCAGTCAGCATTATTCTCAACTGTTACCAATACTCTGCCCTTGCAAAGCTCGTGAAGCTGCGGCGTAGAGAAGTCCCCTGCACCAAACTCAATAACATTTTTATCAGTTAGCTCAACTGCTTTAAACAATACTTTTTGATGCGTTCCGTAATTGTCCATCTCTGATTAAATTACTTATCAAATTATCCTGTAAATTTTCAAGCCCTCCGTTTGTGTCTCTGATAAACCTTCCCCACATTGGATGACCGCCGTACCAATGACACCCGATTGATTTTTCTGTAAATCGTCCTTTTTTAAGTTTAATCAAATCCCCCTGGTTAAGCGCATCGTGAGCATACACTACATCCATTGAAAGGTTAACGCCGCCAGGGATCTTATTTCTGAAATACTTATTAAACAAATCCGGACCTAAGCATTGATACGATCCGGGGCTGAAACATTCCGGGATTCTGTTTGCAAGCGTTTTAAACATCCTGCTATCCGGCTGTGCCATTACGAATCCAGTCGAATGACCATAATGTGCTATACATCCAAATGCTTCCTTATCTTCATACTGAGGTTTATTGACATATAATTCATTCATTGGTTTGAAGTAAATTATATCCATGTCAGACCATAACCCGCCGTAATGATTCAATAGGGTGATTCTCATATAATCAGCCTTGTGAACTTCTGCGCTGTTTCGAGTGAAACCATACTCACTAAAGTCAATTACCGTATGGATAACCGGTAATTTCAAAAGGTAAGGCATATAGTCGCGGCAAACAACCTTGTAACTATTTTCACCGGAACACCATGATACATTATTTGATTCTACCATCGGGGTCCATAGATACACATCCCAATCAGGATTCAAGTCAATAAACGTTTTAACCGTAAGATACCTCATGTACGGGAGCGTACCGCCACCCCAGTATATGTGAAGTATTTTCGGGACGTTTAGATTCCACATAAGTCAGGTGTTATTAAGTGTTTGGCACGATATTCTTTCAAAGGTATAAGATCATATAATACCCTTTCGTTTGCTTTCCACAAGTCATAATATTGGCTCATTTTTTGAGTATTAGGATGCCACTGGTGAACGACAAAAGGAAATTCAGTTATATTAATCTTCAATCCTAAATTACGCACTTGTCTTACAAGGTAATCATCGTCAAAACTTAACCCAAAAGCAAGCCTTTCATCAAATCCATTTAACCGGATAAGATTTTCAGTCCTCAAAGCACAGCAATAATGAAA
>MWFC01000121.1 GCA_002071415.1 Bacteroidetes bacterium ADurb.Bin012
CCGGCAGATGGAACTCGTCGGAACAAATAGCCACCTCATTAGTCCTCATAAATACATAGCCCGGAATGAGTACCATAATAATATTTTCTTTCTTTCCCGCACGAAAACGCCAATGTTTAATTTCGGGTAGTTAGGCATCGAAACCTTTCGTAGAAGCTGTACTACCAAAATTCTCTCTTTCTTTGCCAGAGAACGCAGGATGAGCCATGACTTTGGCACAGAATCATCGGGGTATGTGCCGGGCTTATAACTCCGCTTTATGTTGGAATTGTACATCCCAACAAGAGGATATATTTTTGCCTGCTCACAATGTGATACATCTTCAACGAGGAAATATAAATAGAATTTTCAAATCAAACTGTGATGAAAATTTTTCTTCCATCAATGGAGAAAAAGGGCAAGGGATAAAACATCACAAAAGGAAGAACCTCAACATTGTATGGGTGTTTATTCATGCAACACATCCACATGCTCCTGAGGAATCTCTATTTGCAGAATGTTTTGGGTATCATCGGTAATTTTGGCATGTTCCGAAGTTCGCAAGCCAACTACCCAAATTACTTCATCATCTTTATCACACAATAACCAAACATCTTTTTTACGATACAGGGGTATTTTTTGATGAATGAGCAGGTCGCTTACTTTTTTGCGTCCCTTCATTCCTAGGGGTTGAAAATAATCGCCTTGCCGCCATGGTCTCAATTGCAATGGAAAATTCAAGCGGTCGTAATCGAAACAGGCAAAACGGGGGTTTTTTTGAAAACCCGGAAAATTATCCTTGTTGTATAGTCGAAATTTGAATGGGACTGGGTAATCTGTAATATCTTCCAATGAAGAGATGGAGAAAGTTGTTCGTTGTTCTTCCCTTAATTGCTGGATGCAAAAGGTGCTTCCTTTGGTATAGATACAATGGGTTGGGCTCAGGAATTTTTTCCCCGGACTGTTTTTCAAAGCTTCGGCCAGATGGATGGCTTGAGGGTAGTTAAAATTGAAGCCCTTAATAATTTCATAGAGAAAAGCCACAGCATGTTTCGAATTTTCGAAACCCGAAAAATCTACTCTTACTTCATCATCATGTTCTATAATCCTATCTTTCAAATTCGTGCGGAGATAATCCTCGAAGACATCGGCAGCAAATGCAAGCCGCTGAAGTGTATATTCGAAGTGGGTGCTCCAGCCGGGATATGTTTTATCTAACAATGGAAAAACTTTCAGTCTGATTTTATTACGCAGATAATCGTGGTGGAGGTTGGACGAATCGATTCGATAGGGAAGCTGTTCTTGCGCAATAAATTCCATGATTTCGTTGCGAGAAGCAAAAAGCAAGGGATGAAGAATTTTTCCCGATAGTGGTTCCAATCCTCTTAAACCGTTGAGGCCGGTACCTCGTAGCAAGTTAATAAAAAAGGTTTCCTTTTGGTCGTCGAGCTGGTGAGCAGTACAAATAAAATCATAGCCCTGTTCATGGCGTATTTTTTCAAACCATTGATAACGCAACGCTCTGGCGGCCATTTGGATGGAAATTTTTTGCTGCTCAGCGTATTGAGCTGTTTCAAAATAATTAATAAACAAGGGAAAATTATTCTGATTTGCCCA
>MWFC01000122.1 GCA_002071415.1 Bacteroidetes bacterium ADurb.Bin012
GCAGTGGCAGATGTACCCATACCATCGAAGTTCTCGGTAATGGTGTTACCCGCCGAAATGTTTACCTGGCTCCATACCTGAAGATGGAAGCCCAAAAGTAAAACGAGAAAAATTGTGTAGAATTGTTTTAATTGTTTCATAAAAATGTAATTTAAAGGGTTACAAGTTGTTGCATGTCTTTGATTAAAATAATACTAAACTTTTCTTTACAAAATTCAAAATACTAAACTTTTATAGAGCGTGAACAAAAATAAATAAATTTTTTAAAATAAAATAAGATTCTTGAAAATTTAATGTTAATTTTATCCAAATTTAATTGTCTAATTTCAATATTTAGGGAAAATATTCATAATTTCCCATTTAATCAAACTCTCTCCGTCCCCTCGTCTTCTAGTTTCCATTTCTCCACTTTATAAACTTTTAACCCATCAATCCCTAACCTTCTATGGAGAACTATTTTTATCCAATCTCTCTGAATCTCAATAAACTTCCATAAGGCAAACGGCGGCCATAATGATCCTGAATAAACAGTTCGCCGCATTCTTTTCCCTTCACTTCTCCAAATATGTCGTCGAAGAGGTTTTCGGTAATCAATGGTGAAATTCCTTTTGCATAAAGGTTAAGAACAAAAAAACGGTTCTGTGAAAACATCAGTTGTCTCGCGTCTTTCAATAAGTCATTGATTCCTTCTTCCAGAATCCATTTTTCTCCTTCGGCTCCACGCCCATAAGCCGGTGGGTCCATGATGATGCCATGATACTTATGTCCACGGCGAATCTCACGTTTCACGAATTTTACCACATCTTCCAGCATCCATCTTATTCCACTGAGCTGATTGAGAGTCATATTTTCGTTAGTCCAAGTAATCAGTTGCTTGAGAGCTTCTACGTGAACTACCTCGGCACCTGCTGCCAGTGCTACAATCGAAGCCGCCCCTGTATAGGCAAACAGATTCAGGACTTTTGGCTTGTCGATCTTCATCATCGAAATGGTTTCATAGATATATTCCCAATTGGTAGCCTGTTCGGGGAATATGCCTACATGCCTAAAGGGAGTCAAACCCAAGCGCATCTTCAGATAGAAATGATCCATCGGAAATTCGATCACCCACTGGTCGGGCATGTCTTTCTTCTTGTACCATTCTCCGGATTCTTCCTTGTCGTTGCGGCTCGAATTATAAGTGCGTCTAAAAACTGCCTGCGATTTCCCTTCCCATTCTTCATCGCTTAAATGTTTGTCCCATATTGCTTTAGGCTCAGGCCTAACAAGCACATAAGGCCCGAATCGTTCCAGTTTTTGCGATTTGCCCGTATCCAGAAGTTCATAATCTCTCCAGCACTTCGTCTCGATGAGTTCCATTAATTCAGGAATAATTCATGCGGTGCAAATGTATTAAAAATGCCAAATGTTTATCGGGGATGCTAAAGGGTATGAGTCATTTTCAGAACTATGGTTTTCGAGCCAATGTTCGAAATAAACCAATCATCTTGGGATCAAGCAATAAAATTCAAAGAAGGCAATTCTGGTTATTCGAAAAATGGATGACAGGGTTTTGTGTTTGAATGCATCACCCTCAGGATGTATTCTT
>MWFC01000123.1 GCA_002071415.1 Bacteroidetes bacterium ADurb.Bin012
ATTCAACTTTCGCAAGCTCCATTTAACCCGCTAGCGGTAGGTTTTTCAAATTTAAGTATTTTGTAAGCTTTTCATTTTCAGCGAATAATTTTTCTATTAACATTTCGGTTTCTATATTGAGAATTTCGGACAATTCAGCTACTATCTCAATGATAATCAGCCATATTTGTTCAGATATAGTAAGTTTTAGCGCATCCTTCTGCGAGTCTCGAAACAATTCGCCAAGCGTTTCATAATCATTGAAGCGTTTTACAAGCGAAAGCAGGTTGTATTGCAACATACAAAGCGTTGTAGCTGCAATTTGGGCATCAAAGTCTTGCGCTTGACATTTGCCTAAGCCAAGGTACTGTTTGCTTTCTTTGAAAAAAACTTCTACCGACCAGCGGGTCGAGTATATCTTGTAGGCTTGATCGAAAGTCAATTCCTTATTAGTTGTTATTATGCCGTTCCAATTGCCTTTTTTGGATGCTTTACAGAAAAACAGTTTTACCTGTATGCCTTTGAAATCAACGATTGTTTCGGTGTAATAATACCCAAGCAGTTTAGAGCGTTTAGTCATCTTCTTGCGGCGAAGTAAATCAACTGTTTCTTTGGCAGTTAAGTTTTTACCAAAAGCATTGTAACGCGATTTTCCCATTTTTATCATGCCAATAAAATGGCATTTAATATGGCGTGAAACAATGAATTTGATTAATTCAAAACAAGTAAACCAGCTGTCGGTGAGGATATAGTCGAAGCGAACTCCTTTTGCAATAGCAAGGCGAATCATGTTAATCATTGAATCTATCTTACTTAAAAAGTAATCGTTCACACGCTCACTGCCTTTACTTGAGTTATGTCGCTTTTTGCTGTAACGCTTTTTGCTTTGTGCAGGAGTTAATCCATAGGGCTTGTTTTGGTTTTTACCTTTTTCTCCATGCAGACTAAAATCTAAGGAAAAGAAACTTTTACCATCGTGATAACCCATAAAAAGTCCTTTAAATCCGAAATTGAATGTGTGGGTTACATGCGAAAAGATTTTACCAATTAACTCAATGTAACGACCAGTTTTTGGTAAATCGGTATCGTCAATGATCAGACAGCGTGGATTAGAATTATCTAAATCGCTATTTTTTTGTACTTTACGGATCAACTGCATATTCAGGCTATACGTTAGATTTCGCCAGTCTATAAAGTTGTCGTTCATTAAACGGTAAAAAATGTCTTTACCGCAAGAAAGAAATCGATATAAGGCTGAATCTGCATAATGCCAGGAAGTCTTGATCTCGAAGAATGGAAATAGCAACAGCAACACAAGTTTGTTGTGATTACTATACTTGAGATTGTTGGCTTGGGGAAAACCAAGTCTTTTGTCCGAAAATGTCAAAGAGCGAATGAAACTGAAAATTGTTTCCATTGCTTTTTCACTTGAAGTAAAAAAGCTATTTATCTCTGAAAGTATTATTGTATCTTTGTGTCGCAGCATATTCTTTTGGTTTTGTTTTGCGACACAAAGTTACTGATTTTCAGCGACTTTACCAAATTTTTATGCTGCTTTTTTATTGTAAATCAGTAAGTTATTTTACTTGCGAAAGTTGAAT
>MWFC01000124.1 GCA_002071415.1 Bacteroidetes bacterium ADurb.Bin012
TCACCCAAGGGAGCCCTCAGACTGTCCAGTAAGCTGCAATTGCCTGCGGTAAACAAAGCCGAGAGATAGTGTTTTTGTCCATCGCAGGGAATGTCTTCTATCAGAAAGGTATTCAGGCCTTCGAAGGGAGGTTTGATGGTATCGGTAAGGTTGCTGGGAAGGTCTTTGATGATGAGTTCTCCCTCATCGGGAGGATAGGCGTACCCTATATATCCCGAAATGCTGAAGGTATTGGTAGAGGGATTACATTCTGAAGTATCGGGATAGATGAAGTTAAAGATGCAGTCTTGATTATAAAGAGGTGAGCAATCCAGTTCAGCAAAGGGCCCGCCAGGAGGAGACTCATAAACTTGTTTTATATACATTATATAAGGGATTGGAGGGCTCACCCACATGGAATTGCATATAAACATATAATAATATTGTCCTTCGGTTACCTCGAAAATGGCCGTATAGGGTGTATCTGCACTCGAATCACAAAAAGCTACTTTATTTTCGGTTAATCCCTCTACACACACACCTTCTGTGGAAGGGAATCCCCCCCAAATAATAATTGGCATTTCAACATATCCACCCAAAGGAGCTGAAGGGACTGTAAAATGCAGATTAACCCAACCAGAGGTAAGAGCCTTGAAATAAAACCAACGATTATTAGCAAGGCCTGGAAAATAAAATAGACAATCATAATCTGGCCCTGATTCCCATGAAGTATGTTCAGTAGCTGCCGGATAAGAAAATGGTTCTCCACAAATAAAAGTGGCCTTGTAACAGGAATCATTCAAAATCTGACTGTATAGGTTTTGCAATGAGAAAAATAGAATAAATATTAAAAATAATTTCCTCATCTTCATCCATTCAAATTAAGGAAGTATAGGAAAGTTTTCCCCCGTACTTCTTTAATAAATTAATTATTAATCCTGATTATGAGAATTTGGTAATCATTTGCATACCATGAACCTGTCGCATAACCAGGATCATAATCGAAATTAGGGCAACAGTTTGGAATGAGTATTAGGCCAGCAGCTAACCAACCATTCTCTAATGGGGCTTTAAAATAAAAATCATATTCCCATGTGTTGTAAACAAAATCTTGTTCCTGCACTTCCCCCTTGCTATTGGTAACTACCACCTTCTCCACGCAATTGGCTAAACACCAGGTATCCGCAGAGGCATCGATAATTACATGTACCATATAGATTCCATCCATAGGAGGATTAGAAGTTGACTTTGTGGTATTCATTGAATTATTCCCCAATAAAATACCACCTGCAGCCATAAGTAGTATTGCTGCTATAATAATAAAACTTTTTTTCTTCATCGGTTTAAAAATTTTAAATTTTACAAAGATAGATTTTTATAAATTGAAAATTTAGTCAAGAGACTGTTTGAAATGGTATCAACTGTGTAGTAATACAAAAAGGAAGTAAAATTATAAAGTAATTTCATTCTTATCAGAGATAAAGAAGATAAAGTAACAAGATGATAAGAAATGAAGTAAAATCAGTAGGTGCTCTGTTCATTTTCTTAAATTGCTTTAATACCCATAGATGTAAGGAAATG
>MWFC01000125.1 GCA_002071415.1 Bacteroidetes bacterium ADurb.Bin012
TTTTTCAATTGTTAGGTAACCACCAGTTTTGCTTCCTTTGAAGAGAAGTTCATAATCTTCAATGAACCCAGTCCCTATAACTCTTGCAGTTGGACATCTTCTTTTCATCTGGTTAATGTTAAGGTTGCTACCATAAGCAATGTAGTATTTACTCATGCTGCACCTCCTTAAGCTGAAACCGTAGAAGCAGGTCTTACCCCGCTTCTAAAGCTTGCATCGCCTGATAATCTCTTTGTTAAGAACTCTCTTGCTGTTGCGAATTCCTCACCGATGAATCCAAGTCTTAATAACCAAGTTCTCATTGCGTATTTTGGATTCTCGTTTTGTTGTGGCTTTGGTGAGGCTCCTTTGGCTTCCTTAGCCATTTGACTTAAGGCTAGGCATAATTGAATGTAACTCTTAAGTTGTCCTGCGTGAAGCCCGTTTTGCTTGCCATCTTTAGGTGCATCAAATTGGAATAGTCTGAATTCAATTGTTCCTTTTGTGAAGGTTGCATGGAAGTTTAGCATGTGGTATCTTGAACCATTGTAATGTTGAGTTCTTCCATAATCTTCGTTTTGGCTTCTATACCAAACATCTGCGAAACCGCTCATTGTTGATGGCTTCTTTTTGTTTAATGCTGTAAGGAATCTTGGATCAACCGTTTTGCAGTATCTTCCGATTCTGCTTCTATCAATTTCTAATGATACTGCTAATAAACTCTCGTGGCTTGCCATGATGTTTGTTAAGTTTCTCATTGTCTTTGGTGTGTGTCCGTTTGCTCCAATGTGAATGTGAACTCCACACATTCTTGTTGCATCGCTTTTTGCTCCAGCCTTTCTAAGAATTCTGATTATCTCTTGTAATGCATTGATATCTTCGTATTTAAGAATTGGTGTCACCATTTCGCATTTTTCATCGTCTAGTCCAGCAATGCTTACATCCTTTTGAAATTTCCAAACTCTACCGCTTGTGTCTTTGCAGGCCCATGTTGAATACCCGTATTCGCTTGCTGCGTTCCACGCTCTGGTTCCAAAGAAATCGGCTACAAGTTCTGCTGCCTTCTTTCTTGTAATGTTGTTCATTTCAATCTCAACACCGATTGTTTGATTCTTCATGTTGTCGATTTGGTTTTTGATTTTTTCTTTCATTTTAATCCTCCTCATTAGACTTGCGTGTTTCTTTTGTCGTGTATATATATCACTCTAAAAGCAATTTATATCAAGTCATTTGAGAAGTATTTTTCAACTATTTTTGATATATTTATATATCAAACTTTGTCTTCGGTTATTACTCTAAATAGGTCTTCGCCATATATAAGATTTAACGAACTTCCGTTGTCCCAATGAACTAAAATGGAGCCAATATCATCAACTCCAACGACCGTTCCTTTTGTGCCAAGTGGCGGTGCTTGAAAATCGTCCATCTTCAGTAGTTCGATCCTTGTGCCTTTTGGATACGTGATTCTTAATTCAGCAAGTTGCTTTTTGGTTATCATAATTCTTTACCATCTTTACCTATAAGTTTAATCTGTGTGATTGTTCCATTGTGAAATAACTTCAACGCATA
>MWFC01000126.1 GCA_002071415.1 Bacteroidetes bacterium ADurb.Bin012
ATAATTTTACTTCCTTTTTGTATTACTACACAGTTGATACCATTTCAAACAGTCTCTTGACTAAATTTTCAATTTATAAAAATCTATCTTTGTAAAATTTAAAATTTTTAAACCGATGAAGAAAAAAAGTTTTATTATTATAGCAGCGATACTACTTATGGCTGCAGGTGGTATTTTATTGGGGAATAATTCAATGAATACCACAAAGTCAACTTCTAATCCCCCTATGGATGGAATCTATATGGTACATGTAATTATCGATGCCTCTGCGGATACCTGGTGTTTAGCCAATTGCGTGGAGAAGGTGGTAGTTACCAATAGCAAGGGGGAAGTGCAGGAACAAGATTTTGTTTACAACACATGGGAATATGATTTTTATTTTAAAGCCCCATTAGAGAACGGCTGGTTAGCCGCTGGCCTGATACTCATCCCAAACTGTTGCCCTAATTTCGATTATGATCCTGGTTATGCGACAGGTTCATGGTATGCGGGTTATAGTCAAATCCTTACTATTAAAGTCAATAATTAATTTACAAAAGAAGCACAGGGAAAAAGAATTTTTCCTGTGCTTCTTCCATCTGAATAAATGAAGATGAGAAAATTATTTTTAATATTTATTGTATTTTTCTCATTACAAAACCTATACAGTCAGATTTTGAATGATTCCTGCTATAAGGCCACTTTTATTTGTGGAGAGCTATTTTCATATCCAGCAGCTACTGATGGGACTTTGTGGGAACCCGGGCCAGATTATGATTGTTTAAATTATTTTTTCATGCTTAGCAATAATCGTTGGTTTTATTTCAAGGCGCTTACCTCTGGTTGGGTCAACTTGCATATTACTGTGCCTTCTGCTCCTTTTATGATTGTTTTACCAATTATCATCTGGGGAGGATTCCCCTCCACAGAAGGTGTGTGTGTAGAGGGATTAACAGGAGATAAGGTGGTTTTATGTGATAATTATGCAGATGCACCCTATACGGCCATTTTCGAAGTAACCGAAGGACAATATTATTATATGTTTATAAGCAATTCCATGTGGGTTAGCCCTCCTATCCCTTATTTAGAGTATATCGAACAAGTTTGTGAGTCTCCTCCTGGCGGGCCCTTTGCTGAACTGGATTGCTCACCTCTTTATAATCAAGACTGCATCTTTAATTTCATCTATCCCGATACTTCAGAATGTAATCCCTCTACCAATACCTTCAGCATTTCGGGATATATAGGGTACGCCTATCCTCCCGATGAGGGAGAACTCATCATCAAAGACCTTCCCAGCAACCTTACCGATACCATCAAACCTCCCTTCGAAGGCCTGAATACCTTTCTGATAGAAGACATTCCCTGCGATGGACAAAAACACTATCTCTCGGCTTTGTTTACCGCAAGCAATTGCAGCTTACTGGACAGTCTGAGGGCTCCCTTGGGTGAATGTGCCATAGGCACTATGACGGGAGGAGGAAATTACTGTCAACCCAATGGTCCTTCCGTGGAAGTGTATATCTCAGTGGCAGGA
>MWFC01000127.1 GCA_002071415.1 Bacteroidetes bacterium ADurb.Bin012
TCAAGCGGTCGATAATTTTTATGGACGTCCCACCTTTCAATCCGAACTTAACAGCCATCATTACTATGGGGCTTTCTTTATTGAAGAGCGTTGTCTCTTGCTTCATTCCTCAAAGGCGTTTTCCTGATATTGATCGGGTGGTATTTGCTTTTTATTGGCATGGATTAAAAATTTATTGGCCCACAAAGCAAAAAAAGACATTCTTTTTCTGCGCCAGTTTCTTTTCCAAAAGAAAGGCCTGAAACTCCGGGAGAACATCATTTTTTCTGCTGTCTGACAAATATTTTATAATATACCAACTTGGCTCAAGCTTCATATCACCACAGAACACCAAGTATCAAAAGTTCATTGTACCCGATATTTATACACTTTTTATTTGTATTCTTTTGAAAAAAGAGTATTATCGCTCCCATCATCGAAAAAAAGCCAAGTTGGAATATTAAGTGTTAGCAAAGAAAGGAATACTATGAATGCGGATTTTCCAGATCGTGAACATTTTTTGGATTTCTCCGGAAAAAAACGTGAATTTGAATATTTAGTCCATGAAAATGATTTGGGGTATCTAATTAGGGCCAAAGAAACAAAAGATATAGGATACGAATTCCATGCATTTTCGGAAAACAACCCATACCATGCACTTGGCGAAATCAGGCAAAAAATTAGAAAAAGGCTATCTACAAGATATTTGCAGAAAGAAGGAGGTAAGTATCACCTCTATCATGACGAGGCTAAAGGTCATATTTCTTATGGTGGCGTTGTCATAGATGGTATTTTCATTCCATTTGAACACCTTAATGAAATGATACAGACCTATGAAGGATTCCATATAGAAATTAAAATCAAAGGGCTAGAAGAGGAGTAAATTTATTGCTAACCAGTCGCTCCACCCGATCGCAGCCCGCTGGGCTGCTCCGGGTGAGCTCTTCGTTATGCATCATAGAGGTGTAAAGGATTAGTAATGATGACATTTAAAGAATATCTACAAAAAGAATATTATTCAGATGAAGTTGTCGTGAAATTCATCAATTCACCGACCAAGATGGCACCCAAATATCTATTTGAGAATTTAGAAGTTATCGAGGAAGGAGAAACAAAAAATTGGGGAAAAGGGTATTCATATAGGATAGATCGACGTCCGGCGAATATGGGTGGCGACCAGATTCATATCTTTAAGAAAAATCAAGCGTGGGCATATCGTGATAATGGGATGAAAAGCGAACCCAATAAGTACACTTCAAGAGCTACAAATATTGTAAAAGATATTGTTTCGGATATTTTTAAAATAAGTCCATCAAACATAGAGGAAGCAATGATTGTTGAAGCAAAAGCGGAAGCTCTTATCATTGAAATAAAATTTGCATAACAAGGTCGCTCAAGCCGATCGCTCGCCTCTGGCTCGCTCCGGCTTAGCTTTTCGTTGGCCGCCTCGCTGCGCGCGTCGGCCAACGGCGGAGCTCAGCTCTCGCTGTTCAGCTCCTTATTGGCGCCTGA
>MWFC01000128.1 GCA_002071415.1 Bacteroidetes bacterium ADurb.Bin012
ATCTGCCTCGCGTTTTGGACCTTTTAAGAAAAATAATACTCCTCATTATTTTAATGTGGGTGGAATTCCAATCGAAAGCTGGTTTAGCCCTTCCGATGGAGTAAATTCAAAAATCCTTGCAGCTATCAACAGCGCTAATACCAGTTTATTTATTCCTACCAATTTAATTACTCGTGATGATCTTGCCAATGCTATCGAGAAGAGAAGACAAAATGGAGTACTTTGTCGAGTGGTGGTAGATGATGATGCCTCATGTTCGGATCAAGTGGTGGCTACACTTACTCAGGCTTTGGGAACAAATTTTAGAGAAACTACTGAAAGTGGTATCCTTCACCATAAAGTCTTGATTGCTGATGCCCTACAAACCAACTCCAATCCTGTGGTACTCACCGGCTCTCATAATTGGAGCAATAATGCCGAAATTAGAAACGACGAAAATACCCTTATACTTTATGATGCCAGCATTGCCAATCTATACTACCAGGAATTCTCTCAGCGTTTTAAACAGTCGAGAGTGATAGCCCCAAACCCCATCCTTGACTTAGGACCCGATATAAGCGTTTGTGCTGGCCAGAAAGTAATATTGGATGCGGGAACAGGATTTTTTTCCTATTTGTGGTCGAATGGCAGCACGGCAAGCCAGATAATTGTGGATACTTCCGGAATGGGTCTGGGAAGCATTACATTGAGCTGCACTGTTAACAATGTCTATGGTACGCAAACTGATCAAATAACCATTACCTTTTTTACATGTACAAGCATAGAAGATAATCTTACGAAAAGACAATTTTCTATTTATCCCAATCCCACCCGGGAATTTTTCAGAATGCAGTTACCGCCTGACGTTAAACCACAATTTATTGAAGTTTACGGCATTCAAGGACAAATGGTAATGCGGCAAACCACCCGACTCGTTGGAGATTCTTTAGAAATAAATGTTAGTGAGCTGAATGCCGGAATTTATATGGTAAGAGTGCTGGCCGGCAATAAAGTTTATGTGGCTCGCCTATTGAAACAGTAATCATTCTAAGAAGATAGTGTTATTCGTGAAAGAATTCGAGTGTTGCAGAACTCTTGATTCGGCATTTAATATAGTTATCAGGTTTTTAAAGTTTGATATATAGTATTTTCTACTCTGTAGGATCAATTTCGTTACGTTGTTGAAGTGCATTCCCTTCATTCAGCACCTTTAATTTTTTGAGTTTCCTTTCCTCACCTTGTAATATCTTTTAGTAAAACCTAACAAGTCTCTAAGACCTGTTAGGTTTATATATTTGAAAATTTTTGACAGAAAATAAGATAATTTAAAATATAATTCTGTTCTATAAAAATATTAACATGCAATGAAAAGATCAAGAGTTCTGATGTTAAGGCAATAAGAAACTGATTCTTAGATATCAATATCGAAATGCCCTACCGTAAATGGCTTGTTGGGTAAACGACAGTAAACTATGGAATCT
>MWFC01000129.1 GCA_002071415.1 Bacteroidetes bacterium ADurb.Bin012
TCTCCAATTGTCGGTTGTGAGCCCTTGCTAAGAAAAGCTTTAGCGTATGCCAAATTCGCTGATGATTTCATTTCCGCTAT
Source organism: Bacteroidetes bacterium ADurb.Bin012 (assembly GCA_002071415.1). GTDB lineage: Bacteria > Bacteroidota > Bacteroidia > Bacteroidales > TTA-H9 > TTA-H9. The sequence continues at coordinate 81 of MWFC01000129.1, forward strand.
CTGTCCTTTGGCTGCTGCTTTCTTGGCTTCTGCCTGCATGTCAATGTACCTTGGCACTGCCACCGCCGCCAGAATGCCCAGAATCACCAAAACGGCGATAATCTCAATCAACGTAAAACCTTTGCTGCTCTTCAACGCTTTCATTTTTTTCCTCCTTGTTCTATAGTTTTTTTTAATCTTTCTCTTTTTAACATCGCGATCTTGTTTGTTTCATTAAGCACTTACTATGCCAGATATACAACCCTAATAGTCCTGGTCAAGAATAATGTGGCGTCTCGTAAAAAGTCATTCAAGCCGTCACTCCGGCGGATACCCTAACCACCTGAAGGTGGCGCGCGGACACGAACGCCGGAGTCAAGAAGTAAATGAATTTACTGGATTCCCGCCTGCGCGGGAATGACAATAAACATCGTAGGGATGACAAAAAGTGGACGGTATTGAATTTTTAAGAGGCTTTCAAGAATGACGGTCTCGTAAAAAGTAATTCAAGTTGTCACCCCGGCGAAGGCCGGGGTCCATAACCCATTGTAATTACTGGATACCGGTTTTCGCCGGTAAGACAAAAAGGCGCCGAAATTGACTTTTTACGAGCGCGTCAAGAATAAAAGAGGTACGAACAAACATCACCAAAAATTGAAATGCCTTCCATTTATCAACAATATTTGTAGCAATTTTCAAATCGATTAAAAAAATGAGCTTTAATAGTCTCTCGGATCGGTCGGGGAGCGATCCCTACAGGATATCTTTCTGAATAACAGCGCGGCGTCATTACTTGGTACAATACATGCTTGGAGAGCTTTGAAAAATGTCATTTCGAGGAGCGTGCGCGACGAGAAATCTTAATGACGGCCGTTTGTTAAAGATTTCTCCCTTCGGTCGAAACGACAAAAACGGCCGTTATTCAAAGCTCTCGCTTGATGTAAAATGAACTACCCCGCAGCAAGCTACGGGGTATCCAAATCCAAAGGAACGAAGCAAGCTTCGGGGAATTGACCCGGAGAGATTAAATCTTATCGATTTTTTTATGACTTTTGGTGAGTATCCAACATGAAACCTAAAACGGGATCGACTGGTTTTACATTGCTGGAGACCATCTTCGTTGTCGTTATTATCGTTATTTTAATGGCCGTCGCCCTCCCCCGCTATACGGATTTAATAGAAAAAGCAAAAGTTAAAGTTATTCAGTACGTCCTGGGAATGGGGTGTGAACAAATAACACTGGCTTATTCCAGGGAAATTTTAAAAAATGGAAAACCTCCCAGCATGACCCACCTCAATGAAGTACTAAATGACAAGAGCGCCAACTTAACAAAAATAGGCGGTTTTACTGTAAATTATACAAATTATGAAGACAAAGGGATAAAAGTGAAAGTTACAC
>MWFC01000130.1 GCA_002071415.1 Bacteroidetes bacterium ADurb.Bin012
ACCGATGCGAAAGGCGTAGTTACCACCGAAAGAGTTACCATTACGAAATAATCGTATCTGTCTTTCTAAAAAAGGGCCTCCAAAACGGGGGCTCTTTTTTTATACCATTTAGCTTCCCTAACTTTGATAGTGAAAATGAACAACCCATTTATGCCACTAAAACAAGATATTCCTATTTTTTTTATTATTGGCAGGCCACGATCAGGAACTACATTGATAAGGACCTTACTGGATGCTCATCCTAATGTTATTGTACCTCCCGAATATCCAGTAATACCTGATCTGATCCATCGTTTCGGCTTATACCCACGATGGACACCAAAATTGAAGAATGAACTTCTGCAAGCTTTCAGGCAACCTCAAACCTTTGAATTCTGGAATTACGATTACCTCCAAATAGATGAACAAAGCTTGATGAAAGACCTGGATGAAATGCAAGAAAACACCCCCATAACCAGTGTAATAAAATTATTCTATCTGCACAGTAAAAGTGTTTTCCCCAAAAAAGAGATTCAATTGATTGGAGACAAAAATCCCGTATATGCTCTCTACACTCGCCTACTCATGAAATGGTTTCCCGAGGCAAAGTTTCTTTTCATTATGCGTGATCCACGCGATAATTTCGTGTCAATGAAAAAATTCGACTGGGAAGCGCCAAACCCATCAATTCAGGCATGGCGATGGAAATATATCACAAAAATGATGTTCGAACTCAACAGAAAATATCCAGAAAGAACCTTTCTGTTTCTTTATGAAGACCTGGTCAGAAAGCCTCAAACCCTGTTCAAAAAAATCTGTGATTTTCTCGATATCGTATATGATAAAAACGTTTTTGAATTCTATAAAATAAGTAGTCATGAAAATTTAGGATTCATCGAAAGAGAAACTTTTCTGAAATATCATGAAAGCCTCACTAAGCCAATCAATACAGAGACTATAGGGAAATGGGAAAAGGAACTCCAATCCGACGAAATCAAAACAATAGATTATGTCGCTGGTCAATGGGCTCAAAAAGTGGGTTATTCCCTAAAATATACTCGAAAATCAATTGTTTTGCCAATAAAGACATGGCCCTTTGAAATTTATGGATGGCTGCTGTATAAATTGATGTTGGCCGGAGAATACATTCCATACAGCTTGAAAGTAAGGTTATCCCGATTTTTGCCTTCATTAGTCAAAATCTATGGGAAAGTTACCAAATTAAAAAAATGATCCAAAATTAACTCGTTTAAACCCAAACCCTAAATTTTTAGGTAATAAATATTCCCATTTTCTCCAGCAGTTTTTTTGTGGGTTTATTAATTTCGGCAATCACTGATTCATCGGGTGCAAATTTTATTTTCTTTACCGACTTAAGATGATCAACAGCGTCCATCAGAGAGTATTTATGTAAGAGTTTATCCTGTTTATTAAGAGGCGTTGTTTTTAAAATTTCAAATAATCT
>MWFC01000131.1 GCA_002071415.1 Bacteroidetes bacterium ADurb.Bin012
GGCAGCGTTTCTGGTTGTTCTGTGTTCGTCGATGACGTTGGTATACTGGACGGGCATGGCCCAGCCGCCGAAATCAATAATTTTGGCCTTCAGGGCGACATGCTTTTCGTATAATGGCGTTTTATTCAATTTTGATTCATCCAATCTTTAAAAAATATACGGCAATCACTCAGGTAAAAAGCATGCCCGTGAAAACTATAATTTCCGGAAAAAAATATCCCTGAAACAACCCGACCGCATGTCAGATTCCGGGAATCTTTCATCCTTGCAAAAAGGATAATACAATACTTCAAATACCGGATTTAGAGCATAAAACCGGCTTGTCCGGAAAAAATCATTTCGCAGGGGAATATATCCATTGCACCTGTGATGATTGCTTTTTAAAAATTACTATAAGTAAAAATATATTTCAATAATGAATACTGAAATAATCTTGTATCAATCCCGTGTCGTAGCAGATGCCCTTCAGAGCACTCCACTCCCGGGATCGCGGCTTACATTTCCTATAGTCAACGAGTTTTAGGATCAGCGAGTGTCACCCCATTTCGCTTCACTTCAGGGATAATTCCACTAACGCTTCGAGCTGCGCTACGCTTGCTCTCAGCGAGTGTCATTATTATTCTTTAAACAGTTTTTCAAAAAACAGTTGCTTGCTCTTGGGATAATAAATGTCGCCATAATCAACGATCAATTTCCCGTCAAGATGATCAATCTCGTGTTGGACAACACGAGCGATATAATCCAGATATTTCTTGTTGACTTTGCCTCCCTTGGCATCCAAGGCACGTACTTTTATTTCAGGAAATCGACTGACCTCGACCTGCACATCCGGACAGGACAGACACCCTTCCGCCCCGATGACCTTTTCTCCGCGTTCCTGGGTAATCCGCGGGTTGATGAGAACTTCGATATCATCGATATCTTTTATCTTTTTTTGACCATCCTCAAAGCCTTTGACCCGGAAAACGATTATTCTTTTATTAATACCGATTTGAGGCGCGGCCAGACCCACCGCATCATCTCTTTCCATAAAAGAGTCTACCAATGCCTGAACGGCTTCCCGTCCTTCCTTATCCAGGGGCACGGGCAACTCAGCGGATTTTTTCCTTAAAACAGAAGTGTCGCGGGCGTTTAGGCCTGCTTCATCCCATAATGCTAAAACTCTTTTCGTAGACATGATACTTGCTCAAAAATTATTTTGAAAAACACTTATCACCTATTCCCCGTTATTTCAAGTCATGAGTCCCGACCGTTAGAAGCAAATAACCCAAAGGTCACTATAGGCGCACTGAAATTTGACGGACGAATTATCCGATCCCGATTTATCGGGATTGGAAATTATCCCGCGTGCGAAGCTACATGGAGATAATTGTCGCTTGCAATAAACGCGCATATTTTGCTAAACAACAAAAAGGGTGATTTTATAAAAAATATCATGAGGA
>MWFC01000132.1 GCA_002071415.1 Bacteroidetes bacterium ADurb.Bin012
ATCAGTTAACAGTTATCAGTTATTTGTTTTAAGTTGTCAACATTAAGTTATTAGTTATCAGTTGATAATCTGGGTAAATCAGCGAGAAAAAAATAAAGTTCTCGCAGATGGAAACAGAAAGGGATTTCTCCACGAAAGTCGGTGAAAGAGCAATAAAACATTATCGAATAGTCATTGAGTAGTTTTCTTATTCTCGCCGCATTGAAAATGTCGAAATAAACGATTATCTTTGGTAATTAAGCAGAATGAACCGATGCGTTTGAACGAATTTCAAATAGAAACCATAAATACACTTGCTAAGAAGCATTTCGGCGAGGGTACTACTGTTTATCTGTTTGGTTCGAGAACGGACGAAAATAAAAAAGGTGGGGACATCGACTTGTTTATAACAAATAAGGATGAAAAGAAATTGAATATTGAGGCAAAAGTTCGATTTTTGGCAGAACTTAAGGCAAAGATCGGTGACCGGAAAATAGATGTGGTTTTCGACAATGCCTTTACGCGGCAAAAAGAAAATTTTTATAGAACGATCATTCGGGAGCGAGTAAAATTGTGATGAACTATCAAGTTATATAAATATGCAAAAACAATCGGAAAAACTGGACAAACTGACGGAAGCGGTTCAACTATGCACAATTCACAGCGAACGTATGAATTTTGCCTGGGGTAAAATAAAAACATATTTTCCTCTCGATAAGGAAAAATATGTGCATTTGCAACCCGAAGAAATGAGTTATTTCGATCAGTTGATCTTTCGGTTCTCAAAACTTCAAGATAGCATGGGAGGGAAACTGTTTCCTGCAATTCTCGAAAACCTGGGGGAAGATGTGCGGGAATTGCCTTTTATCGACAGACTGGCAAAACTCGAAGAATTAAATGTGATACCGAGTGCCGACGAATGGATGATGCTACGTGAAACAAGGAATATCGTTACTCATGAATATCCCTTTGTTACCGATGAGGTAATAGAAGGACTCAATCTTTTGGGAAAACATTGCAAGTTGATCCTTGATATTTGGTTTGAAGTGAAAAATTTCATCGAAACCCGTTTCAGAAGTTAAATTAATTGGACGAATAAAGAGGTTGGAGGTTTGAGACTGGAAATTAGTGATTAGCTTGTTCATATTTTTCCTTGCAGGGGCAAGTATTTACTTGTGCTTTTGTTTATTGCTGGCAGAGACGGATGCTTGCACCAACGATGGAAAGAAAAGAATAGTTTCACGCAAATGATAGCAGAAAATCAGCGGGAAACAGCGGGGAAAATCAGCGTGAATAAGCGAGAAAGAAATAAAGTTCTCGCAGATATCACAGAATAAAACTCGCAGAAGAACGCAGAGATTGGAGGATTGATGTTGGAGGTTGGAGAATGGAGTTTGACAGTTA
>MWFC01000133.1 GCA_002071415.1 Bacteroidetes bacterium ADurb.Bin012
GGTATCATCCATAAAAACTCCTGCTACGGCTTTTCGAAGACTGCCATTTTCAAATACCCACATTGAATCAGCCTGAGGGCTGATGGCATGAACCAAAATGGTATCTCCTTCCGCTTCGATTAAATGATTCCCCTGTGGAGAAGTAATGTTAATGGATAAGTCAGGCGGATAGACATCCACAAAAATATCGGCATTTCCTACATCTTTTCCTTCCTTATAAGAACCCCCTATTGTGACGCCACTTCTGAAGACAAAAGCCATTTTCAGAATTTGTTCATTTGCCGGAACACCATAATAAGACCTGATGTCAGGAGAAATTGTAAGTCTATAATAATTGGCCGAAATTCTCTCGAGCTTGGTTTCTTGGGTATTCTGTCCCCAATTGGTCTTCACATATTTCCAGTCGGAAGGAGAAGTGCTCAGGTTGGTAATCACTCCCGTATGAGCATAAACATCTCCTGTATATCCCATCAAACCTTGATTTCCCTCAGCGGCGTCGTAATAAATTATGACAGATTGATTCACGAGGGGGAAAACAGGTTCAGTGTGAATAATTTGGGCTTGAAGCCGAAAAAATGAAAAGATAAATATCTCTAAAAAATAAAAGCAACGCCTGGAATCCATATAGGTAAAAATTAGGGTAAATCATAGCAAAGATAAGCATGATATAGTTATTCTATTGGCAAACTATGTCAATATTCGACTTCCATATCCCCTTTGATATTTCGACCCATGGCCTGACAATGACCGATTTTCCTGACTAATGGATTGAATACCGCGCCATGTATAATTCTCGACTCATTCGAAGAGTGGCAAATTGCTGGCCCTCGCAAACATCCTTCTTCCCATCCCGAATAAATATATTTTTGGCATGGAACGTTCATGAATCTTGAGGAATCAAGTCATTGAGCCGACTGAAGGCAGAAAGCGAAGCAACAGTTAAATATTTTCAATGAATAAACCCGTAATGCCAGCCAAAACTTCAGCCTTTCGAGCCGTCAGATACAAAATATTGGCAGGAAGAAAGAATAGAAAATATGCGAGATTCGTAGGGAAAATACAGATCCACTCCGTCGAATTAATCAAAAGTTTATCTTAACAGAGAAGGAATGTGTACCCCCTTATATAATACCAGTTAACTTAGCATAATGCAGTAATAGCCTGAACAAAAGGATGGGATTCATTTTCATGCGGTCTTCATCCGATTCGAAATTTCTAAAAAAACACTTAATTTTGCAGCCCAAAATGGTCCGGTAGCTCAGTTGGATAGAGCAGCAGCCTTCTAAGCTGCGGGTCGAGGGTTCGAATCCCCCCCGGATCAC
>MWFC01000134.1 GCA_002071415.1 Bacteroidetes bacterium ADurb.Bin012
TATTATTTTTGGTACAATTATAAAAAGCTGATGAAACCTCGTTAAAATCAATTCGTTATTGCCGTTTTTTTCTCTTTAAGAAAGTCATTTTTAATACGATAATGCCTTAAATAAAAGCATTTTTTCATTATATATAAGTGAATGATTAAATAAAGGTATTATCCAATATGAAAACTAACACGGCCACATTAAGAATTATGATGTTGGAGCAGCCCAACAAACAGGGATTATACCCCATCGTTATCCGTGCCCAATGGAATGGACGGGCAGAAAGACGTACTGGCATCGCCATTCCGAAGAGTGCATGGGCGGAAAAGACCTCGACTATTAAGCCGACCTATCCCAACGCACAACAACTCAACATTACCATTCAGAGAATGTATAACGAAATAATGCAACGCAAAGTGGAACTCGAAATGCATGGAAACCTCGAATCCGCCAAAGACCTCTTCGTGCATCATTCCGCAAAGAAATCAACTCTCGATTACCGTACATTAAAGGATGAAATTCAAATCAAACGTGCTTCCTCATACGGGACTAGCAAAACTTACGACGTGGCATACAACGCCATCTGCGATTTTCTTGGAGTAAAGGACTTCGATATTACGATATTGAATGCCGACAAATGCCGCTCTTTTGGCAAATACCTGCAACGGAAGGGACTGAAAAACGGGACAATATTCAATTATTTGTCCAGCATTGGCTCTGTATGGCATTATGCAATAAAGGAAGGGCTTGTTTTGGCAAACCTATACCCCTTCGACACCTTCAACTATCGTGTCGCATATCGTACGGAGATAACGAAAAAGGCAATCTCAAAGGAGGATTTCTATAACATTGAGGACATGCTTTTCGACAAAGTAACGCAACAGCGCAACGACCTCTCCAAGTTTTCCGATGTGAAAACCGATGAATTTGCATTGGCGATGTATGTCCTCGGATACCATTTCGGAGGCCTCGCCTTCGTGGATATGTCCAATCTTCGCAAAGACCAACTCACAATAAAGAAAGAGCATCACGAAACGGTTTACGTTTTCAAAGACGTATACCGCCAAAAGACCAATCAGCCTGTCCCTATTGCCCTTACGGGAAACATTGTTGTAAATGCACTGCTTAAATGGTATATGTCGCAGCCTGGGGAATACCTTTTCCCCATCAATGACCATACGGGAAGCCCGAAGGAGCAGCATTTGAGAATGAATAATGTGGAGAAGTCACTCAACGCCCATCTTCGTAATGTCACAGGACTGGATATTACCTACTATTCGTGCCGTCACGGGTATGCCACGCATTACCTTAACTGTGAAGGTTCCAACCC
>MWFC01000135.1 GCA_002071415.1 Bacteroidetes bacterium ADurb.Bin012
CCCGGATCAATTCCAACATATACCATAATCTCATTTCCTCCTAGCGTTGAAAATTCTTAATAACATATTGAAAGCTATTTGTGCGCCATGATAACATCCCGTTTCTTCATCAATCGCTAATGGATCAATTTGGCAAGCCTCGGCATGTCTCATCATGGCATCCCAAAATCTTCTGTCGCTATCTTCAAATGGTTTAAGACAATTAAAAGTTTCATATTTTTTTTCTCCTGCCAAGAAAACATCTGCAAGAGGCTTTAAGATAACAAGAGGCATGGGATACCAACCTTGTTTATCCTTGTCATATTTTATTCCTTCGTTCATTTTCTTCCCTTGTTCAGTTGAAATACTTTCCTCCATTTATCAAATTTCTCGTCAATGAGAAATGAATTAAACCCATACTCTTTAAATACATCCATGAAATCTAATGAATAAAATTCATCATTGACAGGATCTTTGATATTGATTTGTTCATCTCCAGCATAAGGCAACGCAACAAGATTAAATGTTTCTTTCATTATCCTTTTGCCTTCTTCGCTTTCAATTTTCTGCTTTGCTTTCCCGTCTTTCAATACATTGTTCAAATATTTTACGGCGGTTTCTGTTCCAATTCCCGGAATGCCCTGAACCGTATCAGATGTACAACCCGCAAGGCTTTTTACCGTAGCCCACTGATAAGGTTCTAAACCATACTTTTTTGTAAAATCGTTTGCGGTAACAATATTTGAAAAGTTATAAATGGAGATTGGTGCATATTTGTTTGCTGATAACAATTGTAACAAATCATTATCTTTTGAAACAATTATGTATTCATCTGGGAAACGAGCAACGCACCATGCAATCAAATCATCTGCTTCATATCCTGTTTGATGATAGACATTTCTAAACCCCATTTGCGGCAATACATTCTTTCTCATTTCAAAAAACTGCTCATGGGCTTTTTTAATAATGTCTGTTTTGTCTTCATCAATTTTACGATTTTTATAAGTTTTGCAATCAAGCTTTCGATATGATCTTCTTGAGTCCCAACAAAATACAAATTGATTGGTGTTGAACTTTTCCGCCAAGAGATATATCTGTTCAAGAAATCCATAAATGACCCCTGTTGGATTTTTCTTGAATGATAGTTCGGACATTGCATAAACGCTTTTATAAGCAAGACCATTACAGTCTATTACCAGTCTCATTAAAATTTCCTCTTGCGTTCCGGAACCATTGCTTCTTCAATTTCAGCCCATTGATCTTCACACATTTTTGACAGCTCATCTTCAAGATCATTTTCTTCGATATATCCAATAAACTCTTCACG
>MWFC01000136.1 GCA_002071415.1 Bacteroidetes bacterium ADurb.Bin012
TGTTTTTTACATTGTGAAGAGAAGTTTTCGGAGGGCCGTACAGGTGGTAACCAAAAAGATCGAAACAGTTGTTGAATATTGCCGGAATAGGATTCGAAGGCGATTGAATTTAAGTATCTTGCCGGACGTACAGATACAGATTAGAAATTTTGAAGGACCGGATCGCGGCGGTCATTACAAAATCCGTCCAAATGCATGGAGCATTATAGAACCGGCTGAGTTCTGGTGTGAAACCGGCTACTTTAAAAAGATTGTCGGGCAGCTTCATAAAGAATATCCTCAGCTGCATAGGGATACCAATTGGCGGATTCCTCTGAAGCCTTCTCTGATTGAACCGATTATCAGTTTTGGCAGTTCGGCCATGAAAATCACGGGCGGTATTAACTGGATTGTTACGGGCGTGTTGAAGAACAAAGAGAAATACTGTGCCGTTATTGACGTGGAGGTGCGTCCGATGTTTAGGAAATGTGGACTGGCTAATCTCATGAAACATATGGAAATTGAATTGGCCAAGCGTGAGAAATGCGATTTCATTCAGACATGGCATTGGGCTGATAATCCGAATTTCAATGCCGCAATCGTTCCGAGTTTAAAAAGAGAATTTACTCTCTATCATGGACAGTCCCATGATGGCGATGCCTATGAAGATCGAGGGTATGTCCATTTGAGATATTACTTTGATGAAACAAAAAAACGAAGTGTACGAGTTAAAACGAAAGACGGTAAAGTATTTTCGAGTCCGGTCGATAATTATGCCATCATTGATTACCTGGAAGCTTGCCCGAATCGCTATCCCGGCAGAATGATCAACAATATTGAGGAATACGGCAAGTCAAAGTTGAAGGTAAGGAAGGTCAAGCACGGTGTGGAAAATGTCAGAAGAGATTCAGGCAGGCAACGGATATTCATTGCCGAAGGTGCGGCCGGATTTGAATATACAATGCAAAGAAATGCTTATCGAACCGGTGATACACTATCATTTTGTCCGGCTGTAAGGATCGAGTGTTGTGAAAAAAGCGATAAAAATCAATCTTACTTGAATCACGTCTTTGATAACATTTATGAGTTTCATTTCAAACCGATTTCCATGCTTCATTCTAAAGACCCGCTTATGCGTTCCGGCGAAGATTACATTCTGGAGGTATCAAAGGACTTACGTTTTTTTTATTCCACCATTCAACAGGATAAGGATAGGAGGTTCCGTTTGAAGATTGGCCACTGGTACAAAGGCTGCGGAGCTTTGTCTATTGGCAATCATCGCGACTCTATTTACGACAAGGCTCCGTCTCTGATGAAAGA
>MWFC01000137.1 GCA_002071415.1 Bacteroidetes bacterium ADurb.Bin012
TAACATCACCATCCATGATAAAAATATCTGATTTGGAAGAGGTGATATCCCTTCAACGGAAAAGAATAGACGAAGACCGAAGTTATCCGAGAATGTTGTTGCGGAAGCTATCCATCTTGAGGGATTTTGCACTGATTATTACTGGTATTCGCCGATGCGGAAAAAGTACTCTTCTCTTCCAATTGATCAAAGAACAGGATGACAAATGGTTGTTTGTGAATTTTGATACCCCCAAGCTTTTCAATTTTGAATTTTCCGATTTCCGACTGCTGGACATGATGATTGCAGCCGACAAAGAAATAAAATTGTTATTTTTCGATGAAATTCAGGTAGTGAAAGGTTGGGAGGTGTATGTGCATGGGAAACTGGATGAAGGATATAAGGTAGTTATCACAGGCTCAAATGCTTCGTTAATGAGCCGCGAATTAGGCACAAAACTCACGGGAAGGCATCTCTCACAGGAACTTTTCCCGTTTTCATTCAAAGAGTTTTGTGGTTATAAGTCGTTGCCAGCTTGTAAGGAATCATTATTGGAATTTGAGGAAACAGGAGGATTCCCACAATTTTTGGCTACAGGTAACCAGGAAATTTTGCAGGAGTTGGTAAACGATCTTCTTTACAGGGATATAATTGTAAGGCACAACCTCCGCGACGACAAATCTCTGAAACGCATTCTCATGTTGATGGTGTCCAACATGGGAAATCCCATATCCGCTAACAAGTTGAAGCAGATTGTTGGGCTTAAAAGCTCTACAACGGTATTGGAATATTTGTCCTTTTTAGAACAGGTTTATATGATTTACTTGCTGCCGAAGTTTACGTATTCCTATAAGGCGCAGATGGTAAATCCACGCAAGGTTTACTTCATCGACAATGGTTTATATGCTGCAATCAATCCATCGATTATGAAAAATTTAGGACAAAAGTTCGAAAATCTGGTATTTTGGGAATTGCGGCGCCTTACCAGTCAACTTTACTATTACAACGAAAACGGAGTGGAATGCGATTTTGTAGTATGTCGCGAAAACAAACCCCACTTGCTCATTCAAGCGTGCAGGGAGCTGCATCACGACAATATGGAGAGGGAACAAGATGGGCTGCTCCATGCCATGAATTTTTTCGGGATGAAAAAGGGGTGGATCGTTACGTTGGACCAAACAGACAAAATCGTCGCAGGCGATAAAACAATCGAAGTGATGCCCTTTCATAGGGTGGATTTCGAGCAGTTGTGGGAATAATTTCTTCATCCTCAAACCTCCTAAAA
>MWFC01000138.1 GCA_002071415.1 Bacteroidetes bacterium ADurb.Bin012
GCCGCTAATGATTTTGTAAACTCATTAGGCCGGTTTATTTACTTTAACTCAATTCAGCGATCCAATTACAGCGAACTGTTAGCCTACCTTCAAAGCCGATACAATCCGACAACGGTTAATATCCGCCTGCGCGGGATACGGGCTATGCTGAATTATCTGACTGATAAGGGCTTGATTCAATTACCTTTTCACGTTAAGCAGATCAAGACCGACAGGCAACTGCCAAAGTTTATAACACCGGAAGAGATGGACAGAATTTACAGCGTGGTTGACGATCCGAAGTTAGCGGCAACGTTTCGGGTTTATGAGACAACCGGGATGCGGCTTAGTGAATTATTTCATTCAAAGCTTGACGGCGATTTTATCAAGGTTGAACAAAGCAAAGGACGCAAGGAAAGAATCATTCCGATACCGGTTGATCGGATCGCTGATTACCAATTAGCGGTTAGTGATCCTTACAGCATTTTTCATATTAGCCGGAAGTTTTCAGAGTATAGCAAACAGGCCGGGCTTAGCGGGAAAACGATTCACGCCTTGCGACATACATTTGCTTTGCGCAAATTGATTGAGACGAACAATATTTCACTGGTCAAAGAATTGCTTGGACATTCCAGCGTGACAGTGACAGAAATTTATACGGCGTTTCCAAAAGACTTTTTGGCGCAAGTGTTTAAAGACCGGGCAATTAACGCGGTAAATTACAGACCTTCAATTCAGGCTTAAAAATGCACGTTTGGAAGTTTAAAATCGGATACCGGCAGGATACGAAATGCTTTTTCCGTTAATAGTCAAAGGATTAGGAATCCTCTATTCTATCCATTTGAACTACGAGGGCTCAAAAAGCGGGTAAAGTTATATTTATAGACGATATTTTGCAAGCAGAATTGTGCCAATCTGACAATCTTTATGAGTTTGCCTACTTTCCAAATTTTATCAAATTTTATCATATTTCACGGTAAGAAACCGGATACCGAACTGGATACCGGTTTTGGTAATATTTTAACTAAACAAGAAAGGTGAACAAATGGAAAAATTCATTACAGAGTTTAAAGAGACAACCAACGACGGCGATTACACCGTTTCGGTTATCGTCTTTCAAATTGAATCTGGCAAGTTAGACGAAATGATTGACTTGCTAAAGGGCTTAGGTTTTAAGTTTACCAGCATTGATGCCGATTCCATTTATGCAGAATTTGTCGGCAGTTACGATTCAGCCTGGCAAGCGATAGACAAACTCAAAGCCGAAGGTTTT
>MWFC01000139.1 GCA_002071415.1 Bacteroidetes bacterium ADurb.Bin012
GTAGAAACAAATAATGACACCGCTACCCTCAGCCCCGTAGGGGCGGCATATAAAACGAATCAACATGGCTAATACATACACACAATTATTGGTACAAATTGTATTTGCTGTAAAAGGTCGTCAAAACCTTATTTCTGAAAACCATCGGGAACAGATAGAAAAATACATTTGTGGCATCATTAAACATAAACAATCCAAGCCATTGGCTATTTATTGCAATCCCGACCATTGCCATGTGTTGATAGGGCTTCATCCTTCACAATCTCTTTCGGATTTAACAAGAAACATCAAAGCCAATGCGTCCAAATACATCAATGATAATAAATGGATACCAGGAAAATTTGAATGGCAGGAAGGATACGGAGCATTTACATACAGTCGGTCACAATTGAATGCGGTAGTAAATTATATCCTAAATCAACAGGAACATCACCGTAAAAAAACATTCAGAGAAGAATATATGGAATTTTTGCAAAAATTTGAGATTGAATATGATGAAAAATATTTATTTCAATTTAACGACTAAAGGTATCGCCCCTACGGGGCTTGCTTTATCTTATGATATAAATCTTTTGCTACAAAAGTGTTGCTCCTACGGAGCTGAATTTATGGTGCAAATATCCTGTAGATATAAACTTGTGTTGCAAATATACAAATGTACCGCACATATGTGGCATGGTTTATCTTATAATTTGCTACAAAGGTGTTGCGCCTACGGAGCTGAATTTATGGTGCAAATATCCTATGAAGACAAACTTATGAATCAAATATCCTGTGGTCGGAACAAATATGAATAATAATGACACCCATTACCGAAAATAGCATAGAAGAATTTGCTATCGAGTTACTGGAAAAACTTGGTTACGAATCGGTTTATGGTCCTGATATTGCACCCGACAATGAATTTTCAACCTCATTCGGTGCTACGTCCGACAAACGGGAAAGCTACGAACAGGTTTTATTGAACAATCGGTTGCGAAAAGCACTAAAACGTATCAATAGAAACATGCCCGCCGATGTACTGGAAGATGCCATAAAAGAAATCCAGCGTATTCATTCACCGGAATTGTTGACGAATAACGAAACCTTTCACCGGTTTTTAACCGAAGGTATTCCTGTTTCAAAGCGGGTGGATGGCGAGGATCGGGGCGACCTTGTTTGGCTGATTGATTTTAAAAATCCGTATAACAACGATTTTTTGGTTGTTAACCAGTTTACCGTTGTGGAAAAC
>MWFC01000140.1 GCA_002071415.1 Bacteroidetes bacterium ADurb.Bin012
CCAAGAAAACTTTCACTCGTAAACCTATAGGTAAACTAGCAAGAAAAACAGAGCCTGAAGAGGAGGAAGAAGAAAAGCCGAGTAAGAAAACAACTGCGAAAGGCAAAGACACCTGTCCACATGGGTACAGGTTTGGCGTTGACTTTGAGAAGTACGACAAATGTGAAACCTGTAAAATGTATGATGCCTGTGCTGACGCAAACGAATAACAGACTATGCCAATCTTAGGTGTAAAAAGCAAGCGTGATGATTATAAACTCGTGGGGGTTCAAGTAACCCCCCGGGTTCATAATTATTTAACTCTCTACACACTGGCGAAAGGAATAACCAAAGCAGAATTGTTCTTAATGCTAATTGAGCAATGGATGGAACAAACTGATTCCAGTATGTCAGAGAAGGAACTGACAAAAGAACTCTTCGAACGAATAAATAAGGAGTGGAAAGAGTTAAAACTGAAGAAGCCAAGATCTAATTTTGATGAATTCAAAACAAGATTAAAATCTGAGCTTTTGAAAAAAGGTTTGGAAGAACGGCAAGTGACTGAAATAATCATTAAACTCATTAAATGATGGAACGAACGAAAAGACCAACCGGCCCAATCAGCCGCCAAATGAAAAACAAGATAGCGTCGGATAAAGAAGAGGTATTTACTGAGTATGACGGAAATTTCTACAACACCGTTAGTACAGGTTCGACCCTTCTTGACTTAGCAATATCTGGAGGGAGAGTTCGTGGAGGTGGTTTACCAGCGGGAATTCTGGTAGAGATATTTGGGCCGAGTGGTTCAGGAAAAACAGTACTGCTTAGTTCAATTGCTGGGTGCATACAAGAGAAGGGGGGTCTTGTAAAGTTCCATGATCCTGAGGCCCGTATCAATCCTACATTCTCCAAAATGTTTGGTATGAAACTTGAGGACGGGGATTATTACCGACCTGACACCGTACCAGAAGTTTTCAAAACGGTTCGAGAATGGAAGCCTCCGCAAAAGGGAAAGATACATGGTATCATGGCTGACTCATTGGCTGCTTTGTCTACTGATATGGAGATGGGCAAAGATGACGGGGATAAGATGGGGATGAGACGTGCCAAAGAATTCAGTGAGGAACTGCGCAAAACCTGCCGTATCCTGGCGCAAAACAACTTCCTCATGGTATGTAGTAACCAAGTCCGCATCAACGTGGACGGGGGACAATGGTCACCTAAGTACACGACACCCGG
>MWFC01000141.1 GCA_002071415.1 Bacteroidetes bacterium ADurb.Bin012
TTGAAAAAACGGAATAAGTTGGCGGTTATCTTCAAGGAAGGCTTTTTCTTGAAAGAAATATTCGGACCGCTGCCCGGCGTTGCCGGAAAAGGCGGTTTCGCGCCGCGAATAACATTTAACAACTTTTCCGTTGAGTTAATTTCTTTTGCCTTTGCCAAGGAGCTCACCCAAAAAACAACCTTTTTTGCAACAAACCGCCACCCAAATATCTCCAATAAATGTTGCTTCTACCCCAAACCATAGTTTACTTTTTATAAATGCTTTTTTTCATACAATACTTCGATAATTATTACAAATGTTTATATTTGGCTTTGCATACGACGAAAGAACTTGAAACGCCTATCGGATTTTGTTAAAAAGCAACGCCTCACAAATACGGCATAAGACAAGAGAGCTTTGAATAACGGCCATTTTTGTCATTTCGACCGAAGGGAGAAATCCATGTCCCGAATGCAATGAGGGATCTTTAGATTTCTCGTCGCTCACGCTCCTCGAAATGACATTTTTCAAAGCTCTCTACAAACATATGTTCTCCAGATTGAATGCGCCCCCCTTCTTGCCCTGTCCCTTCTGATGCTTTTTATTTCCGCCGCTTTTCCAACGAGCCGGTTCCACGCTGCTGAAAAAATCCCCGATTCCATCGTCTCCATCTCTTCCGGATACGTGGTTGCCGTGGACAAAAAAATGCGGAAACTTTGACGACCTCGTAAAAAGCAACCCACACCGTCACCCCGGCGAAAGCCGGGGTCCATAACTCATTGTAATTACTGGATACCGGCCTTTGCCGGTATGACGAAAAGAGTGCGAAATTGACTTTTTACGAAGCCGTCAAAATCTGGAATTGAGCAAACTGAATGGAAACCGGAAGATCACCCGGGAGAGCATGCAATAACATCCCCTTTTTCATTCTAAATGAATATAGCACGGGTCTTCAGACCCGTTAAAGCGCAGCTAAAGCTACGCACTACATGGGACTCACTCTTTCCAGAGAAGAGCGAAACGACTTGAAAATGAATTGCAACATAGTATCTTTGCGGGAATGATGAAAAATAGACTGTGTCATAATCCCGGAGAAAACGAAAATAGCTGCGGGGATCAATCCCGCAGCTATTGATTTTCATGGAGGCGGCAATGAGATTCGAACTCATGAATAACGGTTTTGCAGACCGCTGCCTTAGCCACTTGGCTA
>MWFC01000142.1 GCA_002071415.1 Bacteroidetes bacterium ADurb.Bin012
TGCACTTATTCCAAATGTTTTATGGCTTATTTTTGCTGATTTTCAATAATTTAAATACTTTTTAAGGGCCGACTAATTAAAATGAGAAAAATCTTTTTATGCGTGTCTTTCAGCTTGTTCATAATTCAATGTTTTGGACAAGTGTATGATCCTTATTTCAGGCAAAAAACCAGCAAAGTACCTGTTGATACTTGCCGGTATGCCGTAAATTATAGACATACTTTTTATAAGGACACAGTAACCCAAACCCGTTTTCACGACTTACACTGCCTTGAAATTGGATCTCAAATCTCAAAATATTACAGTTTGAACGGAGCAAAAGTGGATTCTACATGGGCAGTCGCGGAAAAACAAATGAATCCTTTTAAAGATTTGGCAAAAGACGTTCAGATCAATTACGAAGATTATTATTTCAACTATCCTTCTAAAGGAACCTTGATGGTTTCATCCGGGGTTATCAACAGGGAATACGTATATCAGGAACCTGTTCCCAGGATGGAGTGGCATCTGCTGCAGGAGAAAACAGAAATTCTTGGCTACGAGTGTATTAAGGCCGTTACAGTTTTCAGGGGAAGGGAATACCACGTGTGGTTTACGCAGGAAATTCCAATTTCTTCAGGACCCTGGAAATTTAACGGTCTCCCTGGACTGATCCTTAAGGCACAAGATTCTGAAGAGCTCTTCACATGGACTGCCACAGCTATCCTTCGCCCAACAAACAGAATCCTGTATAAGCTTGATGGATTACGTACTCAACAGTGTTCAAGAACCGACTATCTGAAACTGCAAAAAATGTCCTGGCAGGATCCAATTCTCCTGTATCAGACACTCGGTCAGAGAGTCAATGTTACGTTGAAGAATCCCGACGGTACTAAAAGACCTGCAGGTCCGGGGGAATGGAAGAGACCTTATATTCCGGCCAGGGAATTGGAATAAATACTTGTCTGCATAAGTCGATTCTAATGTATTGAAACATGAAACATCCATGACGTAATAGACGTCCAAGCGAATGAAAAAGAGGTAATCGTATCTTTGTTAAGAATAAAACAAAAGAACGATGGAACCTCAAATAAGTTTCAATCAAGTCGTATCCAGGGGATGCGGCATTGATGTCCACCAGAAAGTGGTGGTGGCCACCATAGGTGGCGAAGGCCTAACGAAGGCAACCCGGGAATTCGGGACCTTCACG
>MWFC01000143.1 GCA_002071415.1 Bacteroidetes bacterium ADurb.Bin012
ATGAACCTGAGGGGAGATTTACTGCTGGAGGATTATTTACGCTCTTTGGCTCGATGATGCAATACCATCTTGGAGCAACAACTAACGAATTTTTAAAATATAGTCCTTCAAAAATGATGATTCATGCTGCTATTCTAGAAGGCATGAAAGTAGGTGCAAAACTATTACATTTAGGTGGTGGCGTGGGGGCTAATGCTCATGACGGATTATTTAGATTCAAAAAAGGATTCGGACAACGATTATTCCCTTATTCTACACTACGTTTAATTCATTTACCCGATGTTTATAATGCTCTGAAAAAAAAATCCTCGATTATGAATACCGTAGAAAATTTTTTCCCGGAATATCGTATTCAACAAGATATATAATGAAAAAGATTACTGAGGCTTTCCTACAGTTTAAACAAAGCAAGGCATGGCAACCTGTAAAAGATGTTCTTATGTTTGCCTTTCTCTTGTTGAGTTTCCATTTCATTTATATTTTTTGGGGAAATCACAATTTCTATCCTTTCAAGACTCAGGTGGATCAGCTTTTCATCTTTGCTTCAGACATTCTTTTCAATCAAAGTGTTTGGATTTTGCAGCATATTTTTGGCCTCGATGTAACGACGGTAAATCAAACTATATACGTGATAAATCATCAAGGGACTTGGAGTTATGTAGATGTAAGCCCAGGTTGTACAAGCTTAAAGCAGTGGATGCATTGGATTTTTATCATGGTTTGTTTTCGCGGGCCTATAAAACATAAACTCTGGTATATCCCTGCAGGAATTATCGTGATTCATTTCATCAATATTATTCGTATCGTAGGTTTGAGCCTGACAGGAATACCTATGCCACAACATTTCGAATTTTTCCATAATTACGTATTCAAGACCTTCTTTTATTTCATGATTTTTCTGATGTGGGTGCTGTGGGTAGAGGTATTTGCACGTAAAAAGCCCGAAGGAAACATGGAAGCAGTAAGCTCTTAATGCACAGCATTTAGTAAAGAAGAATACTATTTGGATGTAGGATGGAGGAGATGGGGAATGGGGATCGGAGTTTGACAGTTATCAGTTGACAGTTATCAGTTGACAGTTATCAGTTGACAGTTATCAGTTGACAGTTATCAGTTATTTGTTTTAAGTTGTCAACATTAAGTTATTAGTTATCAGTTGATAATCTGGGTAAATCAGCGAGAAAAAA
>MWFC01000144.1 GCA_002071415.1 Bacteroidetes bacterium ADurb.Bin012
GAACCATGTAGTTTGGAATAATCCGAAACAGGTTGTCCGGTTATTGAATCAATGTTACGCTGATCAACAATCTTAAATACTTCAGGGTACTTATCCTTTGCTTTCTCATAATCTTTTGCGGAAGCTTCTTGACTTGAAAGAGCAAGACCACCAGCAGTGAGGCCGGCTACGGCGGGGAGTTTGTTAAGAAGATTGGTAAAACCTTCTACATCTTTTATTAACTCAAAAAATCTTGATGATACTCCTGAAATATTTCCTTGAATTCCTTCCTGTATTTGTATGCCCGTCCACAAATTACCTACTTTCTGTCCTGGTTTCAATCCTGTGGAATGACGCATCTCCATCATTCGCGCATAAATCTCGGTAGGCTCTGTGTAATAATCCAAAATTGTTTGCCCTAATATATCATCAACCCTCCATGGTATTTTTTTAAGGTGTGGACTATCTTTTGGTAAGTCTCTAAAATCACTAAAAACTGAAGTCATTTCTTCCTTCATCCAATCAGGAATAAATTCATCAGCTCTTGTTACTCTATGTGTTCCTTCATGAATTGCCGTTGCTTTTATATTAGAACCGAATGGAGCAACATACGCCTTATCATATCTCTCATTGTATCGCCCAGCAACTTGCTCCCACGAACGCGGATCCTTCATTAATTCATTGTAAGGAAGAACTTGTGCCGTATATGCTCGTTCTCTTTTGATACGATCAAGCATATTTTCCCACTCTCCGGAAACTTCATATGGATGAGTAGTCTCAGTTCGTATTGATTGCTCCGCTATTAAATCATCAAGTCGTTTAAGGGTTGCCTCATCATTATACCAATTCTTCATCCATGTATTAGCTTCTCTAACTTGCGGGTCAGCCTTGATGGACAATTCATTGTACTTGGTTCTATTTGTATATGCTGGTAATGGTTTAAAAGGAGCTTCCGCAGCATATACCATTTCTTTAGCAGAAGGTATTGGGAATGCTTTTGCTCTTTTGACAGCTTGTACTGCATCAGGGATAAGAGATACTACTTTACCCGTCATCTCATCAAGCATTCCATAAGTAGCAGCTTCGGTAATAAGCGGTAAACGTTCTCCCCAACTGCCACGACCGGCTTCAATTTCTTCTGG
>MWFC01000145.1 GCA_002071415.1 Bacteroidetes bacterium ADurb.Bin012
GCGGGATTGAAGAAATGCATACCGAGAATCCGCTCCGGGTTCTTCCCGGCCGTGGCGATTTCGCTAATGCTCATGGTGGAAGTGTTGGACGCTATCAGCGCGTCAGCCGGAGCCGCAGCCGATATTTCGGCACACACTGTTTTCTTCAGAGACATGATTTCCGGAACGGCTTCGATAATCACCTGAACGTCCTTGACTGCCTCGGTATTGCTTAAAGATGTGGACAAATTGCCCATGACTTCGGCCTTTTTCTCAGCAGTCATTTTACCCTTGCCGACCAGAGTATCCAGACTCTTGTTGACCGTGGCCATACCTTTGTCGAGAAACTCCTGTTTGATGTCCACCATGACGGCCTTGATGCCGGCCTGTGCGCATACCTGGGCAATGCCGTTCCCCATAGCTCCTGAACCAATTACTGCAATTTTCTTGATATCATCTAACTTCATTACCGACCTCCTTCTTCTTAATTGAATTAATAAGAACTTCCTGTCCAAATTTCATTGTGATTCTTCTTATGTTTATATAAGAATTTTGGCAGCAATTCTTTTTCGTGTGAGCGGAGTATAGGTAAAGGAGGGCGAACCTGTCAAGGGAAAAAGGATTAATATTGTATTTAATAGGGACCTTGCCTGCAGGGGCAAAAAACAGGAAAAAGGCCATTTTGGCGAAGGCGAAAAGAAAAGCCTGCCTTTTAAAATGTTTAGAAAAGGACTTGTTTTGATGATTGCCTAAACAGGAACAAATGTATATATTAAAGAACAAATGTCGTTTTGGGGTTATTCTTCAACCGTTTCAGAATTTAAAAAAGGACTGTACGTTTAAGGAGGTTCGGTATGAATTCTTTGAAAAAGGCTATTTTCATCGTTTGTTTCTTCAACCTCTTGGGTTTGTGGTCTTTGTCCCTTTCCGGGGTTGCCATTGCAAACCAAAATGAGCAAGAAGCCTCTCTTGAAAAATGCATCAAGTCCTGCGAAGACAGTAAGCAGGTTTGTTGGAATATGGACCCTGACCGGAGGCTTTGCGAAGCCCAATTTCAGTTGTGCATGGAGAACTGTAATAAAAAATACAACGCGCCTGTCGTCGAAGACGTAAAACCGCCGGAGCCTAAAA
>MWFC01000146.1 GCA_002071415.1 Bacteroidetes bacterium ADurb.Bin012
ACCTTATTGCCTGAATTGAGAAATTATTACAAAGTCTGTTATCCGAAAGACTATCTATTTGAAGGGCAGGACGGTGGAATGTATTCCGCAAAGAGTGTCCAAACGATTGTGAAAACGGCAGCAACGAAAGCAGGAATTACAAAACCGGTTTCGCCACATATCCTACGGCATAGTTTTGCTACACATTTGCTCGAAAATGGAACAGATGTAAGGTACATTCAACAGCTTCTTGGACACAATTCAGTCAAAACCACCGAAATCTACATGCATATTACCGATATTGCCAAATCCAGCATCAAGAGCCCGCTGGAAATGTTATAACCAACCATCCAATTTCGGTTCTTTGAGATTTGCAATCCCTGCGTTTCGTGATTCATGGCTTCAAGAACTGTAACTCATCTCGCCTTGGATTACAAATCCTCGCATCGGGGAGCATTGCAGAAATTGATAACATTGGTGTGTCACTAAAGCTTATGACTGCGCGTTGTACCGTCGTGCGTTTTTTTGAATCAATCATACTCTTTATATATACAAAGCATGTGAAATCATCCCTATCCCTTTGGTCGTAGCGGGTCAGATTACATAGTATTTCTTCATTGGGATTGTCATTATTGGTACAAATCAAACATAATGAAGGCTTTTTAATAAGTTTAGGGTTAATTTCAAATCCATCGTTATTAAAAAGTCCATGAATTTAACTTTTATCCATGGTGTCAATATGCCTTCGTCTTTTTGTAGATGGTCTCTTGATGATCGCCTCATCTATTTCATAATCATGGTCTGGGCAACTTTCGCCTGTTATACACGTAAAGCAAGCATTTCTAACAATAGCCGACCCTATCACCCAAATATCGTTACCACAAAAACATTTTATGCCCTTCTTATAATCGTTCAATGCCGCATTTAATCGTTTCCTAAGATCCTTTTCAGTCTCAGTTTGCTGACTCTCTAAATGCTTCCTGATGTATTCATCTATCGAAATCAGAACAAATCCCGTTTTATAACTATTTTTTATCCGTTCAAAATTCATCACTTTTTAATTCTCAACAACAAACTCAAATAGTGGTTGAGATGCCGTTAATCGTTATGGCGTCTTTTTTTCGT
>MWFC01000147.1 GCA_002071415.1 Bacteroidetes bacterium ADurb.Bin012
AATTCCTGATTCCTGGTTTCACCTTTGCCGGTGACAAGTTGTAAGTGATCAATGACCACCAGGCGGATTTTATAACGTTTGATTAAAAGACTTGTCCGGGATAATACTGATCCTATATTACCGTCGCCGGAATCATCAATGTAAAGCGGATAATTGGCTAAATATGAAGTCGCCGGAATAATCTCTTTGCCAGTTTCCAGAATCAAACGAGCAAATAATTGGTTGCCTGACATTTCCAGACTGATATACGCAACCGGTATTTCCGCTCTAACCAGATTGTAGCAAACACCCAAAGCGAAGGCTGTTTTACCGCTGGAAGTCGCTCCGGCTAAATACATCAGGTCGCCCGGCTTTAATCCTTCAAAGAATTTATCGAAGTCTTTAAATCCGGTTTTAAGACTGACTTCATTCCCAGCCTGCCTTTTATCGTAATCGGTTAGAAATTCGCTGGCTATATCCGTTAGATTCCGAAAGTCACGGTGTTTATTACTGGTCTCGACACTTTCCAGCATCGTAAACACTTCAGCTTTTATCTCTGACAAGTCAGCCTGTTCTAAACGTGGTAATAATTGACCTAACCGCGTGTAAAGTTCGCGCCGTTGCCAAAATTCGATTAACCGGCTTTCGTCTTGGCTAATGGTTGCAGGCGATACAATGCCTTCGATCAGCCCGGTCAGATAGTACGCGCCGCCGATCCTTTCCAAATCGCCGCTTTTCTTTAAGCAATCAATGACGGCAAGTTCGTCAGGTATCTTGCCTTCGGTATTTAGGCCGACAATCGCCGAATATATTACCCGGTGTTTGGGATCGGCAAAGTGTTTATCCTGTAACCGATCCAGCCGCGCAAATGAATCCGGATTGAAAAGCAATTTACCTAATAGTTCTCTTTCTGTTAGAATATCTTTGAGTTTCTCAAGCATTATTTTGCCCCCAGTATTTCAAGGCTTCAGCTATTTCCTCCGCCTTACGGTCAGCGTCCAATTGTCCAGTCCAACGCTTATAATTTCTAAGCCAAGTTTGATAACGGCGTTTTACATCAAAAACCTTTTCCATTTGCCAGCGTTCTTTTTTACCATTAGGATTCTTTTC
>MWFC01000148.1 GCA_002071415.1 Bacteroidetes bacterium ADurb.Bin012
AGAAGTGATTTTTCCGATTTGATGTGGGAAATGCAAGGCGAATTGGGAACCAGCCACTGTTACGAATTTGGAGGGGACTATCGTCAAAGCCCCAATTATAAAATCGGCAAATTGGGAATTGATTATCGCTATAATGCTCGCAAAAAGGGCTATGAAATAGTCCGTATTTTAAAAGGAGACCATTGGCTAAGTGAAAATCGTTCACCTTTTATGAACCCGGGTATGAATGTTTCCGAGGGCTGGATAATAAAAGCCGTAAATGGAATTCCCGTAAATAAAACTACCCCTCCGGAAAGATTAACTCTGAATTTAGCAGGACAACAAGTTCAACTATCTGTTACCAGTCCCGATGGCAAAGAAGAAAAAGTGGTAACCGTCCCCACAATGAAAGATGAATCCAAAGCTCGTTATCGTGATTGGGTAGAAGGTAACCGAGAGTATGTCCACAATGCTTCTAAAGGCAAACTTGGCTATCTGCATCTTCCGGATATGCATAAAGATGGCTTGATTGAATTTCATCGCTATTTCCTGGCAGAAGTGGATTATGAAGGACTGATTATTGATGTCCGAGATAATGGAGGAGGCAGCGTTTCTGGATTACTGCTACAAAAACTAGCGCGCAAAAGAATTGGCTACGACAAAACCCGTTGGTGGGATAACAATCCTTATATGGATAATGCTCCAATGGGTCCTATGGTTTGTATCACAGATGAACATGCCGGTAGCGATGGCGATATTTTCTCCCACAGTTTTAAACTATTAGGATTAGGAAAACTGATTGGTAAAAGAACCTGGGGAGGAGTAATCGGAATTTGGCCCCGACATTGGTTAGTGGATGGAACAATTACAACTCAACCGGAATTCAGTTTTTGGTTCAAAGATGTCGGTTGGGGTGTAGAAAATTATGGAACCGATCCCGATATTGAAGTGGATATTATGCCCCAGGATTATGTTGAGGGTAAAGACCCACAACTGGATGTTGCCATCAAAACCTGCCTGGCAGAAATAAAGAAAAACCCTCCGCTGAAACCCAATTTTGGCAAGATCCCGCGTAAAACATTACCCTGAAAA
>MWFC01000149.1 GCA_002071415.1 Bacteroidetes bacterium ADurb.Bin012
AGTTGCAGGGTCGGTTGACGAAAAATTACAGACTTGCGATTTCAAACGAAAGCAATATCTAAAATTGGTCGCTCCATTGGGGTTAAAGGTTGAATATGTTTATGTATTGAACGATTGGTTCAAGAAGCCAGAATACAAAGATGTGTTAGATTACATTCACAGTGTCAACTGTCACTATAAGTTCAATGAATTACCAATCGCATGGCTTGGATTACCGACAAAGAAGGTCTAATAAGGCCCGCCAGCGGACGGGCTACCGCCCGCCGCTGAGCTTCACGTTAAAGGTATTTCAATCAGTAATCTTTAATCTCTAAGGGTCAATTCCCTGAAGCTTACTTCGTTCCTTTGGATTTGGATACCCCGCAGCTTGCTACGGGGTAGTTCATTTTTTACTTCCCCCTTGTGATTGCGTAGGTAAGTGAAAGTAAGCATCAGCCGGATGATGAATCTAAATTTTTCTCTTCATTCTAAAATTCCAATATTTTGTAAGTGTTCTTTCTAATGCGCTTGAAATATTTATATTGATCATCGTGATGCTTCGGTGAGTTTACGCAGCATCGAGATACAATCTGTGAGCGAATTGTGGGTTCTTTATATTTCGTTTTATTCTTTTGCATATATTGTATAACTTCTCCAACCGCAAATTCGTTAATGCCTCTTGATTTAATCACTATTTTCGCTGCTGCCAAAACTTCTTCTTTTGCTCCCATGATTTCCTCCTTTTACAACACACAAATTAATGATTATATTGTATCACATTCATTGTTGTATAAGTTTATATTCTATTAAATAAAAGATCAAGTCATTCCCCTACCCCGGATGGCCACTTGAAAATCCCCCACCTGTGGCCGGGTCAAAATCCCCCACCCCAGGGTCGACAGAACGGGTTTTTATTTAGTTGCTTTTCCTTTCCAATGCAAGTCTTTTAGATGCCTCTTTGAGCCTGTAACTTTTGCCTTCATATTTCAGAAGATGGCCACGGTGCAACAGACGGTCGAGAATGGCCGAAGCCGCCGCATTGTCGCCGAGCAGTATTCCCCAATCCTCAATGGGTCGG
>MWFC01000150.1 GCA_002071415.1 Bacteroidetes bacterium ADurb.Bin012
TTCGAATTGGTTATAACATATCCAGTGGACTTTTGATTTTCGCTTTGGCAATATCGGTGATATGTGTGTAGATTTCGGTGGTTTTAACCGAACCATGACCCAGAAGCTGCTGAATGTACCTGATATCTGTTCCATTTTCGAGCAGATGTGTCGCAAAACTATGACGTAGGATATGTGGCGAGACCGTTTTTGTTATTCCTGCTTTCGTTGCAGCCGTTTTCACAATGGTTTGAACACTTTTTGCAGAATACATTCCTCCGTCCTGTCCTTCAAATAGATAATCTTTTGGATGATAGGATTTATAATAACTTCTCAAATCGGCCAATAAAGTTGGGGACAGCATTACTGCCCGGTATTTATTCCCTTTGGAATGACGGATATAAATCAGCATGTTTTCCGAATCGATATCCGAAATTTTTAAATGAAGCAGCTCATTCAAACGCAATCCGCAACCATAAAGCAGCTTGATGATGCAGGCATGTTTCGGATTGGCGACAGCTTGTAACATCCGTTTCACTTCCGCGCGGGTCAGGTATTTTGGCAATTCATGTTCTATACGAGATGGATACAGGTGTCTTATATTCAAATTTTTACCTACTACCGAGCTGTAAAATTTATCGATAGAGGCTACAATCATACGCTGATAGGAACTGCTAATATGGTCTTTCCTTATTTTCCAGTAAACGTATTTTTCAATTTCATTTTCATTTAATTCGTCGGGTTGATCAAACCGCTTTTCCGCTACTTGAAGGAAACTCCTCACCGAACTGCTGTAATTCTTTACGGAACTGTCACTGTACCTTTGAAGCGTAAGTCTCCGTTCAAAAACTGCGATTAAATATTCGATGTCCATATTTCAAAATCAATAACGGTAAAATTAGTAAAACATTCGTAAATGCAACTATTTTTATTAAAAAAATAATAGTTTATCATATTGATATCATGTAATTTATCATCCAATATTTAGCATAAACGCGAAAGTGGTTTACGCAAGTTTGATATTTTATATTAAAAATGTTGTATATTCGTTGCGTAAATGAAACGTT
>MWFC01000151.1 GCA_002071415.1 Bacteroidetes bacterium ADurb.Bin012
GCTTCCGGAGTGCAAGGCATATTAGCTGCTTCCGTTACACAGAAAACTCCATTATTTATCAGTGATCTTGCATCGTCTCCATTCAGTTCGTTTTGCGTAGCACAAGGAATAGCAACATCAACTTTCACTTCCCAGGGGCGCTTTCCAGGGAAGAATTTCGCGCTAGGATATTTATCTGCATAGTCTTTTACACGGTCATTATTAGAAGCACGCAGTTCAAGCATATAATCAATTTTGTCACCACTGATACCATCTTCATCTAAAATATAACCATCGGGACCGGAAATAGTTACAACTTTTCCACCCAGATGATTCACTTTTTGAACGGCACCCCAAGCAACATTGCCAAAACCTGAAATAGCTACTCTCTTACCTTTAATAGTTTCACCTTTGGTTTTCAGCATTTCTTCAGTGAAATAAACAACTCCATAACCGGTTGCTTCAGGACGAATTAAACTACCACCCCAATTAAGACCTTTTCCAGTAAGAACTCCGGTAAATTCATTCATAAGCTTTTTATACATTCCAAATAAATAGCCAATTTCCCGAGCTCCAACTCCAATATCACCTGCCGGAACATCTGTATTGGGACCAATATGACGAAATAGTTCTGTCATAAATGACTGGCAGAAACGCATAATTTCGGCATCACTTTTTCCTCTGGCGTCAAAATCACTGCCACCTTTGCCTCCTCCCATGGGAAGAGTAGTTAAGCTATTTTTGAAGATTTGTTCAAAACCAAGGAACTTCAAAATAGAAAGATTCACACTGGGATGAAAACGCAATCCACCTTTATAAGGTCCGATTGCACTGTTAAATTGAACACGGAAACCACGATTTACTTGCACTTCACCTTTGTCATCAACCCAAGGAACGCGGAAAATAATTACGCGTTCGGGCTCTACAATACGCTCCAAAATATTCGCTTTTACGAAACGAGGATTGTTAATATAAACATCCCAAACTGTTTCTACAACTTCTTTAACTGCCTGTAAGAATTCAGGTTCCCCTGAATTTCGGGCTTCCACTTTCGCCATAAA
>MWFC01000152.1 GCA_002071415.1 Bacteroidetes bacterium ADurb.Bin012
AGGCAGAGCCATGATCATCGTGGAAAATGAAGAAACGGCTGTAAGGCTATCGGCCGCTCTGAATGGTGAGTGATAGATATTTTTGATTATGCGACCGGCGATTCGGCAAGAAATTTGCCGGAGTTCAGGTTCTCATTCTTCAACAAGATCCGTATTTGTCATCTCATTTTCTATGTACCATTCACCGTCCTCACAGAGACGCCACTGGGTAAGATACGTTCCTGTCATCTGGCCGGCTTTCCAGACTCCCCTGTCTACCAATATGGAATCTGATATGACCAGTGCACTGGAAGTATTTTCAGTGAAACGAAATCCGGTGGCATACAAAAAGCTGTAGTAACCTTTTATGTATTCCCGGCCATGGATCTCCCGGTAATTGGAGGGGATCATACATGCGTTTTCCAGGTATACCGATCCAAGAGAGTCAATCTGGCCGGTATTGAACCATTTTGTGAATTTGTTATTCTGTGTAGCTATCCTGGCGATGATCTTTTCATGGCTCTGAGCTTTTGACTCAGTCCCTAAGAATAGAAAAAGAAAAATTATTGCAATACAGGGTAAGGATAGAATTGTGATCTTTCTCATGGTGTGTGTTTTTAAGTTAAATAAATCCAGTACATATTTGTAACATTGCCCGAGCCCTATTCGTATCCTGTAAGCCAGCCTGTCCAGCCTATAGGTGAATTTGCCAAATGAATCGTAGATCTGGTAATCCAGACACTGAAAGATCAGCTTCACGGTATAGCTCCTGGGGGTGACCTCAGCCGATTCGATACGTTGGATCGTTCTGAGGCTCAAATTGCATTTTTGTGCAAGTTCGCCCTGGGTCAAACCCTTAGCCAAACGTAATTCAGTGATCTTTTTACCCAAGTCAGGTTGTTTCATGATTCATTCGAATTCGTGACAAGATTATAGGTAACTTAAAAACTATTCAAATATTTATCCGGTATTTAATACGTCATTTATGCGTCACTTTATAACTGTAAATCCCCCTGCACTTTACGGACTCTCAAAAAACGCCTTTCAGGAATTGCTTTCT
>MWFC01000153.1 GCA_002071415.1 Bacteroidetes bacterium ADurb.Bin012
TACAAGCCCCTTACAAGGGAGTCGAACTATATAAATCTTAATCTTAATAGTAATAGTAATATAAATATAAGACAGCCTTCGGCTGAAGCGGTAACGCTTTCGAAGCAAAACGAAATTCAAAACTATCAAAAAGAAATACAAGACGAGGTTGATGATTCTACACTTGATTGTATGAATTATGCTGTTATTAACGATAAAAAGACTAAGCGCAAAAGAGCAAGCAAGGCTGGAAACGATATAGAGCTATACAATGCAATAAAACAGCGGTTCGAGGAGGTGAACGGAGCTTTTGCTAACTACGGGAAAGAAGGTGCGGCGATTAAAAAAATAATTTACCTAACTAAGGGATATGAAGAGGAAATTGAAGTTATGATGAAAAAGTTTCAAGAATTGCGGTGTACTGGTGATAAATTCTGGCAAGATCAGCCCTTTTTACCTTCGGTGCTTGTCTCTCTATGGGATAGAATAAGGTTTTTGATACGTCGAGACGATGATGGATTGCGTAATTTTATAAGGCTGATTGAGGAGGCTGGGGGATGAGTCCTTCTGAGTTTGCGTATTGGCTAATGAAATACTACAAGTCCGCATATAATGACGTTCAGCAGGTTGAAATAACAAAATATATACGGGATTTATCCCCGCAATATTTGGATTCGCTAAAGGAGGTACTAACGAAAAGATATTCCAACGTAGCGGCTAAACCGCCGGACATTGCGATATTCGAGCGGTTACGTGAGGAGGCTGTGCAAAACATGAAACCGATAGCGCAAAAACGGCTCATAGAGAATGGCGAATATGTGAAGGTAGGATTTAGCGATTTTGTCGAATATATGCAACGGACAAGGGGGATTAAGATTGAGCAACCAAATGATGCTTCGGGGATAGATGGGTTCGTCAATTCCAGAGGGCATTGGCGGAAGATAGAAGACGAAAGTGGCGTCGATATTTTGTAGGAGGTGAAGGATGGCTGATCTGAATAAAAAGACCTACCAACAGCTAATTAACCTATTGGATAAAGAGGT
>MWFC01000154.1 GCA_002071415.1 Bacteroidetes bacterium ADurb.Bin012
AACAGGCTGATTTCAGAAGAATTAGCCGATGCGAAAGACGAATTGAAACACCGCAGAGACGCATTGATTGATGCACAACGGATTTATAACAAAGCCAACGAACAAAAAGTTCATTATTTGAGCGCGTTGCAATTTATCGCCAGTTTTGTCAATGCTAAGGACAAAACAACAGTTGATGACCTCATAGCGATAGCCAGTAAAGAAATTGATGCAGAAGGCGACCAAATCGTAGATGCTTGTAACTATTGGGTGTCAAAATTACGAGACAAAGACTTTGAAATCCAAGACCTCAAAGCAGAAAATGAACGATTATCGCAGATGCTTCATGACGAATTGAGCCAGCTTGAAATTGCGACCGACTTGGGGAATAAGCGGTGGGTTGCCCTCAATGAGATTTACGAGGACGGCGAAAAACACAACGCCAATTGGTGCAAACGTAAAGCACAGGAAGGGTTAGGGATAAAAAATGCCTGAAGAATTGTACAACTCTCATGATTATTGCTTGCTGGTAGACGAGTATGAAGCATTGAAATTAGAAAACGAAGAGTTAATCGCTGACAAGATAGACCTTTGTAAAGCATTAGAAGCAGACTATGCCATATCGAACAGGGAGTTGCTAATTCTGCAAGTTGAAATAAGCCGTCTGAACGCCGAACTCGCCCGCCTGACCGCCGAGCTTGCCGAGTTGCGGAAGCGGTTTGAGGTTACGGATGATTTACTCAATCAGGCAACAGTGACAATCGGCGCAGTAATTGCCTGTTGCACCTACAACAGCAACGAGGATGCGAAGATTGGCATTTATGGAATATCGCCGGATGCCTTCACGAGAATAGACCAGTTTATCACCAATTACAACCGTGCTGTTTCAGCCGGCAAGGTCAGCGTGGATGTAAAACCAGTTCAAAGACCAGCCGACCCATCTCTTGAGGAGGACGAATGAAACCAGAAGACCGCAAGCGGCTGAAACAGCATATTGAAATGATTGTGGAGCACAAGATACCATCAAACGTTGTTTTTTG